>CAKZUB010000090.1 GCA_937921505.1 uncultured Clostridia bacterium | reverse complement strand
TCAGAGCGTATCAATAATCGTATTCTTAATCACTATAGACTTCATTCTTTAAGAATACGTGGTAAAAAGCGTTATTCTTTTATGACTATGATAGCTAGCATTAATATTCACCTTGATGCTAGAATCAAAGCTTTTGGATTTAATATTCTTGCTTTACTCGAATAACTATTTGTGAACTGAATACATTTTTAAAAATTTACATCTAATGTAGGTTTGTTTGCTATACTCATTTTTAGGTATACATTGAGTATAGATATCCCTAATGTACAAATCTTATGACTTACAGATGCTATGCATCCCATATTTATTTTTATACATTAGTTTCCGTCCCTACTCTAAAATAGAGGGCGCTACGCCCTCTTAACGATAATTCTGTGGTAGGTCAAAGAATGATAATCCATCAATATCATCAAACGTAAAGTCTGTATCTATTGTGATTGGATCCTCTGATTGATCATCTATCGTACATACTGGAATAGTTTTAAGTAATACATTGCTTAGAACTACTTCTTGGGTACCGATAGTAGACTGCGCATCAAGATTTTTGACTTGTAGCTTCAATCCACCGTATGACCCTTCTTTAATATATTTAATAGCTAGTTTAAGCATATCGGAGTTCATGAAGTACATCGTCATCGATCCTGTACCTTCTGCCCCTGTTACTTTATGCTGCGCCATTCTGTGTCCTAGCATATTACGGGTTTGCACATTAAGATCTAATTGAGCTTTTATACTAGATATTTCAAACAGCTCCCTGTTTGTGCCATCTATTGTAATAAAAGCACTAGCCTCCTTAGAGGATATGGTATCACTTAATCTTACATAGTTATCCGCCATCTATTTATCCTCCTTTACGCTAAATTAACGGTGATATACATTTTTTCAACTGCATCAACAGGTTGAATATAACAGTCAATAATTACTGCATCCGCGTCAGCTCCTGGTGAAACTGTAACATCATCTGGCACAAAATTTTGTATAGCATTAAGTCTTTGAAGCTCTTTAAAATACTCTACAAGACTTGCCCTTAAGAGTGATCTGCCATTAGTATTATTATCTACCTTACCGACATAGTTAGACTCAAAAATAGTGGTAACGTCATTGTTAATACTATCAATAACACGGACTACTCTATTTTTCCTAAACTCTTTAGCCTTATCTACTGTAAATGTAGTAAATGAGTTAATATCATAAACTGCTGTTACATTTTGAGCATTATCAACCTTAAAGATGAATTTACCTCCTGTAATAGCCGTTTCCATTTCTGTCTTTGTCATCCTTGGAGCTACATCAATAGCCCCAATATACTTTTGGTTAGTATTAGATTTATTAATAAATGCTCCAGCTGTTACCCCGGCTACCCACGCTGTACACTGTGCTGCGGTAAGAGTCGTTCCATCTGTTAACTTAACACCATTAACCACATTGATAACAGCTTCGCTATCTGCAGCATGATTAGCTAATACAGCTTGGCATTTAACACCTTCATCATCCCTCATAGCTTCAATCCATGTATGGATAGTGGTTTTGTTTGCTTCCTTTCCCTCATCATAGGGATAAGCCAGTGTATTAAAACTAACTATTTTTAGGTCAGTTAATGCTACCTCAATATCCTCCGTTGTATGTGCGTCTCCGAGGTTATACACTAATACAGTCTTTGCGCCTTTTAAGGTCTCATTGACTAACAGTTTATCTGCTACTGTTGCCCCTTCCGGCAATTCACTCTCTAGAGCAGTTACTCTATAAACGTCTCCCTCAGATCCTACACTCATTTCTTGTAGTAATACTACTATGCCTCTATCGCCTGGCATGATAGATAGCGGCTTGTTGGTTTTAAAGTTGATGTAAGCACCAGGCAGCACTTTGTTTTGTGAGTTCCATATACCTGCCATCTTAGTCCTCCTCTATATTCTTGTATTCGTTGTTTCTTTTTGCATTTTTATAAATTCCTCTTCAGATATTTCTCTGTAACTTACATCAAATAAAAAATGCAGCACATTGTCAGTAGTGCTGCACCTCTTATTGAGTATTCTTATTTTAAAACCATCTTTAGAGATTAGATCAAACTTTCTTAGTAGGTTAACTTGTACGTTTTGAATGTCATTTTTTATGTCCTTCTGATTGCTAAAATAGGCTATATCAAAACTTAATAAGCTCTTCGACTTGGTATTGAGTAGCTTTTCATAGTCTTGATCTACAAGAGATATCATAAAAGAGGGTGTTTTAAAATTCTGCGGAACATCTTCATCATAAATAGTAATCCCTGGATACAAGTTACCCAAGTTAAAAACTACAACTGCTTTAATGCTATTTACCATGTTTTTTATTCACCCTCTCTATAGATTTCTTAAACTCGCTTTCAATAACCTTATCAACTTTAGCCACTGCTTTCTCTAACATAAACTTACCTTTCACAAACCCTACTGTCACGCCTTTTACTACAATTCTGCGGCCATAATTCACATAACTAGAATAGTCCATGATGTTTATAAGTTTCTTTTCCACACCGTTCTTACCTTTTCTGGTAGGAGTGGTGTACCAGTTTCTTTTCATGTAACTTGTAACTACGGGAGTATTCTGTTTAACATCTGCAAGCCCTACATTTACAGCCTTATCAAGTATTCTCTTGTCAATGCCTTGTATATCCTTAACCATAGCCATAAGCTCTTTACGATATTTCTCAATAGCTGTTTTATTAGCACGTTGATTACTGTTCATGCCGTATCACTTCTCTTTACCATAACTTCTAGCTTGTAGGTGTATGGAAATACCTCTCCTGTAGTTACAGTGATAAGATACCCATTTGGCTTAGTAACAACAACTCTATCTCCTGACTTAATATCAGTAGCTATATCACAAAAAAGTGTATGTGTTGATAAGGTTTCAGCCTTTTCTCCTTGATCTAATGATGCCAGGCTATTCTTAGATAAGTGGCAAGAAATATTGCTATAAAGTTTTTCTTCTTCGTGCCTAGTAATACCGTTAACTTTCTTTTCAATGTTTCTCCATATATCCATTTTATCTTTCCAGAGAGCTGTATATGGATTCATGATCTTAACTTCCTGAACCTATTAAGTTGTGCTGTATAGTTAAACATAAAAGATGGATTCTTAACTCTCTCAAGCACCATTTCTGTTGAGGATACATACTGGATAGTGGTATCTCCTTCTTTGATACTTTTAACATTTCCTGCATCTTCTCCACTTGAAGAACTTATACCACTTTGTTTGAGTGTATCTATACACATCATAGCAATTACATTCTCAAGCTTTTGAGGAATAGTTTTTAAATTACAATAGTTAAGTACCTCGTCTGTTACTAAATCAACTGTGAAGTTAACTGTAGGATCCTCTCTTGTTATCTTTAACACAGCATTTACCTTTTCAAGTACCATTTGAAACCCTCCTTATAATAAAATAAGGGCAGCAAATGCCACCCTACTAACCTATTGTTGCCATGAATACCTGATCAGCATAAGGGAATGAAGGAAGTGCTGTTGCTACTGCCTTAATCCATTTAGCTACTGGATCAGTTGTTGCATATTGTTCTACTAAGATGTTGCCAACATTAGTAATATCAATATCAGCTTTGTTTCTAAGTTCTACCTCTTCTGCTGTAAGTCCATAGATAGTATCACCAAGCTTACCTTCTGGCATAAGGATAAACTTGTCATCTGCTAAGTATCTTTTAGCTACATAAGCGCCTTTGGCGTTTTGAATACGATACTGAGCATCGTAAATTGCGATGGGAGGAAGCCCTTGTGCTGCTAAGAATTGGTTTAATTCGTTTACAGTTAATAGCTTGTCAGCATTAACTCCGAAAACACCTTTTCTTATTTTTTCATCTTTGAGCATTACATTCAAGTTTGTTCTGCTAGTAAGAGCTCTAACAGGTGTAAATCCTGTAGCTGCTACTATTGTATCTGTCATAGTGTAGATATCACCTAAGATATCAGGTGTTCCAGACTTCCAAGTCTTAGCCGCTTTATGTGCTGTTGGTGTCCCATAATCAATAGTGACATTAACTTTGTTCTCGTTAATAACAAGCTTTCCTGTTGATAAGGCTTCCATACGCATAGCTTCAACTCTAGCTCTCACAGAATTCACAAGTGTATCAACATCGTTGTAAAGCTGACTGATAATCATTTGCTCTTCTTGCGAGCTTCTAGGTGCATTAAGTACGATTAACTCTTTTTCTCCTATCTTAATTTTTCTCTTGATAAGAGCTAGTTCTTCTATTGCACCTGTTGCTCCTTCTCTTGATGCGATTTCTGTTTCAGTATCAAATGAATGTACTGAAGCTGCAACCGGAAGGTTGTTTGCACCTTTAATCATTTTAAAATCTAATCCTTCGATTTTTCTTTCAGGAAATAAGATATCTCCCATCATAGGCGTTGGTTGTCTTAACTTTATATAATTAATAAGTTCTTCAATTGAAAAAAGTTCTTCTATTCTTGGCATTGTTCTTCATCTCCTTATCTTAATGTAATTTTAGGGCAATTAGTGTTTAATGATGTTTTGATTGCAGCAAGAAGCACCCCTGATTCATCTGCTTGTTGAAGTCTAGCTTCTAATACATAGCCTTCTGCCATTAAAGCCCCTGGTTGTGGTCCGTAAGTAACATCTACTGTAGCGAATAAGATTCCTGCTACCGGATTAGCTACTACTGTAGAGCCATCCGCTGCAACAGCCTTTCCATCGGTACCGATTATAGTTCCACCTAAAACGTATTTCTTGCCATTATCATCTGGTACAACCCCAACGTCTGTAATAGTGGTTGTAAAGTTGATATAATGCTGACTTGCTAAAAACTCTGGTGAATTTTCATATTGAAATTCTTTTACAAACATTTCTCATTCCTCCTTATTTTGTTCCCCATGCGCTTGCATAAGGATTGTCTGTTTGCTGCGTATTACCTGTATTTCTTTGAGCTGCTATTTTAGCTGCAAGACTTTCGGTTCCAGGATCGCCACCACCTGCTGGATTATAAGTTGTTTTTGTTTGGCCTGTTTTAATTAAGAATGGTTTGTCTTTTGACCATGTGTCAGTTTGCTCTTTAAGTCCTGTAAACTGACCATTTTCAAACTTAACTTTTTCAAGATCTAATTCTGCTCTTGCTGCCTTTGTGCTGTGAACGTTAATTTTGATAAGTTCAGTTTCAAGAGCTGAGTCAAATAGCTGCTTAGCTGATTCAGTTTTCAGCTTCTCCATATCCTGCTCATACTGAGTGATCTTGGCTTGTAGTTCTTCGGAAGTCTGTCCATTCTTTTTAAGTCCTTCAATCGTATCATTAGCTGCCTTAAGTTGCTTTTCTAAGTCGGTTAACTTGGTTTTTGACTTAGCATAACGGTCTTCTATGTGTTCTTCTTGAGTGATAAATAACTTCTTGTCATTCATTCCAGCTACTATTTTAGTAATATCCTCGTCGCTGTAACCTAGTGATTTCAAATACTCTTTAAATTTATCCATTTTATCCTCCTACGCTTTTTACGTGGTTGCCTCACCTTAGATTTTTGCAGCTATTCTTTTACGCCTATAGCTACAAAAAGGCATTAAAAAAGCACTCCCCAAGAGTGCTTACTTCGACAATTTATTTTATTTTTCTATACTATAATTTATATATCAGCTTTCCAGAGCTGAAATTATAATGAAAGGTGGTGTTACATATGAATAGACAATTCGTTTCATCAAGTAGAATCTCAAGTGTAGGTTGGGAAAATAATACTCTTGAAGTTCAATTTAAAAACGGTGGTGCAATATATCAGTATTATGATGTTTCAAAAGATGAATATATTCATTTTATTAATTCTTCTTCACTAGGTTCCGCTTTATCTCGCCTTGATAAGGTTCACAGATATCAAAGGGTTGGATAATAACTATTAATTAGGAAGAAATGCAGGGAGGAAATACCACTTGCATTTCTGACCTAATAATATTCGCTTCATCACTACTTATAACTATCTTACAGTATGGATCATAGTTATTTCTCAAATAATCTCTAAGCGGTTTGCTTAATTCTTGTAGTTCTTGCAATTTATCCATCTAGCCCACTCCTTTTATTTTTTATCTTTCCAAGTTTTCAAATTTACTATCCATTAAGCTAATGTTTTACTGCTAAATATAGACTATCAAAGGCTCTCTCTTTATACAAAAATAGCACCTACTCATTTTTTTTAAGCAAGTGCCTTATTACAATACTTTTTCGATATCATCAATTTTTACATCAATTGTATCCCAATCCTTTGGTGAATCACCTATATCAACTAAAAAATCAGTATCGCTAAATTTTTCAACAACTGCTGCTCTTCTGCCATCTTTCAAAAGTACTGTGTCATATTGTTTAATCTCTAGCATCACTTAACCTCCTTTATATAAGCACTAGTCATACTTATACCTTTTGAATTGTTGATCCAACCAATAACAACATTTGCTGGGTTACCTTTTTCTCCATAAACGATAATCTTCTGTTCGAATCTTTCACCAAATTCATTATTCCCTTTTGATGTTACTGGATAATATTTTGCTCTATTTTTGATTTCTTCATGTAAGTCTTGCCAATTATTAATATTATATCCTAATCGGCTTTCGAAAGCTTTTCCCTTTGCCAATCCATCTGTATTGTTCCCTCCAAATAAATATTGAGTAAACTTTTGTTCAGGCAACTTTGCCGAATTGGCATTTGGAAGTACTAAGGAAGGATTATCAATTAAATGTTTTTTTCTTTTGTAATCTAAGCTAGTAAATTTCCATTTCTCATTATCAGTATACTTCAATTCTTGGAACTTATCAAACGATTTTGGCACATCTTTACTAAGAACACTCCTATAGTTTTCATACTGTTTTTTGTCAGTATATGAATTCTTAAGCTTTTTCTCAGCAAGCTCTGCTTTCGGATTACCCTTAATGAATCTATTATGCCAGTCTTTATAATTCATATCACCTGGCACCGTATACGTTTTACCATCCTCATCTCTTGCTATCCTTGTTGATGGTTTATAATCCTCGAAATAAGGTATTGTGGTAGACCTACAAAATGGATGCATCGGAGGAAGAGGGTATTTAGTATCTCCAGATATTCCTTTTCCTACATCGACTACTTTTCCATCAGCAGCTCTGCAAACCTCGCTTGTTTTCATGTCAAGTGTAGCACTAAATTGATACTTTTCAATTTCATCCTCTTCATAAGCTTGCTGAGTAGCTTGCTCAATGATAAAGCTGCCTTCTGTATGGATAAGTCTATAAGCTTCATACCTTTTTGTATCAAATATTTTTGCAAATTCAGTAGTTAATACCTTAGGGTTTTTACCTTGGATCATCATGGTTGTTAGTGATTGATTTAATTTAAACATCATATCAGCTTTTTGTCTCCATAACCTATCAGAGTAATTTGCCCCATTAAAAGGGTATTTAATAAGCTCATCTACTAACCTTGGATTAATCTGTGCAAACTCTGCATGAAATCCATTATAAACGTCAATATTATACCAAGTACGATTATAAGCCTCACTATAAATATCCTTGAACATCTCCTGCCCCTTGTAGTCGTACTCTACTGCATAAGTTTTTTGAAGTACCACATCAATCTGCTTTTCCAGTGCTTGATATCTTGTTATACGAGCTTTTACAGACATATTGTTGAGTTCTAAACTATAAACCCCCATATACTCATTAGCCATATCTATGAAGTCTTGTAGTTCTCCTATTTCAGCTTTAGAGAGCCTTATTTGCGACTCTGCAAAAGATAAGTTGTTTTCATTTGCGTATCTTATATAAAATTCATTGACTACATTATGAATTTCTTTTTTAGCTTGCATGAAGGACTTTTCTAGCCTTTTATAATATTCATTTATAGATTGCTCTCCAGCTAAGTATTTAGCTTCTTGACGTTTAACCCAGTATTCTTTATTTTTCACTAGCTATCACCACCAGTATTAAACATAGGAGGTTCACCTAAATTATTCTCCTTAGCTTTCCTATCCATTTCACGTTGCGTATTTTCCACTAACGGACTAGCTTCTACAAGAGTTTCTTCACTCACTATGCCCCGTTGTAGATTACTTATTTGGGCAACTTCAAGCTCATTTCTAATACGACTTCTGGTCCATGTTTGGATGATACTGAAGTACTCTTTATATCCTGCCGACTTGGCCATAAGTCTTATAAGTTTATTAAATGATGTTCTGAACTCTGTTTCCGTAAGTCCTGATTTTAGTTCAAGCGGTGTATACATAAAAGATAGAGCAACACCAGACGAATCACCATAGCCACTTTCTGGGTATGGATCTAATCCTTGCCCATGTTCAAATATAAGCTTTCGTGTTAGTTGCAGCAACTTCATTCTAGCTTCTACTGGAATATCAACTGCTATAGTTTGGACACCACTCTTATCATCAGCTCCTTGAGATTCCAAATTAATCGTCTTGTATTTCTTAAGGCCTTCTCTGAACTCATCTAGATCTACACCACCATAATTAGTTAATACCCATATAAGCTGCTGTATATCATCAATATCATTCACATATCCTGATAAGACAAAGTCCTGGACATCAATAAAAGATTTAATAGGAGTTAGATCATCTTCATTGATATTATTATTTTTAAATTCAATAAATGGTACCTCTTCGAAATCGTGTCTATAAACGGCAACTTGAGTACTGGTTCCTGAATCTAAGTTATGCGCACTAAACCTATTATATACTTCGATATCCCTTATATCTGCATTGTTTTTACGTCTGAATGTCGTACATTCTCTAGAATCCCAGTACTCATACACAACATAGCTCTCATCGTTTTCTTCCTCTACATACACTCTTATAACAGACTGTAATTCTTTTTTCAATCCTGAACTGTATATAGGAATGATCTGAGTCGAATTAACAAGTGCATATTGGAACTTATTATTGTCATCCATCCAAACATGTACCCATGCTGATCGTAGATTGGCAGCGTTAATACATATATTTTTGCACACTTTAGCAAAGTCATCTCCAAGCATCTCTGTTATCTTATTATTTAAAGCTTCTTTTCCTACATCAAACATCGGTGGTGATGTAAATAAGTAACTAGCCTTTTGGTTAACAAGTAATCTATGGTAACTATGAGCTATACGATTATCTGCAGCTTTTAATGGATTATCATTTTTTTCTTTGTTACGGTTAGCTGGTGCATGATCATACAATATATCATTTTGAATTTCATAATACCTTTCAGCCATCTTACATTTTTTAATGTACTTATCATGATTTGATTTATATTTGTTAATTAGTTTTTTAAACTCTTCTGTAGTCACTTTGTATTTACCTCCTCTCTCTGGGTTTAAGTATAGTTGCTTTACCTCTTGTATTTATATTTTCTGCAATCCCTGTTGTGGCATCTGGAGCATCATCATGGGCGTTCTTACCTTCTCTTTGATACTTAGTCATAGCCTTATAATACTCGGGCCATCTATCTCGCCAATTAGCAGGATAATATATATGATCCATCACCCAGGTAGCATTTGAAAGAATTCTTGCTTGCTTATTTTTCGATTGATGAAACCATTTAATCCTTGTTTTGTTACTACCGTATTTTTCTTTAAGAATTCTCTCTACTGATCTTGCAAAACCTCTCCCACCATTATTACTTTCAATATTGGTTATATTTACACCATCTTTGTGAATCATCTTAGCCGTATTAGGCTCTGTTATTTCCATAGGTTCTTTTGTGTAATAAACATCCAGTATACATGCCTCATCTGCAAAGGTTACTCCATAATCAATGCTGCATAGGTAGTCATCGCCAGTATCTGCAGTGTCGGTATAATTCCTAATCTCTTTAAATGCTGGTAGCTCTCCATCATAAGTTTTAAATCTGCTATATAAACAGCCTTTAAGATCTATTGGCTCCTGCTGATAGTTTGCACTCGCTATATCCTCGCCCATGGCTTTTACTTTCATGTTGTAAGACTTCTTTGAGAGTACTTCATCACATAGCATTGATCCATCATCTTGAACTGCCTTCATGTTAACATGCTTTATGTTGATGCCTTGTTCTTTAAAGTGTTCAAGCGCCTTGCCTGCTAAATCACCACTTGCCCATCTTGTCATGATGATGATAATCTTTCCACCTTCTTCAAGACGTGAGAGCATAGTATTTGTAAACCAATCCCAATGACCTTCTAGTACATTTTCATTGTAGGCTTCTAAAGCATTTTTAATTAAGTCGTCTATTATCATAACAGAAGCTCCAAATCCTGTGGCAGTTCCGCCTGGTGAAGTAGCTAAGTAGTTGTTGTAACCATTTTCTAAGGACCATAAACTCATGGATCCATCACCGCGCTTAACTCTTACATTTGGAAATACATCTGAGAAAACAGGCTTAAGCATATCACCTTTTACTTCTTGAATACTATTTCTTACAGATTTTGCAAAAGTAGTCGATAGAGTGTCATTATAAGAGCCCGTCATGACCTTTTCTCGCTGGTTCTTACCAAACATCCATTCTACAAATAAAGATGCTGTACGGCTCTTACCATGGCGAGGAGGCAAATTAACTACGAGTACCTCTTCATCATCTGATTCATAGAAGCTTTGGAGCATATTACATAACTCTACAAGGTACTGCCTATTTGATTTATAAAAATCAGGAGCCTTTAACTGACAATAAAAAAAGAACCTACGTTTTGCAAGTTCTATTTTAGCTCCTAAGGCTGCTATTTTATTATCTATGTTTTGCACATGTAATTACTCCTTTCATACGTCAACAACCACAGATAACAAAAAATTATCCGTGGTGTATATAAATCCTTAAAGTATTGAAAATATTAGGTTCTTAGAATTAATAACTTTACAAAATTGATAAAATTTAGTATTACTGCGCTTTTTATTGCATTTTCGCAAGTTTAAGAAGCTGTTCTTCTGTTAGATTTTCATAAGGATTATTAACGTTAACATCTCCCTTAACCTCTAATTTGTCATTAAACATGCCTAGGTGTCTACCTATAAGCTCAAGAGCTTTGACCTTGTCATTCATTTTGACCTCTATGCCTTCTTTAGTGGATTTAATCCCGGCGATAGCCGCAAGCTTATCCTTAGGTACTTGATCTGTGAGTTCTACTTCAACATCTGTATAGAGAATTTCTTGTTTGCCTATCTCATTACCACGGTTATCATACTGAGGTATTAATCTTGACTTCTGTATAACCTTGGCAAAGTCAGCTCCATTTGCAAAGGCTATCTTAGCAAGTTCAGCAAGCACCTTATCTTGTGTTATCTCAGTACGTTTCTCTCTATCCTTCATACGTTCTTGAATTTTTTCAGAAACATGAGTTTTATTGAGTAGCTCTATAGCTATTCTACTAGCTGTATTTTGTGAATACCCTGCTCTTATTGCTGCTTGAGTAGCATTAAGGTCTATTAGATACTCATCTATAAATGCTTTTTGTTTTGGTGTTAGTTTAGCCATTAATGCTGCTCCTTTCCTCACATGAAAAAAGCAGATTGCATACGTTAGCTATACGCTATAGCTGTATGTAATCTGCTTTTTATTATTTTTCTTTTAGTATATCATATACAGTAGCCTGTACAAGTCAACAAAAAGACAATAAAAAGACAATCACTCCCAAAGCTTAATACCGTCTATCCCAAATAGCAGAACGCTTAACTCCTCTATTGCCCTTCTGTGATCGTTCTTGACAGTTCCTACGCTGCAGGTATTACTTTCTGCTATTTTTTCCATTGTAAGTCTTTCATCCCCTAAATACATTCCCTCTACTACTTTGTATTTTCTTAGTTCATTACCTCCTGCTAGCTCAGCAGTCAGTTTATAGTGTCTAAGCAATCTATCAATATGCTTAACTATTATTATAGTTCTACCTCTTGTTCTAAGTATAGATTTAATGTATGTGTTATCATTTGAGCCAAACCCCTTATCTATCTCCCCTGTTATTTCATCATGTTCTATTTCTTCAATACTTGATACTGCTGATTCATAGTGTTGCTTTAACTTCTTATAATTTCTAAGTAAGAGCTTAGTATTATAAAGTCTTTTATCATAACTCTTTTTATCAGTCACAAGATGCACCTCTCTATTATATATATTTATTATTATTTATTCTTTACATTCTTATCATTCTTGATAGGTGTTACCTGTCTGTTACCTCTTTGTTGGGTACTATGTTAATAGCTTTGTTACCCCTATTATCCAAAATACTCAATACCTTATGATTATCAAGGCATCCGGTGATATTTAAACTATGTTGGGTGCTATGTTGGGTGCTATGTTGGATTTTTGACATTTTTGAAAATATACAAATCTAACTTTTAAATCATCCACTGTAATTGACCAACTATCGTCGCAAGTGTACCTATTGCAAACCCCAAAGTATACTGCCAATCTTTAGGCACATAGTTACATAGAATTGACCCTAAAACTACAATTCCTACCCCAGCCGCAAAGGCCATATGCCTCACTCTCCTGTCCCTTCCAGTCAAACTAACTCTGTTGGTTCCGCTTCTTTTGAAAATTGTCCGACTTGATGGAACCAGTCAAATAAAAAACTTGAGCATTCACCGCATAACTCCATTTCTCTTTTTTTAACAAATCCTCCAAAAAACCATGTTAATCTATATTTTGCTAGTTTAACCATTCGTGCAGATAGGCGTATTTCTTTTCCACATCTATCGCATACTCTTTTCTTGATTATCTGCTTCATACTTTACCTTCTTTTCGAAATCAAATTTTATTTGAACTATGATATACAATGTCTTATAATGTTTATGTTAGAAAAATCTAAACACTTATTATATGGCGGTGATAATTATGTACGTGTATCATATTGATAGAAAAAATATATTACATTTAGGAGATGAATTAAAGTTATCTCCACTACAAGATTATTTTTCAATAACAGATTCTAATGATCAATATTTAAGCCCCTTTACTTCTGGTCTATCAACCCACGGCATAAAATACTTTGCAGAAAACTTTAAGTCTATTTTAAGCTCTGATGATTTAAACTCCTATGATATCGAACTTTTTTTTGAGTTTATACGTCAACTACATTTTCCAAATAAGCTTTCAAGATTCCAGTCAATATTTACTGTACAAGAAATTGCTCAATTAGAAAAATGGGGCCAACTTAAAGTTGGAAACTATCAAATAGTCAAACTTAAAGTTGAACACAATAACTATTCAACACACGATGCTTCTTTTCTAAATCGTTCTACCCTTGTTAATAAAAACAACCCTGGATATTTTAAATTCTCTCCTGGATCATATTTAGATAACGCTTTCAATTATTGGAATGGAAGTATGTCATCCGATCCAAAAGTCGAGCTATTAATAAAGCCTCCAGTAAAAGTTGTTGAAATACTGTAGTATTTAATGTATATAAAATAAAATTCATTTTTATTGACATATTCTTAATATTAGCTATAATTAAATCTGTACATACTATGTACATCTCAATGAGCATGTGGCGGAATTGGCAGACGCAGCTGGTTGCCAACTAGCCGGTCGCAAGACCGTGGGGGTTCGAGTCCCCTCGTGATATATCCCGGATATACTTAAAGGTATGTCCGTTTTTTATTACTATAAAAAGTCAATTTTATTTATCATCAATATCAAACAATCTATCTAACCACTTACTTGATATTTCATTTGCTCTTTCCGAGGCCATGCCTGGCACTGTATCATATAGATACATCGCAAGATTGCTTTGCCACACATCATATATTTCACCATGCTCATTTCTAGTTTTCTGCATTTCCATTTGAATCAGCTTAAACGCATCACTAAATCCTTTATTCATTTCTTATGCTCTCCTTTTATTCATAGTCCTTGCAAATATCATACTCAAAATTAACACTTCCAAGTTGCTTGCTTAATATTCTTAGCGCCATTCCTCTGCTTCTCGCTTTAATATAGGTTTCTCTACAGAATTTTTCTCCTGGCGATCTATACACAATTGAATAATTAAACTTTTTAGCCATCCTTATATCACTTCTTTCTTGTTATGAAAAACTAATTTGTCAATATAATCTTTTCTAAATACTGTCTTGCTTCGCTTTCGTCCATGAAAATCATTTGTTCCACTAAAAGATTAAAACTTATTGTAACAGAATGTATTGTATGTCTATACGGTATATCCATTATGAAACATTCTAAGATAATTGAATTTGGATAAATTTGATAGCCTCTTACGCTTAAACGTACAACCGTTTTTAATTTTGTATCCACGTACCATAACAGTCTTTTTATTTCAAATGGAACTATCACTTGATTGTGTTCGAGTATCATTGCCTCACCAACCTTATAAATAACTTATTTTACTACTTAAAATAAACTTAACTGCTTATTGGATGCCATTGGTTTTTTCTGAACAAAAGGCTTAAATTTAGGAACGATAGTAGGCTTTTCTAATACTCTAGGCCTGTTTTTCTGAATGATAGCTTCTTTTTCTAAAATTTCTTTGACACGTTCGCAACTAACATAGTCTATAATTTCAGCGTATTCTATTACTGCTCCTACACGTATAGTTATTGGTTTAGGAGGTCTAAACAACCATGTTGTATAGACCTGACCTTCTCTATATAGCTTTAACTTATATTCTTCTTGCTCCACACCATTACATGATCCACGTTTAAAGCTAATGACTTCCAGTACGATTGAGCTCATATTGATGAGCCCCTTAATATTTGGTGTATCCCTTCATTTACCGTATCAAGTGTCTCTTCCTCAGCAGCTTTATCCCGATCAGTTATGTCTGGTCTTTTTAATCGCTGTCTAATGCCATGATCCACTATATACAGCTGCTTTAACGTTAGCGTTATCTGTGCCTCTTTCATCTATTACCCCTCCTACCTATGCACTTTGCTTTTTACCTTTAAGCATGAGCTTCTTGGATTTCCATCGTTCTATAAATTTCTCAATTTCCTGGGTTGTATCCGCATTTCTGTATCCTCTACACTGGGTAACACTTCCGTTTTTTACTTCAAGTGTATAGAATGGTTTATCAGGCGCATCCGTGCTTCTTATAAATAAAATCACTGTTTTTCCTGCTGCCACATCTTTTATATATTGCTTTACACAATGACGCAACTTATGGCTTTCTGCTACAATCTCATTGGCATTTACAGGCACTTTTATTAAATACTTCTTATCATTAAATGCATATTTTGCTGTTAAATTATCATGCATAGCAACTATTTTCTTTTGATGTTTCTTGCCATAGAGGTCAAAGTCAATCAATTCATTAGCTTCATCGTGAGCTGCTTTAAGATGCTTTGGAAAAAGAACAAACGAGTTATTTAAATCATATTTAAGTTTCTTACACATACCTAAATAATCTAACCAATCTCTAAATACATTGTCTTTTGCCCCTGGCTGACTGTCTATATATCTTATAGCTTTGTGTATGGTTGTATATTCAGTAGCTTTAAGAATTTCAGGAGCATAGTCTAGTTTTTCATCAGCCCATATAACCTGCTTATCAATAATTTTAATTCCTTTCTCATAAGCTTTTTGAATCAATCGTAATTGAGCTCCACTTGTATTTAATCGCTGTAACTGGGGAAGTACCTCTTTTCCCACCCCTAATGCCTCAGATATCTTTTTCTTACTCATATCAACAACACTTGAATGTCTGCTATTTACAATATCTCTTGTTAATCTGTATAGCTTGCCCTTTATTAAATACTCAATCCTCGGGTTCTTAATGTATTCGAATAAGAAGTCCTCAAGGTTAAATGTAGTTCGCTTAGCCAATGTATTTAGTTGGCTGTACTGCCATTTAGTGTTTTTAACAAGTGTGTCTATATTTTTGGTATATAGATAAGTATCGGGAAAAGTGTATGTTCCTCTGTCTTCGCACCACCGTGTCCCGCGGTTACAATAATCGCTCCATTCATAGCTCTTTACTACCTCTTTTTCTCCAAGGGAAGTTCCTGATATAAATGTTCTGCCATATTCGTGGTACCATACTTTTACGTTCTTGTACCTTTCATATGAGAAATCCATACTGCCTCTAAAGAATCTAATGACTATGCCTTCATTGGTCTTTTGCATAATGGCCATATTTACGCTCTCATATAGACGCTTGGATTTGCCTTCTGCTTTATAAACTATTCTTTTATGACATACTGGACAAATCCCACTCTTATTATGCTTAGCATTTTTAGCATTCATTTCTGATCTGCAGCTGGTACAAAATCCATTCACTTTTATTTTAGACATCCGCTTATAGTAAATATATTTACTTTTAGCAAAAGGAACAGCACGTACCCATTTATCGAAATCAGCTGGCAGCTCTGGTACAAGATCCATCTGTTTATCAATTTTATCAGTTATTTTTTTATGCTTCATATCAAGCTTTTTACTACGAATCTTATTTTGATATTCTATTATTGCGCTTATCACATCTTTTTTAGAATTTGCTTTTAAGAAATCTTTAATAAGATCTTCGTGGGTTACCATGTTACATTTGATTGTTTTTTCATTCTGATAGCAACCATAGTTGGCGGAGTAGTATCCAAAGTCAAGTAGATTATAAAGTGTTCCTGTTCTCCATTTGTATTCTCCATCTGCTAATTGCAAGGAGATATCCTCGTCTTTTTGAATAAATACTACATACTCTGCACCCTGCTTTAAATTTCTGCGGTTAAATATCGTTAGTATGAGAATGTCATCTTTTACTGCGGCATACATTACATACTGGCTTCCAGTAAAATAGGCACTCTCTAATTCTTCCTGATGCAGCTTGTATTCTTTGTTATTCCACACATTACCTGCTTTTGATTAAACCAATATCAGACAAAATAAAAGAAGTTAGTAGACAAATTATTCTGTTGCATTATGCATCAGATTATTTTATCCGCTAACTTCTTCTGTTATCATGAAAACATTAAGT
>CAKZUB010000089.1 GCA_937921505.1 uncultured Clostridia bacterium | reverse complement strand
AACAGCTTATTATGTCTATAATTAATCCCAGAAATTACTATTTTAAATCTAGGATTTAGGAGGTAGATTTGATGAAAGTAGGCCTAGTTATTTTCTAACTTATTACAGTATATTTATGTGTCTAAAGTGGTTTCTCTATACTTAATGCTTTTTTTCATATGTATATGATCCCTATAATGGTTGGAAGCTAATGCTGTTGTCTGCACGAAGATTACGATGATTGCTGCACCGTTTAGAGGGCTCTGGAGATCTTAGCAATCTTCCAGTCGATATACTGATCTTCAAGTTTTTGCAGCTCTTCAAAATCCTAATTGTGAGCATACATAGAAACTTATAAAAAAGAAATATAAGGATAATTTTAAAGAGCTAGGTGTATATTGAGGGAATAGTGGAAAAATGTTGCAAAATGTAGATTTTTGTGGTATATATAACTTAATAATTATATATATTATAATTTTCTTTATATTTAGCTATGGGAGGCGATGTAAATAATGGATAGTCACAATTTGCTTAAAGAACACGTAAAAAAGGTTAATAAAGTAGTTACAGCAATGGTGTGGATGGTAGTTACCCTATGTATTATTTATTTTATGCTTTCCAAAGACAAACAAATCATGTTGTTGGGTAGTCCATTTATTGTTGCTGGAGTTATTTCCACCATATTACAAAAAATTAATAAATATGAGAATGTAACTGCAATGGTATTGCTGATTTCAAGTTTTCTAGCAACATTAACTACATTACCCAATATATCATATGCATCAAGTATAATTTCAGTTTGCCTTTGTTGTTCTGCATTATATTTCAAAAAACAGATTGTACTCATATACAGTTCATTTATTGTATTTGTAATGGTAGCTATATTGGTAGTGACAAAAATGTTTGAAATTCCAATCTTTGTCCAAAAGATATCAATCTTAATATTTACTGCGGCATTGCTCTACTATTTGACAAAATGGGGCAATGATCTTATGAATAAATCAATTAAAAATGAAAAGCAAGCTCTATCGCTAAATAGTGTTCTAGAGAAGGCAATAGAGGCAATTAAACAAAATACCAATATATTAGATAACAATATAAAGGAATGTAGCAAGAACCTAAATATTGTCAATGAGGTTAGACAAGGTGTACTCACTGCAGTTCAGGAAGTTGCTGCGGGTGTATCGGATCAAGCTGGAGGTATTAGTAATATCAACGGTTCAATGAACTTAGCTAATAATGAGTTTGAAAAAATATTTGAACTATCCCAACAATTAGCTGGAATATCTTGTAAAACAAATAAAATTGTGGGACAAGGCTTCTCTAAAATAGAGCAAATGGATATGCAAATAATAATTATCAATGATGCTGTTACAGATTCTCTTAATACGGTTAAGGAACTGCAAATCAACATTGAAGAAATTAATACTTTCCTAACAAATATTACACATATTGCACAGCAAACCAATCTCCTAGCCCTTAATGCAAGCATTGAAGCAGCTAGAGCAAAAGAGTCTGGAAGAGGCTTTGCTGTAGTTGCTGATGAAGTCAAAAAGCTTGCGGAGCAAAGCACGAATATTGTAAATCAAATAAGTCAGATCACAGATAAAATCATGACAAAAACAGAGATGGTTGTTACTAAGGTTCAAAATGGAAGCGTTGCTACCAATCAAGGACATACCATTATTAAGCAGGTTAATGATAGTTTCAAAGAAATAGGAGTATCATTTACCGATATAGACAGTTACGTAAGAAATGAAATTGGAATGATGGAAAATATGCGTTCAACATTTTTAGATATTACGAAGGAATTGGAAAGTGTTGCAACTATTTCTGAGCAACATTCCGCTACTGCTGAAGAAATGAATGTATCTATGGAGGATTTATCATCGATTATTGAAACTATTTATAAGTCTGTAAAAGATATAAATAATTCAAACGAGAATTTGCAAGCTGTTATAAAAAACTAGCGTTCTGAAGATTCTGTTATATGACTATAACCCACGAATTTCTGATAACCTATCAGAGTTCGTGGGTTATTTAAGTTTTTATAAGTTAATTATAAGAAAAGAAAGTTTTTATTCTTTTTGAAACTCTTAGAATGATGAATATAGAACTATATTTGAAAACTTTTGTATTATCTCATATAATGTAAGTAGATATTATAATTGATGAGGAAAACTAGTATTTTACAAATAATTTATTTACTACACTTACCTTAATTTATATGCAAACATTTTGCACATATTCATGTGATATGAGGTTAAGAGGTTAAGAGACTAAAGTTAAAATATTTTAAGTGGAGGGGTCTATGGATATAAAAAGTAATAAAAAAGAGCTCATAATAGATGGTAAGCATTATTCCTTTTATGATATTACATCTCTTGAGGACATTGGAATAAGTGATATCTCAAGATTGCCCTATTCTTATAAAGTGCTTTTAGAATGTGCATTAAGAAATTATGATAATAAGCTTGTAACACTAGATCATATAAAAAGAATTGCTTCTTGGTGCGGTAAAGGTGGAGATGCGGAAATTCCTTTCATTCCATCTAGAATAGTATTGCAGGATTTCACAGGTGTTCCTGCGGTTGTAGATTTAGCAGCTATGAGGACTAAAATGTATGAAATGGGTGGAGATGCTAATAAAATCAACCCCATCATACCTGTAGACCTTGTCATTGATCATTCTGTCATGGTTGATCATTTTGGAACAAACGATGCCCTAGCGTATAATGTGGGGTTAGAATTTGAACGCAACGTCGAACGCTATGAACTACTTAAATGGGCTCAGAATTCGTTTTCAAACTTTCGAGTTTTCCCACCGTCGATAGGGATTATACATCAAGTAAATCTTGAGTATCTGGCAAGCGTAGCAGGAGTAAAGAGAAGTCTTGAAGAAGATATTATCTTTCCAGATACCTTAGTAGGCACAGATTCCCATACCACTATGATTAATGGGATAGGCGTCTTGGGATGGGGAGTCGGTGGCATTGAAGCAGAAGCCTGTATGCTGGGTCAGCCACTCTATTTTTTGATACCTGATGTTGTAGGCGTTAAATTAACAGGCAAACTTCCAAGTGGGGTAACAGCAACGGATCTTGTCCTTACCATGACTCATATTTTAAGAAAAGAAGGGGTTGTCGGTAAGTTTGTTGAGTTTTATGGAGAAGGCGTAAGTCATATTAGTGTTGAAGATCGTGCTACAGTCGCTAATATGTGTCCTGAATATGGAGCTACGTGTGCTTATTTTCCAGTAGATGATAAGACGATTAAGTATTTAAAAGACACAGGTCGTCCTGAAATTCAGATAAAACGAGTTGAAGCATATTATAAAGCACAGGGAATGTTCCGCACAGACGATTCGATTAAACCTATTTTTACTACTGAGCTTGAATTAGATCTTTCTACTGTGGAACCTTGTATTGCTGGACCTAAGAGGCCTCAAGATCATATTAAGTTAAAAAGTTTTAAAAAAGCATTTTCAGAGTTTACCAGCGCCCCTTTAAATAAAGGGGGATATCAGCTTGAGGAAGATAAGATAAATGAATCAGTTGAGATAAAATATAAAGATGGACAAACGGAAGTCATAAAACCAGGTGGGGTTGTAATTGCAGCAATAACTAGCTGTACAAACACCTCAAATCCCTATGTAATGATCGGGGCAGGCCTTATGGCTAAGAAGGCTGTTGAACTGGGACTAACAATGCCTAGGTATGTAAAAACTAGTTTTGGTCCTGGTTCATTAGTTGTTACAGAATATCTTAAGCGTTCGGGGCTTCTGCCTTACCTAGAAAAACTCGGATTTCATGTTGTAGGATATGGATGTACGACTTGTATTGGAAACAGCGGACCTTTGATTGAAGAAGTAGCTGATACCGTGAAAAAACATGATATGATTGTTGCATCAGTATTAAGCGGAAACCGCAACTTTGAAGGCCGCATACATGCTCTTACAAAAATGAATTTTTTGATGTCACCCATGCTTGTTGTGGCTTTTGGATTAGCTGGTACCGTTAATATTGATATGGAAATGGAGCCTATAGGTTATAATTCCAAAAATGAACCGATCTTCTTGAAGGATTTATGGCCGGATTCAGATGTCATTGATGAAATGGTAAGCATTTATGTAGAACCCAAAATGTATAAAGAGAAATACAAAAATATATTCCAGGTTAATGAGCTTTGGAACAAGCTTCCTGAAACTGAAAAAAATATTTATAATTGGAGCGAGTCTTCAACCTATATAAAAAAGCCTCCATTCTTTGATAAGCTACAGAAGAAAACAGGTGTTACTCATGATATAAAAGAGGCTCATGTTTTAGCTGTTTTTGGTGATACAATTACTACAGATCACATATCTCCAGCAGGAGGCATACCCCAATCATCGGATGCCGGCAATTATTTAACCTCACAGCATATAAAACCACAGCATTTTAATTCCTATGGATCACGTAGAGGGACCCATGAAGTTATGATGAGAGGGACCTTCGCAAACATTCGTATCAGAAACCGTATGATATCCGGGGTGGAGGGTGGTTTTACAAAACATATACCCAGCAATAGGATTATGTCTATTTATGAAGCCAGTATGAAATACCATGAAACGGATACCCCACTTATTATAATTGCTGGCAAAGAATACGGCACTGGCAGTTCGAGGGATTGGGCTGCAAAGGGAACAACTCTCCTAGGCGTCAAAGCAGTAATAGCCGAGAGTTTTGAGCGCATACACAGGAGTAATTTGTTTGGAATGGGTGTATTGCCACTGCAGTTTTTAGAAGGTACTCATGCAGACTCTCTAGGAATAACAGGTTACGAGAAATTTGAAATTACAGGTATAGCGGATAACCTTTACCCGAATAAAAAATTAAAGGTTACTGCAACGAGCCAAGACGGAACGATAAAAGAGTTTGAAGTAGTAGCAAGATTGGATAATAAAATTGACGTAGAATACTATATTCATGGTGGTATCTTAAATATGATGATGCGGAATTTCCTAAGCTGTGATCCTATAGATTTCAAAAAATAGACGAGTAAAGAAGAGGGATTTATAATTTCAAAATGTGTAAAGTGTGGTAAAGAATTGAAGATTGTATCTGGCAATAATGAAGAGGGAGAAGTATATTGCATTACTTGTTATTTGAATAAATAATAAAGAACTATAAAACATAACATTTAGTCGTGCATAGGTTTATAGCGATTCATCTCCATGTGAGAGACCTCCTCTTTCAGAAAATTTAATCTGAAAGAGGGGGTTTTGTATTACAAATGAGAAGGGTAAATGACTAGAAAGATAATAACTAAATGATGAAAGTACTTAATAAAATTAAATATAGCTGCATTTTCATTACTGTTTAGTTACTAACTTTTATTTCCATTGACAGTTGCAAAAATAGATTTCCATAATTTTAGACATGAAAATAGTCAGTGCCTTAGGGTTTAATATAATTGCGAAATCATATCACCCGAAAGAAGGACACTGACCATGAACAATTATATTACTTTATTTGAAAAATTTATAGGCGGTATTGACTGGAAATTACTTCAGGCATCTGCCATTAAGCTTAATACAGACTTCAAAATGCGGTCATTTTATACCCAGCACCATCTAGCAAGTATGATTTACTTTCATCTGTGTGAGCATGATGGATTAAGGCATTTAAATCAAAGTTCTCAAGATAACTTGGCAGGTATAATCCCACAAGTTAGCCTTGCAACATTATCCAATCATAATAACAATAGAGATTACAAGGTTTTCGTGCCTGTCATGAATAAACTTATCAAAACAGCACTGCAAACACTTACAAAAGATGAACGTTTAACAAAATTTGGTACAACTAAAATGATTGATTCTACAACTATTAGTATGTGTTTAACCTTCTTTAATTGGGCGGAATTTCGCAGTACTAAAGCTGGTATTAAGATGCACACAAGCCTTGATGGTGCAACAGGTGTTCCAGACCGCATAATCTTCTCTAATGCCAAGTGTCATGACCGCAACAAAATGGATGATCTTATGACTGACAAAGAAACCATTTATATCTGCGATAAAGGCTATATTGATTATGAAAAGTTTGATACCTACACAAGTAAAGGTATTTACTTTATTAGTCGCCTCAAAGATAATGCTAAGATCACAACACTAGAAGAGCTTTCTATTACCTATTCTAGTGAAAAAGATGGTCTTCTTCCAAAAGGAAGTACAATCATTTTCGATAAGAAAGTACGCTTAGGCAGTGAGTATATCAATCTTACAAAAAAGAGCTATAGAATTATAAAAATAGTTGATCCTACAGGTAAAGAACTTACGTTTGTAACTAATGTCATGAAATTTGCATCTGAAGAAATAGCTTGGCTCTATAAACGAAGATGGAGCATAATGCCGATATCGGCATTACCTGCCTTATGCCGACTTTTTATTAATGCCGATATTTTCTTAAATCACATGTCTGCATGATACTTATCATGACAATATCGGCATTATTCTTTATCATGTATATTACAGAAACATCATGATAAAGGGGGAAAAACATTGA
>CAKZUB010000088.1 GCA_937921505.1 uncultured Clostridia bacterium | reverse complement strand
TCTTGCTGTTTTTCAAACAGCAAGATTGGAGAACCGTCCCCCTTTATTTTAGCTTTGAGCTTAAGTACACCCCAGCTATAATAATGGCTGCACTTAATAAGGTAATAAAGTTTACTGTCTCACCCAGTACAATCACTGAAATAATAATCGAAAAAACTGGTACGAGATTTACAAATAGCATTGTTTTACTAGCCCCATAAGCCTTAATAGAAAACTGTTGTAATAAATAACCTATCGCTGATGCAAATATACCCATATAAAATACAGCCATCCACGCCTTTAGACTAATACCCCAGATATAATCCATTGGTTTTTCTATAATTACAAAGGGGATAAGCATGACCACAGCTGTTAAAAAACTATATGTAAGGATAATAAGAGGTGAGTACTTATTCATGATCTTTTTGCTGACTACACTATAGAATGCAAAGGATATGACTGCACATAACATCATAATATCTCCTATATTGAAACTCATTGTCATAAAAGCTTCAATATTTCCTCTACTTGCCGTTAATAGTACTCCCATAAAAGCTAGAAGTATTGCCCCCGCTCTTTTCCATCCAATCTTTTCATTAAGAAACAAGGCCGCTATAATCGTTGTAGCCATAGGGTTGGTCGCGCCTATCAAAGAAGAATTAATAGCTGTCGTTTTAGTAAGTGCTATGAAAAATAACACATGATATGTAAAAATCCCTAAAAACCCTGTAAGTATAAAAATCGGAAGTTCTTTTAAACTTATCTTCCAATTTTTAGGCTCATATTTAATCATCATAGGAAAAATAATAGCAAGTGCAGTAAGAAATCTTATAAAAGTTAATGTAAATAAAGAAAACTCAACTACAGCTATTTTCCCTGCTATAAAGGCGCCTGCCCAAAAGAACGCTGTGGGTACCATGAGTAAAAATATTTTTTTATTATCTTTAAATGTCGTCATCTCAATCATCTCCAATTATTCTAGTCAAATAAGGCACAAAGCAAGCCTAGTGTCAGACACTACAGTTATACAGTTATGCAGTTATGTTGCCAGAATAATTTTAACACTTATTATGATAAATAACTATCCCCTAATTGATTTTTAAAATCCCACGCTCTAATGGTTAGCAGCCATAACTGTAGTGCTGCGCATTGCAATTATGTGGTTATGGCTACTCCAGGCAGTGTTTAACATTGATATCTTCACTTTTTAAAAATATATTACAAACATCCTTCACATCACAAGTTGCGAGTAATACATCTTGTGGTGAGCTTATATTTTGTTTTTTGAGCTCTTTTAGGAGCCAGCCTTCTTCCTTGCCAATTGCTTTTAAGTTATCCCCCATAATATTTCCATCTATAATAATATTGGCTACTAATCCTTCAGGTGGTGGTGAAAGTTTCATATCGCCTACATTAACAGGCCTTTTGTCTACCTTGGCTAATAAACTTATCCGCCCATCACTTTCCATAGTAGCCATACTAATGTCATTAATATCAAAATATCCCTCAAGCCGGCACTCTTCCAACAGGTTATTTACTTCATAATGCACACTTTTAAGGTTTTTAGTTATAATCTTTCCCTCCTGAATAAGAATAATTGGTGCCCCTTCAAAAAACTTTCTAGCCCACAAGCTCTTTACTGTAATTACAGCTATTAACATATAAACAGCAACATAAACACCCATGGCACTTACAAAATGAAACCATTCAGTCTCTGTAGCCGTTGTCATTTGTGCAGCTATAGAGCCAATAGAAATACCCATAATATAATCAAATGTACTAAGCTGTGAAATCTGTTTCCTCCCCATCAGTTTACTCATTATAAATAAAGTCACAATAGACCCTAAGCTTCTTATCAAAACATTAACTAATTCACTCCAATTTATCATTAGCCTCATCCTTATTTTATGATTCTCCTCAATGATTACAATACCCTTATCATCTATAAGTTTAGTGTAATCAGTTTATTGAATGTTATTCAAAAAGGGGGACGGTTCTCCAATCTTGCTGTTTTTCAAACAACAAGATTGGAGAACCGTCCCCCTTTCTAAACGTCCCCCTTTCCTACCAATACTCATTCCAAATCCGTGTCATTCTCACTAACGCCTCAAAGTAAAAATAATCTCCCCACAAAGTACATTCATCAACCCCACTACCACAAGGCTTACTATAAACACTATGCAATAAAAGGCCCTCTGCATGAGTACTCGTAGGATCTGTCCCATAATTCTTTATCAATGAGGCCATCATCATTTTTGTTTCACTAAGGAAATATTCATAATCCGGATCCATTACGGGTAAATTGTTAACAAGTTCTAATAAACCACATATTGCAATTGCAGCCGCTGAACTATCACGTTCTTCTGTCCCCTTTGTAAAAATAAGATCCCAATAGCATACTTTATCTTCTGGCAAACGCTCTAAGTAATAATGAGCAAGTTTTCGGCTTAATTCAAGAAGCAAAGGATCCTTAGTGTAATTATAGCTAAGCCCAAATCCATAGATTGCCCATGCTTGACCTCTTGCCCAGCAAGAAGTATCTGAATAACCTTGATGTGTCGTTCCTCTAAGTGGCTGACCTGTTGAAGGATCCATATAGAAGGTATGATAAGTTGAAAAATCTTCTCGCACCAAGTACTTAGCCGCTTGCTGAATATGACTTATCGCACACTCTCTATACTTCAAATCTCCTGTTTGTTCTGTCACCCAATAAAGCAAAGGCAAATTCATATTGCAGTCAATAATCATACGTCCTCTTTGACTTTCATCATTTAAATCTCCCCAAGCTTGAATAATACCAGCTTTTTCATGATAACGTGTTAGTAAATAGTCTGCTGCTTTTAAAGCTATCTCCTTAGCATCTTGATTTTGCGTAATCTTATATGCACTAACACAGGAAAGAGTATATAAAAATCCTAAATCATGATGATCTATATCTATTTTATTTTCTAATCTCTCCTTAAAACTTTTAATATGTATATAAGCTAAGTCATAATACTTTTCTTCGTGGGTAACTTCATAAGCCAGCCATAGCATCCCCGTCCAAAAACTCGTTGTCCATTCAACATTTTCTGTTATTAAATAAGAAAGTCTCTGGCTTGCAGAAGAAGGAAATTTCGAACCAAGCTTTTTTATATTCTTATCTATAATCTTTAGTGCATTTTCTATTGCACCCTCAAGAGTCTCTTTTGTTAATTTAGGTATTACGCTAGATGAATCATCATTATTTTCTATATGCATATTAAACTCCTTCTCTTATTACAAATAACCATTCTTCTGACTTGACTTGTTTTTTTAACTTCAATTGCATTCTATAAAAAGAACCTTGCCAACTGCGTAATAATCTTTCATCTTTAATAGGGATCTTTGTAACACTAAAATCAAAATAATCTTTTGGATAAGAAATCTCTACTGATTTACCCACCAGGTTTTTTAATAGAATTTTACTATCTTTAAGCTTTATAGGTTCACAGTTAGTCATATAATTCATTGTAATGTTATCTGTTTTCTCTTTTAGGTTAAACTTTTCTTTTACTCTAATTTCATGATTCAACCTATCATAGACAAATTGTCGATTCCATTTTATGATGCCGGCTTGTTCTGGATAAGCCTGGTCTATATCTAAAGAAAAAATACTACTTTCATGATCCAAAGTATAAAAAACATTTTTACTTTTATACTGTTTGCCATAAGCTTGCTGATAGCCATTAATTGTTGGCAAATTATGATAATCAGATTGCATCGTCCAAATATCATACCTATCTTCACCAAATGTTTTTTTTGTATAGGTTTCAACGCCTACATCTATAATCATAGGTTCTCCATCTAAATAAATAACGAAGTTACCTACATCATTATGGTTATGGCTTTCATTATTGTGATTACCTTTTGCCGCTATTAAAAGCCCATCTTTTTTATAGTCAAACGCCCTAGAACACATCACTTCTATTTGACTCCACCATGTATCTTTTTCGTGGATCATTGAAGCAGCATTATTTTGTATTTCATTATACAAAAACAACTTGTGCAGCATCCTATATATAGAAAACCATGGTTCTGGCTCTAATTTATTCTCTTTTTCTCCTCCGATCTTACCCGCAAGAGTTTTCAATCCTTCATGACTTAGCGCTTCTCCAAATCGATAAATAATTTCTTCTGGCAAATTAACATTTCTAACATTACAGTCTGCAAAAGGCAAGAAGTATGCATCATTAATATGTGCTTTACAAATATACTCACCCATATTCCTAACTTGAGGGTCTTCAAAGTAATTTATTTCTCCTTGACTATAACCTAATAATAAATCTGCTAAAATATAGACTGATCCCGCCGCATGCCCCCAGTAGGTTGCCCCTTCATCACAACCACCATCTTTTGGTTGCCCATTCAAATAAATATTAAAAGAACGCCTACATTTATCAACACCTTTTGTGAGCTTTTCTTCATCTTCTTCTATTAAAAGAAATGTCGTTAAGCAGTTCATATTGCACCAAGGATTCCAATTGTTTATTTTATGATGATATTTTGTATTTTCAACAAATCCCATCCACCAAAAATCATTATGTTCTAAATAAGGATTAATGATTCTCTTTTTAAGCTCATAGAATATCCTTTTTCCAATTAAAGGTGATACCTTATTTAACTCTTCTTGCAGCAGAAAGTAGGTGAAACTTAGAAGAGCTCCTGTTTCTGCTGCAAAAAGATCTATAAATAGATGTTCAGGGTCTCCAAGAATATTGTCTTCACAGCCAGCTAAATGGTGATTATGTGCAGGTACAACCCAATTGCTCTCTTCACACAAACTAAATATGCCATTAATGATTCCAGGGATATATTTGTGATCACCGCTTAAGTAAACACTAAGAACCATCCAACCCAAAGCGCTTCTTTTTTCAAAATATTTGTTTTCAAACGCCTCCCTATTGCCATCTTCTGAAAACCTCAAATAATCTGTAGCTAGTAATGATGGCCACTCATACTTGAAATATTCTTCTGCCTTGCTATGAACGAACCTACTGGCTTCTTCAGATATGTGCCTTTTAAATAAATCCGACTTATATTGATCAAAAGCTCCTAAATGAGAATTCTCTTGTTTTACGTATACTTTTACTTTTTCTTTATTCATGCTATCCACGCTATCCTTTCATTCCTGTCATAGCAACTCCTTTTACAAATAAGTCTTGTGCCAATAAATAAACTATAATGGTTGGTAACATAGCGCATACAGCTGCTGCCATAAGCAGTGCATAATCTTGGGTATACATGGTCTGAAAAGTTCTTATTCCAAGCTGCAAGGTTCTGTTTGCATCACTGCTAATATAAATAAGTGGTCCTAAAAAATCATTCCATGCGTAAATAAAAGTAAAAATGATTAAACTACCAACGGCAGGTTTTGCATTTGGCATAATAATTTTGGCATATATTCCAAAATCATTACAGCCATCTATTCGTGCAGCTTCTGATAGCTCTTCCGGTATAGACATAAAAAACTGACGAAATAAAAATACACCAAAAGGACTAAATGAGCCTAATAGTATTAATGCCCCTATATTATCAATTAATCCTAATTTCTGTATAACAATAAACTGCGGAATCATAATAACCGTAAAAGGTACCATGAGGGTTCCTAAATAACCCATAAATAGAAAATCTCTTTCTTTAAATACTATCTTTGAAAAAGAATAGGCTGCTAGCGAACAGGTCATGACTTGTGCAGCTGTTATAGCAACAGCTACTATCACAGTATTTGTATAATAACTTAAAAAGGGTACACGGGTCCAAACTTCTTTATAATTACTCCACCTAAATTGATCTGGTATCCATTTGATTGGCATTGTAAATACGTCTACTTCTGGTTTTAGTGAGGCTGAAATCATCCATACAAATGGCAAAATCATGGTGATTGAGAACACTATTAAGACAATGTATAGTAGTATTTTAGAAATATTAAGTTTAATTTTTTTACTTGTATTTAATTCATTTTCTAATTGTATTTTCATATCATGACCACCTCCTAATAGTTGACCCATTTTTTTTGCCCCCTAAATTGAATAAATGTTATAATCATAATCATCGCAAATAATACATACGCCATTGCAGAAGCATATCCGAATTTGTATTTTACAAAAGCTTCGTTGTAAATAGTATAAGCGAGTACATTTGTAGATCGCCCTGGACCACCTTGCGTTAAAATATAGATTTGATCAAACACTTTAAACGAATTAATAATGGCTATAATAGTAGCAAAAAATATCGTTGGTGATAGCATCGGAAGTATGATATAAATAAACTTTTCCCATTTATTAGCTCCATCAATTCCTGCCGCCTCAATAAGTGATTCATCAAGCCCTTGCAAACCTGCAAGAAAGATAATCATATAATACCCAATAGATTTCCAGATAGATACTATAATCACACTTGTCATCGCCCATTGTGAAGAAGATAGCCATCTGGGTGGGTTTTGCACGCCAATCGTCATAAGAAAAGCATTAAGTGGTCCCATTGTAGGATGAAAAATCAGCTGCCAAACAACTGCTACTGCTACTGTGGCTGATAAGTATGGTAAAAAGAACGCTGTTCTAAACGCTTTAATTCCTTTAATTTTTTTATTAAGTCCCACAGCTACAAGTAATGCCAGCATAAGCGTTAATGGAACAGAAAGACCCATGTAATATAGGGTATTCTTAAGTGAGATATGAAAACTTTCATCCTGAAATAATGCTGTATAATTAGAAATTCCCACAAAATTGCTCTTATTAAATCCATTCCAATCTGTAAAGCTAAGCCCAAAAGAAACAATAACAGGGGTCAATGTAAAAATGAGAAAGCCTATAATATTGGGTAATAAAAACAAATATGCTATAGCTCTATTTGATAATTTAAATTTATGCATAATATTTTCCCCCTTTACTTTAAATGTACGCTTATTTTCATAAGCGTACATCTTATTAATAACTAAACTTCTTTTTTAATTCTCGTTTTAATCTTTTCAATAGCTTGTTCTACCGTCTGTTCTCCAGCTAGTGCTAATTCCATTTCTTCTTTATAAATTGTGTTAACGATTGTGTTGATCCCTACAACTGGAGGATATTCAACATAAACCTTTTGATTCATAATCATTTTGAGGTTATCAGGCTTTTTAGTACCATCACCAAGATAGATTTTTGCTATATCGTCATTTACAAATGCTGGAACTTTACCTGCCTCTGCTAGAATTTTTGCACCTTCTTGACCTGAAATGTAGCTGAGGAAATTCCACGCTGCCTCTTGTTTTTGAGTCTTTGGATTAATAGACATACTAGTTGGCATTCCCCATGATGTATTTGCTGAAACATTTTGTTGATGTGGTAGCGCCGCGATATCCCAATTAAAAGTCATATTCCCTTCTGCAACGTCAGTTCTATATTTAGTTATTGCCCAATCACCCATAATCAACATGCCAACATTTCCTTTTTGAAAAGCAGCATTATAATGTGTATTTGTAGCAATGATATCTAGATAACTCATGATTGAACCATCTGCTTCCAAATCTAATCTCATTTTAAGAGCTTCTTGAACTGGAGATAAATCTTCATCAATAACAGTTGCTCCGGTTTGTAAGGCTGGCCCAAATGTAGATATAGGCCAAGTATGTATAAACGCCCCCCAAGTTTTGTTTTCACCTGAACCTTTTGTGAGCTTTTTAGCTGTCTCTCTAAATTCATCCCAAGTCATATCATCTGTTGGATACGCTACACCCGCTGCATCAAACAAATCTTTATTGTAATACATAATCCATGTCGTTTTATAAAAAGGCAATGATGAAACTTCACCATTCATCTTTAACCCTTCATAAAGGGAACCATATCCTGAGATATCAAATTTGTTTTTTGTTATTAAATCATTTAAAGGCAACGTTTGTCCCTTTGATGCCAAATCAGAATATTGAGCATTGTTCTTTGTAGCAAATACATCAATATCAGATCCTCCGGCTAGCTGTACAGCAAGTGCTGTTTCATATTCCTTATCTGGATAGCCACTTAAATCAATTTTAATGTTTGGATTTGCAGCTTCAAATCCCTCTACAACTTTTCCTACGGCTGGCAGTTCGCCTTCCCAAAGAACAACCTTTAATGTGATATCTTCTACTGGCACTTCCTTTGTCTCTGCAGCTTTAGCTTGAGTTTCTACTTTAGTTTCTTGCTTACTACTTTCTGTTCCTACATCTTTTTTTGCACACCCAGCGACTAAAGACATCCCCATAGTTAAAACCAGTAACATCTGCACAACTTTCTTTGATTTCATACATTACTCCTCCATTCGATAGATGAATATTGATAAATAAGCTCTTCAACTTCATATATTAAGTATACCTAGTTCTCTACGCTTCTGTAAGTTACATGTTTTTTTCCCCCAAATAAACATAAACTCTTATTTTGGTTGTATTTTACTATGAAGGTGTATGAACTATACACCCTTTACGCCTTGCGCCTAACCTCTTAAATTTGGTATACTTTTTAAAAAGGAGGGCTAAGATGCTGCTTATAACTTTTCTACTTGTTATCTTTTCATTTGCACTACTCTATAAGCACTATAATAATCGATCAAATTTATATCTAATAGGTATTATTTTAACTTGGAGCCTATCTTTATTTGCCCTCATTATCTATTTAAACTCACTTAACTACTATTATAACATTGCTAATAGACTATTTAATATCCCCTCAAGTATTTGGAGGTTCCTGTCCTTCCTAGACATGGATATTGATCGGTCTGTAAGATTCCTTAACCTGGGCGCTATGATGTTTCCATATTTTTTGATTGGCTTTTCTATTTATTTTACGCATCTAAAAATCCGTCTGCCTTATAGAACCTTATTGATTATTCTTATAATAATCCCACTCATTCAAATCTTTTACTATGATAATTATTTTTATAAACTTCTTTTTCCTTACTTAATTCAAATGGGATCTTCTACCTTTAAAGTTTTTAACCAATATCTCCAATTATTTTTTAGATTTATAAATCTATCCTATATTTGCGTTTCATTTTATTTGCTCATTATTTATTACATAAAATATCCTAAGATTAAGTTCATTAGAAACAATATTCTCTACACCATTCTATCCCTTATACCAGTTATTATTATTTATGTCTTTATGTTTTCATGGTTACCTATGCATCTAGTAAGGGTTAGCTTAATACCTGGTTTTTTTAACTACGTGGTTCCGGATTTAAATAAGTACATTTTGTTGTTTAATATTTTCCCCTATATAGTCTTTGTCGCACTTCTATTTCTCTTAATTTCAATCTATAAATATAATGCTATAGATACTTATTATAAACAACAAACTCACTCTATCAACCATAGTATCAATGAAGCTTCCCTAGGTATAAAAGCAATGACCCACTCTATTAAAAATCATCTGTTAGCCATTCAAACAGAAGCTCATTTTTTATCCGAGAAATATCCACTTGATCCGGAGACAGTAACTAGTCTTAGTCTCATAACAGCTTCTTGTACGCATGCGTTTGAATCTATTAATAGAGCTGCTGAACAATTAAAGGTTGTGAAAGTAGATTTAAAGATTCAATCCTGTTATGAACCCCTTCAGCTTCTCTTAAAGCGACTTGATCATACAACTATGTCTTCAAAACTTACTATACATACATGTCCCCTCATACCCTCAGCTTACTTAGATTCTTACTATTTTAGTGAGGCACTGTATAATATCGTAGATAATGCCTTTGATGCGATTAAACAAACGTCTGATGGCTATGTTCATATAAGTCTAAATCAAGTTGAGCACTTTGCTGTTTTTTCAATTTCTGATAACGGCTGTGGCATGTCTGAAGATACTTTAAATTCTCTGTTTACGCCTTTCCACAGCACTAAAAACGCTTTAAGCAACTGGGGCATTGGGCTTTCCTATTGTCACAAAATCATTTCAGCACACGCAGGAATGATTCAGGTAGAAAGCAAGGTTGGAGTAGGTACCACATTTGAGATCATGGTTCCTACACTTCATACAGCACACAAGGAGGTAACATCATGGAAGAAAAAGTTATTAAAGTTATGATTGTTGATGATATGGAAGCCCATAGAAGGCGCCTTGAACGTCTTATTAGTAAAGAGCCGGATCTAAAATTAGTAGTTTCTGCTCAAAACGGCTACGAAGCTGTGATGCTTGCAGCCTTACATCAACCTGATATTATTCTTATGGATATTGAGATGGAGGATGCACAAGCTGGTATCACAGCTTCAAAGCAAATTAATAAATCTCTTCCTCAAATTAAGATTATCGTTTTAACCATTCATGATCATAGTCAAATCGTAGTAGCAGCCTTTCAAACAGGCATTGTTGACTACCTCTTAAAAACGGCTAAAGATGAAGAGATTATTGAAGCCATTCATGCCGCACATAAAAACCTTTCACCCATTAGACCTATTATTGCTGAAAAGATAAGAAAAGAATATCGCGAAATGAAAACAAGAGAACATAGCTTGCTTTATGTACTTAGACTCATTTCTGAGTTGACCTATAGTGAACTAGAAATCGTTAAGATGTTATGTTCTGGTTTAACACGCAATCAAATCGCTAAACAACGCTTCGTTGAAGAAAGCACTATCAAAAAACAAATTAATAGTATTTTGAAAAAATGCGAACAAAAGCGCACTAAAGACCTTATAAACATTGTAAAAGACCTAAAAATATTTGATATCCTTAAGAAATTATAAATAAGGGGGACGTAAAAAAGGGGGACGGTTCTCCAATCTTGCTGTTTGAAAAACAGCAAGATTGGAGAACCGTCCCCCTTTTTTAGTTAAACTTATAAAGATTTAAACCCACTTCATCGCAAAAGGCGCGGTCAACACTTCCTTCAATAGCCTCTATTAAAAATTCACCAGTGGCACTAATGAATGCTTCACTTAGATGCCCTCCCTGCGATTTGTATGTTTTATCTGCTACATTAATATGAATGTGCAAGTAAATCTCTCCATTCATCGTACTTATATTGCCTAGAAGACTCGTGATTTCATAATCTCCTTCTAATACAACTGAATGATATTGCTTAGTGAGCGTTTCAAACAAACCAATTTGCACCCTATTAACTGCACCAATCCCTTTTACCCATCCAAGTGTAATACCCTGCTCTTGACAGAACTTTTTTAAAACCGAAACTACTTCCTCTGTTTTATCCATTCTAACAATATATTTATGACCAAATTTTTTAAATTCCATTTTTTCACCCCATTCTTCGTTTATTATACCATCTAGTAGCCTACTTTTAACTACAAACTATTATTTTTAATATTTTCTAGATTTTATTGTCATAAACATAAAAGATGTTGTTTTTTTTTCTTTTAGTTAGTATAATAACTATATGTATACATATTATCTATTTACTAATTAAAATTTTATATTCTAGAGGAGGGGATCAGTGATGAGTAAGAGTGCTGATAACTTAGGCTATCTACTCAGTAAAGCTGCTAAAATCACCAGGTGGGACTTAAATAATAAACTTGCTGTTCTTGGTCTTACAGCTCCTCAATGGGCAGTATTAAAGGATTTGTCTACTCAAGAAGAATGCCAAAATCCAACGCAAAATCCAACGCAAAATCTAACTCCAGCATCCATTGCCGACAGGTTAAATGCTGATCGTCCTACTATATCGGGCATTATAGAAAGAATGGAAAAACAAGACTGGGTATATCGCATGATCAATCCTGAAGACCGACGTTCTTATATTATTAAACTAACGGATAAGGCCAAAGAACAAATGTTGGATTTAGAGCGCACTAGTGATGCTACTATGCATCAGGCTGTTACAGGGTTTTCTCAAGATGAAATCCAGACCCTAAAAAAATACCTAACACAAATTATTAATAATTTTTAATATCCTATTTTTTGAATATCTTATTTTTAATATTTTAAATAAAAAGGAGTGACTACTATGAGTTTTTTAGAAGATATTTTACCCATTATCAATAAGCATTCTCTAACGCTTGAGAGCAAACAACAAGAAATTGGTAATATTGTTACTTATAATTTTAAATTCAAAGAAAACTTAACTTGGAAACCAGGGCAACACGGACTTTTTTCTCTTGATCATGTAAAAATTAAAAAACCTTCGCGTATGTTTAGTATCGCCTCTTTACCAAGTGAGGGAATTATAAAAATCTCTATGAGAATGCCCCCAACACCAAGTGAATTTAAGCAAGCATTAAATCAAATAAAACCCGGAGAAACACTTACACTCCGTGGTCCCGTAGGCAACTTTTATCTTAAAGGGCCTGAACCCATTTTGCTGGTTGCTGCGGGCATTGGTATTACGCCGATGCGTGCCTTATTAAATAACTATATTAAGCAAAGAGATCTTTATCCTGGACCTATTGAACTATTTTATTTAGATGATAACTCAGAATTCCTCTATCAAGACACACTAAATGAACTATCTGCTCTAGGTGACATACACATAAAATATCTTACAAACCGCGAGACATTTTATGATGAATTAAAAAATTATGTGATAAATCACCCGGGTAATTCCAATTATTTCATCTCTGGACCAAGACCCATGGTTACATCCACTAAGGCTGCTCTTAAGCAACACGGTGTAAAAAATAAGAACATAAAAAATGACCCTTTTATCGGTACTAATTAATACTTAAGCACTTTGGGTATTCATACAAAAAAAGGTTGCGACACAACTAACTCATTATAAAGTGAGCTGTGTCACAGCCTTTTTTACGTAGAAAAGCAAATAAAATAAAGAAACGCTTGACTTAAGGTACACTATAGGGTTTATATTAATCTTAGTAGCACTAGAGACTCTATATAACGAAAGGAATGATGATAAATGAAAGCATTATTAATTGGCGGAACAGGAACAATTAGTCTGGCGATTTCCGAGTTATTAATTGAACTAGGCTGGGAACTTTATTTACTTAACCGTGCCACTCATTCAGCAAAAATTAAAAATGATAAAGTAAAATTTATTACCTGTGATATTAATGATGAAGAAAAAGCACAAAAGCTACTAGAGACTATGGATTTTGACGTTGTAGTAGACTTTATCGCATTTGTTCCCGAGCACTTAGAAAGAGATTATAGGTTGTTTGAAGGCAAAACAAAACAATTCATTTTTATAAGCTCTGCTTCTGCTTATCAAAAGCCACTGTCTGATTATAGAATTACAGAAGGCACACCTCTTTCAAATCCTTACTGGGAATATTCCAGAAACAAGATTGCTTGCGAGGATTATCTGATGAAAATGTATCGTGATAAGGGTTTTCCAGTTACTATTGTCAGACCAAGTCATACCTATAGTAATCGTTCTATTCCACTTGGTGTTCATGGAAATAATGGAAGTTGGCAAGTAGCTAAGCGCATGTTAGAAGGAAAACCCGTCATTATTCACGGTGATGGCACTTCCTTATGGACCATGACACATAACAGTGATTTTGCAAAAGGCTTCGTAGGCTTAATGGGTAATATCCATGCTCTTGGAGAAACCGTGCAGATCACTTCAGATGAAACATTAACTTGGAATCAAATTTATCAGACTATTGCCGATGCTCTAGGCGTAAAGTTAAATCCTTTTTATGTTTCTTCTTCATTTTTAGATGCTTGCAGCGACCAGGATTTCCAAGGAGGCCTTATAGGTGATAAGGCAAACTCTGTTGTGTTTGATAATAGTAAGTTAAAACGGCTTGTCCCAAGCTACATGGCAACAACACGCTTCGACCAAGGTATAAGGCAGACAATCAAGTACATTCTAGAACACCCAGAATATCAAATTTCAGACCCCCTATTTGATAAATGGTGTGACCTTGTTATTCTTACACTTAATAATGCGATTACTCAAATAAAAAGCAAGTAAAATCATTTAAAAGAACATTAAAACCATTTTCACGATCCCTTGCTGCAAAAAACTGCAAAAAACATATATCTTAATCTGCTCTAATCTAATCGTTAAGTATAAATGCTTCTACTTCTTTTTTTGTAGGCAAGGAATCCTGTGCCCCCTCACGCGTTACTGTAAGAGCACTTACCTTAGATGCAAAACCAATGGCTTCTTGAGGTGTTTTTCCCTCTGAAAATGCTGTTGCAAATGCACCAATAAAACTATCACCTGCGGCTGTTGTATCTACAGCTTTTACGCGGTGAGCCGGATAATGACTGGCACCTTCTTTATCAATATGCATACAACCATTAGCACCAAGTGTAACAATCATTTCTTTTACACCTTTTTGCATGAGTTCTTTTACCGCGACTAGCATATCTTCTTCACCAACAAGCATCCTGCCACTTAATATTTCAAGCTCTGTCTCATTAGGAACAAGAAGATCCGTCATAGCTAGTATTTCATCATCAAGTTCTCTGGCTGGTGCAGGATTTAATATCGTATAGCTGCCATACTGTTTTGCTTTTTTAAATGCATATTTAATAGTATCAATAGGTACTTCAAGCTGTGCTATCACTATTTTTGACTGTTTGATAAGTTCTTCTGCCTCATCAATATCTTGTGGCATCAGCTTGAAATTAGCACTTGGAACTACAATGATTGAATTATCTCCATCACCATCTATAATAATCGTTGCAATACCTGTTGAGATTCCTTCGGTGATATGAATATGAGACACCATAACCCCATCATGTTCCAAGCTTTTTACAAGAGATTCTCCAAATTGATCTGCACCTACTCGCCCTATCATTGCCACTTCCGCACCAAGCTTGGCAATAGCATCTGCTTGGTTGGCACCTTTTCCGCCAGCTGCTTGCTTAAATTCAACTCCCAAAAATGTTTCTCCTACTTTAGGGACTTTTTGAGTTCTTGTCACTAAATCCATATTTAAACTTCCAATAACAGTAATCATATTCACTCTCCTATTCGTAAAACTTTAATTAAAGCAAACGTCTTTCTTAATACGAATATATCACAAGTATATTCTAAATGCACTAGTTGGTTATACGATAACCCAAGGGGGACGGTTCTCCAATCTTGCTGTTTTAAAAACAGCAAGATTGGAGAACCGTCCCCCTTTAGATCCTAGAAAATTTCATATCACATACCGTATTACCCGTTGCAAGTGTTCCAGTTCTCGTAAATTCAAAACCTGTATCCTCACAAAGCTTAGGAAAGAAAACCTCATCTCCATAACAGGTGGCATAATAACACAGATAGGCATTACCAAGTGTTTTAGCGACTTCACACCATGCGCAGTATGTAATATTAAGTTGAAACTCATCTTCCGTGTCCTTAACAATTTCACCAGATTCTAAGCCTGCCCTATCCATCGCCCTACATAATGCACTGTAATATTCTTTAAATGCCTTTAAAAAGTCGCCCTTTCCACACGCCATAAATACTTTAGCAGGTGCAAATACCTCTTCTAAAACATCGTATGCTATTTTATCCGATAAGCGATTTCTTAACCTAAAAGCTTCTTCTAACCCAAGTTTATCTGCTAGAACTTTTGACATGACTATTTTTTTTATAATTAGATTTAAATTAGCTTGTGAAATACCCTTTGTTTTTAATCTTGACCAGTCTCGCTTAGTAGCTGTATTTACTTGCCTCTTGTATTCTTTAATAAATCTTATAAAACCAATTAACCCTAATGCTTTAATGATACTCATTAAAAATGAACTCGCATGATAAATGATCTTTACCTTCTTCTTTAAAGGAACTGACATTTCTTTCTGTATAGTTAAGATATCTTTCCCATAATGCTTTAAATCCTCTATTTTCATAGCAAATCCTCCTATGTAAACTCTTTAATCCTCTTAAAAAATTACATCAAATTCAATATACTTATAAGTTCTTTTTCATTGTAACAGCAGGTAAAACTTTTCCTGCCCAATTCAATTTACTCTGCTTGAATTCAACAAACCCTTTTTTAGACCAAAAATCAACGACAGAACTATCATAATTGTTAACCACATCTATTCTTATACATTTACTCTTTAATGATAGAGCATATTCTTCTAATGCATAATAAACTAATTTTCCAACTCCCTTATTTCTATACGCATTATGTATCATTAATAGTGATAAATAGGTTTCCTCCTCCATCTTAAAATCTATGAGCCCTACTATTTCCCCTGAACTTATTTCAACAATTTTACAACAATAAAAATTAACTTCTCTCATGGATTTTAATTCTTCAATCACCCACTTACTAGTTACCTTTTCCTTATCCATATGGCTCATTAAAAATTTTTTATTGGAATTATACACTTCTATTATTTTATCTATATCCTTGTTTTCTATGCTATCTACTCCAAAGGTCTTTATCTCAAAAATCATTTCAATTCCCCACTTTTTAAAAATACAATTCTATATGCATTCCTTATGTATAATAAATTAAATATCCCGAACCATCTCCATTTACAGTTGGAAGTGAAGCTGTGTCTTTTGACCCGCCAACTTAAACCCACACTTAGCATACATATCTTTTGCTGTATCATCATGATCAGTAATCAGATAGATAAGCTCTGAGCCTTGTTCCTTAGCCCTTTTAATTAAATATTTTAACATAGATGTTCCAAAACCTTTTCTTTGATAGGCTTCTAAAATATCAAAGTCCTCAATTTTTGCCGTAGTCCCATTTAAAAATAATTCACAATTCCCTATGGGTTCCCCTTTATGGTAACAGACATATAAACTTAAAGGCTTTTCAGACTGATATATTTCTGCCTTTCTATCAATCCGGCGCCATGCAAATTCATTTCCCATACAAGGACTATTTGCAAGTATATCCACTTGAATACCATCCTTTAATACTTTTTCTTCTCGCGCTTCTATAATCTCACATTCCTCATTGCCTCCTAAGGTATCATACTGGTTAGCTTCAATAACCATATAGTCTAATAGTGTAACTTGGGGACGTATAGTGAGTTCTTCTAAAACTTCCTTAGATACTTGGAGGTCTATTTCTATCTGCAGAAAATCTTTTTTTTCGCTTTTTCTTCTTTGGATTTCTTTTGTAATTATTTCAACTATCTCATGAGATGATATCACCTCTTTAATTAAACTATAATTATGAGTATACATATCTGGTAGATTATCATCCAAAAAAACAATCATATTATCTTTAGAAAAATACTCTGAAAAACATTTTACATAAGTAATTTCAGTATCTATTAACTTATACACGTTTAATCACTTCCTAATCATTTCATTATTCTTCATATGTAGTAAACCTTTAACCCTATAAACTGATAACATTATATTATCAACAATCCCAAAGTTTTTCAACAGATTAATTGATTGAAAACAGCAAATAATCTATTGGAGAACCGTCCCCTTTATCTTTTAGTTTTATGATATTTTCTTCACATGACCTATTTGAGTGAAAACAATAATGAGCTAAATATTGAGTTATATTAAAATCTATACTATAATTGGAGCAACTCTAACTCATTTTACTATTTAAATCTTAGGAAGGTAGGTTTATTATGGTCTCTAGCAAACATTCAAGAAATTTAATTATCAGCGGTACAATTTGTACTATCATACTTTTTCTATGGCCAACTTTCATGTTAATTTCTTCTGGAGCTGTCGGTACAATAGAAGAAAAGCTTCAAATGCTTAGCGAAAATGCAACCCTTTATCACTTAAACTTTATGATTGCCTCCTTAATTGCTCCCTCAATACTATTTCTCATATGCATTGTTTCAAGGCTATACAAAAAAATGCAATTGAACTTCTTTGATACTATTGGAGTCGCTCTACTTGTGGCATACTCTGCCCTTAATGCCCTATCCTACATATCACAATATTCTATTTTACCCAAGCTCCTTGCAAACGGAAATATTAATGCTGCTAAGATGTGGTATATGGAAAGTACAGATTCTCTAGCTTATTTTTTCAACCAATTGGGTTACTGCTTTTTTGGCATTGCAGTTATCTTCATTTTCAGAGAGTTCTTAAATGATAAAGGCATTAATAAAACTATAGGTATTCTCTTCTATCTTTCAGGTGTATTATCCATCTTCGCATTTATTGGACTACTGATGCAAAATAAAGTTTTAAATCTATCAACAATGCTAAGCGGCTTACTCATAATTCCTATTGCTATACTAACGATACTATCTGGCATAAAAGATTAGACCTGGGGACGGTTCTCCAATCTTGCTGTTCTAGAACAGCAAGATTGGAGAACCGTCC
>CAKZUB010000087.1 GCA_937921505.1 uncultured Clostridia bacterium | reverse complement strand
TAAATATTTTAGCACATAGGGGTAATCTTAGACTAGTCCTTTGTTTATAAAATTTCCAGTTGATTCATTTTTAAAGTAGTCAATTTTATTACTGGAAATTGTTCAATAACTGACTACAAAATATATTATACGAGGAGGTATTGATATGAAAAAGGCAATATTGGTTTTTATGATATTTTCACTGATGGTATTGGGCGGATGTAAAGAGACCTATGATATAAAAGATAATGCATTAAGCAGAGAAACTCAATCAGCCCCAGCTAAAAGCAGTAAGGTAGTTTCAGAGCAATCAATAGATGATAGACTTAGCCAACTTGCAAACCAAGATTTTTCTATTCAAGGAGAAAATCTTCGTAATGAAGATGATGAAACGATCGTAGAGTTTGGAAAGGCGTTTGTAAACTTATATAACGGTGCAGTTAAAGAGCAAGAGAAAGTATCTTTTGAGAAATATATTTCGAATAAAAATCTACAAAAATTTACTGATAAAATGTTGGAGCTTACACAAAAACAGGAGTTAAAAGGTGGCAATGCTATAAATTATGGATTGAAAAATGAGTTTAAGCAAGTTAAGTTACAACACATAGAAGATAACCTTTGCTATCTTGAGTTGCTATTTGAACTTAGAGGTTCGGGAATGAGATGTGAAATGCTGATAATGGCCGAAAATAAGTCTTTGAAGCTTGTTGATTTGTATTTTGGAAACAAGGACGGCGTGGACACATTTGCAACAGGTCATCATGCAGAAAGAGAGATAAATAACCCTGATTTATGGAAAAATGAAGAATGGGTAAAGGGTGTTTTTGATAAATTAGAAGACTTTGAAGAAAGGCTTGACTCTTAAAATTTAGGTGTATACAGCCTATGTTTGTTACGTATTAGAATAGAGAACATAGTAAGTGACAATATTATGAGCATAAGTTAAAAATCGGAAGGGTGATTACAATAAAATTTTCATATGAAGAAAATAGAATTTTTGCTGTTAATGAGGTGGGGCATGTTATTGCTGAGGTTGCGTTCCCAAATGTTGGAGATAATGTTGTTAATATTAATCATACATTTGTTGATGTTTCACTCAGAGGACAAGGCATTGCATCATTATTATTAGATGAAGCTTATAAAGAAGTAAAAAGGCAAAATAAAAAAGCTATTGCTACTTGCTCGTATGCAGTAAAATGGTTTGATGAGCATAGCTCATGTAAAGACATCCTTGCAAAATAATTTGATTTTATGAGACTGTAACATATAATGGGCTAAGCTAAGTAGGCATATAACATTTAGTAATTTAACATGAACTATAAATTTATTTTTGGAGAGCATAGAATAATTATATAACCTGTAAAGGTCTTAAAAGGCCGTTACAGGTTATTATTATTGTTCAAGGGAACGGGAAAGGTTTTAATGCATTTAGACATGTAGAATGAGATTATAAATATTTTTTAAAAAAGGTATTTACAAATAAGGCGTTTTAATATACAGTAGAACTGTATTAATTATAATAGTACAGTTGAGACAGAAGGAGGGTATATATATATGTATGAATTAGATTTAAGAAGCAGGATTCCTATTTACGAACAACTGATAGAAAAGTTTAAAAGGCTTATTATCAGTGAAGTATTAAAAGCAAATGAACAGCTCCCATCTGTAAGAATATTAGCAAAAGAGCTTACTATTAATCCTAATACAATACAAAAAGCATATAGAGAGTTAGAAAGACAAGGCTATATTTATTCTATTAAAGGAAAGGGGAACTTTGTAGCAGAGATAATTCAAAATGTAAATGCTGAAAAGGCAAATAAGTTAAAAGATGAGTTGACTAAACTTTTTTCAGAAGCAATATACCTAGGAATGAAAAAAGAAGATATTATAAAAATTGTTTTAGAAATAGACTTACTTGTCATAGGGGAGGAAAGAAGATGATTGAAGTCATAGATATTAGTAAGCGGTTTGAAGATTTAGAAGCGTTAAAGAATGTAAGCTTAAACATAGAAAAAGGTTCTATCTATGGGTTATTAGGCTCTAATGGAGCTGGAAAAACAACTCTTTTAAAAATTTTAGCTGGCATTTATAAGCAAGATCAAGGCGTTGCAAAAATAAATAACCAAAATGTTTTTGAAAATAAGGAAATTAAAGAAAAAGTTATATTTATTTCAGATGCTCTCTATTTTTTCGGACAATATAGTATAAAAGATATGGCTAGATTTTATAAAAATATTTATAGCAGATGGAATGAAGAAAGGTTTAAGCAAATAGAGCAGATTTTTAATATTAATGTCCATAAAAAGATACATAGACTTTCAAAAGGAATGCAAAGACAAGTAGCATTTTGGCTTTCTTTATCCATTATGCCAGATGTTATGATTTTAGATGAACCTATAGATGGGTTAGATCCTGTTATGAGACAAAAAGTAAAAAACCTTCTTATACAAGAGGTAGCTGAAAGAGAAATGACAGTACTTATTTCATCTCATAACTTAAGAGAACTTGAAGATTTATGTGATCATATAGGTATTTTACATAAAGGTTCTATGATCCTTCAAAAAGATTTAGATGACTTAAAAAGTGATATTCATAAAGTTCAAGTTGCTTTTAAAGATGAGGTATCAAAGGAACTCTTAGAAAAATGTAATATATTATATGAAGAAAAAAGAGGAACTGTCTATTTATTTATTGTAAGAGGAAATAAAAATAAAGTATTATCTTCTTTTAAGGAATATGAGCCTTTATTGCTTGATATATTACCTTTGACTTTAGAAGAAATCTTTATTTATGAGATGGGGGATGTAGGATATGAAATCAAAAATATCATTCTTTAATAGAGGTATCTTTTTAAATGATTTAAAAAGGTATGGCTGGATAGGTATGCTCTATTTGATTGCTTTATTTTTTATGGTACCTTTACAGATTTTAATGAAATATGAAGAACAAAAACTTTATTATAATGATGTGAATACTTATAATAAAATTGAAAACTTATTTTTATTTAAACATACAGCGGTTCAAGCTTATTCAATGTTAATAATAGCTGTTCTTTTAGCAATATTTTTGTTTAGATATATGCAAAGTAAAAAATCTTGTGATATGCTTCATAGCTTACCCGTTAAGAGAAAAACTTTGTATACAACGCATATTATAGCAGGAAGCTTTCTTATGATAGTACCTGTTGTACTTACTGGCTTTATTTCTTATGCCTTAAATATAATGCTAGACCTAAGAAGCCTTTATACAATACAAGATATCATGTATTGGGCAGGTGTTACTCTTTTTATGGGTCTATTCATTTTTATATTGTCCGTAGTTGTAGGGATGCTTACAGGGAATTCCATTATTCAAGGTATTTTTACTTATGTATTTTTATTTTTACCTATAGTGACTAAATGGCTAGTTAATTTTAATCTAGAAATTTTTATATATGGGTTTACACCCAAATTTGGATCGGCTGAGAATTTCAAAGTGTTAGCTCCGATTTTACTATTATTTGATAATCGTTACGAGGATAATAAAATTAAACTTTTAAGTGTTATAATATATAGTGCAGTAACTATCATTTTATATTTTTTAGGTAAGTTTTTATATGATAAAAGAGATTTAGAAGCAGCTACACAAACCGTTGCATTTTTACAATTGAGATGGTTATTTAAATATTTGTTTGTATTTTATGCCATGCTAATTGGAGGGGCTTATTTTCAACAAGTTAAACGAAATATGCCGTGGTTATTTTTTGGCTATATTATAGGTTCTTTTTTTGGATATATTATAGCGGAAATGTTGCTTAAAAAATCAGTTTATGTATTTAAGAATATTAAAGCATATTTTGCATATGTGGCTGTTATAAGTTTGTCTTTGCTTTTTCTAAATATAGGTAGTAGTGCTTATGAAAAACGTATTCCAGCATTAGATGAAATTGAAAATGTATATTTTAGTGACAGTTTTTATTTTTTAGATAGTGGAACAGAAAGAGATGTTTATAAAGAAAAAGATACTATTCAAAGTATTCATCTCCTTCATCAACAGCTTATAAAAGATAAGAAAAAAAATAAATATAAGGATACATCTAATTGGAGAAATGAACTTTATAGAAGTATCACATTTGAATATAGATTAAAAAATAAAAAAGAAATAAAAAGAGGTTATACTAGCATAGCGTATGATGAATATAAAAAATACTTTAAACCTATCAGAGAGTCCATGGAAGATAAAACGAATAAAAATCCTATTTTATATGCAACTCAAAAAGATATAGCTAGTATTGATATACAGGATAGAATGGGTTCAAATAAGCATTTATTGCTAACTGATTTAACGGAAATACAAGAACTACTAGAAATTTTGAAAACTGAGATTAAAAATGAAACCTATGAAGAAATGACTGATCCAAGAGGAAGTTGGGGTGGTCTTCAGATCCTATTAAAAGAAGAAAGTAAAATAAGAGATTTGATCCCATATTATGATTATATAAATGATAAGAAAGAAAAATCTACAAGATTGTATATGGAATTGGGAAGAAACTATAGAGAGCTTGAAGAATGGCTTAAACAAAAAGGGTATTTAGAAAAAGCAATACTTACTTCAAAGGATGTCTCCTATGTTGTAGTAGAAGAAATGGAAAATTTAAATGAACTTGATATTAAAAAGAAACAAATGTCAGCAGAAGAAAATCTAATTGATAAAGATGTAAAACAGTTAGAAATAAGAGATAAACAAGAAATAGAAGTTTGTTTAAGAAATAGAACAGAAGCTGGTGCATTAAATCAAAGAAAATATAAAGTCATTATTTATCATGAGGGTGAAAAACAGATCAGTAAAGCTTATTTCCTTAGAGGATATGTTCCAGATTTTGTAGAAAATTATTTTAAATAAATAAAGCAATTGCCATATAGAGGGGGTTTTAAAATATTTTGATGGACGTATAACGACATTGCACAGGGATGCTTATTTCGCAAGAAGAGTGTAGTTTGAAGCTATATGATACCACCATTATCCATGCTATAGAAGTCGCGAAATATGCATTGAAGTAGCACAAAGTATCAAATAAATGCATATAAGTAACACCAATCATGACATAATAGATAGTAAGAAAATTGATGCATTAGCTCCAGAGAATATTGTGGGATATGTTTATCAATGAATAGATATACTTTATAATAGTAAAGCTATTTTAACAGTAGAGGATAAGATTGGAGAATAGAGAAGTGAGACAGTTTATAAAGCCTAACATTTTACTAAGCAGCTGTCTGGACGATATAGCTTGCAGATATGATGGCTCTAGTGTAAGGAGTCCTTTTGTTAAGCGTTTAAAACCTTATGCAAATTTTGTAACGGTATGTCCAGAAGTTGCTATTGGACTTCCGACACCAAGGCAGGCTCTAAGAATTATTTCTGTAAATGACAGCGAACATAGATTGGTTTTTTCAAAAACAGGAGAAGATATTACAGATAAGATGAAAGCTTTTTCAGAGAGTTTTAGAGAGGAATTATTATCTGAAGAGATACATGGGGTTATTTTAAAAGGTCGTTCACCTTGTTGCGGTATAAAAGATGTAAAGGTATATAAAGCGTGTGGGAAGTCCTCTGCTACTTCCAAAAAGACTAGCGGCTTATTTGCTGAGAAAATTTTAGAAAAATTTCCTCACATTGCAGTAGAGGATGAAGGCAGACTTATGAACTATACAATAAGAGAACATTTTTTTACAAGGATATTTACACTGGCTGAGTTTCAAACAATTAAGAAGAAAAGTATAGAAGAATTGATAAAGTTTCACAATGAAAATAAGTTCTTGTTTATGGCTTATAGTCTCTTTAACTTGAAAAAATTAGAAAAACTTGTAACTGATAATAAAACAACATCTCTTAAAAGTCTGTTAGAAGAATATGAAGGTCATTTAAATAAAGTATTATCTGTTTATCCAAGGCCACTGCGTAATATCAATATGCTGCTCCATTTATTTGGTTATTTTTCAAAAGAGTTGTCGCAGCATGAGAAAGCTTTTTTTCTAGATAATCTAGCAAGTTATGGTAATAAAAAGGTGCCTTTTTCAGTGCCGCTAGCTATTATCCACACATGGGTCATAAGGTTTGAGAATGAATACTTACTGGGTCAAACACTATTTGAAACCTTTCCAAGTGATTTAATAGAGGTTACAGATTCGGGAAAAGGTGTATAATGATAGAGAGTATATCAAAAGAAATGACTACAAAAGGGGATTTATAGCTTATGAACAGAATATTTTTTATGATTGCAACAAGCTTTTTTTGGTTTTCGCTTTATGCCTACGTACCAGAACTTTCAACTTATGCTAAAGATTTAGGAGCAAGTTATGAAGTGATAGGCATTATAGCGGGAGCTTATGGTCTTACACAAACACTTCTTAGAATTCCACTGGGTATGCTTTCAGATCGCCTTAATAAAAGAAAGATGTTTATTCAGTTTGGCATGGTAGTGACGATAATAAGTTCTCTTATTACTTTCTTTTTTCCAAGTGTATTTTCATTACTAGTCACTCGTCTACTCGCAGGAGTAGCAGCATCTACCTGGGTCACCTTTACTGTATTATTTGCAAGTTATTATAAAAGGGAAGAATCTACAAAGGCTATAGGCATTATGAATGGCTATAATGCAGCAGGACAGTTAAGTGCTATGCTGCTTGGAGGATTTATATCTTTACAGTTTGGAACAAGGTATTTATATTTACTAGGAGCCATAGGAGGACTAGGAGGCCTTATATTAAGTTTTATAATTAGTGAAAACAAAGAGGTTAGTTTTATACCCCTACATATAAAGGAGCTTTTTTTAATCGCCGCTGACAGTGTACTCATTAAAGTATCTATTTTAGCTATTTTGTCTCAGCTTATTACCTTTGCTACCACCTTTGGATTTGTACCTATTATTGCTCAAAACTTAGGAGCCACAAGTATACAACTTAGTTTGATTACTGCCATTGGGATTGTGCCAGCAATATGGATGCCAGCTTTAACAGGGACAGTGTTGATACGCTTATGGGGAGAAACCAAAACATTAGTTTATGGCTTTATGCTAAGTGCAGTACTTTGTATCATGACACCTTTTATTTCAGCGCTATGGGTTTTGATGATCGTTCAATTTTTTGTGGGAGTAGCAAGAAGTATGGTATTTCCGCTTCTTATGGGGCTTAGTATTAGAAATATTGAGGTCAATAAAAGAGGAACTGCGATGGGGATTTTTCAAGCTGTTTACGGGGTAGGGATGATTATTGGACCTATCATTTTAGGTTCTTTAGCGGGGCAATTTGGACTTACTGTGGGATTTATAGTTACTGGACTCATTGGTGTGTCTGCTAGTTTGTTAACTATGAAATTTAAAATAATATAAGCAACGAGAGGCATCTTAACAATTGTTAAGATGCCTCTCGTTTTAAGTAAATAGGTAACTTAGTATAGAGTATTTAAAAGATCAATATGTATCTAAAGAAATTACTTCTGTTTGTATTAAAGCATCTTTCTCATATGTTTCGCGTATTACTTTTACTTTATAACCTTTACGACCAGTACCAGTTGGTTGTTTAGAACTAGAAGAAGAACTGGGTTGAGACATATACTGGCTATGTGAAGAACCAACCAGAGCTACTTCTGATTTAAGTTTATAATATTTATCTTTTAGCTTGTGGTTAGAGTAAATATTAACATATATCAGATTATTTTCAACATAAGATTCAATATAAATAGGATAATCTAATGTGTTTTCAAACTGAAAGTCTATGCTATTAAAGCTCACTGTGGCATCTAAACCTAAAGGAACATAATTAACAGGAATAGAATGGGGCTTTCGGTTTACAGGAGATAGTCCAGCTTTTAAAACAGCATTATATAGGGTTGAAGACACTTGACAGATACCACCACCTATCCCTTGAACGATCTTGGAATTCATAATAACAGGCGCATATTTATAACCCTTTTCAGCAGTGGTGTTACCAACAATAGTATTAAAACTAAACAAGTCTCCAGGAGCTAAAAGTGTGCCGTTAATAGCTTCAGCACTTAGGATAATGTTTGTAGCTCTGCCTGTATTTGGTGTAAAAGCAGTATGAAATGATGTAAGGCATGTATCAATGTTTTCTAAAAAATAAGTAGTATAAAGCGGTTCATTTTTTATTGCAAAATCTAAAATATCTATAGTTGTCTCAGAATAAGCATTTAAAGATGCACTAATCTCGCTTATAAGCTTCTCCTTATCAATAAGATAGCCATCTGTATGAGGCGTAATGGCTATAGCACCCTCTTTGTTAACGGAGATTGCAGCATTGTTAGCCTGATGAGTAATATTTGATAATACATCTACAACAAATGAATCAAGTGTATCTTCATTGAAACTAAGGGTTATATCAAATCGTTCTTCAGTATCACTTAAAAGGAATAACCATTTTTCTAATGTATTTAAATGATTAGGATAATTATAAGCAGTATCAACGATTTCGTTTATATTAGAATGGAGAAAAAAGTCTTTTACAAAGGCTTTATATGATTTATCTTCTAGAGTTAAAACGATCTCTTTTTCTAATATAGGTTCTATATATTGAGTTTTAATGAGTGATAAGGCTTGATCAGGAGTTATATCACCAACATTTATTCCGGCAATCATTATATTTTTATAAATTCTATTTTCATATTTAGATAGATCTAAAGAGATTCCCCACTTAAGTCCTAAGCTAAGACTTACCATCCCACATAGAAGTTGAATAAACAAGAGTTTAAGTATAAAAAATTTATTAAAAGTTGTTACCATATTCTGCTAATTACTAAAAAAACCTAATATATTTTGAAGACGCTCGTCTTCAAGTTTAATAAGAGATAATTGTTCTTTAGTCAGTAGTTCCTGCTGCTTAATTTTTTGATGGTAGTCATTAATAATAGCAGAAAGTTTGTCAATTTCTTGTTTAAGGGAGGTAATGTCATTTTCAGTTTGATTAGAATAATCATCTGCAAATGTATTTAATTGAGTAGATCTCTTATTACCATCAGCTAACAACTTCTCAAGATTCATAGATGAGGCAATGAGAATATTATTCAGTGTTGTTTTTTTTACATATTCAGGTAAGTCAGCAGGTAAGGCATTGATTAAATTTTCAAGTACAAAGACTGTTTCTGTTGTAGTATGAGTATTTAATCCATACATAGCATAAATTTCTTCAAGACTCATTGTTTTATCATAGTTTATTGAAGAACCGGAAGTATTCAATAAATTATTTACTTGATTTAAAGGAATAGATTCTTTAATAGCTGTTTCATTATCAATTGGAGAGGCATAAACAACTTGCTCCTGATCTGGTTGACTTATGAAATCAGTATCTAAGAAATTTTGATCCGAACTTTTAGATACTGACGTTTTTTCGTCCTCCTTTTCGATTAAATTATATTTCTCGAGTACAGACAATATCTTTCTCATTTGCATACCCTTTCTTTTAAAAAAATTTATTTCATACGCCTACGTATGTTACTACTTTTGAAATAGTGTAATGAATACCATGTAAAATATATAAAAAACAATTATGAGACAGTATATATAATGTATAAACCTATTAATAAACCCGCAATAATTATAACAGAAAAAGATAACAGATAGTAAGATGTATGAGTCAATTGATAGTCAAAACAGTGAAAAATTCTATTTATAATGTAAATAAAGAGATTTGTAATTAAAAGGGCAAATAATAACCCGCATAATATTACTAAAATTATCATTTTTTTACTCCTAGCAAAGCTCAAATATATAAAACATTATACAGTAACAGAAAAATTATATCAATAAATACCCACTATATATTAAAAATTAATACCATATTTTCAGAAATAAGAGTTATTTTGTATTAATATGAGCTTGATGACATATAAAAAGACTTATCATTCTATTGCTTAAAGAATGACAAGTCTTTTTAATTAAAGATTAATTATCAAGTAATATTGTAGCAAGAGTTGGGCTGATGAGGTGATAAGTCATAGTTTCGCTTGCAGCGACGACTCTGCTGTCATCACCATAACTTGTAATTGTAATCGTATCATTGTTCTTGAGGGTGATTACCATTCTATAGCCAGTAATCATAGTAATATAAAAGGTATCATCAATTACACTCTCATTAAAAGCTTTTACGATAGTTTGTTTATCTAAGTCTTTTTCTATAAGAGTGTCTTCTAGATCATAAAGCTTGATAGATTCTACATCATTGACATTAATATTCTTGGCTTGATCGGCACCTACAAGAATAATTCCTGCGGCGTTATTATCCTGGTCTACTTCAGGTAAAGGTTCTGTGTTACGAGAAGTACAGCCAAATAGTAGAAGGCCACTAAGTAGAATAACACATAGTTTTGAGAATTTTGTTTTCATAGTGGAGACTCCTTTCTGTAATAATTTTTTAGTTACACTTATTTAGACTCTTAGGAAAACAGAAAGTTCCATTTAGAAAATATTAATATTCTTTATCGATTGTTATAATACATTCATAAAAAGGATTTATTTCCTTAATGGCATCACTTATCATAAGTTTAAGGTTTTCTTCAGAAATAATCTTTGACGCATGGTGGGCCTCGACGACAATATCAAAAATAAGGTTTTTATGATCACCTTCACCTATCACCCTAAAATCATGCATTGATTTAATCAGTGGATTATACTTAATAATTTTTGCTACTTCATTTTTTAGTTTAACCACTTCTTCTGTCATAATACAGATAGGATCCATATGAATGACTAAATGTATTTGTAACTTCTCGCTGAGTTCTCGTTCAGCTTTATCAATGATTTCATGTATCTTCATGATAGGAATATCAGCAGGTATTTCTGCGTGGATAGAGGCCATTGTTCTTTGAGGACCATAGTTATGAACAATTAAATCATGAACGCCAGTAATGTAATCATAAGCAAGCACTCCTTCTGTAAGTTCCTGCACAAGTTCAGAATCAGGCGCCTCACCAATAAGAGGATTAACAGTATCTTTTATCAAATTAAAACCTGCATAGAGGATAACAATAGCTACTATAGCGCCGATATAGCCATCAATTGGAAAAGTCGTGAATTTAGCCGCCAAAAAAGAAACGACTACAACAGAGGTAGTAAATACATCGCCAAGGGAATCTGTTGCGGTTGCCAATAGTGAAGAAGAGTTTATCTTGGTGCCTAAATTCCTATTAAATAAACTAAGCCATATCTTAAAGAAGATAGAAACAAATAAGAGAATAAAGGGAATCCATTCAAAAACAACAACTGTAGGATTTAAAATACGATCAATTGAAGCTTTTATAAACTGAAACCCAACAAGCATTACTAAAAAAGCTATGATGAGTGCAGAAATATATTCCAGTCTGCCATGACCATAAGGATGCTCTTTATCAGCAGGCTTACTAGAGAGTTTAAATCCAATAATAATAATAACAGAAGAGGCGGCATCTGATAAATTATTAAAAGCATCTGCGAGAATAGCAACAGATGAAACGAATAATCCAACGGATAGTTTTATGAAAAAAAGTATTAAGTTAATAATAATACCGATTATGCCAGAAAGATAACCTACTTGTCGTCTTACAGATCTATCTTTAAAATCAGTATTATTTTTTGTAACAGTTTTTAATAAATAATGAGTTAACATCTAAACCTCCATGTGCATTTCTTTAAATCTTAGCATAAGACACTTTAATTGAATAGATAGTTATAAGAATTTAGTATAATATCTTAAAAATTATCCTGTAAGTCATTAATTTTTACAAAAATGTGTATTTTATTACTATAAAGACTTTCTGGCTCACTGTAATATAAAGGTAGGTATTAATTATAAAAAAGTTAGGAAGTGGCAAAATGAATTCATTAGAGAGAGTAGCAACCACCTTACAATTTAAAGAACCGGACAGAGTGCCTGTTTATCCTATTATTAGCGGAGTATCAAGAAATTTAATAGGAGCAGATTATAAAACATGGGCAACTAATGCCGAAGTCTGTGCAGAGGCGCTTATTAAAGCAACAGAAGAATTAGATATAGACTGTATTGTGACATTGACAGACCTTTCAGTTGAAGCAGCTGATTTTGGACAAGCACTAGAGTATCCAGAAAATGAAGCAGCAAGACCAGTACATTATGATAGATTCATTAAAGAGATAGAAGATTATGGAAAAATCAAACCTATAGATCCAAGAGTTACTCCAAGAATGTCAGAGCATATTAAACTTTGTAAAATACTTATGGAGAAAAAAGGACAAGACACGCCAGTTGTAGCTTTTGTTTTTGGTCCCCTGGGCATACTGAGTATGCTAAGAGGGCAAGAAGATATATTTATGGATATTTACGACGATAGAGAAGCTATTATGAATGCGCAAGAAGCGATTACACAAACACTTGAGATATATTGTGATGAACTTATAAAAACGGGTGTACATGCCATTATGTTTGATACACTTTTTGCTTCACAGAGTATTATGAGTAAAGAAATGTGGCTTGAACTTGAAGGTGGATTTGTGGAGAGATTAGCTAAAAGAGTTCACGATCAAGGATGCATGGTAATGATTCATAATTGTGGACTCGGTATTTACTTCGATGCACAAATTGAAATGATGAAACCAGAAGCTATTTCATTTTTACATTTACCAGATGATTGTAAAAGTTTTGAAGAACTTAAAGAAAAATATGGTAAGAAGACTACTTTGATTGGGCATATACAGCCACCATGGATTATCAAAGCCACAGCAGAAGAAATTTATGAAGAATGTAAGAAAGAATTTGAAGTATTAGGAAAAGGTGGCGGCTTTGTATTAGCAACAGGATGTGAATACCCAGCAAATGCATCACTTGATGGAGCAAGGGCTATGATAAAAGCAGCTAAAGAAATGTGTGTTTATAAATAATAATAGTATTAAAGGAATAATAAAAAAAGACTATTTCCGTAGAAGCGGAAATAGTCTTTTTTTATTATTCCTCAATAACTTCTTCTTCTATGATAGAAGTATGTTCAGAAGCTTCCATATCTGCAGGTTCATCAGCAGTAGCATCAGCATCAGCATCTGTATTAAGCTCATCAGGTGAAATATTTGCTGAGGCGTCTGTGTTAGTGAGGTTCAATTTTTCATAAGTGGAGGTTATTTGTGTACTTTCATCATCTGAAAGAGCTACCTTAACAGCGTCCATAAGTAAATGAGTCGCTGCTGAAGTTTTGGTGTTTACAGGAAGCTCTAAAGATTGAGTAGCAGTAACATAGGTATTTACATAATCAATACCATAGGCTAAATCCTTATAAAGTATAGATGTTTTTTCATCTAGTCCTGCTAAGGATATGGAAGCAATTTTACTATCTTTTACTTCCACAATTAAATCCATTTCTGCGTCAGATAACGAAATTCCTGCTATGTATTTGCCATTCTGATAGGTATCAGAAGGAGCAAAAGTTTGCGTTGCATCTTTATTTCTAAACAATAAAAATATAAACAATGCAAGAGCAATTAAGAGAATGATGAAAGGAATTCTGAGATCTTTTAACTTAAATACTACAAACTTAGGATTAGACATGATTACCCTCCTTTTTAATAAGATGTCCTAATACATATATATGGATAAGCAATAAATTATATGCAAAATAAAAGATAAATAAATAAAAATAATAGTGTAAGCAAAGAACATACAATAAAAATATACTAGTAATATAGAGGGCACAAATATAATAAGATTAGTTTATCCTCATAATGAATAGGGAGGAGTACCTATGGGAAAGAAAATAAATTTAGATAAAATGAGCCGTAATACGCAATTAGTAGGCTATATAAGAAATGAGATCATAGAAAAGTTACAACTAAATATAATAAATAAAGAGATTATTATTTATCCAGGAGCTATAAAACATATAAGAGAAAGACATCCTTATACGTATAAAAAATATTTTCATAAACTTGTAGAAATCATTCAAAAGCCAGATTATATAGGAATAGCACATAACGATTACTATAGATTAGAATTCATTAAAAACTATGGAGATAATATACTAGTAGCTCTAAAAATGGAGGGAAATAGTATCGTCTTTATTTCAAGCATGTATATTATTACGGAAAATGCAATTAAAAAAAGAATAATGGCTGGAAAGTTATATCCAATAAGCTTAGGTTCAATATCAGATACGGGGAAAAAGCAATATAAGAATATAAAAAAATACAGATAGTAAGCGTTGCAGGAAGATCTGAGAAATGATAACCGTTAAAAGGCTAAAGAGTATACTTTACAACCAAGATATGCTAATATAAAATTAAGAGATATACAAAAGATATTAAATAAGAAAGAAGGATTATTATGATAGAAATAGCACAGACGATAGACCATACCTGTTTAAAAGCAACAGCAAAAGAAGAAGATATTAAGATAATTTGTGAGGAAGCGGCTTTATATCAGTTTAAAACAGTATGTGTGCCCACATGTTACGTAGCTATGGCCGCGCATCTTTTAAAAGATACCTCAGTGGGAGTTACGACAGTAGTGGGATTTCCTCTAGGAAATGAGACCACAGCGGCTAAGGCATTTGAAGCTAGCGAGGCTGTCCTAAATGGGGCAACGGATATAGACATGGTTATTAATATAGGCGCTTTGAAAAATAAAAAATATGACTATATTCAATATGATATAGAAGAAGTGGTAAAAGCTTCAAAGCAAACTGATCCTAATACAATTGTAAAAGTTATTATAGAAACCTGCTATCTTGACGAAGAAGAAATCGCAAAAGTTACAGAAATTGTAGTAGCATCAGGAGCTGATTTTATAAAAACATCCACAGGTTTTGGAACAGGTGGGGCAACTTTAGAACACATTAAACTTATGAAAAGTATAGTTGGGGATAAGATTAAAATAAAAGCCGCTGGCGGAGTAAGTGATTCAAAGATGGCAAGAGCTTTTATTGAAGCTGGAGCAGATAGACTTGGGACAAGCAAAAGTATTGCTATTGTTACAGATATAAAACCAGAAATTGAGGGAGATTATTAATCCTATCATTGAACTTAAAGAACCATTAAAGTATAATAAGTTATAATAAAGATATACAAAAGCATTTATGAATAAATAATAAAAATAAGGAAGTGGTAAGATGAAAAGCTCAGTTTTATTAGAGGCAGGAACAGGAGAATTAGAAATTATTGTATTCATTGTTAATGGAAATGCTTATTGTATCAATGTACTAAAATCCAGAGAAATTATACAGTTAAATGAAGTAAGACCTGGAGCACACACTAATAAAAGTATATTAGGGCTTACTAGTGTAAGAGATAAGGTTATGACGGTTATAGATCTAAGTTACATATTAGATAATAAACCTACAGATCTTGCGAATAATAAAATGGCATTAGTATGTGAATTTAATAAGCAAGAAGTTATGTTTGTAGTAGATAGTATTGTTGGCATAAGAAGAATTAAGTGGTCTGATATTACTAAACCAGACAGATTGTTAAAATCAACACTTTCAGTGGGTAATATTTTAACAGAGAGTGGTATACTTCTGATGTTAGACTTTGAAAAAATAGTGACAGACTTATCAGATGCAGATAATGTATATCTCACAAGTAAAGGCAAAGTAGGCTCAAAACCTGAAAGAATGACTAAAAAAATCTATATCGCAGAGGATTCTAAAACTATAAGAAACTTGCTTAAAGATGTATTAATATCAGCTGGATATACACAGCTTACAGTATTTGATAATGGACAAGATGTACTTCAAGCTGTTTATGAGGTTAAACAAAAGTATGGAGAAGACTTTAACAAAAAAGTTGACCTGCTTATAACAGATATAGAGATGCCTATATTAGATGGACATACAGTTACAAGAAGAATAAAAGAAGATCCCTTACTTGGTAGGCTACCAGTAGTGATATTTTCATCACTTATTACAGCAGATCTTTTTCATAAAGGAGAACGCGTAGGGGCAGATAGACAAATCAGTAAACCGGAGATAGAAGATCTTGTAGCAGCACTTGATGAGTTATTATTTTAGGGCTTGACTAAATGATAAACTTTGATACAATATAAACGAGTAAAATAAGAAAAATCGTTGATGAGAACAAGTATAATCTTATATCCAGAGAGTAAGTATTAGCTGAGAGCTTACACTAGATTAGAAGACATCTCGGAGAGAGCCTTTGAAAGCAGAGTAGAAGGTAACGCATAGCTGGCGTTATAGGCTTATAAGTGCAAAGATATGAACAATGTCTTTGAAACAGGGTGGCAACACGGTAATATCGTCCCTGACAGCGATGTCAGGGGCGTTTTTTATTTTAAGGAATTAAAAGAAAGGGATGACTATGGAAGAAATTCGTGCACTTAAAGGAACCAAAGACATTTTTGGAGAAGACATGAGAAAGTGGCTTGATATAGAAGACATCATTAGAAACTTATGTGATGATTTTGGATTTAATCAAATTAGAACGCCGATATTTGAGCTTACAAAGCTCTTTAAAAGAGGGGTAGGAGAGACAACAGATATTGTTAATAAAGAAATGTATTCCTTTATAGATAAGGGAGATAACGATATCACATTAAAACCAGAAAGTACAGCACCAGTCGTACGGGCCTATCTTGAACATGCTATGCATGCAGAAACGCAGCCTACAAAGCTTTATTATATCTCACCTACATTTAGATATGAAAAGCCACAAGCAGGCAGACAAAGACAATTTCATCAATTTGGTATTGAAATGTTTGGAAGTGATAGTCCAACAGCAGATGCTGAGGTCATTGCAGTAGGACAGACTCTTCTTAAAAGACTTGGTATTAAAAAAGTAGATCTGCATATCAATTCATTAGGTGGACCCGAATGCAGAAATAAATATAATGAAATACTAAGAACCTTTTTGCATTCAAAACAAGAACATCTTTGCGAACTGTGCAGAGATAGAATGGATAAAAATCCACTTAGGGTACTAGATTGTAAAAATGAAAAATGCCAGCAAGAACTCAAAGAAGCGCCTACTATCTTAAGTACGCTAGGACAAGAGTGCAAAGCTCATTTTGAAAAAGTACAAGAGCTTCTTACGGCTATGAATATGACATTTATAGTTGACCCAAGTATTGTAAGAGGACTTGATTACTATACCAAAACCGTATTTGAGTTTGTTTCTAATGATATCGGCGCGCAGGGCACTGTGTGTGGCGGCGGAAGATACGATAAATTAGTTGAAGAAGTAGGTGGCAAAAGAACACCAGCAGTAGGATTTGGTGCAGGCATGGAAAGACTTCTTCTTGTACGTGATGCAGAAAATAAAGAGGCGCTAAAACCAGCTAGCCGAGATATCTTTATTGGTTATAGAGGTGAAGAGGCAATGCTTGAAGCCTTTAAGGTGATCAATCATTTAAGACAAGCAGGGATCAGTGCAGAAAGCGATCATCTTCAAAGAAGTATTAAAGCACAAATGAGATATGCCAACAAAATAAATGCAAAGTTTTCTTCTATTATTGGAGAGAGTGAACTTGAAGAAAAGGCACTTCAAGTTAAAAACATGGAAACAGGTGAAGCGGTTACGGTACCTTTTGAACAATTGGTAAGTGTGATGAAAAATATATTAGGTGAAGCTTAGCTTCTACCGAAGATGGAGGAAAAATAGATGTCAGAATCAATGCAGGGACTTAAAAGGACACATCGTTGTACAGAACTTTCAACAGCTCATGTTGGACAAGAAGTTATTGTAACAGGATGGGTTCAAAGAAGAAGAAACTTAGGACAATTGCTTTTTATTACATTACGTGATATTACGGGGCTTTTACAGCTATCTTTTAGTGAAAATACAGAAAAAGCTATATTTGAAAAAGCCGAAACCCTTAGATCAGAATATGTTATTGCGGCAAGAGGGATTGTTGTATCCCGTGGAGAAGATACAAATAAGTCTATGAAAACAGGAGATATTGAAATTGATGTTAAAGAGCTGCGTATTCTTTCAGAAGCCGAAACAACTCCTTTTGAAATAGTAGAAAATAGCGATGTAAGAGAAGATCTTAGACTTAAATACCGCTACCTGGATCTTAGAAGACCAGATATGCAAAAAAATCTTATTTTAAGAAGTAAAGTCACACAATCAGTTCGTAGGTTCTTAGAAGCAGAAGGCTTTTTAGAAGTAGAAACACCCATACTGATTAAAAGTTCACCAGAAGGAGCCAGAGATTATATTGTGCCTTCAAGAATACATCCGGGAAGCTTCTATGGCTTACCACAATCTCCACAAATATTTAAGCAGCTCCTTATGGTATCAGGCTATGATAAATATTTTCAAATTGCTAAATGTTTTCGTGATGAGGACCTTAGAGCAGACAGACAACCAGAGTTTACCCAAATTGATATGGAAATGTCTTTTGTAGATGTAGAAGATGTTATAGGTATTAATGAAAGACTCATTCAAAGAGTATTTAAAGAAGCAATGGATATGGATATTACACTTCCGATAGAGAGACTTAACTACCAAGAAGCAATGGATAGATATGGTTCAGATAAACCTGATACGCGTTTTGAAGTAGAGCTTAAAGACCTTTCAGATCTAGCAGAAGGATGTGGCTTTGCAGTATTTGAAAATGCTTTAAAAGAAGGGGGAACAGTTCGTGCCATTAATGCAAAGGGCATGGGTGATATAGGGCGTAAGCAAATTGACAGCTTAGTAGCTTATGGTAAAGATTTTGGTGCAAAAGGGGTAGCCTGGCATCAGATTAAAGCAGATGGTGAAGAAAAGTCTTCATTTGCAAAGTTTTTAAGTGAAGAGACTTTGGCTCAGATTAAAGAACGTATGGGAGCAGATAAAGATGATTTAATACTAGTTGTAGCAGATAAACCATCAGTCGTTTATGCAACTCTTGGAGCACTTAGACTAGAAGTCGCTAAGAGATTAGAACTTATATCTAAAGATACGTTTAAATTTGTATGGGTAACAGACTTCCCACTACTTGAGTTTGATGAAGAAGCAAACAGATACGTAGCTATGCATCACCCATTTACAATGCCAAGAGATGAAGATATTTCTCTTATGGAAACAGATCCTGGCAAAGTACGCGCTAAGGCATATGATCTTTGTCTAAATGGTTGTGAACTTGGTGGTGGAAGTATTCGTATTTATCAAAAAGAAGTACAAGAAAAGATGTTTCAGCTTCTTGGCTTTAGCGAAGACGCAGCGTATAGTCAATTTGGTTATTTGCTGAATGCGTTTAAATATGGCGTACCACCTCATGGCGGACTTGCATTTGGGCTTGACCGTATTATTATGCTCATGTGTCAAGAAGACAGTATTAGAGACGTTATAGCATTTCCTAAAGTAAAAGATGCAAGCTGCCTGATGACACAAGCACCAGGTCCTGTGGAAAATAAACAATTAGAAGAATTAGCACTTAGTATTACTAAAATAGAAGAATAATAGAAAAAACTATGTTGTAAAGAGGCTATCTTAGGCAGAATGAAAATTCTTTTTAAGATAGCTTTTTTAATATATTAAAAATAGATTGAATCTTTAATACTGAAATTATATAATGATTAGACTATAGAAGAATATTTTAAATAAGGAATCAAAGGATTTAAGTATTTAATAATGAGCGTAAGGGGGAAGTAATGACTAGAAAATTATTTTGTGAATGGCATCCGATAACCTATAAGTTATCAGTTTTAAAAAACATCTTATTGAGGAGGATTAAGTGGTTAATAGCAAGCAATAAATACGCGGCAAAATATACAGATGATCTTTTACCCATTATAATCTATAAACATCGTTCTTTGATAAGAAGAAAAATTGGGAATGTTGATATGCAGCTTCAGGAAAACAAAGCTATAAACCTTAGTTTGGCCTCTCCAAAAATCAATAAAATTATCATTAAGCCTAATGAGGTGTTTTCATTTTGGAAACTCGTAGGTAAATGTACTAGACATAGAGGATTTAAAGAAGGGCTTATCATTCAAAGAGGAGAAGCAGCTAGGGATATTGGCGGAGGTATGTGCCAATTAACTAATCTTATTCATTGGATGGTACTACATAGCCCTTTAACGATTATTGAGCATCATCATCACAACCAGATAGATTTGTTTCCTGATTATAATAGACAGATTCCATTTGGAACGGGGACGTCTATTATGTATAACTATTTAGACTATCAATTTGTTAATCCAACTGATCAGGAGTTTCAAATGATAGTTTATATAACAAATGAGTATTTATGTGGTGAATTAAGAAGTCAAAAATCATTGGATTATACTTATCACATCAAGGAAGAAAATCAGCATTTTGAATTAAAAAATGATCATTATTATAGAAATAATGAGGTTTATAGAGAAATGGTTAATAAACAAACGGGAGAAGTTCTAGATAAAAGACTCTTAGTGAAAAATTGTTCTAAGGTACTTTATAGTGACGAGTTCATACCACAGGATATGATTCGAAAAGTATCTCAATAAGTATAGATTTTGTGGGGTATTCAGTTTAAATTTTATGGGGTATAATAGCAGTACAAAAATAACAAAAAACATTAACCGTATAATAGGTATTGGGAGGCTAAGGATGAATCAAGTACAAGTGGCATTAGATTGTTTTAAAGAAGGATTTTCTTGTTCTCAAGCTGTATTTGCAACTTATGCAAAAAAATTAGGTATGGACTATGAAACAGCACTCAAACTCTCACAAGCATTTGGAGGCGGCATGGGAGGTATGAAAAGAGAGTGTGGTGTTGTAACAGGTGCTTATATGGTGATAAGCCTTATACATGGCAGAACAAGAGCAGATGATGCCGAGGCTAGGCTTAAAACTTTTGAACTTGTTAAGACGTTTCATGAACGCTTTAATGAGGTGCATCACTCTACTGTATGTGGAGAGTTACTAGAAGGATATGAGGGGAATCCACATGATTTATGTGGAAAATACATCAAAACTTCATGTGAAATTTTAGATGACTTACTAGATTTATAACAAGTACGTATAAAAAAGGAGCGCCACTATAAGTGGGGGTAATACTTATACTACGTAAGGGAGCCTCCACTTAAAATTTTTTTAATACTATTCCCACGTGTTCTTTGGAATAAAATAAGACTAAGTTAAATACATATTATAGGAATGCATTTTAGAGTATAGTAAAAATAACTTAACTGTTATGTGAAAGCAACTTATGACAAATAATAGATTATAAGGTTGAAAGAAAAGCACTTTCAACTTTTCATTTGTGGCAGTATCTGGGGGCAAAACTTGTGATACTGCAATGGGGGTAAAAATGAAAAAATCCTGGATTATTTGTTTAAGTATTGTTTTAATTTTAGCAGTAGGCGTAATAGGGGCGGGTAAACTGTTTTTTGATTGGATGAGGGTTGAAGTCATTAAATTACAAACTTCAGAAGCTGAATATTCTTGGGTAAATCAAAAACCGCTTAAAGTAGAACTTGCAAAAAAAGGAGACTTCCAAGGAGTAATAGAAGCTCTGGGAATAAGCTTAGGTGTGCCTTGGAAAGATATGAGATTAATCAAAGAAGATAATAATTTATGTACATTTCAATCAGAAGACTTTCGAATAAGTATATCAAAAGAGAGTGAGTTATTTATTCAAGATTTTATAAACAGTGTAGTTGGCCATGAAAAGTCACTGAAATTTTATAGCTATTTAACTGGGAACTATGGAAAAAGAGTAATATGCTCTCACTATGAATTTGATAAAGTTGTACTTAATACTGTACAACATGATTTAGAACATGTTCATTCTGATAAGAAAATGGATATGTTCTATATCCTACTTGTTATCAAATGCCAACTTACTCCCCTATCAGCACAAACAGGTCTATATCATTTTGAAAATGATTCAATAAGAGGGTTTCAATTTGGTACTGGAAATGCAATTATGCTTTGGGTTTATAATAGTAAAGGGGAAAAATATCAGATTGATATTTCAAGAAAAATTCGTCCTAATATAAAGATTACTAAAAGTGTATTAGAGGAAGTAAGCGGAGTATTACCTACAATTAAATTTATAAATGGTGCAGGTGAATAACCTTTAAAAGACTCGACTATTTACAAGCAGCAACGATAAATAGAGGAATAGTTATGCAAAAGGTAATACAATGCAACTATAGGAGGAAACTATGTTTCACAGTAGCCGATTAAGTTATAGAAAACTTAATAACACAGACTTTGATTTTTTTTATAAGCTTTTTTCAGATCAAAATGTTATGAAATATGCCTATTTAGATGCGTTTAGTTCAAAAGAAGAAGCAAAGGATGCATTTGAAAAAAAATTAGTCATGCAAGAAGATGATAATGAAGGAATACAGTATATTGTCACATTAAAAAATGATCATGATATTGTTGGTATTGTAGACTATGAGGTATTGTTGAAAAATTATTTGGGTGGGATCTATGAAATAGGTTATTTTATTCAAAGCGACTACTGGGGAAAGGGTTATGCAACGGAAATGGGTAAGGCACTCATAAATTTTCTGTTTAATAATGATAATGTACATAAGATAGTTGCTAGTTGTCATGAAGAGAATTTGGCATCAGAAAGCATTATGAAAAAGTTAGGTATGAGTCAGGAAGGTGTTTTTAGACTGGCAAGATATAAAAATAGAAGATGGATTGATGAGATAAGATATGGACTTTTAAGACAAGAATGGAGTGAGTAGTATGAAAATAACAATGTATCAAGTAGATGCATTTACAGGAGAATTATTTAAAGGAAATCCAGCAGCAGTTTGTATTCTTGACTATTGGCTTGAGGATACACTTATGCAAAATATTGCGATGGAGAACAATCTATCTGAGACAGCCTTCTGTGTAGCAAATGATGAACTATGTGAACTACGCTGGTTTACGCCAGAGGGAGAGATCGACTTATGTGGGCATGCAACGCTCGCTACAGCCTTTGTAATATTTGAGTATATTGGATACAGTGGTAAAAAGATAGCATTTCAAACAAAAAGTGGTATTTTAGAAGTCATTAAAGAAGAATCTTCTCTTACCATGATATTTCCAGCAAGAGAAGGTGTGCAAACTGAAATAACAAATCAGTTAGTTGAAGGTCTTGGAAAAAAGCCAAAAGAACTCTATAAATCAAGGGATTTGATGGCTGTTTTTGAAACAGAAGATGAAGTGAGAAATTTAAAGCCTCATATGGAATTACTAAAACAATTAGACGCCTTTGGTATTATAGTAACAGCAAAGGGAAAAACATCTGATTTTGTTTCAAGATATTTTGCCCCTGGCTGCGGCGTACCAGAAGATCCAGTGACAGGATCTGCTCATTGTACATTAGTGCCTTATTGGTCAAAAGTTCTAGGGAAAAAGGTTCTTACTGCAAATCAAGTATCTAGGAGAGGTGGACTTTTAGCATGTGAAGATATGGGGGAAAAGATTAAAATTTCAGGCACTGCTGTATTATTTTTAAAAGGAGAGATTTACCTCTAACCTAAAAGGAGAGAAGAAAGTTTTTAAAAATCTTCAGTGATAACCTTTTTAATCGTATTTACATCATGATCTTTGCTTAAAGGGTATACAGATGGACCTTCTAGTATATCCCCTTTATATGAAAACCTAGAGCCATGACAAGGACAATCCCAAGACTTTTCTGCATTATTCCAAGTAAGTTCACACCCCATATGTGGACAGGTTGTATTTACAAGGTGTAATGTCCCTTCCTCGTCTTTATAAGCGCCTGTTCTTTCGCCATCTACTTTAATAACTTTTGCTTCTCCAATCTCAATATGAATGTCTGTTGGTAAGAGAGAAAGTTTACCTTTTGTTATTTCAGCAGCTACGTTAAGGTTTTGTACGATAAGGTTTTTTGCAGAAGCAGACAACGTATCTCTAGAAGGATTATAAACATCTTGCCAAGGACTGTTGCCATCAATGATCAAGCTGCGTAGCAACATAGCAGAAGCCATGCTGTTAGTCATTCCCCATTTCTGAAAACCAGTTACAATATACATATTTGGTGTTTTAGCTGTAAAGTGCCCTACGTAAGGAATACTATCTAATGTCATACAATCTTGAGTGGACCACCTGTATGGGATATCTTCTATAGTAAAGGTATCATCAGCAAAGTTTTTAAGTGCTTCGTAGTGTTTATTCTCATCGCTGCTTTGACCAGATTTATGATTTTCTCCACCAACAAAAATCAGTTCACCTTCTGCTGATAGTTGACTGCGTAAAGATCTAGTAGGATTTTCAGCATTAATATACATGCCGCCTGGATATTTTTCTTTTGCTTTAATGGCAACAATATAAGAACGCTGCTGATAGATCCTTGCAAAATAAAATGAAGGTTTGTTATAAAAAGGATAATGAGAAGCAATAATAACTTTTTGGGCGTTTATTTTATGACCATTATGAGTTGTCAAAATATAGTGACCATTTTCTTCAATATCAACAATTCTTGTTTGCTCAAATATAAGAGTACCTTTCTCGGCAAGCTCTTTTACAAGTGAGGATAAAAATTTAATGGGGTGAAATTGTGCCTGGTTATCAAACCGTACAGCAGCTTTAACTTTAAAGGGTAAAGGCGTTTCTTCAAGATAGGTTGCCTTAATACCAAATGAAGATGCTGTTTGGATTTCATCATAAATTTTGCTCATATACTTATCTTCTAATGTGTAGACATAGGATGACTGTGGGGTATAGTCACAATCTATTTGATTTTCCGTAACGATTTTTTGAATCAAGCGGATAGCAGATTCATTTGCCACGGCATATTGCCTGGCTAGCTCTTCACCTAGTGCATCTTTTGTTTTATGATATATTAATCCGTGCTGTGAAGTGATTTTAGCTGTTGTATGGCCTGTTGTACCACACATCATACGATCCGCTTCAATAATTGCTGTTTTTAAGCCAGCTTGGCTAAGTAAGTAAGCTGAAGTAATGCCAGCAATGCCGCCACCTATAATCGCAATATCAATCTTTAAGTCTTTATCTAAAGAGGGATATTCGGTCCTAGGGATAGCATGCATCCAAAAAGAATAGGGAGGTTCCTTGAAACTTTTTTCTTCTTTTATACTCATATAATCTTCCTCCATTAATTTAAATGTGTAGAGTCTATTTTAGTGCTTATCTTTTGCAAGTAGCGCGTATAATATGCAATAATAGTTGTTAGTACGTCTTGATGATGATAATATAAGTAGAGTTATAAGTTTATTTTCAATTTTTTAAATTTCTCAATCTATTACTGAGGTGAATTGTATGACTACAATAAAAGATATTGCTAAAAAAGTAGGTGTATCTGTAACGACAGTATCACGTGCTCTTAATGATTATGATGATGTTAGCCTTGTGACAAAAGAACAAATTCAAGCGGTAGCAAAAGAACTTAACTATGTACCCAATAGATCCGCACAAAATCTTGTAACTAAACAAAACAAGACCTTAGCTATTATATTATCAGGTTTAGAACCAGAAGGAGGGAAAGATAATATTGTGTATGGATTGCTAGCCGGTATGTATTGTTACGCTGAATCCATTAATTATGAAGTAGTCTTATTTACGATGAGTTCGGCACTGCAAACCGAAAAGACATATGTACAATTTTGTAAAGAACATAATATAGGCGGAGCCGTGTTAAATGGCATACGTACAGATGACCCCTATCTTAAGGAGTTAGTCGACAGCGATTTGCCCTGCGTGCTCATTGATGTTTTTATTGAAGGAAAGAATACGAGCAGTATTTCTATCGATAATGTTCAGGCTGCTAAAGATGCAGTAACCTATTTGATAGAAAATGGACATAGAAATATTGGGATGATAAACGGTCGACGTGAAGCAGCAGTATCTGAAGAGCGGCTTGAAGGATATGCTGAGGGGCTAAAACAAAATAATCTTTTGTATAAAGATTCATATGTCGTTTATGCAGATTTTTTAGAAAAAGAAGCTTATGAAAAGTCTATGACTTTGATGAGTAAATATCCAGAAATCACAGCTCTTTTTTGTGCGAGTGATATGATGGCAATTGGTGCGATTAAAGCTGCCAAAAAACTGGGTAAAAAAGTACCACGTGATATTTCAATTGTAGGGTTTGATAATATACCTATTGCAGAATATAGTTCCCCAACTCTTACGACTATAGGACAAGACTTCTATGCAATGGGACAAAAAGCAGCTAAACAACTTGTGAAAATGATAAAGGGAGAAAAGGTTAAAAAAAGAGTTTTATTAAAGCACAAATTACTTGCAAGGGATAGTGTAAGCATGTTATAATAAGTTATCCAAAACGTTTCGGAAAATTTTTTATGCTTTACCCAAAACGTTTCGGGTAATTATGTAGAGACTATCAGGAGATGTATAAATGATACGATATGATTTGGGGATGAATGAAGAAAAGAACTTTATTGTTACAGAAGACCAATTTGATCAAGATCATCTTGGTAAGTGTGAAGCTATTATGGTACTTGGTAATGGCTATATGGGTATCCGCTCGGCAACAGAAGAATCTTATACTAATGAAAAAAGAGATACTTTTGTAGCTGGGATATTTAACCGTTTTGATGAAAATGAAGTAACGGAACTTGCCAATATTGCAGATGTTATTCAAATGACAATTGTCATAGATGGAGAAGTATTGGATTTAAGTCATGGAGATGTATCAGATTATAAAAGACAGTTAAATCTAAGGACAGGTGAACTTACTAGATCTTTTACGTGGCGTTCTCCAAAGGGTGACTTATTAAGCTTTGTTTTTAGACGTTTTATATCTATGGATGAGCTACATACGATTGGTCAACAAATTAATATTACAGCACATAATCGTTCGATGAATATCAAAATTATTTCTGGAATTAACGGTCAAGTTAATAACTCAGGGGTTCAGCACTTCTCAGAAGGTGACAAGAGGTTATATGAGAAGAAATTTTTACAGCTCGTTCAAACGACAACACAATCTAAGATTGATGTAGTAGTTAATACAGCACATCATTTTAAATGCCAAGAGGAAAAACAGATAGCTTCACTTATCCAAATGGATCGTAGAAAAATATACTATGAATATGATTTTGAATTAAAAGAAAATGAAATGATTACACTTGAAAAGATTTCTAATATCTATACCTCTAGAGATAAGGCGTATGAATGCGTATCTTTGAAAGAACTTAAAACAATATCCTATGAACACATTAAAGCAGCGAGTGAGGAAGGATACCCGGAGCTATTTGAAAAAAGTAAGCGTGTGTGGGAAAATGAGATATGGGCAAATCAAGATATCCAAATAGAGAGTGACAAAGACTATGATCAGCTTGCTATGCGTTTTGCTATCTATCACTTATATGTCATGACGCCAATGCATGATAATCGCATGAATATAGCGGCAAAAGGACTTAGTGGTGAAGGCTATAAAGGACATACATTTTGGGATACAGAAATATTTATTCTTCCATTTTGGAGTTATACCAATCCTAAGGTAGCAAGATCCTTACTAGAATATCGTTATTTATCTTTAGAAGGTGCACATAAAAAAGCAAAAGAAAATGGTTATGAAGGGGCAATGTTCCCATGGGAATCAGCTTGGCTTGAAGATGGTGAAGTTACACCAGTATGGGGTGCTGCAGATATTATAACAGGAAAGCCAACGAAAATATGGTCAGGTTTTATCGAGCAGCATGTTACATCAGATATTGCTTTTGCAGCTTGGCAGTACTATAAGATAACTCATGATGAAGAATTTATGGAAAACTACGGTTATGAGATTTTTATGGATACAGCAATATTTTGGACATCTAGACTTGAGTGGAATGAGAATAAAAACATATATGAAATTAATGATGTTGTAGGACCAGATGAATATAAGGAACATGTTAATAACAATGCCTTCACCAACTACATGGCTCATTGGACTATTAAAAATGCTATTACATATTATAAGACCATTAAAGAAACAAGAACAGAAGTTTATACAAAGCTTAGTCAAAAGCTAGATCTAGATAAAGCTTATCACAAATGGATAACAGTTCTCGATCAAATTTATCTGCCACAAGCAAATGAAGAACTTATTATTCCACAAAATGACACTTATCTTGACCTGAAGTGCATAGATTTAACAAAGTACAAAAATCAAGAACATGTAGGATCTATGTTTAAGGAATATAACTTAGAACAAGTTAATGAAATCCAAGTGTCCAAACAGGCAGATACGATGATTTTACTCTATTTGCTAGAAGATTTATTTAGCCATGAAGTAAAGATAGCCAATTGGAATTATTATGAACCTAAAACTTTGCACGATTCCTCATTAAGCCTATCTACACACTGTGTACTTGCAAATGACTTAGGACAATATGAATTGGCATATGACTTATTTGGAAAAGCATCTGAAATTGACTTAGGACCTAATATGAAAACAAGTGATCATGGTATTCATGCAGCTTCTATTGGAGGCTTATGGCAGTGTGTTGTCAATGGTTTTGGAGGAGTTCGCATGCTAGGTGGTATATTACGTATAGAGCCACATTTGCCAGCCACTTGGAAGTCATTAAGATTCACAATCACATGGCAAGGAGATATACTGGATATAACCGTTCTGCCGAGTAAGCTAAAAGTAAATAAGAAAACAAAAAAGAATCAAGTAGTTGAGTTTATGCATAAAGGTGAGATCTATAGTTGTGAGGAAGAAATTATTTTAACATTAAATGATATGTAAAGATATTAGGTATGCGTTATAAGTGTACTTTATATAAGATATTTAAGGAGGAGTTATAATGAAAAAAATTTTTGCAGCTTTAATGATGGTTACAGTATCAATGAGTCTATTTGCAGGATGTGGCACGAACAAACCTAAGGAAACTGGAAACACAACAAATCAAGAAAGTCAAGCAACTACGGAAGCAGGACAAACACAAGAAGAGACAAAGAGTTTAGCAGGAACAAAAATTGCTGTTGGCCGTTGGGGTGGCAATGATGCAGAAACAGCAGCTTATACAAAAGTATTAGAAGATTTTAAAGAAAAAACAGGTATTGAAGTTGTTGATCGTATCTACTCAGACTATAATACAGAACTGCAAGCAGAACTTATTGGAGGAACAGCACCAGACGTTTTTTATGTAGATTCCTATATGGCCCCTTTTTACATACAACAAGGCGTTTTATCGGAGTTAGATGCTGCTGAATTTGAAGTAGATAAGTTTTATCCGTCTATGCAAAATGCATTTGCACAAGATGGCAAGTATTATGCAATTAGTAAGGACTCATCTACATTAGCATTATATTACAATACAGATATGGTTAAAAAAGAAGATATACCTACTACTTTAGAAGAGTTATGGGGAGGCGACTTCTTAACAAATCTTAAGACAACTTTGCCAGAAGGAACAGCAGCTATGACATACAACGGAGGAGACTTTGCACGCATACTTTACATGGCTGAAATGGGTGGCGCTTCTGTAGTCAAAGAAAATGGGTTTTCTAACATAAGTGATCCTAAAGTTATAGATAATTTAAGACTTATTTTTCAAGCAGCAAAAGATGGAAAAGTCGTAAAACCAGAAGACCTAGGAACAGGTTGGAATGGAGATGCTTTTGGTAATGCTAAAACAGCGATCATGATCGAAGGAAACTGGGTTATTGGTCATTTAAAAACAAATTTCCCTAACATTAATTTTGAAAGTATAGAAATACCTACTTTCAAGGGTGAAAAAGGTACAATGGTATTTACAGTAGGTTATGCTATGAATGTAAAGACAAAGAATGAAGAAGCAGCTAAAGAGTTTATAAAGTATATAACTGGACCAGAGGGGATGGCAACTTGGACAACAGGAGCTGGCGTATTCCCATCACGCGCAGATGTGGCGCTAGCAACTAAGGTAGCGGAAGATCCACTTAAGGTTGCTCATCTTAAAGGGATAGATTATGCAACACCATGGCAAAAAGGAACAACAATGGATACTATCAATACTGAGCTAAAAAATTATCTTCAAGCTTATTTACTTGGAGAAAAATCATTAGATGAAGTTATGAAGATATCAGAAGATGAAGCTAATAAAATAATACAAGCAAATCAATAAATTAAATTGTAAGGGGTAGTGATTTCACTATCCCTTAAATAAAAGGAGTGGTATGAGATGAAAACACTTCAAAGAAGAAGAGAGAATCTTCAAGGATGGGGATTTGTTTTACCAGCTGTCATAGTTTTATCTATATTTGTAGTAGCCTCTATTTTATTTGCACTTTATATTTCACTTCATAAAGTCAATTTGTTTACAGGCTATTACGAATTTATTGGGTTGGATAATTATATACGCATTTTTACAGATACAAAATCAAAGGTTGCTTTTATGAATACAGCAAAGTTTGTTTGTATAGTTGTCCCTACACAGACTTTTTTAGCATTAGTTATTGCCTATGTGCTCAATTTTAAGCTTAAAGGTGTTAAGACTTTTCGGACGGTTTTCTTTTTGCCTACTTTAACATCAAGTGCAGCATTAACGATGATATTTATGTTCTTATTTAGCTTGACAGGTCCTGTTAATCATCTGTTACTACAGTTTAATATTCTTGCAGAACCTATTAACTTTTTAAAGAACGCTAAGTTTGCTTTACAAGTTATTATGGCCATGAATATATGGTCAACCATTCCATATTATATGACCATTTATTTAGCTGCACTTCAAGAAATACCAGATAGTACATATGAAGCAGCAAATGTAGATGGTGCCAATTCATTTCAAAAGTTTTTCCTCATTACTGTTCCCCAGGTAAAACCAATTACAACCTTTGTTTTACTTGTAGGGATTATAGGGTCTTTTCAAATGTTTGATCAAGCCTTTATTTTCTCAAACGGCACAGGAGAGCCTCAAAATGCAACACTTACAGTAGCTCTTCTTATTTTTAGAAATGCTTTTGGACAAAACAATACAATGGGATTTGCAACAGCGATGGCAATTACTTTATCGATTGTTATCTTTATAGTATCGTATATTGCGCAGAAAATTAATAAATCAGAAAGTTTATATTAGGAGGGGGAGGCTAATGAAAAATCAAAATATATGGAAAGCCATACTTTACATCATTCTTATTATATATGGATTAGTTACCTTCTTTCCATTTTTATGGGCACTTTCAGCTTCTGTAAAGTCTTATAGTGAAATAACAAGTGGCAGCTTGGATCTTATACCAAAAGATTTTACACTCCATGCCTTTAAACGTCTATTTTTAATGGATAAAAATTTTATGAGATGGATATATAATTCTTTCTTTGTATGTATAGTAGGAACACTGCTCAATGTATTCTTTAATTCTATGGCAGGTTATTCACTAGCACGTCTTAAATTTGGAGGACGAAATATTGTTTTTTATGGTGTATTAATGTCAATTATGGTGCCAGCGCAAGTGCTTTTAATACCAAACTACTTAATTATAAAATCTTTAGGTCTTTTAGGTTCGTACAATGCAATTATTTTACCTGTTGCTGTTAATGCAACTTATATTTTTATGATGCGTCAGTTCTATATGAATTTTCCAAAAGATATTGAAGAGGCAGCTTACATTGATGGATTGGGGAGAATAGGAACGTTTTTTAGAATTTCTATGCCTCTAGCTAAAGCATCAATTGCTACTCAAGCTGTTTTTATTTTTTTAGGGTTATGGAATGAGTTTTTGAAACCAAAACTCTATTTATCAGATCCATCAACTTATACACTTACTGTAGGTATTCAGTCTATGATGAGCAGATATGGGGATATTACACAATGGGATGAAGTAATGGCGGCAAGTGTTATTTCACTTGTACCTATTCTCATAATTTATATCATACTTAATAAATATTTTATGCAAGGCATCCGTATGGACGGTGAAAAATAGTAAGGAGAAACAATTAAGATGAAACAATTATTTATATTTGATATGGATGGTGTTCTCACAGAAACAAGTGAGCAACATTATCTTGCTTGGAAAGAAACAGCACTAAAAATTGGTATTGAAATTAACAGAGAATTAAATGAAAAGTTAAAAGGCATATCTAGAATGGCATCACTAAGTACAATTCTAGAGCATGGTAATAAGCTAAATGCTTATTCAGAGCAAGAAAAAGAAAGTTTAGCTACTAAAAAGAATAGACTTTATCAAGAAATGATTACACACTTCACTAAAGATAATCTTTTTGAAGGTGTAGAAGAACTCTTTATCAAAATTAAATCCAAGGGAGCTAAAATTGCCATCGGCAGTGCTTCTAAAAATGCCCCAATGCTTATTCAGAATATGGGCATAGAAAAATATATTGATTATGTAGTAGATCCAGATGAAGTGAAAAACGGAAAACCAGCACCAGATATATTTCTAAAGGCATCAGAAGTATTAGGTGTTAAAGTAGATGATTGTGTAGGGATTGAAGATGCAGAGGCTGGTATTGAAGCTATTAAAGCTGCGGGTATGCTGGCTGTTGGAATCGGAAAGAGAGATATACTTTCTGGTGCTGATATTTTACTTAATCATGTTAAAGAAATGATAGACATGATAGATTGATAAGTTTTTTAAATTCAATATGGTAAATCCCAAGGAAGTGGAGGAGAGCTAATCAGCCCTCCTTTCTTTTTTTAGCAAATTTGGACTTTTCTATTAAAAGTTTTTAGAGTAAAATAGAGTGAAATAGAGTATAAAAGTAAATGGGAATAGGCATTAAAGTAGGGAACTTTTAGTAGGGGTTAAGAGTCTATATAATACCAGGTTATATGAAAAGATAGGGTATAAAAAATTAAAAATGGTAAAATATAGTGATAAGACTAAAAATGTATAGGGAAGCTATTATAATGAATCAAAAATACTAGTGGAGGTGAGACAGTGAAAAACAAATATGACAAATGGTTAGAGCGTGAAATGAAGGTATGGGAAGAAGCGGGGCTTGTAGATGTTGATACAATCAGGCAGATAGATACCTATTATAGAGAAAAACAAGAAAATGACCCTCATAAATTAGGTGCGATACTTGGTATACTAGGAAGTATTTTAATTGGGCTTGGCATTATTCTGATTCTTGCCAAAAATTGGGATTTATTTCCAAGAGGAGCTAAGGTAACGCTTTCATTTTTGCCATTTTTAATTGGGAGTTTCTTAGGGATGATTACGCTTAAGACTCATCTTTCAAACTGGCTTAAAGAGGCAGCAGCCATTTTTACAACGATAGGTATTGTAACAGCAGTTGTAATGAGTGGACAAATATACCATGTCATCACAGAAGAGTGGCTATTATTTTTTATCATAACACTTTTAACTTTGCCGCTTATTTATTTATATCACTCAACAGTAACATTAGCCGCATATTTGGTATTAGGGAGCATTTGCATGTTTATGACTGATTTAACTGGACTTTGGGTTAAAATTGCTCTAGGTGTCATGATTATAGGGGGAAGTGTACCTTATATTGTGAGAGGTTACAAAAAAGATAGATTAAACACTGAGACGGGGTGGGCTAATGCCTTTTTAGCACTAGCAGGTTTTGCATTTATTACATCGCTTAGAGATAATGGGGTGTTACTTAGAGAACTCTATATAGTGTATTTTATACTTCTTGTAGGTATAGATGGACTTCTCTATGAAGAAGATATTTCTTTGGGAATGAGGCCATTTGCAATAGTAGGCAATATAGGACTTTATATCACACTGTTTGTTTTTACCTTTAAGGAATTTTGGGTTTATATAGATACAAGAAATGTAGGAGGGGAGTATCTATCTATTATTGTTCTTCTTTTAGGAGTAGCGATTGGCATAACAATAAGACTTATCAAAACAAAGCGAGACTTTACAAAACGCATCTTCATTTATTTAATAGCGGCAGTTATGATTATCACTTTTAGACTACTTGGATTATTAAATGCAGATTCAGCCGTATTATTTACTATTTTATTAAATCTAATATTTGTACTTCTTTCTCTTATTACGTTACGAGAGGGTATTAGCTATAGCAGCAGCGGGCGTATGAACATGGGATTATTACTTTTAGCAGCTCTTACGATTGCAAGGTTTTTTGACAGTGAGTTTTCTTTTTTAATAAAAGGAATTGTTTTTATTGCGTGTGGCGTAATTTTCTTATTAGCTAACTTTTATCTTATAAAAAAACGTAAAAAGGAGCTAAGAAATGTTTAAAAATAATAGGCGTTTTCAAATATTAATAGTTGTTTTCTTTATTCAATTTTTAGTTATTTTATATATTAGTTTATCCTATGAACTTGTTTCGTTTTCTGGTAATACTTATCAATTTAAAGTAGAAGGTTATGATCCCATAGATCCCTTGAGAGGCAGGTACCTTGCTTATATTGTTAATACAGATACCATTACAAATGAATTAGGAGATTATATAGGAAGATGTTATATTACTATTGAAAAAGATAGTGAAGGCTATGCTTATTTAGATAAAACCTATAAAGAGAAGCCAGAGCAAAAAGACTACATTGTAGCACAAAAGTACGGGAATGATTACTATGAAACATATTTTACAAAGTATTTTGTAAATGAGACGATTGCTCTAAGAGCAGAAGACTTACTAAGAGAAAATAGTGGCGAGAGCTCAGTGGTTGTAAAGGTTAAAAATGGAAGGAGTATTGTTGAAGGTCTTTATGTTGGTGATAAATTGATAGATAACTACTTTGAATGATAAGTAATGAGGTTCTAGGATTAAATGTTTAGAAAAGACTGTGAGGTGACGATATACCCTATAAGGAAATTTAAATAAGGGGAATTTAAATGAAAGATCCAGAGTATGACCTTATAAACCAAGCCTATATAAGATTAGAGTATAGAAGTAAACAGTGCTTAGAAGAAATTGATAAAAAATGTGAAGCGGATCAGGTTTTTTTAGGAGAAGAACTTTTAAAGTATTTTACAAGTGATGAAGTATGTATTTTGCAAGAGGAGCGAGTTCTTCAAAATGGTGAAGAGCTTATGATTACAAAAACTTGTAAAATAGTAGGGGCTATAAAAGTACTAAAAGGAGGCAGACTCATTTTTAGTGATGCCGAAGTAGAGATACATGCCCAGGTTCACGTAGAGGGAGGCTGCTTAGAGATTAAGGACTCAAAGTTTAAAAGCAGTAAAAGCATGTGTGGGTATATGTTTGTCATTATGGACACCACAGTGTCTATAGAAAGAAGCAGTTTTGACGGCAATGACACAACGGGCATATGGTGTCATATAAATGGCGAACTCTTTATAGAAAACTGTACTTTTACAAATACTGCGAAGAGGTCTTGTCTCACGCTTTGGGAGTGTTCAGCGCGTATAAAGGTAAGTCGCTTCACAGCGTGCAGATCGGAAAAAAGCAGTGGGGGAGCCATTTATACAAATAGTAATCTAGAAGTTTTAGAAAGTTGTTTTGAAAATTGTAGTGCTTATAAAGGAGCGGCTATTTATAGATTTGCAGCCGTGATCCCGTGGGTCGGGAAAAGTAAAGGACAGATAGCTAAGGGAAGGCATTATCATAAAGAGGAAAGCAAAATGTTTGAGCTCTTTGGAAGAAAGATAGATTTTATACCTCGACCTAAAAGTTTTAAACGTATAGCTTATCCTATTATATTACGCCATAATCAATTTTTAAACTGTAATGCCTATAAGTCAGGCATAGTATGTGCTTATAAGCTACATGTTGTTATCAATGAAGAAAACACATTTAGTGGATGTGAAGGACAAAACATTTATTACTATGAATAATAAAAGAGTATATAAACAAATCAGCTTTTTGTTTTATATACTCTTTTATTATGTTTAAGTGAGGAGAGGATCTTGTAAGGAATATTTATTAAATTATATGAGACTAAGTAGTCTTGCACCTTGTGCAACAATAAAGCATACTATAATTCCTGTAAGAGTTGGCACTAAGAAGGAGATCCACGTCCATTTTAGGCTTTGTGTTTCTTTGCGAATTGTCCAAAGTGTAGTGCCACAAGGCCAATGGTTTAATGCAAACAGCATTGTACAAACGGCTGTCAGTAAGGTCCAGCCATTTTGAACAAATAGTTGTCTCATCTGCTCCAAGCTATCAAGTTCCAACATAGATCCTTTAGACATATACCCCATAATTAAAATCGGAATAACAATCTCATTAGCGGGAAGTCCTAATATAAAGGCCATCATAATATAGCCATCCATTCCAAGCAGTCTGCTAAATGGGTCTAAAAATAGAGCACAATGAGTCAGAATACTTGCATCACCAACGATAATATTAGCCATTAACCAAATGACAAGACCAGCAGGAGCAGCGATAACAATAGCACGGCCAAGAACAAATAAAGTGCGATCAAAAATAGAGTGAACAATAATTCTTCCTATCTGAGGCTTTCTATAAGGAGGAAGTTCCAAAGTGAATGAGGAAGGTAGTCCCTTTAGGATAGTTTTAGATAATAATTTTGATATAAAAAGTGTGATAACAACACCTAATACAATAGCTCCGAGTACAGATAAAGCAGCTACTAAAGAACTAAAAGCGCCTGTAGTTCCAGCAATAAAAATAGTGGAAAGAGCAATTAAAGTTGGAAATCTGCCATTACATGGGACAAAGTTATTTGTAATAATAGCGATAAGCCGTTCACGAGGTGAGTCAATAATACGGCATGAGATTATACCGGCTGCATTACAGCCAAATCCCATACACATCGTCAAAGCTTGCTTGCCGTGAGCACATGCTTTTTTGAAAAAGTGATCTAAATTAAAGGCAACGCGTGGTAGATAGCCTAGATCTTCTAGTAAAGTAAATAAAGGAAAGAAAATAGCCATTGGAGGTAACATGACAGAAACAACCCATGCAAGTGTACGGTATATACCTAATACTAGAATACCGTGTACCCAATCAGGTGTGTTAAGCCACATAAACAGAGATGTGAGTTGATCTTCAATCCAAAACAATCCATCCGCGAGTAAAGCAGATGGTACATTAGCCCCTTCAATCGTAAGCCAAAAAATAATTCCTAAAAGAGATAGCATAATTGGAATACCAAAGATTCTAGAAGTGAGCACATTATCTATTTTACGATCCAATTGATTATACGTTTTATTTTCAAAAACAACAACTTCATGACTAATGTTTTCTGCTGTTTTAACAATATTAGAAACAATATGATCTCTTAAATCATTTACATCTGTATTTTCTTTTTTTAATTGCATATGAACAGTATCTAATTTTTCTTGAAGGACTGCGTCTCCAGATAAATCAAAATGCAGATAGTTATTGATAGACTCTAATAGCATGTCATCACCATCAATTAAACGAAGAGATGTCCATTCGCTATTCATTTTATCATGGATAAGTTCATGCACATGAGGTTCTATTTCTTGGATAGCTTCTTTAAGAAGATCACCATACTTAACTTTAATAGGAGTAGTTTTAATTTCCCCACGTATAACTTTTCGAACGGTATCCTTTAATTCATCTAACCCATGCCCATTTCTTGCAGTTGTTCCTACTACTGGGACACCTAAAAGTTCAGAGAGTTTTTTTATGTCAATATTAATTTTTTTTCTTCTAGCTTCATCCATAAGGTTAATACATACTACGGCCCTATCAGTAATTTCGAGTATTTGAAGCACAAGATTAAGATTTCTTTCTAGACAAGTTGCATCAACGACGACTACTGTTGCATGAGGATTCCCAAAAAGAATAAAGTCTCTAGCAACTTGCTCTTCAACAGAACTTGCAAGTAAAGAATAGGTCCCTGGCAGATCTACTAATATATGTCTTTCATCTTGATATGTATATTTTCCTTGCGCATTGGCAACTGTTTTGCCAGGCCAGTTTCCTGTGTGCTGATTAAGACCTGTAAGGCTGTTAAAGACTGTACTTTTACCTGTATTAGGATTGCCTGCTAATGCAATAACAAGATCATCGGGTGATTCTAGCTGCACTTCAAACATCTCTTTTAATGCACCTGTACCTGTAGATTGGCTTGTTAAACCCATTTATAAATCCTCCTTTATTAAGTTATCCAATTGCTTCAACAAAGATTTTACATGCTTCTTCTAAACGTAAAGCAATAACAGCCCCTCTAATTGCATAAGCAATGGGATCTCCCGATGGACTTTTTCGTAGCGACTCTACTGTTGTATCTAAAATGAGTCCAAGATCTAACATTCTTCTGCGAGAACATCCTCGTGAAGTTAGTTTTTTAACTTTTGCCATACAACCAATAGGAAGTTCATGAAGTGGCATCAAGTTTTCATTCATAAAATGATCTCCTTTTATAATTTTTCACACTTATCTATCATAAGTTAGTTATAGGAAACTTTATTGGCTATAACTAATAATCACTATATGCATCACTCATTGTATTTGTAGCATGTTTTATTAAAAATATTTTTAAAAAGGAGTGAATAAATAATTTGAAAAACTTAAAAGAATTTCATACAGCCAGAGGTTATCAAATGTTAAATGCTGAACAAAAACTATTAACTTCCAGCATGGAAGATTATTTAGAAATGATTTATCGTATTTGTATAGAAGATGGCTATATTCGTATTAATCAATTAGCATTAAAATTAAATGTCAGACCTTCATCAGCTACTAAAATTGTACAAAAGCTCAAAAAGTTTGGACTTATAGACTATCAAAAGTATGCTATTATTCAACTTACTGATGAAGGACGAGAAATTGGTCAATTTCTTTTAAAAAGACATGAAATTGTAGAAGAATTCTTAAAAAAACTAGGGATAAAAGAAACGCTTCTTAAAGATACAGAAATGATGGAACATGACATAAGTATTAATACTGTGAAAAGTATATGTATATTTAATACATTTCTAAAAGACAACCCAGATATCATTAAGCGCTATGAAACTTTCAAAAATCAATTTGATCTAGAAGGTAATTTTAAAATAAAGCAATAAAGAGCATAAAAGGTATGATAGTTTATTTACATCAATAAGATGGTATGAGTAAACTGCGTACCTATTATAGACATGCCAAGCAAGATTACCTAAACATAGTAAAAAGAGGATATAGTTTAAAGGCTAAAGGCAGCTCTCTAGTAAATAAATACTTAAATGATGAGGAAATAGCTAGCAAATGCAAGTGTAAAGTGTTATTATTATACTGAAAAAGAGAAAAACAGATAATACGATACGTTTCGACAAAATATGTCGCATTATCTGTTTGGAGTCAAAGTATTTGGACTTTTAATACTATTACATAATCATTTATGATCTTATTACTCAAAGGGAGGTACTTATGAAATCATTACGTAATCAATTAGTTGTTTTTACTCTTTCACTAATCGTTGTACCCTTTCTAATATCTAATATAGCTAATAGCTACTACATGACTAGAGATTATGAAAAAGAATTAATAAAGAGCAATGAAATACTGGCAAGTACGATTGCAGATCAAATAACGGCGTTTATTGGACAAGGTTACGCCATTACTGAGCAAATAACATTGAATGATCATATCAAGGACTTTATACCAGCTGAACAAGAGCAAGTGTTATTAAATGTTATTGAGAGACATCCTTATTTTGACTTGCTGTTTATCCAAGGGACTGATGGTATGCAAACAGCGAGATCAAGTGGTAAACTTGGAGATCGTTCAAGCAGATGGTGGTTTATTAAATCTAAAGAAGAGAAAAAGCCTTTTGTAAGTAAATCATACTTTTCATTAACGGGAAATATACCTGTAACTACTATTTGTATGCCTATTTATGATGAAAATGAGACATTTGTAGGTGTAATGGGAGCAGATATTAAGTTAGATGTTCTTCAAAGTATTATCGAAAAGTACAGTGAAGGCAGTAAGCATGCTTTTGTAATAGATGGGGAAGGCGTTGTAATTGCACATCATGATAAGCTTCAAGTGTCTGAGTTGTATAATTACAAAACAATGACTAAGACAGTTTTGAAAATGGATGCAGATGGAAAGGTAGTAACAGATGAAAAGGGCAATCAAGTAACAGAACAACTCGAAGTTGCCGTGCCAGCTGTACTTAAGGAAATAACAGATAAATCATTAAATGGAGAAGCAGGCTTTGTAACGTATAAAAATAGTGATGGGGTAGAGGTGGTTAGTGCTTACCAAAGTATAGTGCTTCCAGGAAATTCTAATAACTGGGCAGTGGTAACTGTTGAGGATAAGACTGATGCAATGGCTTTTATCAATAATACACAGCGCCGCAATGTAGTGATTGGTATAGGAGCTATTATTATAGCGTTTATAATAGTTTCACTAAGCTCAGCGCGTATAATAAATCCAATCAAGAAATCGTCAGAGTATTTAGATCAAATTGCAAAAGGGGATTTTTCAATAGATGTGGATTCGAGCTTATTGTCTAGAAAAGATGAAATTGGTACTATCGTAAACGGTATCCATAATATGAAAAATGCGCTAAAATATTTAGCTAAAAGTATAAGAGATGAATCTACAAGCATTGGAGATGAAGTCAAAAATGCAATGGTCAATATGGAGATATTAAATAATAATCTTGAAGGTGTGTCAGCAGCAACTGAAGAACTTGCTGCAGGGATGGAAGAAACAGCTGCTTCCTCAGAAGAAATGGCAACAATATCAGTGGAAATCGAAAGAGCTGTACGGTCTATTGCAACACGTTCTCAAGAGGGCGCAGTTGCAGCAGGAGAAATTAGTAAGAGGGCAGAGCAAACAAAAACAAATGTAAATATTGCTAGGAAGAAGACACATGATATATTCTTAAATACTAAAGCAGAGCTAGAAAAAGCAATAGAAGAGTCTAAGGTAGCCCAGCAGATTAATATTTTATCAGAATCAATTATGCAGATAACCGAACAAACTAATTTGCTAGCGCTTAATGCTGCTATAGAAGCTGCAAGAGCGGGAGAAGCTGGAAGAGGGTTTTCGGTTGTAGCTGATGAAATCAGAAAACTTGCTGAACAATCCAAGAACACTGTAATAGAAATTCAACAAGTTATAACTAGAGTGACAACTTCTGTAGATAACTTATCTTTAAGCTCAAATGGTCTGCTGACATTTATGAGTACAGATGTTAATAATGACTATAAGACGATGATAGAAGTTGCAGATAAATATAATGAAGATGCAAAATTTGTAGATAATTTAGTAACTGAGTTTAGTTCAACGTCTGAAGAATTGTTAGCCTCTGTGGAAAATATTTTAGAAGCTATTGATGGAGTCGCAAGTGCAGCTAATGATGGGGCTGGTGGTACGACCGATATAGCGAGTAAAGTTGTTGAAGTTAATCTCAAGTCTAGCGATATCATGCAGCAAGTTATCAAATCAAAAGTGAGTGCTGATAAACTTAAAGCAGCAATATCAAAATTCAGGATCTAACTAAAAATTATTTATAAAGCGTTTATAAAAACAGCCTACCCTTATTTTAATCAAAATAAAGGTAAGGCTGTTTTTAGGTTAATTTATTTTTTGTATGTTTTGGAAATATGTTATATAATTGAAATAAAGAGTGTATATGCTCTATTACTTAAAGAAATCAGTTTTATTAATGTGAAAAAAGCATAGTATAAAAGGAGTATTAGACATGGGTGTGGCAGAAGTTGAAATATTTTTGCAAAATAATAAGTTGAAACAAAGGATTATTTTATTAGAGGAAAGCAGTGCAACAGTAACTTTGGCAGCTAAAGCACTAGGTGTTGATGCAGAGAGAATTGCAAAAACACTGGCATTTAGTGCTAAAGATAAAAGTATTGTCATTGTAGCTTCTGGTATAGCAAAGATAGATAATAAAAAGTTTAAAGCTATCTTTAATACTAAAGCTAAAATGATGTCTTATGAAGAAACATTTGAAAGGACAGGACATCCTGTTGGAGGAGTATGTCCTTTTGGACTCCCAGAAGAAATAGAAATATATATTGATGAAAGTATCATGCACTTTGACACCATTTATCCAGCAGCTGGGGGCAGCAACGCTATTGTAAAGATGACACCAAATGAACTTATAAGTATTACAAAGGGTAAATGTATAGATGTATGCAAGATAACAACTTAAAAGGAGGAAAGGTATGCAGGAAATGAGTATTGAATTACTTCAAGAAGAGGAAGTAGAGGAGCTTAGCAATGTCATTTTAGAAGTTTTTAATGAATTTGTGGCAGGGGATTTTTTAGAAGAAGGAATTACCTTATTTAAAGAATTTGTGTCTCCATTATCTTTAAAAGACAGAGAAGAAAAAGGAATAGCTTTTACATTAGTAGCAAAACATGAGGGAAAGATTGTTGGGACTATTTCTATTAAAGATAAAGACCATATTTCATTGTTCTTTGTAAATAAAGCTTACCATAGACAAGGGATAGGTAAGAGATTATTTATGCAAGCGCTGGATAAGATTCTTTTAGAGGACAATAGACAAATCAAAAAAATAACAGTTAATGCCTATCCAAGCTCAGTAGAAGTTTATAAAAGTTTAGGTTTTAAAGTAGAGGGGACAGGAGAACTTCAAGAAACAAATGGCATTGTTTATTTACCTATGGAAATGATTATGCAGTAGCAAAAAAGTAGGTTTTTAGCAAAGGAGAAAAGTAATGAAACTTATATCATGGAATGTAAATGGTTTAAGAGCTTGCGTAACAAAAGGTTTTTTAGATTTTTTCAATGAAATAGATGCAGATATTTTTTGCCTTCAAGAGATTAAATTGCAAGAAGGGCAAATAGAGCTTGATCTTAAAGGATATCACCAGTATTTTAATTATGCCCAGAAGAAAGGTTATTCAGGAACAGCCATTTTTTCAAAGCAACAAGCACTTAAAGTAAACTATGGCATCGGCATTAGTCATCATGATACAGAGGGGAGAGTTATCACCTTAGAGTTTAATAATTTTTATATGGTCACAGTGTATACACCTAATGCTCAGAATGAACTTGCACGTATCGATTACCGCATCGAGTGGGAACAAGACTTTAGAGCCTATTTGAAAAAGTTAGATCAGAATAAGCCTGTCATTATATGTGGAGATCTTAATGTTGCGCATCATCCTATTGATCTGAAAAATCCTAAAGCAAACGAAAAAAATGCTGGGTATAGTTTACAAGAAAGAGAGCAATTTGATAAGCTTTTAGAATCTGATTTTATAGATACCTATCGTTATTTTTATCCTGATCAAGAAGGCGCATATAGCTGGTGGTCTTATAGATTTAAGGCAAGACTAAATAATGCGGGATGGAGAATAGACTACTTTTTAGTATCTAAAAGGCTTAAAGAATATTTAATAGATGCCACTATCTATTCAGAGGTAGTAGGTTCAGATCATTGTCCAGTAGGACTTGATATAAATAATACATTTTAAGAAGGAGAATAAGAAAATGAAATATAAAATGCTTCATACTTGTTTAAGGGTTATGGATTTAGAGAAATCTTTAGCTTTTTACAAAGATGCACTGGGTTTAATAGAGGTTAATAGAAAGGATTTTAAAGAACATAAGTTTACCTTAGTATTTTTAACAGATGAGACTGGTTCTTATGAAGTGGAACTTACTTATAATTATAATACAGAAAAACCTTATGAAGTAGGGAATGGTTTTAGCCATTTAGCAGTATCTACAGTTGACTTAGAAGGTTCTAGACAAAGACATAGTGAGCTAGGTTTCGAAGTAACAGATTTAAAAGGACTTCCAGGAGAAAAGCCAAGATACTATTTCGTAACAGATCCTGATGGTTATAAGGTTGAAGTTATACGAGGCTAAACTAGAAAAGGGCAAACTACTTAGTAGTCTGCCTTTTTTGTTTTAATAAATAACTTCAATACGATAGCCTTCGTCTTCTAAAGTTTGTGTAACTTCTTTAATATGACGATGTCCATTGGTTTCAACAGTTACCTCGAGGGCAACATAAGTTAGGCGATCAAGTGCCTTAAATTGATTGTGATCAAGCTTTACGACATTAGCTCCTAAATCAGCAAGTATTTGGGCTATTTTGACAAGCTGACCTGGTGTGTCTTTAAGTTTAACAGAAAAACAAAAAAGTCTTCCTCTAGAGTAAAGTCCATGATTAAGAAGCGAAGACATGGTAAGAACATCAATATTACCGCCGCTTATAACAGAAACGACTTTCTGGTTAGTTACATCAAGTTTTTTTAGAGCGGCGACGGAAAGAGCTCCTGTAGCTTCGGCAACGAGTTTATGTTTTTCAACTAATAAGAAGATAGCTTCTATTAAATCATGATCATCTAAAGTAATTATTTCATCTACATAATCTTTAATAATATCAAAGGCCAAGTGTCCGGGCTTTTTAACAGCAGCACCATCAGCAATGGTATCTACATAAGGCAAATGAACAAGTTTTCCAGAGTCCATAGATAACTTCATAGCTTGTGCGCCAGTTGATTCAACACCAATGACTTTAATATGAGGATTAATGGTTTTAGCTGCAACAGCAATCCCACTAATAAGTCCACCACCACCAATAGGTACCAAAATAATATCTGCATCTGGAAGTTCTTGTAGTATTTCAAGACCTATTGTACCTTGTCCAGCCATAATATCTATATCATTAAAAGGATGGATAAAAGTATATCCCTTTTCTTTTTCAAGCTTTTTGGCTTCTTCGTAGGCAGCGTCATATACATCACCAGCGAGGATTACATTTGCCCCCCAGTTTCTAGTTGCTTTGACTTTAATAAGAGGTGTTGTTTTTGGCATTATAATTGTTACATCTATACCAAGTGAATGTCCAGAGTAGGCAACTCCCTGAGCATGATTACCAGCCGATGAAGCAATAAGTCCTTTACTCTTTTCAGTATCAGTAAGACGCATGATTTTATTAAGTGCACCACGTATTTTAAAAGACCCTGTTATTTGTAAATTTTCAGGCTTTAAGTAAATCTCGTTATTAAATTCTTTACTAAGTTCATAGCTGTACATAAGCTTTGTTTCAACACAAGTATTTTTAATTCTTTCTTTAGCAGCGAGGATATGCTGTAAAGTGAGTGTATTTTTATGAGTAGCACGTGGCATAGGTAAAACCTCCGAATGTATAGTTGATATTTCAAGAAACACTATCTTTTCATTATAATCAATGCACAACATATATGCAAATAGTAAAATTATTTTGCACAAGCAGAATATTTTATTACCACTCAAGGCTATAGTATTAAAGCGTTTAGAGTTGTGCTAGAATACCTATAGAAATATAAAAGTAGGAGGCCTGTTATGAAGCTTTCAGAGTTGAATATTTACTCAAATATAGTCATTCAATGTCATGATAATCCAGACCCAGATAGTATAGGCGCAGGATATGCTTTATATAAATTTTTTAAATGTCAAGGCAAGCAAGTTAGGTTAATTTATAGCGGAGAGCTTAAGATTACAAAACCTAATATTTTGATGATAATTGAAGCATTTAATATTCCTATAGAGTATGTAGAAAAAATAAATATAGAGGGACTACTTATAACGGTGGACTGCCAATATGGAGCAGGCAATGTTACAAAACTTAATGCAAGACATATAGCTATTATAGATCATCATCAGCCAGAGGTAGAAGAAATACCAAGATCAGAGATAAGAAGTTTTTTAGCCAGTGCATGCACCCTCGTATGGGATCTTATAAATCAAGAAAACTTTAATATCAATGAACATATTGATGTTGCTACGGCCTTGTATTATGGGCTTTTTAACGACAGTGGAGGATTTACAGAACTTAATCATCCGCTAGATAAAGACATGCTAGATAGTTTAAAGATAGATAATAGCATTATTAGAAAATTAAAAAACTCTGTACTAACGCTGCGTGAGCTTGAGATTGCAGGAATGGCACTTATACGACACTCCTACAATGAAACTAATAAGTTTGTCCTTGTAAAAGCACAAGAATGTGATCCTAATATACTAGGATTTATAAGTGATTTGGCGCTGCAAGTAGATAGTGTTTATGTCTGTGTAGTATATAATCAAATCAACAGGGGCATTAAGTTTTCAATCAGAAGCTGTGATAAAGAAATAATGGCAAATGAGCTAGCAGCCTATCTATCAGAAGGTATAGGCTCAGGTGGGGGACATGTAGAAAAGGCTGGAGGATTTATCAGTCAAAAAGAGTTTGATAAAAAGCATGCCCATCTTAATGCAGATGAATATTTTTTAAGAAGGCTTACAAAGTATTATAAGTCTTTTGATGTGATCTATAGTATGAAAGACTATCTTGATATCGAAGATATGCAGCTCTATAAAAAAAGAGCAGTACCGGTGGGATTTGTCCCGCTAACAGACGTAGTAGCTGATAATACCCCCATTATTATAAGGACACTTGAAGGAGATTTAGATCTACTGGCAAACGAAGATATTTATGCGATGGTAGGGGTAAAGGGAGAGGTATATCCTACAACAAAAGAAAAGTTTGAAAAAAATTATACTATTTTAGATGAGAGGTATAACTTGGAGCTTGAATACTTTCCGAGTATAAGAAATAAAAAAGACAGCACCATTATACATCTACATCAGTATGCTAAAAAATGCATCTCAAAAGGTGAAAGCTATATTTATGCTAAGCCCTTAAAAAAAGCTGTTAAAGTCTTTACCTCATGGGATATTGAAAAATATATGTATGGAAAGATTGGAGACTATCTAGCAGTTAAAAGAGATGACAATCATGATATTTATGTGATAGAAAAGGACATTTTCAGTAAGACGTATGACCTAGTTGTTATAAATTAAAAGCGTACAGCCTAGAAAAGCTGTACGCTTTTAATTTAAAAATATTTATATTAATAATAAATATACCTTGACAGACGAGGTATATAATATTAATATATAAATAGAGATAAAAAGTAAAAGAGAGGTGACAGAATGTCTATTACATCAGACCTCATAAGAGGGCATACAGAGACGATTATACTTGCGCAACTCATAGTAAAAGATAGCTATGGGTACGAGATAAACAAAGCTATACAAGAAAAAACAGATCATCAATATGAACTTAAAGAAGCTACCTTGTATAGTGCATTTCGAAGGTTAGAACAAGCTAGTTTTATATTATCTTACTGGGGAGACGAAACAACAGGTGCTAGAAGACGTTACTATAGCATAACGCCCCTTGGAAAAGCAGCTTATACCAATAATAAAAAAGATTGGGAAGAAGCTAAAAAATTAATTGATCAGCTTATTTAAATACAAATAATAGATTGGTGGAGGGATGGAAATGATTGATAAAATAAGAAATAAAGTAGAGATGTTATTTGAAGGGGCGCCACAGACAAAAAAGGCATTTGAACTTCAAGAAGAGCTTATTGTTAATTTAACGGAGAAGTACAATGACTTAGTCAGCTTAGGTAAAGCACAAGATGAAGCTTATAACAATGTCATTGCAAGTATTGGAGATGTGGATGAACTCATAAGAGGGCTCAAACAAAATGATGTATTTAGTATTGAAAGAGAAGAAAAGGAACGCAAGAAAACAGCGCTTGTGGTCGCAGGAGCTGTAGGATTATATGTTTTGAGCGTACTTGTTTTAATTACGCTTGCCGCAATATTTAGGGTGGATGGCGTTATAGCCTTTATATCGTTTGCGGTGATAGCAGGTGCTTCAACATGTATGCTCATCTACCACTTTATGTCAAGACCAAGCTATATCAAGGCAGATGAAACATTAGTAGAAGAATTTAAAGAATGGAAACAAGGGCATTCTCAAAGGAATCAGCTATGTAAATCACTTATATCCATTATGTGGACGATTATTGTTGCTATTTATCTATTGATAAGTTTTACACTTAGAATATGGGCTTATTCATGGATTATCTTTATAATAGGTGCAGTTATTGAACAAATTATTAAGTTGTTATTTGATATGCGTAATATGAAGGAGTAACCTCTATGAAAAAAATAAGAATTATACAAATTGTTGAATTAGTAGTATTAGTATGTATAGCTATAGGTCTTATTAGCTTTCTAAGTAATATCAGTAAAAAGAGTATAAGTGAAAATAATACAGATAGGCATTATTTTAATTTTACATTAGCAAGTGAAAAGAGTAGTATTCTTAAAGTGTTAAAAGAAGAGCATGTAGATATGAGCGATATACAAGAAATAGAGCTTAACTTTAGTAGCTCTGATATAGATGTTTCTATAACAGATGATTCTACAATAAGTATTATAGAAAGTGCAACTGTAAAATTAGAAGAAGATGAACTCTTTACGTTGATTAATCAAAATGGTAAACTTGTAGTAACAGCTGGTAGAAAAAGAAGACAATCTGTTTTATTTGGATTTGGTTTTACTCAGCGTAAAGTAGAATTATTACTTCCCAAGAAATATGCAGGAGATTTAAATCTTACTACTTCTTCAGGAGACATTAGAATATTTAGCGACTTAGATCTTAAAAATATAAGTGTAAATCAGGCATCAGGAGACCTCAAAACGGATTATGCTCTAACTGTTCAAAGTTTCAAAGCTCAGCTGGCTTCAGGAGATATTAAAGTTAAATATTTAGAGTGTAAGGACTATGCCTTAAAGACAGCATCAGGAGATATAGCTATAAGCTTTTTAAAAGGGTCAGGAGATATAGCAACGATGTCTGGAGATATTACTATTAAGGAACTTGAAGCAGTCATTTACACTATTCAATCAGCCTCAGGAGATATCAACTTGAAAAAGATACAAGGTTCTGGAGAGGTAAGAACAGCCTCAGGAGATATAGATGCCTCCTACCTTAGCATTTTGGAGTATTCAAGGTTAACAGCGGCCTCAGGTGATATTGATATAGAACTTGCAGAAGATATAAGCTTTGAAATGGAGGCGAAATGTATATCGGGGGAAATAAGAGGTAATGTTGCCATGGATTATAAAAACAAAAAAGCAAGTCAGGCAACAGCTGTAATAGGTGAAGCCCCTTATGCAAAACTTACGATAAGTACAGCCTCGGGTGATGTAAGAGTTCATCAAAACTAAATAAGTAAGAGGGAAATGTCTTTATGCTATAACACTCTATATTCTGGACTTAAGGCATTTAAAAAGTATTCTTGCATATAAATAGGGAAAGATAAACTTATTATTATTTTGAGAAAGGGTGGAGAATATGCTTAAAGAAATAAGCACAGAAGGTATTTATAAAAATTATGTTAATGGAGAGTGGAAACTTTCAAATACCGGAAATCTTATAGATATTTTTTCCCCAATTGATGGGAGTAAAGTTGGGTCTATTTCAGCTATGTCTAAAGAAGAGGTAGATGAAGCCATTCAAGCCGCTAGAGCTGCACAAAAAGAATGGGCAGAAGTACCGCTTATAGAAAGAGCGAAAATCCTAAATAAAGTTGCTTTTTTACTTTTAGATTATCAAAAACAAATTGCAGATATTATGGTTGTAGAAATAGCTAAAGACATTACATCAAGTCTTGCAGAAGTAAAGCGTACATCAGATTTTATTCTTTTTACAGCAGATGCAGCTAAGCAAATGAGAGGTGAAATGCTATCAGCAGATGCTTTTCCAGGTTATGGTAAAGATAGAGTTTCTTTTGTTAATCGTTATCCACTCGGGACAGTTTTAGCGATATCGCCCTTTAACTATCCTGTTAATCTTTCAGTATCTAAAATTGCGCCAGCTCTAGTAGCAGGTAATGCAGTTGTGTTGAAACCTCCGACTCAAGGATCGATAAGTGCTTTGTATATGGTCAAGATTTTTGAAATGGCAGGACTTCCAAAGGGGATATTAAATACGATTACTGGAAGAGGCAGTGAAATAGGAGATTATGCAGTTACTCACGAAGGGATAGATTTTATTAATTTTACAGGAAGCACTGGAGTTGGTAGACATATTTCAGGTATTACTGTTATGAAACCCTTACTTATGGAACTTGGAGGAAAGGATGCAGCTATTGTTCTTGAAGATGCAAATCTTAAAGATGCCGCTAAAAACATCGTCAATGGTGCTTTTTCTTATTCAGGGCAAAGATGTACAGCAGTGAAGCGCGTGATTGTTTTAGAGCAAGTAGCAGATGAGTTGGTTGGATATATTAAAGAAAGAGTGCAGAAACTGAAGGTTGGAGATCCTAGAAAGAAAGAGACAGTAATTGTCCCGTTAATATCTAACGAAGCAGCAGATTTTGTGTGTGAGTTGATTGAGGATGCTCTAGATAAAGGGGCTACAATGCTTGTCGGCAACAGAAGGGATAAAAATCTAGTGTATCCAACACTTATAGATCATATTAAAGAAGATATGAGGCTTGCTTGGGAAGAACCCTTTGGACCCGTACTTCCTATTATAAGAGTAAAGAGTATTGAGGAAGCGGTTGAGATTGCTAATAAATCAGAGTATGGACTGCAATCAGCAGTATTTACCAAAGATATTGACAGAGCCTTTAATATTGCTAATCAGTTAGATGTAGGAACTGTTCAAATCAACAATAAAACAGAGCGTGGACCAGATCATTTTCCGTTCTTAGGTGTAAAGTCATCTGGAATGGGGATACAAGGTATAAGATATAGTATAGAGGCTATGACAAGAGTCAAAGCTATGGTTATTAATTTTGAAAAAAAATAAGATATTTATAATGGGATAGGGAGTTAAACCTATCCTATTATTAGTTCTTCACTTTTAAAATGGATTTAAATAGATTATAATAAGGTTAAATTAAAATTGAAAGGGTGATACATTTGAATAATAAGCAAAACATGCTTTTAAATACCGGTATAAGTTGTATCTTGGCGGGAGTTGTTTTTTTATTACATCTTAATAATTTGCTGCCTGAAAGATATTTTTATGAATACATCAATGTATTTGTTTCTATTATTTTAATTATAGTTTTTGCAAGAACGAAAAATATAATCATGCTTATGGCCTCTATAGCTTTTTTTGCAAATGGTTCAATTATGTTTATGGGAAGAGTTATTAATGCTCCAAGTTTACCAGCACGCATGCTTATAATACCAGGTATTATACTTTTGACACTATACATATCTAAAAGAAAATCGGTTATTTTAAGTATAGGATCACTTTTAACTTTCTGGGGAATTTTTTTATTTATTAAAGAACCAGCAGGCATAGATGGGTACTATTTTTCAATAGGAGCGCTCATGTTATTTGCTGTTTTAGCATTTTTCTTAATATGGATTATAGAAAGACAGAGTTGGACAGTACTGCCAATTTTAATATTTGGGGTCATGGGAACTTATCTTATAGCAGACTCGTTAAGTGCCATTGCAAGAAATATTATACTTCAAGCAGCGTGCAGTATACTTATTATAACGGGAGTTATATTTATCATAAGAAGTTTATTTAGCAGACATCTAGAAGAGCATGCAGATGAAGGAGAGTAATATGCCAAGTGGAATAGTGCAAAAAATTGAAGGGGAGTATGCTATTGTTGAGATTAAAAGACAAGATATGTGTGGAGATTGTCATGCGTGTGATGCGGTACATGTTTCACGAGCGTGCACTTTGAAATGTATCAATAATGTGCACAGCAAGGTAGGCGATAGTGTAGAAATTTCTTTGGATAATAAGACTTTTTTAAAAGCAACTATTATTATGTATGGACTGCCCTTAGCAGGACTTATAGGAGGACTTCTGGTGGGGTATATTATTGGAAACTTTGCAACCTACATGGATGCTGAAATTCTAATGATCTTGGGAGCCACACTAGGTATGGGACTTATGTTTATGGTTATAAAAAATAGAGATAAGCAAAATAAATATAGAAAAATGTTGCCTTATATTACAAGTATAAAAAATAGCACCTACTAAGGGTGCTATTTTTTGCTCAGAGTATTAGATACGAGGAGGAGCATCCCAACTAGATAGCTCTTCCATAAAGGCATTTGCGGCTGATTTGACAGAAGAAGACATGCTCTCTTCTCCAGAAGGAGTTGGGACAAAGGGACGCTCATATTTTGTCTTAAGCAGTTTATTTTCTTCTTGAAGTCTTATATTTTCTTCTATAAGCTGAGCTGTCTGTGAAGAAGATTTCTGAGATAGGGTAAGCCCTTCGATTAAAAGTTCAAGTTCAAGAGGAATTTTAGAATCGTGATGCATGTGATCAAAATCAATTGTAAATAATGTATTAATGCGTACTGAGTTTGTAATAGAAGCATAAAGTTCTGTACATCTTAAAGAACAGTCTTTGTTAGTTATAAAGACGTGTCTGCTGATATTATTTTGAATAGAGGAGAGTACAGGAGAGCTAAAGGAGTTGCCAGCATCAATTGAGAGGATTACATAAAGTTTATTGTCTTGTAAATAGTTCACCCATAAGTAGTCTTGGTACCAAAATATAACAGGATTTGAAGGTGATAATGTGTGACATAGTGCATTTGAGAGCTTTGTTTCGCAGTTATAGTATACAAGCTGATATTTGCCATGTAATTCTGCTACATAAACAAGATCAATGTGATGGTCATTGATGCAAACGGAAAAGTCGCAAATAGGTAGTTTAGAGATCAATAAGGTCATTTCCTCTTTTATGTTATCAGTTATTTTAAGACAATTAATAAGGTAATAATCATTTTTTATCATATAAAAGATGTAGATGCTATTTTTATAAGAAAAACTTTTTATACCTTGGAGGGTATAATTGGTATCTAATAATGTCTCGACAGAAGATGAATTTAAAGTTTGGTGAACAATAGAATAAGCATTAGAGCCTACTCGGTTTGATAAATAAAAGGCATGGATTTGATTATTGATACAGTGAATGATTGGATTTGAAAAAGCATAAGTTTCAGTCGTATTTTCGATCAGTGTTTTTTTTGAGTAATGACCATTTTCATAACAAAAATAAAGAATTTGATAACGTGTAGGCATACTAATGACATGTAAGTTGCCTTTATCATCCATTGATGCACTGTAATCGTTGCAATTTAAAGATTGAATTTGTGTAGGTCTGGATACTCCGGTATGGTTATAGAGTTGACAAAACACACCGTACTTAGAATTGTTTTCTACTACAGAAAAGTTATTATTAAAATTGAGTAAAAAAGACATAACAAAACCTCCCGTGTTTTTAGGGTTTAATATAAAAATTAAATATAACAAATGACTCTTATATAAATATATTTAATAAAAATAAATTTATACATATATGTCACCAAAGGACCTTATTTTCCATATTATAGTATTGGAAACGACAAATTATGATTCGCTAATCTTAAGAATCGTATAGGAGGTTTAAAATTATGAGTAAATGTGGTTGTCAGAACGACGTTAAATTTTTTGCTAAACCTAATGCAGGGGTTTGTGATATATGTCATCCTGCTGAAAATAAATTATCACCTTTAGAAACAATTGCAACATGTCCACCAATTGGAGAACCTAGGCTTCTTACTTTAATAGCTCCAGTAGTATTCGATGAAAGTGGTATTAATCTTTGCCGTGTTGTTTGTCTTAATGAGTTAAAAGATGTATGTCAAAGTGAGACTCATAAAACAACAGATATTCTCTTTGGCGGGTTATCTAAAAAAGATTTGGAATGTGCATGCAATATACAATTGCAAGTAATAGATATTGACTTTAATTTTGTAGACCCAGTTGACGGAAGATTTTCAGAAATTAGACCCACAAAAGGTAATCCTAACTTAAGCAGAATTACTTTAAAAGATATTGACGTAACATTTGCAGTAACAGTACTCGATGCTTGCTGTAAGGTAGTTGCTCAAGGTATGATGACAGTTAGATATTTAGGAGATGAATGTGAATGTGGTTTTGATCCATGTACAAATCCAGCAGCAGTAACATTTGATTTATATACACCTTATGGGTTATCTTTTGCACCAGAAAATCCATGTGGATGTAATAAACTTGTTCCAACTATTAACTATATGGGATTTGTTTCAGGTCAAAGTGGCAAAAAAGAAAAATGCTATCATGATTCTAAAGTATGCGTAGACTTTGATGCAAATAACTCAGTACAACAAGGTATTTCAGCACAAGCGCTTGCAAAAGTAGTTGCACAAGATGAAAATTGCTTTGCAATAGGCCTTACACTTTATATTAAATCTGTATACTTTGTACAATACAAATTCCAACATGCAGGACTTACGATACCACCTAAACTATCTCCAATTGCAGAAGAAGAAGATAATAGCTGCCTAGAGTTTGTATGTGGTGATTTACTAGAACCAAGTATTCAACCTTTAGAAGTAGGAACAGATTCAAAAACAATTAGACCAGTAGATGTTTGCCCACCAAAGCCATGTAGTTGCAATAAATGTGGCTGCAATAAATGTAAATGCAAATGTTAAATAATAAATGAATATCAAAATAAGCAGGGGCGTATGGCCTCTGCTTATTTCTATTTTTGAATCAGCATAAGCTTTTCTCAAAATAAAAAGTCATTAAATGGATTAGATCTTATATAACCTGTAAATACTTAATGAAGAGGTGATAGAATGAGAGTACCTAATCATATAGGCATTATTCCAGATGGTAATAGAAGATGGGCCCATGGGCAAGGTATGACAAAGGATAAAGGCTATAACTTAGGTATAGATCCAGGTCTTGAAGCTTTTAAACTGTGTAAAGAGCAAGGTGTTAAAGAAGTTACATATTATGGGTTTACGACTGATAACACCAAAAGGCCTGCTAAACAAAGACAAGCTTTTACACAAGCATGTATAGATGCAGTTCATGTACTTGCATCTCAAGATGCAGAGCTTTTAGTAGTAGGTAATAGTGAGTCAAGGATGTTTCCTAAGGAGTTACTACATTTTACGAGTAGAAGAAAATTTGGGAAAGGAGGCATTCGTGTTAACTTTTTGGTTAACTATGGGTGGGAATGGGATATTCAAGATATTAGTAATCATACACATAATAGAAAAGAGATTAATGAGCAGATTAAATCAAGAGATATATCACGTATAGATCTTATTATAAGATGGGGAGGCAGAAGAAGATTAAGTGGCTTTTTGCCTATACAATCAGTGTATTCTGACTTTTACGTAATTGAGGACTATTGGCCTAGTTTTAAAAAAGAACATTTTTACGATGCCCTCAAGTGGTATAATGAACAAGATATAACATTAGGAGGATAAATAAGCACATACGCAATAGGAATGAGAGATTTGTAGTAAATATTTAAAATATTAATAAGAGTTATAGAAAAATATAGAAATATATAATATAGTAAAGAAGGAGACAAGGAGGTATAGTGATGATTTATAGAAAATACGGACAAACAGAAAAAGAAGTTTCAATTATAGGATTTGGAGGCATGAGATTTTTAGAGGAAGACTTTAAAGACGGAAATTATGAAAAATGTGCCGAACTTATAAGTTATGCAAGGCAAAAGGGTATTAACTATTTTGACACCGCACCTTTATATTGTGAGGATGAGAGCGAAAAAATAATGGGATATGCTTTTCGCCAGATGAAAAAAGATTTTTTTGTTTCTACTAAGACAGCAACCCATATAACAGGAGATAAAACAAGTGATGATGTGTTAAGAAGAATTGAAACATCACTTTCTCGTTTAGGAGTAGATCGTATTCATTTTATGCATCTATGGTGTATTTTGGATTATGATATGTTCAAAGGTTATACGCAAAAGGGTGGTATTTTTGAAGGGTTTTTAAAGGCTAAAGAACGTGGACTTGTTGATCATATTGCTCTTTCTACCCATGCAAGTGGCGAAGATATTGAGAAGATGTTAGAAACAGGAGTTTTTGAGGGTGTTTTACTCGGTTATAATGCAACTAACTTTGCTTTTCGTGAAAAAGGTTTAGAAGCAGCCAAACGCCTTAACCGTGCAGTTGTGACGATGAATCCGCTTGGTGGAGGACTTATTCCGCAGCGTGCAGATTATTACGCCTTCTTAAAACAAAATGATGAGGATACTGTTGCGAAAGCAGCTATTCGCTTTAATGCATCACATCCAGAAATAACAGTAACGCTTTGTGGCTTTTCAAATAAAGATCAAGTAGATGAAGCTTGCGAGGCTATAAAGAATCTTAAACCTATTACAGAGGATGAGAAATTACAGATTAAATCACATTTAAAGACATCCTTAAATAATGTGTGTACAGGGTGTGGCTATTGTGATGATTGCCCAAAAGATATACCTATTCCTAAGCTTATGGATGCTTATAATCAATATATTATTACAGATAAAAAAGAAGAGATTATGAGCCGCATTAATAATCATTGGCAGCTTAAAGAGGTAAAGGGTGGTGCGCCGCAGTGTATTGGATGTGGTCAGTGTGAAAGTGCATGTACACAAAAACTACCTATCATTAAAAGATTAAAAGAGATTGCTTCTTTATAAACAATTTAAACTATTTTACAAGACAGTTGGAAAATTATTGGAAAAATACATAATAGATGGTAAACTATAGTTAAAGGGGTGCAATGATGAAAACAATATTAATAACAGATTCATGCTGTGATTTGCCATACGCATATACAAAAGAAAATAATATTCACGTCTTACCGCTTACAGTACATCTTAAAGATAAAGAAATTAAAGATGATTTAGGTAAAGAAAATAAGTACAGGGAATTTTATGACCTTATTCTTGGAGGGGAAATGCCTATTACCTCTCAGATTAATGCCTATACATTCAAAGAAGAATTTGAAAAACATCTTAAAGAAGGAAATAGCGTTATTTACATAGGATTTTCATCCGCATTAAGTGGTTGTGTAAATAGTGCGTATTTAGCAGTAGAAGAGTTAAAAGAAGAAATGAAAGATGTACCTGTAACTGTCGTTGATACTAAGGCTGCTTCCTTAGGTGTTGGACTGCTGGTATATTATGCAAATGAATTTTTAAAACAGGGAAAAAGTACAGAGTTTATAGTTAGCTGGCTAGAAGAAAATAAGCTGAAAGTAAATCATTGGTTTACTGTAGAAGATTTAAATCATCTCTATAGAGGGGGAAGAGTTTCAAAAACAGCTGCTACAATTGGAACGATACTTAGCATTAAACCGATTATGAAGGTAAATGATGAAGGAAAGTTAATACCAGTTTTCAAAGCAAAAGGCAGAAAAAAATCTTTAAATAGCTTGCTAGATCAGGTTAAAGAGAATATAGTAAATCCACGAGAGCAAGTGGTTTTTATAAGTCATGGTGGTTGTGAGAAAGAGCTTACAGGTCTTATGCAGTCTTTAAAAGAAGAATTAAAAGTTAAAAGTGTCATTGTGAGTCCAATAGGAGCGGCTATAGGCTCCCATGCAGGACCTGGGACTGTAGCGTTATTTTTCTTAGGAGAAAAGAGATAGTTGTATGAAGTTTCAACTCAATAAAAAAAAAGTCAAGCACCTAGGTGTTTGACTTGTTTTTTATTGAGTTGCGGAGGCAGGACTCGAACCTACGACCTTCGGGTTATGAGCCCGACGAGCTACCAACTGCTCCACTCCGCGCTATTAGGTTGTCGCTTGTCTGTCTTAGCGACAAAATTAAGTATAATATGAATATGGCAATATGTCAAGGGAAAAGTGAAAAAACTTAGATTATTTGTTACTATTCAGCCCTCAAAAAATTAACGACTGATACACCGGCTAAAATACAGCCGGTGTGCCTTCGAATATTTTGGTAATATTTTGGAATATATCCATGTTTTTTCGTTTACACGTTTCAACCACACTCATTATCTT
>CAKZUB010000086.1 GCA_937921505.1 uncultured Clostridia bacterium | reverse complement strand
TTAATATGCACCGAGTAGCTAACTGCTCATTTAATGTGCCTAATCGTTTGCTGATAATGTGCATCGTCTATCTAAACTATGGCCGATTTAGGCTCAAATAATGTGACTAACGATGGTGCTTTTAATTTGCTGGATGACAATTCTGGAAGAGATAAAAGATGCTGTCTTTTCATCTTCTACACCCCCATACCCATGCTAAAAAGATCGAATTGACCTTCCGGAATAGCTTTTTTAGCTTTAGTAACATTTTTAGGCTGTTTTGATACGCTATTAGATGTTTCTGTTACAGTTTTAGCTTCTTTTGTTACACTTTCTTCCGGTTTAAAATCAGCTAAAGTAGTAGCATTAACTAAGTTTTCTATTCCATAAAATTTATTAACTTCTGCAAATACTTCACTATCCGGAAGCATTGCCATATTTCCTGTTGCTTTCTTCCTAGCATAGGCCGTAATATGCGCTACTAATTCACTTGTCTTCTTTCCGCTCTCAACTACCTTGACCATTACATCTACATTTTTACACTGTTCAACTACATAAGACCAAAGTATCTTTGCTAATTGATTATTTCCATTATCGTTTAATGCCCCTAATTTCTTATCCATTCCTTTCATCCCCTTAAACTTAAAAATTATAATTGATGATACTTTTTTACGTGGCTTTTTAATATGCCGTCTTTCATTTATATCAAGTGTAGGTTCATTTTGTTTCTCATTATCTGTAATAGATCCTATTAATGTATCTCTCTCAAGATAAATCATGCTGCCATTACTAAATGCATATCGAAATTTATTTTTTTTAATAAGATACTCAATATAGTACAATTTGACCTTGCCTTTAAAATCGAACCAATCGTCTATTGCTCCCTCATAACCAGGACATAAAGGCGAATCTAAAATTTTACCACCTTGTCCAATAGGTATCCCGATAGGTGCATAATGACAATGACCTTTTTTGTCACTAACATCTGTATAGTAACTTATTTGATTACCAACTGATGTTTTAACACACTGAACCATGGTAAAAGGAAGATCCATTAGTTCGCACTCATCAGACGCATACTTTCTAGCATTAACACGAAGCATCTCCCCAAAGTTACATGGCAACCATAAGTGCATAACATCATCCCCTATAGTAATTAGGGGATTACTCCCCTAATAGTTTATTTATTCGTTTGGTAAAAACTCGCGTATGCTCATTTGCGCTTGAGTAACAGGTACCGCTACAAATTCTCCGTCTATCTCCATAAGTTCATGTTTTTGAAGTATAAAGTCTCCGGAAGTTTCACTTTTTTGTTTTAAATTAACTGTAATTTTATGTTCTACATGAGGAGCTTTATATGGACGCATTCTTGTAACACGATCCCCTGACTCTTCATCTATTACTTGCTCTGGCTCTTCATATGTAGGGAGTGTGATTTTAATCTTGGCCGTTATCTCAGCATCCTCAAATTCTTCACTAAAAACTTTTGTTAATCCTCTTTTGACAGCTCCATTAAGCTCTCTCATAAAACACTCAAACATGGGGCTATCTAGTTTTATAGCAACTTTCATCTCGGAAAAGTCTTTTTTCTTTTCTGCCATTCTAATCACCAAGCCTTTCTTGTGTATGTATTTCTTCAAGCTCCTCGAGAATAACCTCCACTCTTGGCTGTTCGCTGTAGTATTTCTTGGCTATAAGCTCTACAATCTGGCTATCATCATGAAAAGCAATATTATTTAAGCTATCTAGAATAGACTTTACAATATTATCAATATCAGGTTTCTTTGTTGGCCTAATGATTAGATCTATCATTTGAAGTCTTTTCTTATTGCTGGTGCTCTTTGATATGGGATAATAAGCTATTATTTCAGCCTTCAGTTCCCCTTGCAGCTGTCTGTTTAATCTGTAGCTGTTCTTTACTAGGTTTTCATAGACCATAGTATCTTTAGGCGTAAATGCCCCATTTTTAGTTATACGAGGGCGTCCTTTTCCTGCTGGAGCTCCTGGCACTGTGAAGTTATATATCATTTTCCTAGCACCCTCTTCCAGAGAGGTTTACCTATGAGCTCTAATTGCTCTTTATACTTTGTGTTCCTATACTCCAAGCTATTGATCAGCTCTTCTTGCCTGCGGTTCTTTTCCATCAACTTTTTATTCTCACCTTGAAGTTCTCCAATCTCTTGCTCCAATCTTGTATTTTCCTGTGCTAACTTAATAATATTATCTGTTAATTTCTCATTGCTACGTCTTAGCTTTACTATTTCGCATGAAATAAAGCTTACTTTTTCTAATAAGACATTATTTTTTGTAGTGACAGTCTCATGCTCTTTATTTATTGAAATATACGCCTTCTTCCAGTACTTTACCCGATCTCTATTGCTTGGACTTTTGGTGTTCTGTTTCTTTTTCATGCGCTTATTCATAGATATCTCTCCTCATACTTTTCATTTCATTTTCTATAAATGCTTTAGCTGCATCTGGATCCTTAAGTTCTTTATTTGCTTGTACAAATTCATCTACTATGGTGTTTATTCCTAAACCATATTTATTGGCTAGCTGTTCTGCCCATCTTAGAGCATCATACACATCATCGTAATTTTTCACTGTGCCCACCTTTCAACTTTCTATCGATGTATTCTTCTTCAAGTTTTTCAATATCCTCATAGTTGAAGCCATGGTTCATCATGTCTGTGAATTTATTAGGTTTAACTGTTACTTGTGGTTTCTGATTATTATCTTTGTTACTTTTTCTATCCCAGTTTAAAATAGTGGCATAATGACTCTTATACTTATCTCCCTTACTTGCTATGTATGAAGAAATGTTTTCAATCTTAACTTTGGTATCTACTTCTCCAAACTTAGTTAATAAGCTAGTATATTCCTCATCAGTAAGCTTTACATTTCCAAACTCACCATATATGTTTTTATTCTTTACATTCTTATCATTCTTTACATTCTTGATAGGTGTTACCTGTCTGTTACCTCTTTGTTGGCTCTTTGTTACCTCTTTGTTGGGTACTATGTTACCCTCTACATCATCATTCTGATAAGACTCCCAATTTACAATGGTTATAAGCCTTCCTGTCTTTGTTGGGTTGTTTGTTAGGAAATTGAGTTTTTCAAATCTTTTTATCGTGCTTCTAACATTTTGTATAGTAACAGTATAGTTACAAGCTTTAATTATGCTCTCTATAGATGTTATAAATTGACCTGGCTGAATCATGAACTTTTCACCATTCCATTCCCACTCTTTTGCTTTATGGCTCGCCATAAGAAGTAAAGCAACAAGTATAACTCGTTGCTCATTAGTGGACTTAACCCAGACCACGTCATCAAGCAATTTCCTGTATAGTTTTATCCACCCTTCCATGTTTCACCTGCCTTAAAATGGTGTTAAATTTAAGCTAACCTCAAAACCTTTATCTGCTATATAAGTCTGTTTACTTGTTGACCTTTGAATCACCTGCCTAAACTCTGCTGCATTAGAATTACTATCGCTAAGGTGAATTAATACAATGTTTCTTGTTTGACTTAAATCCTTGGTCTTAAAAAACTCTTTCACATGTCCTAATTCAAAATGACTGGTTATTATTCTATCTGCAAGTCTAGGAGGGACATGTCCAAGCTCTACATTCCTGTCTAAGAGCTCCTGACTATAGTTGCATTCAACCATCCAATGATTAACGCGTTTAAAATTGTATCTAACATAGTATGTATCTGTAGCAAATACCAAGGTCCCCATGTCTTTATGCTTAATAACAAAACCACATGGTTCTGCAGCATCATGTTCTGTCTGAAAAGGTGTTACTCTAAAATTACCGATCTTATACTCTTGCCTAAAGGTAACTTCTTTACAAAAATAATTTTTCTCTTCTAAACACTTACGAATTGTTCCAGTAGTAGCATAGATCTTAATACCTCTTTGTATAGCTTCTTTCATGGATTTACTATGATCTTTATGCTCATGGGTTATTAAAGCTCCTACTACTTTGTGAATGTCTATTGCTTTTAGTATTTCCTTTATAGGAACACCTAGTTCTATAATTAGTACTTCCTTATCGGTTTCCAATAGGTAGCAGTTCCCTGTTGAACCACTACCTAGTACCTTTAGCTTCATAAATTAAAACCCTCGTTCTGGACTCGTTTGGCTGGCCTTTTCAACCGTATTACTAACTTTTGAAGGTTCATTGTTTTTAATGGTTTCTTGTGGCTCATTTACAACCTCAGCTTCCACATACTCAAATTCCTCATTATTGGCGTTCTGTTCAACCTCTTGTTGAGGAGTAGCTTTCACCACCTCTTCTTCTGCATACATAGCTCCTAAATCCTTTGGAAATGCTTCTCTTAAGGCTTGTACAATAGCTGTTTTGCGTATCATTGTACTCGGCATACTCTTCCAGGTACTTTGGCTCTTATTGTATTCTGTAAGGCTTACACGCGATAATATGGGATATTCTCTGTCTCTCCTATAAACTTCACACCATCCACCAAGTAGGGTATCGCCTGGCATCATAAATGTTCCTTCTTCATTGATAACCTTCTCGCCTCTCTTAACGATAATGCCTGCTTTAAATCCGGCATACTCCTTACTTTCTTCAGCTCGTTTCATAAAAGCCTCTTTGCCAACTACAATTTGTGCTGCTGACTCTCCAAACTTAACTAAATAGGCTTCATTAAGAAATGGGTTAAGCTTTTGATACTTGCAAAGGTTGATAAACATAACAACTTCTTGATTACTTACTTTGTCAGCATGTCCTCTTACTAGGTAATTCTTAACTGTATTAAAGCTTAGTTTTACCTCTTCACCATCTGCTAAATAATTAACTTCTTTTTCTGCTAGTGCTGTGCTCATTTTTACATTCCTCCATTTTCGCTTAAAATATGCTTAACTTTTTCAAACTCACCTCGCATGATAAGGTCTGCAATTTCTTCTCTACGTGCCATTTCCTCATTCTGTTCACTAATCTCACTATAATACTTATTAACTGTAAGATTGATCACTTGGCTATCTGTATGAGGTATCTCTGTAACACTCTCCCTATTATCAAGCCATATAGGGGCATTAAACTGATAGTATTTACATAAGGCGTTGATAATCTCAATACCTGCAGCATACTGTCCAGCTGTATTAGCTCCTGAAAAAGAAACTCCATCTACAAGACTTTCACAACACTCTTTGATCCCATCATTTGACTTGTTTTCTTCAAATAGCTTAAACTTTACAAAGTTAAATTTGCTATTAATGTTTTCTTCTAACATATCAACCTTGCACCTTGTAAATTCATCACATAAGAACTCTTGCTTTTCTAACTCTGCAAACTGAGTACATAAATCTTTATGCTGCTGTTTAAGCTCCTCTATCCTTCTTTCTGTATCCTCTTGTGCATCAGCCTTACTTAGCTTTAATTTAAGGAGCTCTATATCCTTTTGTACTGCATTGATTTTGTCTTTTAAGGCGTTATTATCATTCACTTTAAAATTCTCTATATCTGCTTTGATGGCCACTATTTGATTATCTACTTCTGTGGTATCTACAGGATCTTCATCTGGAATTGTACCTGTTACTTTATTAAGTTCTTGTATTACACTTTTGATATCTGTTGATTTATTAGTAAGCTCTTCTAATTCTTTTAAGTAACCTTCAAGTTTAAGTTTTTCTGACTCTATTTCACTATTTTTAGTTTTGCCAGCATTTCTTATGCGATCTAACCGATCAGCTTTATCAGCTTTGTAATCTTTAAGCAGCTGGTCGATTTTTTCTTGTTGTAACGCTTGTCCACATGTAGGACAAATACTCTTATGTTCGTCAAAGGTTTCTTCAAATACATTATCAAAGTTTTTCCTTAGTACATCTCTAGACTTCTCGAGGAGTACAATGTTTTGCTTAGAATTTTCAATGTCTTTCGCTATAGCATCTAAATGATTTTGTGCTGTTCTAAGATCAAACATCTTCGCTTGCAACTTTTCCTTAGCTACAAATATATCTTTCATAGATTCATCTTTGGCTTTTCTTAAAATGCTTTCCTTCGTTTGCTCTAATGTAAATAGTTCTTTCTGTTTATCTCTCAAAATATCAAATTGCTTCTGTGAAGCTTCTAGCTGTTCATTTAATTCTTTTTGGTGTTCTTCTTTGATTTCTAAAACTTTAAGTACACTAGGTCGATCTATTTTATCCTCAAGGACTCTAGTACATTCATCTATTCTTGGTGGAATAGTATCTCTGTCTTTAGCTATTCTTTTCTTCTTTTCGGCAATAGATTTTTTAAATGTATCAAGATCTTTATTGCCTAGATATTTACCTAAATCCTTAAGCTTATCGTTACTTGCTATAACCTCATCATCAGTCTTAGTTCCACACACTTCGAATAGTATGCTTCTTTTATCCTTGTAACTTTTCAATTTTTCAAACGCATAAGGACTTGTTAATAATTTGAACTTGTCCTCTTCTATTATTTTGTTTATATACGCCTTATACTCACCTTCTTTATAAGGAACATCATCTATGTAGTGATCTGTGCTATCCCCACTATATACTTGATGCTCCAGTCCCTTAGGCGTCGACCACTTCTCTTTAAGTACTTTCCTTAGAACAATTTCTGAGCCATCTATTGTGAATACACCTTCTACTTCATGATCCAAAAAATGAATAGGCTTATTATCACTGTCTAGTGTTTTAATCTCAAACTTACTTCTGTCTTGGCTGTCCTTACCAAATAGCAGCCACATAAAAGCATCTTGTATTGTTGTTTTACCTGTCCCGTTTGCTCCATACACTCTAACTTCATTGTTTTTACATGTAAGTGTAAAGTTTTTTACTCCCTTAAAGTTTTTAAGAGATAATGACTTTAGCAATAATCTCATCCTAACGCCCCCTTATACTTTTTAGATAATTCTTCAAGCTCTTCAATTAAGCCGGAAAGTGTAATATTCTCTAAGCACATCTCAGCTGTGTCAAATACTACTTTTACTACTGCATTCGTCACCTCATATGTACCGTATTCACCCTTGTATTTAACTGATCTACTTATCTCATTTAGTCTACTAGCCTTGCTTTCTGGTTTAGTATCGGTTAGCTCTTCGTTCTCTTGTTGAAATTCTTCTGCTTGCTTTATAAATTCCTCTGTTGTGATTTCTTGATGTTCTTCAAGAGTTGTTTCTTGAGATGTTGGTTCTTCATCTGGACCAAAAAGCGAATCAGCTAGATCAGCTGTCGTAGCTATTCCTTTTGACTTCTTCCACTCGTATTTATAAGTTGCTACAGAAGCTTTTGCTATATTTAACTTTTTTGCAATCTCTGCTGGTGTAGCGCCCTCCTCCAATAATTGAAAAGCCTGTTGTTTTTTAGTCATCCTATTTGCTCCTCTCTACGCTATTGCGGTTTTTATTTTTTTAGTAGCTCTAGTAATTTCCCGTGATACTTGTACTTGACTAACTCCTAAAATTTTAGACAACTGATTTTGATTGATACCTTGTATATGGTAATTAAAGAAACACTGCTTTTGTCTATCTGTAATACTACTCTTGCTAAACACCTCTTGTATTAAAAGCTTGTCGCATATACTATCTTCAAGGTTAAAGGAGTCTTGGATGAGGTCTTCCAAAGTTCTTTCTTTTCCCTCAGATTTACCTACAACTATTACTTGCAGAGATACTGAGTGCTTTAGCGCAACTCTCTTGTTTGCATTTAGATCACGCAAATAATTTGATATAGGTCCTCGTATGCAAGGTACTGCTATAGTACTGAAACTGAGCCCTCTACTAGCATCAAACTTGTTAGCCGCCTGCATAAGCCCAATGCAGCCAATTTGGAAGACGTCTTCATCCCCTCTAAGATTATTAAAGTGTGTGTTTATCGTGTGATGCACTAAATTTAAGTTTTCTTCAACCAACCTTGCTTTTTCTGCTTCCATTGTGATCCCCCTTTGTGCTATAATGCACTTGTAAAATATTTACTTAATGAGCCTATTCTTGATTGCAGTCAGAATGGGCTTTTTTATTTCTCTAACCATATGATACACGCGCCTTTACTCTTGAAATCCTCTGTCCATGCGTCCCCTGATTGATTATCAATTCCGATAAACTTATCACCATCTTGAAGCCAAAAACATCCTAAAGGTAATCTCTGATCGATAATCTCTTTCGCTTGCTCTTTGGTTACTTTCTGAATCACTTAGTTCATCCTCCTTAATTGATTTTCATGTTCTAATAACGCTTGTTTGTGGTCCTTAAGAGCTCTTTGGTCTTTTTTGGCCAAGTCTGCTTTAATAAGAGATTTTAAGATCCTTATCTTACGTTCAACTTCTTTCTTAGTACCTATACCTGGATTATCAATCATCGTCTCCCTCCTCTATCTCAACTCTTACAAATCTTAATCCTAAAATTCTATGTGCTTGGCGCCTACACATCATAGATGATATACTGCGTTTTTCTACGCCTATCTTTTTAGATAGTGTCACAACCTTTTCTTCTACACACACTGGTAGCTCATACATATCGTTTTCCACTGCCATATATAGTGTCATTTGCCGCACTCCTTCCATAGCAATTTAACTTGTCCCCCCAATAGGATTAGTAATATTACTAGTGGCCCAACTAACCATTCACCACCTACTGCAAAGTATCCTCTAACTTGATAAGCTTCTATGACTAAATGAGGTGTCGCTAGTATCGAGAGGATAATTAAAATAATTAGTACTTTTTTCATAATTCTCCCCCTAAGCCACGCCATACTTGATAGCCATTTCTTTAACTATTGCTATAAACGTTTCTCTGATCTTAGCTTCTTCCCCGATTACATCTAACTTGGTGTATTTATCAGCCTTTGACTTGCTGCCTGTTTCTGCTAGTATGTTTTTACGTCTATTAGTCAATCTGATCTCTAGCTTGGTCTTTCCTCTTTGCTCCAGCAGGGCATAACTTTCTTTCCAGACGTCTTGTATGTATTGATTACCACCAAACTTATGAGCGATAGCAACAACTATTTTCTTGACTTCTTCTCGCCATTGAGAATGATCTAGGGTTATTACATCACGCATACCCTGTATTTCTTTTTTGGCTTCTTCAGCTTGTGATTTGGCATCTAGTGCGTGGTGATTAACTTGATTAAGCTGTTGCTGCATTTTCTTTTGTTCTTGCTCCATGTTAATCATAAATTGTAGTTGCGGGCTGAGGTCTTGTAGCGATGGTTGATTTTGAATTGAAAAATAGTTTTCAACTAATTCTTCATAAACTTGCCAAGCTCTGTCGGTACCTAATGATTTTGCGTGGTATAATGCTCCTTTTTCTGTCCAGAGGTAGAGTTTTGCAGCTTTCTTTAAACCATCGTCAAATTGTCCACGGTTTAAAAACTCTCTTTTTTCTTCACCTTCCAAACAATAAAAATGCTTGCCTTCGATATATCTGTATTTATTCCTGTTAAAATTCTTACTGATAACATCTGTGGTCGTTTCGTAAGCTTCGGATATTTGAGCTGTTGTCAAAATACGTTGCTCATTATGCTTGATAATTGTTAATTGTTCCATATATTCCTTGCCTCCTTTTAAAGTTTTGGTTCTAACTTTTGAAATATCCACATAGACTTGATATTGTAGGACTATGCTAATTTTTACTATTTAGCACAAAAAAAATAATATTTATCTTTGGTATATGGATTAAATCAACTGCCCTCTTTATTTTTTCTTTTAAATTCTTGTACATAGTCATACCATTCTTCAAATGTCAGATCTTTTTGTTTATCAAGTACGGTCAAATCTCCTCCTTTTTCTATGTATTCCTTTATTCCTAATGCAATTAAGTAGTTAAATCTATCCCAAGCTTTTTGTCCTTCATCATGCGTCACATTAGCTCGAACAACTTGTACTGCCATGGCATTCCCCCTTAAAAGTTTATGCGCTTCTATATTTGTCCTATTAGTTAAATTAAATTTAGCCACAGGCTAATTCTAGGTAAAAATTTTTAGGTCTAAGACCCTGGACAATTTAACTAGGTTGTCAACTGATGTTTTTTTCTTTCCTTTTTCAAGCTGGCATATAAATTGCTCACTAACATCTAAAAGCTTTGCTAAATCTTTTTGGAATAGACCTTTTCCCTCCCTAGCCTCTTTTATCTTTTTACCCAACTTATTCCAATCCATTCAATCACCTCCTATTTTCTTATAAAAACTAACAAAAGCCCTTGACAATTAACCTATAGTTAATTACTATATAAATAGTTAGTTAATTGACCACAGGATAAATAAAGATAAAAACATAGATTAATAAATAAGTTTGGCGACTTCGTTTAATCTATGGTTAAATTATATTTAACTTGTGGCTAATTGTCAACACTAAATTTATTAATTTTCTAAAAGAGGTAGATTAATATGACAATAGCCGAAAAATTAAAGGGTCTAAGAGATAAAAAAGGTTTATTTCAAAAGGATGTTGCAGATGGAGTTGGGGTCTCTATTGTTATGATAAGCCAATATGAAAGTGGAAAGAAAAAGCCAAGCAGAGATACGATAATAAAATTAGCTGACTTTTTTGGAGTAGACAGAGGCTATTTGATAGATGAAAATAGTACTTCTCTAACTTCTAAAGATAAAAAGGATGTAGCTAAAACTTTAGAAAAAATTATGCTAGAACTACAAGATGAAGAAAACAGTCCACTCTGCTATGGTGGGGAAATGTCAGATATGGACAGAGAGCTACTAAGAAGCGCACTTGGTAATGCTTTAGAAATAATTAAAATTAAAAACAAAGCAAAATATACGCCTAAAAAATTTCGCAACTAGGGGGAGTTTGCGTGGAAAAAGACTACATTGACAAAAAGGTTAATAAGATATTAAGTGAATGTGACTTCAATAACATATATGAAGTAGTAGATTATGAAGATGTGTTATTATTAGAAGATGATTTGGGTTCTATGTATGGATTTTACTTTTATATACAAAAAACTAAAATTATATTATTAAATAACAACTTGTCAGCAGATCATAAGAAAATAGTATTTGCACACGAACTAGGACATTCAGTTCTGCATACCAAAGTAAATTGTGCTTTTACTAAGCGCTACACTTATATGAAGCCAAATATATATGAAAATGAAGCTAATTATTTTGCCTATATAATGCTTAAAAAAATGCATTTGATTGATGATATGTGTATCCATAGTGAAGAACTATCTCAATTGGATGATAAATTCTTATCTTTAATTAAAGGAGCTGCCGGTTTATGAAAACTGCTATTTACTTAAGGAAATCTAGGGCTGATGAAGAGTTTGAAAAATTAGGGCAAGGCAATACTTTAAATAGGCACAAGGAGACTTTATTAAAGTTATCTTCTGAATTAAAATTAGATATTGTTAAAATACATGAAGAAATAGTAAGTGGAGAATCATTAGCCCAACGTCCTGCTATGCTTAAATTACTCGAAGAAGTATCTAATAATGAGTATGATTCTATATTGATTATGGATATGGATAGACTTGGCCGTGGAAATATGCAGGAGCAAGGGTTAATACTCGATACATTTAAACAATCTAAAACGAAGATCATCACTCCAAGAAAAACATATGATCTTGATGATGAATTTGATGAAGAGTACTCTGAATTTGAAGCTTTTATGGCAAGGAAAGAACTAAAAATAATAACAAGACGTATGCAGCGTGGAAGGCAAAAAAGCGTTGAAGAGGGTAATTATATAGGTACATATCCTCCCTTTGGATATAAAATAGATGGAATAGGTCGTAATAGAAAATTAATTATAGATACTAATACATTTCATGCTGTTAAATTAATTTTTGAAATGTATGCTGTTGGAAAAGGGGGTAATAAAATAGCTACCGAGTTAAATAGGTTAGGCTATAAAACTGCTACCGGAAAACAGTTTTCTAACCACTCAATATTAAATATAATAAAAAACCCAATATATATAGGTAAAGTAACCTGGAAAAAGAAAACTTATAAAAAAGGAGATTTAAATAAAAGGCGTACTGTAAAATTAAAGCCTAGAGATGAATGGATTGTTGCACAAGGCAAACATGCTCCAATTATAACTGAAGATCTTTATGACCAAGCAATGAAACAGCTCAATAATAAAACCCATGTACCTTATCGCACTAAGATGACTAATCCATTGGCTGGATTAGTGTTCTGTAGTTCATGTGGTTCCCCAATGTCCTATCGTCCTTATATCAAAAGCCCACCACATCTTATATGCTATAATGAAAATTGCAAGAGCACAAAGTCTTCACGCTTTGATTATATAGAACGAGATATATTAAAGCAGTTACATGAATTACAAAAGAAGTACTCTTCTACTATTCCAGAAATAAACACTTCAAATAAATTGCCTATAGAAAATGCAATAAAAAATATAGTTACTGACATTGATAAATTAAATAAACAACGTGAGTCACTACATGATTTTTTAGAGCAAGGAATATACACTATAGATGTTTTTTTAGAACGTGGTGAGCTCATAAATACTAAGCTAAATAAGTTAAGCTTACAATTAAAAGAATTGAAAAATACAGATCAACCTACTATATCAAATTTAGAAAAAGCTAAATTAATTACAAATGCACTGCAAGCATATGTATTAATAGAGAACATCGAATTAAAAAATCAAGCCTTAAAACAGGTAATAGATAAAATTATATATACTAAGCCTAAAACCAGTAAAAGTAAGGAGTTTGTACTGGTTATTAATTTGAAGTTTTAGTATGTCTTTCCTATAAGGTTAAATGAAATTAGCCTACTTGATATTTTATGTAATGAAAGTGATACGATATTTGATCAAGTTGATTTTGGTATCGAGATGAAGAAACTTTATCATCAAATTAAATATGTACTTAAACCTCGTGAAAAGGAAATCCTTCAATTACGTTATGGACTTAATAACGAAGAAGAAAAAACTCAACGGGAAATCGCAGAACAAATGGGCATTTCTCGTTCTTATGTGTCGCGTATTGAAAAAAAGGCATTAAAAAAACTTTTTAAGGAACTTCATAAAAATTAAAACCACCAGCTCAGCTGGTGGTTTTATTATATTTCCATTATAATTGGTAAAATCATAGGACTACGTTTCGTTTTTTGCCATACAAATTCTCTAAGATCATCTTTAACGATCGTTTTAATTTGAGACCATTCCATAATTTTCTTTTGTTCACAGCGGTCTACAGCTTTTCTTACTACTGCTTTAGCTTCATCCATAAGATTTTCAGCTTCTCTTACATAAACAAAACCTCTTGAGATAATGTCTGGTCCTGATACAACCATACCTGATGCTTTATCGAGTGTCATAACGACTATTAATAAGCCATCTTGTGAAAGATGTTTTCTGTCTCTAAGTACAATATTTCCAACATCTCCTACACCTAGTCCATCAACAAAAACTTGTCCAGAAGTTACACTGCCTGCAACTTTACAAGTATCATGTGTAAACTCTATCACTTCTCCTATAGAAGCAATTTGAATGTTTTTACGGTTCATTCCTAATTCAACAGCTAATTCCGCATGTTTGTGCAAATGTCTGTATTCACCATGTACAGGAATAAAATATTTTGGGCGCACTAATGTGTGTACTAATTTTAGTTCTTCTTGAGCTGCATGTCCGGATACATGTGTATCTTCTCTAACAACTTGAGCACCTTTTCTACATAATTCATTGATTACTTTAAATACTGTTTTTTCATTGCCAGGAATTGGTGTTGAACTTAAAATAATAACGTCTCCATGTTTAATTTCTATTTGTCTATGCTCAGATGCTGCCATTCTTGAAAGGGCTGCCATAGGCTCTCCTTGACTGCCGGTCATAATAATAGCTACTTCACCATCTCGGTATCTCTTAATCTCGTTGATTTCAATAAGCATGTTTTCTGGAATAGATAAATAACCAAGTTCGGAAGCAGTTCTAACCACGTTAATCATACTTCGCCCCATAATAGCTACTTTTCTATTGAATTTAGCTGCCGCATTGATAACTAGCTGTACACGATCAACATTTGATGCAAATGTTGCCACCATAATACGTTTATCTATACTTTCACTAAATATCTCATCAAATTTTTTCCCTACCATCCTTTCAGATATGTTAAATCCTTCTCTTTCAGCGCTTGTACTGTCTGCAAGCAATAAAAGCACTTTCTTTTTACCAATTTCTGCTAGTCTGTGTAAATCAAGTGTTGCCCCACTTATAGGCGTATAGTCTATTTTAAAGTCACCAGTATGGAGAACAATACCTACCGGTGTAGTTATAGCCAGCATCACTGCATCAGCTATACTATGATTAGATCTTATAAACTCAACTTTAAAATGCTCACCAAGCTTAATAGTATCTCCTTGAGTAACAACATTTCTCACAGTATTTTTTAAAAGATTGTGTTCTTTTAGTTTATTTTCTACTAAACCAATAGTTAGCTTAGTGCCATATATCGGCACATTGAGTTCTTGCAGCACGTAAGGTAATGATCCTATATGATCCTCATGGCCATGTGTAAGAACAATACCTCTTACTTTATGAATATTTCTCATGAGATAAGTAACATCTGGAATGACTAAGTCTATTCCTAGCATTTCATCGGCTGGAAAGGCTAAACCACAATCCACTATCATAATATCATCTTCATATTCAAATACATTCAAATTTTTTCCTATTTCACCAAGTCCCCCGAGTGAAATAAAACGCAATTTACTTTTACTTTTTTTGGGTACCAAAACTACACCTCCATATATATTAAACACTTTACGTGTTGTTCATTTTTTTCATACACTCTTCACAATGTCCATAAAACATAAGATTATGATCATGTATTTTAAAATTGTATTTTTTTTCAACTTCTGATTCTATTTCTTCTAATAAGTCGTTTTCAACTTCAAAGACTTTATTACATCCTTCACAAATTAAATGATGATGATGATGTTCAGCATCACCTGATGTTAACTCAAAGCGACTACAGCCATCATCAAAATTAAGGCGATCAATGATTCCCATATCTTCAAATAATTGAACTGTACGATAAACTGTTGCAAGACCTATTTCCGGATAATTTTTTTTCACTTTAGCATATATTTCTTCAGTAGATAGATGTTCATCACAATGTTCAATTAATACATCTAATACACTCCTACGTTGCGTAGTTAATTTACAACCTTGTGCTCTTAAACGTTCTTTAAATACTGTAATATTCAATTGATCCCATCCCCTTGTAAAACTTTTCTTATTATTTACTGTTTTTTGTAATCTTATATTTCAATATCATACTCTTCACTGGTCATAAACTCAACTGCAGCTTTTTTAAATTCATCTTCATCTTCAACTAATTGGTAAGTAACATCTTCGCCTACTTCACTTATTTCTTTTAAAATAGCCGCTACATCCTCATCATCTACAACTAAGATGTATTTATTGTCTTCTATAATCATTTCATCTAATACTTCAAACAGTATTTCTTCTCCCGTTGTTTCATCAAAAAACTTAATTTCTTCCATAAAAGTTTTCCCTTCTTATAGCTTATTAAAATAATGCTAAGTATACCGTTAATTCGTTGTATCCAAATAATTTTGCAAAATAATAGTTGCAGCCAATTTGTCAATAACTTGTTTTCTCTTTTTACGGCTTACGTCTGCTTCTAAAAGAAATCCTTCTGCTGCTACCGTACTTAACCGCTCGTCCCAAACAACTACTGGTACTTTAAGCCGCGCTTCCAATTTTTCTTTAAATACTAAGGTTTTTTCACCTCTTTCACCTATGGAATTATTCATATTCTTAGGAAGTCCAAGAACAATTTTCTCAACCTTATACTCTGAACATAATTCACTAAGTCTAGCTAAAGTAGGTTTTAAGTTATCTTCTTCTTGTCTTCTTATGATTTCGAGTCCTTGTGCAGTCCATCCAAATGGATCACTTACTGCAACGCCTGTTGTTTTACTACCAAAGTCTAATCCTAATATACGCAATATAATCCTCCTATAAAAAAGCTGTAGAGTATGCCCCTACAGCCCACTTTTTTATTGCTTTAAGTAACAAGTCACTAATTCTTCTAAGATTTCATCACGCTCTAATTTACGAATTTTGTTTCTTGCGCCCTTATGGCTTGTAATATAAGTTGGATCGCCGGACATAATATAACCTACTATTTGATTTATGGGATTGTATCCTTTTTCTTGAAGTGCCATATAAACCTCCATTAAGATTTCTCTTGTTGAGGCCTTTTCTAGATTTTCCAAATGAAATTGCATTGTTTCATTAATATTCGTCATTTATTTCACCTTCCAATACCATACCTATGTCTTTAAGTATATCATAATACAAAATAAAACTATATACAATTACAAAAATATTAAAAGATTAATTATTATTGTAAATGACCTATTAATTCGTCATTTTTCAGATCATCGATGACTATATGAGCAATAGTATTCTCAAGGTTAATTTCACTCATAACACGTACTTTGAGATAATTACTTGTATAGCCTGTTAATATATGATCTTGATAGTCTTCAAAAAGCACCTCAGCTTGTTGATTTAAATGAGCCCTCATAAACTCTTTTCTTAACTCTTTTTCTAGTATACTGAGTATTTTAACGCGCTGATCTTTAATAGAAGAAGTAACTTGATTGTCCATAGTAGCAGCTGGCGTTCCTATCCTTGGTGAAAAAGGGAAAATATGAATCTGCGCCAGCTTAAGATCTTTAATAAAATCTAAGGTCTCTTTAAACTCATCATCAGTCTCTCCTGGAAACCCAACTATAATATCTGTAGTAATGGCAACATCTGGCCAAATACTTCTTAACTTCGCTACACTCTCTTTATATTGATCTTTCGTATACTTTCTATTCATTCTTGTAAGTACACTGTCACTGCCGCTTTGTAAAGACAAATGAAAATGCTTACACAGTTTAGGCATATTATTTATTTCTTCTACAAATGAATCCGTAATGATTAACGGTTCAATAGAACTCATCCTAATACGCCTAATATCAGGAATTTGGTGGACTTTCTTTAGTAACTCCATTAAACTTGTATTACCTAAATCTTTCCCATATGAAGCCACATGTATTCCAGATAAAACAATTTCTTTAAAACCAATTTGTGAAAGCCGCACTGCCTCTTCAAGAACTTGTTCTTCTTTTCTACTTCTAATCTTACCTCGTACATAGGGAATAATACAATAACTACAATAATTATTACAGCCTTCTTGTATTTTTAAATAAACCCTTGTCCGCTCACCCATATCAGAAATCTTGAGTTCTTCAAATTCATCTACTTCCATAATATCAGAAACAAGGTTGATGTCTTTACTAATACCCTCATAATAATCTCTGACTAACTGAACAATTTTACTGCGATGATTGGTACCTACTATGATATCTATTTCATCTACTTGTTCTTTGATGGTGTCTCCAGCTATCTGTGCATAACACCCCATAGCAACAAGTATGCTTTCTGGATTTATTTTTTTGGTCTTTCTAAGCATTTGTCTACATTTTCTATCACTTAAGTGAGTTACTGTACACGTATTGACCACATATACATCTGCAAAGTCATTAAAATTAACAATTTGATACCCATTTTTTTTAAAATCTTCTAAAACTGCTTCTGTATCATATTGATTGACTTTACATCCTAAAGTATAGAATGCTACTTTTCTCACTATTTCACCTCTTTCATATTGACAATCTTCTCATCAAAATATATTATACAAGTATCTTGAAAATTCTTTCATGTATTTTTAAGAGCATTTATCATACTATAGTTAAATACGTTAGAACTAGGAGGTCTTGTATGAAATCTGTTACTATTTCACTTAACTCAATTGAAAAAGTAAAACAATTTGTTAATCTTATAAATATTTACGATGGTGACTTTGATCTATCTTCTGGACGCTATATTATAGATGCTAAGTCAATTATGGGTATATTTAGCCTAGATCTTAGCAAACCATTGCGTTTAGATATTTATAATGACAGCTATGCAGATGAAATTATTGAAAAACTAAATACATTTATTCATGCATAAACATCTGCTTTAAAGCCCATTCTATATGGGCTTTAAATAATTTGTATGATTTCCATCTGTCCAATTGCATTTTCTATCATTTGCTCAAGAGTATCTGCTAAAATCTCTTCTGAACGCTCAATGATATCTAATCGCGGTTTTATTTCTGGATGCTTAGGTACAAATACCGTGCAGCAATCCTCATAAGGTAAAATAGATGTCTCATATGTGTCTATTTTTTTAGAAATCTGTACAATCTCTTCTTTATCAAATCCAATTAAAGGTCGAAATACTGGCATTGTTGTGGCACTATCTGTCACCACCAAACTTTGCATCGTTTGACTTGCAACTTGGCCAATGCTCTCACCTGTTATCAGTGCCATACTTCCATTCATTTTAGCTACTTTTTCAGCAATTCTCATCATAATTCTTCTCATGATTAATGTAAGCTGTATATGCGGACACTTTTCATAAATTGTCATTTGTATCTCTGTAAAGGGTATTACATGTACCTTCATACTTCCCGTATACGCCGCAACCTTTTTAGCTAAATCCACTACTTTATCTTTCGCTCTTTCACTCGTATAAGGGGGACTATGAAAATAAATGGCGTCGATTTCCACACCACGTTTGGCAACCATCCAACCAGCGACTGGACTGTCTATACCTCCTGATAAAAGCAACGTTGCTCGCCCATTGCTGCCATAAGGCATTCCACCTGATCCTTTATAAGTTGTAGCATATACATAGGTGCTATTTCTTAACTCTACCATAATCCGCACCTCTGGATGATGTACATCCACTTTAATTTGACCTTCAAATTCATCTAAGAGATATTCACCAATCTGTGCATTAATTTCTCTTGAATCAAGTGGAAAACGTTTATCTGCACGCCTTGTTTCTACCTTAAAAGTTACAGCTTTATCTGAACACTCTTTTTTCATTTGGGCATAGGCTAACCGCTTAACAGCTTCCATAGATATTTCTTCCTCTTTGAGGCCATAGGCTATACCTACAATACCAAAAATACGGCTGAGTTTATCAATAACGATATGTTCATCTATTAAGCCTTCTTCTAAAGGCTCTACCATAATTCTTCCTTGCTCTTTTTTTGTTGTAAAACGACCTAGTTCTTTTAAATTATTTCTAATAGTATCAACTAATCTATTTTCAAATAAATATCTATTCTTGCCTTTAATAGCTATTTCACCATATTTGACTAAAAAAACTGCCTTCACCGTTGTTTTCCTCCTAATGTATATCTTCTTAATAGTGCAACTTGTTCCTTAAGCACCGCGATTGTATAATCTAAATCTTCTTGAATACTTCCAAGTCCAAAGGAAAACCTTATGGCATTATCAAAATCTTCTTTTGGATTACCAATAGCCCTAAGTACATGACTATGATTTTTTTTGCTTGAAGCACACGCTGATCCTGAAGATACATAAATACCTTGGTGTTCTAAAGCATGTAATAATACCTCAGCCCGAATGTTTTTAAACCCAATATTCAAAATGTGCGGTGCGCTCTCACAAACAGGGGGCCCATTAACAAATGTATCAGGTATTTGAGTGAGTATTTTATCTGCTAAATAAGTTTTAGTACACCTATAATTATCCTCAATAGCTAATTTATTTTCATTAACATATTTGCAAGCTTCCAACATGCCACCAATACCGGGTGTGTTTTCTGTCCCAGAACGGTTCTCTTTTTGCTGCCCACCTCCGAAAATCAAAGGATTGATACGTACTTGTTTACTTTTATAAAGAAAACCTACTCCTCTTGGTCCATAAAATTTATGTGCACTTGCTGATAATAAGTCTATTTTACTTTTAGGCACATGAATAGGTAGTTTACCAAAGGACTGTACAGCATCTACATGAAAAAGCGTATCTTTATTTTTTTGTTTAATGAGTTCTCCAATTTGATCTATAGGTTGAATAGTCCCCATTTCATTATTCACGTGCATTATACTTACTAAAATAGTTTGATCATCTATAGCTTCTTTTAAATCTTCTATATTAATATAGCCTTCATTATTAACTGCAATCGTACAGATTTCAAACCCTAAGGACTCTAAATATTTAAAAGGCTCAAGCACCGAAGGATGCTCAATAGATGAAGTAATAATCTTCCGGCCTTTTCTTTTATAAGCAAGGCTCGTCCCTATGATAGCACTATTATTGCTTTCAGTTCCGCCAGATGTGTAGATTATTTCACCAGGTGTACATCCTAATACTTTTGCTATATACTCACTAGAAGCTTTAATAATAGTTTCTGCTTCAATACCTTTTTTATGCAAAGAAGAGGGATTACCATATACATTCGCCATGATATCTGCAACCACATCGACTACTTTTTCAAGTGGCTTGGTTGTTGCTGCGTTATCTAAATAGATCTCTTTCATAAAAATTTCCTCTTTCATTTATCATTGACATAAAAAATGAGGGTATCTTCCCCTCATTTTTTATCTATTCATGACATTATAAATAGCTTGTAAAACACGAGTTTTTTCAAATGGTTTAACTACAAAGTCCCTAGCACCTCTTTTAATGGCTTCTACAACTTTAGAGTGTTGTCCCATAGCTGAACACATAATTATTTTTGTATCTGGGCTTACTTGTAATATTTTTTCTATAGCTTCAAGGCCATCCATCTCAGGCATTGTAATATCTAATGTAACAATATCTGGTTTTAACTCTTCTGCCATCTCTATAGCTTGAAGACCATTGCCTGCTTCTCCGATAACCTTAAAACCTGCTTCTGTAAGCATTTTTTTAAGTACGGTTCTCATAAATATTGCATCATCTACTACTAGAAAAGTTACATCATTCATCGTCAAATACCACCCATTTCATACATAATATTAGCAAGCACAACGAGTCCTGCTGTTTCGCTGCGTAGAATGCGTTTACCTAATGTGATAGGCAAAATCCCCTCCTGTTTAGCAGCTATAATTTCTTCTTCTGTAAAACCACCTTCTGGTCCAATAAAAACACCTATTGACTGATAGCTAGATGCCCTTAAAAAAGTTTTAATATGATGAGTCTGTTCGTTTTCATAAGGTATACAAGAAGCTTCGCAATGATCTTTGGCAAATAATAGCGCTTCTTTAAACAAAATAGGACTTAAAACTTCTGGGATAATACCCCTCTTACTTTGTTTTGCCGCACTTTCGGCTATTTTATGCCATCTATCTAACTTAGTTTTAATTTTTTTATCAGATTCCATTTTTACAATACATCGTTCTGTACATATAGGAATAATTTTTGTGACTCCAATTTCTATGCTTTTTTGAATAACAAACTCCATTTTCTCACCCTTAACAAGGGATTGAAATAAGATTGTTTCTACTGTTGGCTCTGCTTCACACGCCAAAAATTGCTTGATTTTAGCATATATGACATCCGTATCTATTTTATTTATTATACACTTATAGTCTGTACCTTGTCCATCATTAATTAAAATTTCTTTACCTTCGCCTAATCTGATCACATTTTTAATATGATTTACATCAGGTCCAGTAATAAGAATACAATCGTCTCTAATAGCTTGTTGATCTACAAAAAATTTTGCCATAATAAGTACCTTTTCTTAAATGATATTTTATTTTAAGTGAGCTGTAATCGCTATCCAATCATTTTTTTCAGTAACTTCATCAATTAAAAAACCATTAGCTTCTAATGCTTCTTTAACCTCTGATGCTCTTTCACCTATAATTCCAGATGCAATTAAAGTACCTTGTGGTTTTAAAAACTTTCCAAAGATATCTTTCATAAGCACAATAACATCTGCGACTATATTAGCTACTATAAGGTCATAGGGTTCTGATCGAAGTTGATCTGCTAAAACTTGGTCTTCTATAACATTACCCCAATATGTTTTAAAAATATCAGGCGAAATATTATTTTGTTTGAAATTTTCCTCAGTTATATCTACTGAGTTTTGATCAATATCTATAGCTGTTATATTTTTTGCTCCTAATAAAATGGCTGCTATAGAAAGTATACCACTTCCACAGCCTAAATCTAAAACCCTATAGTCTTGTATAATACGCTTTTCTAATTGTTCAATACAAAGTTGAGTAGTATAATGTTGCCCTGTTCCAAAACTAGAACTAGGATCAATTTCTAAAATCATCCGGTTTGTTTTTTCTGTATAATCTTCCCAAGTAGGCTTAATAATAAATTGTTCTCCCACCTCGAACGGTTTAAAATATTGTTTCCAATTATTAGCCCAATCTTCTTCACTCACATTGCCCATCTCTATTACTAATCTGCCATAATCATGATTCTCATCAGATGCTTTAATGGACTTTACCATATTCTTAAACGCCACCAAAGTTTCATTTCCTTGCATATTATCTGCAAGATAGATTGTGATACTTGGTTCATTATCTTTTAATTTTTCAACTTCCGCGTCCATATAATCCCACTCAGTACCCCAACCTTTTAAAAATTCATCAAAATCATCAGGGTCTTTTACAACAAACCCTGTCACTCCTAGTTGTAATAATACTCCTGTTAGTATTTCAAGACCTTGCTTCGAGGTATATATTGTGACTTCTAACCAGTTCATTGTTTCATCTCCATATTCTAATTTATTTAAATTATATGACAAGACCTATATTTATTCAAGCCTTTAACTCATATAACTGTACAAGTCTTAATTAATGTGAACTATCTTTATATTTTTAAAAAATAATATTTTAATTTAATGCTAAATGGTATATGATAAATAATGATGTTTAGAAAATTTGAGTAGGGACGGAAACTAATGTATAAAAATAAATATGGGATGCATAGCATCTGTAAGTCATAAGATTTGTACATTAGGGATATCTATACTCAATGTATACCTAAAAATGAGTATAGCAAACAAACCTACATTAGATGTAA
>CAKZUB010000085.1 GCA_937921505.1 uncultured Clostridia bacterium | reverse complement strand
TAAGATGCGAAAAGTTCATGCCATGCATTTTCCTGTGCTGAAGCTTCTTTGTTAAAATCTGTCATATGTGCTTTAACAGCATCTTCTACAAAGAACTCTTGATCATGATGCTCAAGGAATGTTCGCATTTCACAAATATTACCTAGGCCCAAAGGTTCACCATGTGCTGCGGCTTTACCTTGTTTTTTAGGACAGCCATAGCCTATTTGGGTTTTGACTTCAATAAAGCTTGGCTTATCAAGGTTTGCTTTAGCAGCAGCCAGAGTCCCTGATATAGCTTCAAGATCATTTCCGTCCTCAACGACAAAAGTTTCAAAGCCTTGGGCTTCAAATCTTGCTCTTACATTTTCTGTAAAGGCAATCTCCGTTGCGCCTTCTATTGTAATCTTATTAGAATCATATAAAACGATAAGCTTACCAAGTTTAAGCGTGCCCGCAAGCCCAGCGGCTTCATAAGAGATCCCTTCCATCAGGCAGCCATCACCAACTAAAGCATACGTATAATGATCTACAATAGCATAGTTTTCCTTATTAAAGCGCTCTGCAAGGTATCTCTCAGCCATTGCCATACCGACTGCTGATGCGATGCCTTGTCCAAGAGGTCCCGTTGTTGTTTCTACGCCTATAGTATGGCCGTATTCAGGATGCCCAGGTGTTAGACTTCCTTCTTGTCTAAAACTTTGAAGGTCTGTAGCTGTTAAGCCATAGTCAAAAACATGAAGCAGTGAATAGATAAGTGCAGAACCGTGACCTGCTGATAAAACAAAACGGTCTCTGTTTTGCCATGCTGGATTTTTAGGATTATGCTTCATGTGATCTGCCCATAATGTATAGGCCATAGGCGCAGATCCTAGTGGTAACCCTGGATGTCCAGAATTAGCTTTTTGTACAGCCTCAGCTGCTAATACGCGAATAGTATTGATCGTCTTTTGTGCTATTTGACTCACTCTATTTCCTCCTTAAGATTTAGGTTTTATCTTCCAATTTAATCATACCTTTTTATTATACTGTTTTTCTTCCCATGTGTATATTATAAATTTTATTACAATATCATGCTAGGTTTAATGACTTTTTTCATCATTTGTTGTATGCTACTAATAGGATGGTGATATTATGTCATATATATACCCTTCACAAAAAAATGCTATAATGCGTTACAAAGTATACCTTTTACATCAATCGAAGAAAATTTACTTAGGTCTTTATAGCACAAAAGAGCTGGCTGAAAATGCTTTGCACGAAGCTACGTGCGTCATGGAAAATCCTATAGACGTCACACACTATACATGCTCTTTTATTAGTTATAAAAAATTTATCTCTTTATGTAATTTCAGAGATCGTCATGTTTATATTAAAAATCCAATTTATATTTATGATAATTATTTTTGTTATTATTTATCACAAGATGTTGTATTGACCTTCGATATGAAAGATCTATTCTTTTTTTCTACCTACAAAGTTTGCAAACGAGGTAACTATCTTTATATGCAAGATAGTATTACACAACAAAGTATTTTAACAAGATTTGGCATTCCTCCTCATAGTGTTTATGGGGTTGATTATCAATTTAAAAATGGCTGTATGTATGATTTTAGAAGAGACAACCTAGAGATCATTAATAGTTATAAAGGTGTTACAAGAAGACAAATAAAAGATAAATTAATCTATGTAGCTAAAATATTTGTGCATCAAAACATTATTATCGGACATTATACCTCAGAGCTTGAAGCTGCAATAGCTTATAACAAAGCCATTGATATCCTTTTAGAAAAAGGGATACAACGTGATTATATAAAAAATAGTATACCTTATCTTACACTCAGTGAGTATAATGAAATCTACAATAAACTAGCTATATCCCCTTGTATCAAAACACCCTCAAAACAAAAAAGAGTTGTCTCTACAAAACAATATCGTGGTATCTGTAAAGATAAAAGTGGTTTTAGAGCTATGATTGGTTATAACGGAAAACAAATTTATTTGGGCATTTACCCTACAGAAAAAAGAGCCGCTCAAGCTTATAATCTAGCTTCTTTTTACCTGTATGGAAATAGTGGTTACATTAATGATACTCAGCCTCTTATCTATAACCCTGACAGTGAAAAAATTGCCCAAAAGCTTGCTAAGCACCCCACTCAAAAAATTAACCAAAAAGCTCTCATGTCTCCTTAGCACCAGTAGACATAAGAGCTTTTTGTGCTTAATCATTTGAGGTAACACATAGCCTTGTGATTCCTATATTATACATATGATAAGGTGTACTCACAGCTTTTGTCGCATAATTTTGTTTAATAAAGCCTTGTACATTAGTCATAAGTGTAGGAGCTAGAACTTTCATATTTAAAATCATATGAATATATTGTTCATAGATAGACATATCATACGCTTCTAATGTAAGAATCCCTGATATAGAAATTTCCGGGGTAATTTCTATGAGTTCTATGCCTTTATTTGATTTAAGTCCATATTTGATTGTATAGACTCCCACACCTCCTATTTCTTTTAATATTTTTTTATTATAGCGTCCTATTTTTTGTAACATTGTTTTAGAAAGGTCATTTGCAATTTGAATAGTACATAAGGTGTCTTCTTCAAATTTTTCTTGAAGTGGATCATACAGCGTTATTTTCCCTTCTCGGTCTACTATACATAGACATGCAATAATGCTGGTATATGAGGTAATAGGCTGAAGCAAAAAACTATCTGCCTTTTCTTCTTCTAGAATAAAATTAGCAGCATCCTCTACACTTAAGATGTCCATACTTTCTATCCGATCTGCATACTGTTTTATAAACCTAAAAGGAATAGTTAGTGTTTCAATCTTTTCAAATGTTTCTGCCTTATTATCTTGATAATAGGTAGGTATAGCAGGAACCTGCAAGTCTTCTAAAAGATCTAGTAATTCTTTTTTGTGACCTAATCTATTTATAACTTGTTTACTTGGATAAGTTGTTGCGTGTAACTTAGTATCTAGTACATAAGACAAATTTGTATTAAATACAACGACATCCGATCTAAGACTTAGCTTTTGTATATTTTCATTCGTAATAGCAGCTATAATATGTTCAGTAGCAACTTGTGCCCCTACGCAATCAATTTGAGGGTCCAATAAAGTCGTACGGATTCCCATCTTTGCAGCTTCTAAAGCAAGCATCAACGCTGCACTTCCTCCACCAACTATTCCTATTTGACTTATGCCATTAACGTTCATTATTCTTATCTCCTCTTAATTCATAGTATTTCAATTTTATTGTATTAAATACTCAAATACTTCTATTGTTTTAGGAATATCCTTTACGGTGGATGTTATTCCTACCACTAGATCTTCTGTTAGTTTTAAACTTGGAACACCGGGTAATGTGTTAACTTCTATACCATATATATGTCCTTTTTTCTTTATTTCTTCTATTTCTTCTTGGTAAGCCTCATCTTCAGTACTAACTTGTATATGTTCTGATGTAATAAGGCTGTCCCTTTTATAGTCCACTAAAGGTTTTAATGCATCAATCGTATCTAGAGGCACAAATATACTTACCCCGCCTTGATTTAAATAATTCATATAGGTATCTTTAGATAGAATAAGAATGTCTGATTCTCCCGACCTGATAAGTAAGGGTATTTTTTGCATCATTGCCATCTCAAGCTGACCCATGCTTTCAAAATCAACACTAGATATATTAAGACCTGTATCCCATTCATTTTCAAAGTGTTCTATAACCTCAGCCTGCGTCTCATCACTTATCACCTTGCCTGCTATAACAACATCTACCGCAAATTTCTTTTGTGGCGTAAGTATAGTCTTTCCTAAACTCCCTACAATAACTACTCCAATAATAACACTTGCAATATGCCATCTATAGTATTCCCATATATGCTGTGTTTTTTTCTTACGAGATAATTCCTTAAATGATACGCCATATTTCTCCATTATGTCTATCCTTTCTCATTTCATAATAATACCCTTTGACTCTAGTATAGAGTATGCTATAATCCTATTATACATTAAAAATATGATATTTGTGTGATTTTTAAGGAGGCCATATGAACTTTTTAAATAAACTTGAACGAAAATATGGAAAATACGCTATCAACAATCTGATGCTCTATATATTATGTGGTAATGCCTTTGTTTTTTTGTTTTATTATTTGACTAGTGGAAGTATCCTTTACTTTATAACCTTTGACTTTAATGCCATTATGCGCGGAGAGATTTGGAGACTTGTTAGTTTCTTATTTATCCCAAATACCTTTGATATGATTTGGTTCATCTTTTCAGCTTTTTTGTATTATTCTATTGGCATGCAGCTTGAAAACACCTGGGGTGTTTTTAAATTTAACGTTTATTACTTTACTGGTGCTATCTTAACCATGATTGCATCTGCTTTATTTAATAATCCAGGAACAACCTTGTACATTAATTTATCTTTATTTCTAGCTTATGCAACACTATTTCCTAATGTTCAGTTTAGACTTTACTTTTTTATACCCGTAAAAGTTAAATATTTAGCCTATTTAAACGTTGCGTTTTTACTGTTTAGATTCTTCACCGGAGGCCTTGGAACTAAAGCACTTATTACTATTTCACTACTCAATTACTTTTTATTTTTTGGACTGCCTCTACTCAAAGGAGGCTCTACCCAGACGCAGCAGCAATTCAACAAGCAAAAACGCGTACTTCAAAAAAACTCTGGTTCTTCTACCATTCGCGTAGCTTTTCACAAATGTCACGTATGTGGTAAGACTGAAGTTTCTAATCCTGACATGGAATTTCGTTACTGCTCTAGCTGCAATGGTAATTTTGAATACTGCATGGATCATATCAGAGATCACACACATGTTAACTAAAAGAGGATATCTCAATTTGTGAGATATCCTCTTTATTATTCTTTAATCAAATCTTTAAAATGAGCACTATACTTAATATCGCCATTATTAAGAATCCACACTGCTTCTGTATCAGGCAAATCATCTATAAATGCCAATCCTTCTTCGAAGGACATATTAAATACTGCTGTAGAAAGAGAATCAGCAACTCCTGAATCTGGACAAATAATTGTAACCGCTGTTACATATTCTGATGGAAACAGTGTTTCCGTATCAATAATATGGTGGTATTTTTTGCCATCCACTGTATAGTATCTTTCATAATTACCACTTGTAACAAGGGACATATCACTTAGGTAAACAACCTTAAGAATGGGTTGTGCAGCGTCTTTTTCAGGGTTTTGAATGCCTACATTCCATACTTCTTTGCTTTGTCCTTTATGACCAATCGCACGCACATTGCCCCCAACACTAATAAGCCCTGATTCAAATCCATTCTCTATTGCAAGTTTTGCAACTTGTTCAACAGCATAACCTTTTGCTATAGCTCCAACATCAAGACTCATATGAGGGTCCTCTAGAAAAACTGTAGACTCCACTTCATCAATAATTACTTTATTGATATCCGTATGTGTACGCGCAGCTTCAAGTTTATCTCTTGGCGGCACCTTAGCATTTTCAAAGTCATCAATACCTTCTTTACGATAATCATGCCATATTTTAAGTACAGCACCAAGAGCAATATTGACTTTCCCGTCTGTTATTTTATATTCATCTTTTGAAAAAAGTAATAAATCAATTATCTTTTGATCAACTTTCACTGGTTTAATACCAGCATGATCGTTAATTGTTTTGATGTTATTTTTTCCATCATATGAGTTATATATATCATATAACTCATGATACTCTTTTAACTCATCATAAATGAGTTTTGAATATCTCGTAAATTCTTCTTTACTTTCTGTATAAGCTACAATTTTAGTGACAGTATTAAAAAGCACAAGAAAATCTGATTCATAACGCGTCTCCTTAGGAGCAGCTTTACAGGCTGCAAAGTTCATTGTAAGCAGAACCATAAGAATAGATGCAATTATTTTTCTTACCATACTCCTCACCTCAAAAATAGAGAGGTAGTAAAACCTACCTCTCAAAATGTTTGAATCACTATTTAGCAGAGACACTTGCTTTTTCAATAACTGATATATAATCACCAATTGAAATGGTTACAGACGCTGCAAGTTCACTGTCTGCTGGTGCTCCTTTTTCGTTAACTGCAATTCCTTTTACTTCTTCTACTGTTTTACCTACTACGTATTTTGAAAGTACATCCGCTTGTTCAAACCATTCTTTACCAATAGAAGATGCTTTAGTCATACCATAGTCTGCTCCAAGCTCAACTTTAGTTTTATAAGCTGCACTTATATCAGAAGTTATTTTTCCTTCTTTAGAGAATTTAACATTTGTTACAGAACCATCGATTACACTGCTTGTGATTCTGCCATCCACGTCAAAAGTTGTAGCTGTATAGGTTGAGTAAGCTTGTGCAACGCCATCTTCATCTCCTGCATTTTTAGATTTAGCTATATTAGTAACTACGCCTAAACCTAATTTATCAGAAGCTTGAGCTCCTAAATCTTGTGCATTAGCAACAGCTTTTTCAATAGCAGCTACAAAACCACCAATTGAAACGGTTACAGAAGCTGCAAGTTCACTGTCTGCTGGTGCTCCTTTTTCGTTAACTGCAATTCCTTTTACTTCTTCTACTGTTTTACCTACTACATATTCTGCTAGAGCATCTGCTTCTTCATTCCATTCTTTACCAATAGAAGATGCTTTAGCCATACCATATTCAGCTCCAAGCTCTTGTTTTGTCTTAAACGCAGCATTGATATCCGTTGTAATTTCCCCAGTTTTAGAGAAGTTAATTTTTGTTTGGGCTCCATCTATAATACATTTTACAATTTTACCTTCCCCATCAACTGTAACTGCAACAATTGTTGAATCAACTTGTGCAAGTCCATCTTGATCTTCTGCATCTTTAGACTTCGCCGTTGTTGTGATAATAGCTAGACCAGTTTTAACTGAGCCTTCTGCGCCTACTGTGTTATCTGGTGTTTGGGCTGGTGCCTCAACTACAGGTGCTGGTGTTGGGGCTGGTGCTCCACATCCAATAAGTGCAAAAGATAATAAAGAGGCACTAAGTATTAATGCTAATGATTTTTTCATGTCTATCCCTCCAAGTATTTTATTTTTTATTTTAAACCTAGCTTTTTAAAAGCTGGGAAAATAAACCTAAGTAATGTAGCCGTTGCAATCCCTGCAATCACCCCCGAAATAAGTAAAATCGGAAGATAGGCCCATATATAAACTGATACAAGTATAAAAGATATTGCAATAAATTGACCTATATTATGAAAGACTGCCCCAAAGATACTCATTACTAAATAAGATATTTTGTCTTTAAACACTACCATTAAGATTATCATAATAATTAACGATAATAAGCCTCCAAAAAAACTTAGAAATGCTGCAACAATACCTCTAGTAATAAATACAAAAAATGATTTTAAAACAGCTATTGCAAATGCTTGCTTTTTTCCTAAAAAAAACAAAGCATACATCACTGCAATATTAGAAAGCCCAAACTTAACCCCGGGTACTGTAACCACTATGGGCGGCAGAGAGTTTTCAACTATAGACAACACTATTGCAACTGCAAAAAGCATTGCTGTTAAAACTATTATTTTAGATTTCTTTAAATCCCATCTAGAGTCCTTATCTAATATATTCTTATCCATCATAAGCCTTTCTATTTGCTGACTACAATATCAAGATCATCTTTATTATAATTTTTTTTAGGAACAATCTTTAAAATAATGCCATTAGGAATACACGCAGCATGCTCTCCAACTCTACTGTGCTTCCCTGACTTTATACAAATCTTATCAGGACAATTTGATTCTTCAAAGCGTATATTACCATCTTCATAAAGTCGAAAAACCACATATGGATTCTGTGAAATTGAAAAAGTCTTTTCTACGCCACTATCTAAATCAATTGTTTCAACAAGTTCTGAATAATAGTAAATTTCAGCTTTAGCGGGCTGTTTTGAGAAAGTAAACTCATAGATACCCCAACCTATACCGCTTAGAACTATAATCATCAAAATAACCCATATATCTGATTTTTTAAAAAACTTCATTGCAACCTCACTTGCTAAGAGAACAATCCACTTATGAAAATTAATAAAGTATTTGTTCCCATAATAATGATATAATTTTTAATAGCTAAAACAAACGTCGTATCCTTATCTTGCTTTTTAAAGAATTCTCGTATATTTTTTTGTACAATAAATAGCGTGAGTAATGCTATTAAACAGATGGGAGACAATATCTTTAACAGTACCATAGCTAATAATGCAATATAGGTTAAATAATAAAGTCCCGCAAACAAGTAAAGAGCTTTACTTCCTAAATAATAGGGCAGTGTATGTCTTTTAACTAGAATGTCTTTTTCTAAATCACAGATATTATTCGCCAACATAATATTGGCTGTCACACAAACTGGAATAACTGAAAATAGAATAACCTGCATTAAAGGCCAGACATTTAAAGATAAACCAATCGTCTCAAAACTTAAGCGTAATGAAAGAAATGTTCCTGTTGGCATATTGATATACAATAGAATAAAAGGTATTAATAAACCATAAAAAACTCCTGATAAAACTTCTCCAAGTGGTTGCCTGGATATAGGCACAGGTCCATAGGTGTAGAAAATACCACAAAAAAAACAAAGTCCCCCTAGAAGAAATACAACACTATCTGTAAGATATACTAAATATAATCCCAAAATAGTACTCATACCAAGAAGTATAATGATGATAACTAGTGCAATACTTCTTTTAAACTGTAATATCTGATGATTTGTTTTTGTATCAATATAATTATTAATTGCAGTAGTTGCTAGATCAAATAAAAACATAGCTGCGAAAAATACGCCCGTTCTATTCCAATCTATCGGCTCTTTCATATATAAAAGAAAAGCAATAGTTATAAAAAAAGCAAATAGACTTGTGATCTTAGTCATTATTTCAACGTAGCTTAGAAATCTCTTAATCACATTATCCCCCTATCTTATCTTTACAATACATGGGAAGCTCTGTCTAAAATAGCTGTCAGCTTAATACGTTTATCTTCTGTTATTTGAAGTTCGTTAATGATATTTAAAGACTTACTATAGTATTTTCTTGATACACTATGAGTAAAAGCAAGTCCACCTGTCTTTAAAACAGCTTCATTAATGTCCTTTCTAGATATTAGGCCAGTTTTAGCTTTTTCTTTAAAACTTAACATATGTGTAAAAGTGTGAATAAGAGGCAATGTTATTACCCCTTGTTCAAAATCAGATTGAACTGGTTTTTTAGCCTTACGTTCATCTGATTCAAAGTCTATACAATCATCAGTGAGCTGAAAAATCATACCGATGTAGTGTCCTAAACGCTTATATTTTTTTATATCTGGTGTATCATCTTCACATACGATAGCTCCTGCATAAAATGAAGCTTCAAAAAGAGCTGCAGTTTTTCCAGATATGATCTTGAGGTACTCATAAAAAGACAAGTCTAAATTGCCATTATGAATATGTTGGCTAAGTTCACCTACACACACTCTACTCATATAATCCGGCAGTTCAAAGTCTAAATAGTCCTCTTTACCCTCGATAGATGCAGCAAGCTTAAGCGCAACACACATGAGGTAGTCACCACAAATAACAGCTGTTTTTTTGCCATATTTTTTTTGAAGGGTTACAACGCCCCTTCTCATGTCTGCATTATCTATTACATCATCATGAACAAGTGTTGCAAGATGTAATATTTCAATAGCGGCCCCAAATTTTATAGCATTTGGATGAATGAGACCTTCTTGATTTTCAGCACAAGCAAGTAAAGATAGTGCACGAATATATTTTCCTCTTGACGCTTTTAAATGCTCCATATATTTACGAATTATAAAAGGTGCTGTGAGCAATGTTTTATCCATTTCTTTTTTTACAAGTGTAGTAGCTTCATCAAACGTTATAAAATCTTTATTAATCATTGTAAATATACAACTTTCTTACAAACGATAATTTTTTCCACTTCTTCTTTAGAAATGGCATAGCATAATAATCAAGTCCAAATGTTCTTCCAGCACCTATTAAAACTGCAACTCCAGCAAATACCATCCAAAATGTTCCGAGATACAAACCTGTTGTACACACAAACATAATTTGAAGTATCAGTGAGAATGCCGCTGCTGGTGTTGTAAATAGTCCCCCTATTAATGCAAGCCCAATTAAGATTTCTACTACTACAATGAATATTTGCATAAAAAGCTGCACAGCGTCATAAGGAAGAATAAACGTATCTACAAACCAATTCATAAGTGGTACATCTAACTTAAATGCAAAATCATTAAGACTTGAATGGACTAAATCTTTTCCACTTACAAAGATAGCTTGAAATAAACCTAAGAAGTTCCAATTTAAAATAGCTGTTCCAGTTGTCCCAGCTACTGCATCTGCTACAGCTTCTGTGGCTGCTGTTGTTACATCTGTGGCTTCTGTTGCTGCCGTTACCCCATCTGTTACTATGCCAAGAACACTATTATACCATGCATTTGCCCCACCAAAGAAGCCTGTGAGTTTTGGAGATTCAAGCCAACCCTCACTTACTTTTTTAGCTCCTTCAAAAAGCCATATGGCACCCAGCCAGATTCTAAGAGGAGCTAATAAAAAGCTAGGCGTTCTATTTGAGAAATGCCCACCTACAAAGCTTCTGCAATGTCTTATGGTAAAAAACTCATGCTTGATATAGCTAAATACTTTATTCCATCCTAATACTTGAATAAAATAAACAATATTAATAAAATGTTTTGATAACATCGCTAGAAATGACGGAAGATTAAACATAAAGTTTGGTAATCCAACTCTAGCAACACCATAACGTCCACCGACACAAACCATTACACCATGGAAAGAAGGCTTATATTCATGCATTTCTCCCTTGCTTGTTAATTCACAAACAATGTTCTTCGCAACTGTAGACGCACTATGTTCACAGTTTTCAACCATTTGAGGGACAGGTTCTTCTTGACCTTGTGGTATATAGAACATATTATCACCAACAACATACACATCTTTCTTATCCATAGAACGCAGATATTCATCAAGCTTGATGCGATCTCTTTGTGCTGAACTTAAAGTCTTTGCGGCTTCACACGTAATATCTGAACTTGTAATACCAGCTGCCCAAATAACAGTTCCTGTACTTTGCCTTGTAACTGTATCACCTGATTTCATTTCAATAAAGTCTTTGCCAATACTACAAACACTCGTATTAAGCATTAACTTAACACCCATTTTTTTCAGGCGCTTTTCAACTTTATCAGATAGTTTTTCTGGTAAAATCGGAATAGTGCGCGTTAATATATCTACATTTAAGATAGAGACAAGTTCTCTATCAATTTCATATTTTTCGCAAAGAATGGGTACATATTCAGCAAGTTCTCCTACCATTTCCACTCCAGTAAAACCAGCTCCAACTACATGAAACGATAATAACCTTTTCTTTTCTTCAAGATTTGTTTCACATACAGCTTTTCTAAATGTATGATGGATATGATCTTTTAAAATAACTGCATCTTCATAGGACCAAAGTTTAAATGCAAACTCATCTGCACCTTCTACCCCAAAAAATGTTGGCTTTGATCCGGCTGCAAGTACAAGGTAATCATACGCATAGCTTGCATTTTTTCCACTAACTAGTTTATTATCAAAATCAATAGACTCTACAGTATCAAGTTTAACATTAACTTTTCTTCTTGTAAAAATCTTCTCTAAACTTATTTTTATACTCTCCTCATCAACACGATTTGCTGCTACTTCATGAAGTTCGGTAAGCATCGTATGAAATGGATTTTTATCAATAATAGTAATACTAACATCTGTGTCTTTTTTCAATTTTCTAGCTAACTTTTTAGCTGTTAAAACACCGCCATAACCAGCTCCGATAATTACTATTTTCTTTTCCATTATTTCCTCCTTCATACTTTTTTCCTTTTATAGTATATCAAAGTCGACTTAACTAGTCAATTAACTAGGAATTCCCACTAATCTATTTCATTTCACTTTTTCGATTCTCCATGTTTCGACTTATTTCAAATAACATCTCATGCAATATAGGCATACAAATTATTGCAAGTTGGACTGGAAAATGCCCTTTAATACTCAGATATCCAAGTAGACTTATTATAATACCATAAAGTAAAATAGCACTTCCCATAATCCCTGTCTTATAGCTAGGCTCCATCATAAAAGTATCTTCTGCGTATACCAGTACAATTATTATAGGAAGATAAATTTCTTTAATATAAAATAAAAGTAGGGGGATAAACCATTTTTTATAAGTATGGTATCCTCCTACTAAGCTATTTCCTTTGTATGCAATAATAATTTCATGATCTTGATGACGATATAATACTGTCATCATCCCTTCTGTCATATGCAGCACCCCTACTAAAACTATGAAGTTTGCATAAGGTAATATAAACCACTTATCCTCTAGTCCTACTCCTAAAAATACTTTATTTAACAAATAAAGCATAGGAATAACATAAGCTAAACAAGTAAATCTTTTATCAATAAGTGAACACAAAAAACTTGCTGGTATGATAAAGAGTATATTAAATGTAAAAGGTATCGCTAAATCAAACCTAATAATCAATAAGCTAAAGGCAAAACCTAACACTATTCCTATTAAGAATTGTTTCTTACAAAAGCGAATGAGAACCCCCCCCTATGCTATTTGAGTTCGCGACTTATCACTTCGATAGCTTTTTGAAGTTGGGTATCTTCCTTATCTTCTAATTTTCCTCTTGTCATGCTTTCTAGTGGTAAAAGCACTTCGTAATCAGGTTCTATACCAATACCTTGTATACATATCCCACTAGGCGTAAAATATTTAGCTGTTGTAAGTTTTAAGGCTGAGCCATCACTAAGAGGTACAATACTTTGTACCACTCCTTTTCCAAATGTAGTCTCTCCTACAAGTTTAGCTCTATTATGATCTTTTAAGGCCCCTGATAAAACTTCTGATGCACTTGCACTATGTCCATTAACCAGTACCACAATAGGGATATCTGTATAATTCTCATCAGCATATGATTCATCTACTGTACCATTTTTATCTCTTGTTGAAACAATAAGTCCCTGTGGAAGTAGTTCATCAGCTATTTTTTCTGTAATATGCAGTAATCCTCCCGGGTTGTTTCTTAAATCAAGCACAATACCTTTTGCTTTTTTACTTTGCACCTCTGTAAGTGCTTTTTTAAACTGATCATAGCTTGTTTCTTCAAATTGACTTAGTTTGATGTAAGCCAGTTCGTCTTCTAACATTTTGTAAGATACCGATGGATAAGTTACATTTTGTCTTGTAATTTCAAACTCATACATTTTATCCTCGGATTGTCTATAGATGGTAAGACTAACTTGAGTATTTGGCTCTCCTTTTACAAGTTTAGGAACAAGTTCAAAGTCTTCCCCTGTAATTGTTTTACCAGCTGCTTTAATAATTTTATCTTTTGGTAATATACCTACTTTTTCTGCCGGTGATCCTTCAAATACTTCCGTGATGAGTATCGTATTATCTGCTGAATCAATAGTCATCTGTACACCAATACCCGCATAGACCCCACTTGATTTTTCTTTAAAACTGCGATATTCCTCTGGGGTATAATAGTTAGTATAAACATCCCCAACCCCTGCTACAAATCCTTTATAGATCCCTTCTTGCATTTTTGCAGGATCCATATCCCCTACAAAATAGTTGTTAATTACTGCTTCTATTGCTAATAATTTTTTATCTACATAATAGTATTTATCTACAAATGCTGTACTGGTTAATAATACTATTGTTGATAATAAAAAACCTATAGCAGCACCTCGAAAAAGTCCATTTTTTTTCATCAATGCTACCCTCCTTAACATAAAGTGTCTAGATGTATTTTGCGTTTGTTTTTAAATTATTATCCTCATAATGATTTACCTATATTATACAATTAATGCAATGTGCGAATAGCTTCCATTAATTGTGAATCATTGTTCTGGTCAAGTTTACCTTTTGTAATAAGTTCTAAAATGCTTTCTAGACTATTTTTAACTTGTATATCTGGTTTCACCCCACTATCCTTAAGTATGTGATCATCTGGCGTATAAAGAATACCCGTTGAAATGATAAGCCCCGTACTATCTTCTAAAGGAATAATCTCTGTTACAAGTCCAGCTCCAGCTGTCGTTTCACCTACTACTTTGCCTCTACTGGCATACTGCACAGCCGACGGAAAAGCTTCTAATGCTCCTCTTGTTCTTCCATTAATAAGTATAGTTAACGGTTCATCATAAAGCGCCCCATTTGTTTTATATTCTTTTATTTCATCTTGTTTGTTTTTTATTTTAAAAACAAACTGATTGTCAATAAACAGTGTACACATTTTATAAATCTCTTCAATATTGTTACTATAAATATTTCTAGTATCAATAATAAAATTCTTAGCTCCTTGTAATTTCAAATCTTTTAGTATCTGATTAAGTTTTTCACTCGTCCTATCTTGAATAGATAAAATAGAGATATAGCCTATGTTACCCTCTATAAGTTTGTAATCCATACTTCTAACAGTAATAACTTCAGCGGCTAAGCTTATTTTTCTTTCCTGAGTGCCATCATTGTCTTGAACTGTATAGCGCACTTCTTCTTTACCTGTATAACTAAGCTTTTTATAGATATCTCCTTCGTTAGATAACATGACTTTGATTCCATCAATTTCAGTAATCTTATCTCCTTGTTTAATCTTTTTTACTGCAGCTGGTGAACTTGGTACTACATCTGTAACAATGATGTGACTGCCATTTATTCCCCATTCAAATTGGATGCCTGTGCCTATATATTTACCTTCTTCTAATACTTGCTGCTCCTTAAACTCTTCTTCATTTAAGTAGCGCGTTAGAGGATCTTGCAGTCCACTTACATACCCTGCATAAATACTATCTTCAATTTTCTTATTATCAATCTCACCTAAAAAGCTTTTATTTAAGAACTTACTGATTTGATTTATTTTCAGTTGTGAATATTTAGGATTTGTAATACCTTTTGTACAACCTATGGTCATGCTTATGAGTCCTATACCTAAAACGCCACCACTTACTATTTTTAAGAGCTTTTTATATTTCAACTGCTTCTCTCCTTATGCTATAGTCTCTTTATAAAATAAAAGCGCCACTTATATTTAGTATATGAGTTACGCTTTTTGATATGTTATTTCTTTATGTAATTCCAAGGATTAATATGCGCCCCATTTTTCCTCACCTCAAAATGGCAGTGATTTCCTGTTGAATAACCTGTACTGCCAATTCCAGCAACTGTCTGTCCTTTTTTCACTGTTTGCCCTACACTTACGGACAGTGAAGAATTATGTGCATATAAAGAAACTAGTCCGCTTCCGTGATTAACCATAACTGTATTGCCATAACCATTGATCCAACCTGACGAAATGACAATACCATCTGCTGCTGCTACAACTTTCGTACCATAGGGTGCCGGAATGTCTATTCCTGCATGAAATTCATATTTTCCTGATATAGGATTATTTCTTGGATTATAATCTGAACTGATAAGATAATTACCAGGTACGGGCCACGCAAATGCACCTCCAGCATACTTAATTTTGCTTTGCTCAGTCAGTCTTTTAATTTCTTGTTCTAGCTTTTTAGAGATTTCTTGCATTTCTTTAATTTCTGCTTGTAACTTCTGCTCTTGCCCTGCAAGCTGTACCAATGCTTTATCTTTTTTAGATCTAGCAGACGCCAACTCTCCTTTTTTAGTTATCTGCTCTTTATGAAGTAGACTTAACTCTGCTTTTTCTTCTTCTATAGCTGCTTTTTGATGATCTATGATTTCTACATGTTCTTGATAAGACTCAATAAGTTCATTGTCTTGTTTAGATATTCTTTTAATATATTCAAGCCTGTTTATAGCCTCCCAAAAATTATGAGAGGAAAAAACTACTTGTATATAGCCAATATCCTTATTCTTATACATTTGAACCATACGTTTTTTAGTTGCATTATATTGCTGGTCCTTTTTAACTATAGCATCCTCTAACTCTTTTTCGCTTTTTTCAAGTTGTATTTGCTTTTCATCTAATTGTGTAGTTAGTTTTAATATCCTATCCTCGATGTTTATAATTTGATGATCTACTTGCTGAATATCTTTTCTAACACTTTCTTTTTGAGCTAGGGTATTTTCTAATTCCTTTTTTGTACTTTCAATATTTTCCTTTGTATTATTTAGCTGATTTTTCTTATTGTTTACACTCGATGCATAAACAGGTGTAAATAAAAGCATTAAAGTTAAGAATACTGCTATCTTCTTTGTCATACCCTCTCTCCTTTTATACCTTTAAATGTTTGTGCATAGCCATACCACTGCCAATGAGTCCTATGCTTGTCCCTATAATCATACAAATAGGAATTAACGTTCTCATGATATCTGAGGTTGATTTAAAAGTAACACCATTTAACATCCCCATTAAATTCGTTATTAACATTTCACTTAGCCATCCATAGCTTAGTACAATAATAATAACAGATAAGAGAGCCGCTATAGCACCTATAAGCAATCCTTCAATTAAAAAGGGCAGTCTTATAAACCAATCAGTAGCTCCTATATACTTCATAATATTAATTTCTTTTCTTCTAATATAAACAGTTAACTTAATGGTATTAGTCATGAGTAATAACCCAACTATAATAAGGCATGCAATAATAATAAGAGAAATAGTGTTAATTGTACTATTTATTTTCATAAACATATCTGTTTCTTGTTGCAGATATCTTACTTCAAGCTCTTGGTGTTTATTTAACTCTTCTGCCACCTGAGACTGATATTCAATATTTATAACATTTATTTCAAAAGATGCCGGAAGAGGATTATCTGTTATAAAGTCATTAAAGATAGTATCGTCTTTACTATCTTTACTAAAAGCTCTTAAGGCATCTTCCTTTGAAATATAATGCACACTAGAGATATTAGGGATATTTTCTATTTGAGTCTTCAGCTTTAAAATTTCATTTTCACTCATACCTTCTTGGATATATGCTGTTATTCCAAATTTGACCTCAAGTTGCTGCAGCATATAATCAATATTGGTAACAACCGAGTAGGACATGCCCAGTATCATAAGACAAAGTATAATAGTCCCAGAAGACGCAAGGGCCATGACTCTATTTTTCCAAAGACCTACAATACCCTCTTTAAACAAATACTTGAGAGTATTCCATTTCATCATCATATCCTCCCTCATACATATCTTTTGTAATAGAGCCATTGGTTATTTCAATAACTCTTTTTTTAAGTGCATTTACAATCTCTCGCTCGTGTGTCGCCATAACTACGGTAACACCTCTCTTATTAATGTCTTGAAGACAATTCATAATCTCCCAAGAAGTCGATGGATCTAGATTACCCGTTGGCTCATCAGCTATAAGGATAGGGCTATTATTAACAATCGCACGCGCAAGTGCTGTTCTTTGCTGCTCACCTCCTGATAATTCGTGAGGATAACACCTAGCCTTCCTAGCAAGTCCCACAAGTCCTAGTGTAATAGGTACATTTTTTCTTATTTCCCTGCCTGAAGCACCCACTATCTGCATCGCAAAAGCAACATTTTCATAGACTGTCTTATTAGGCAACAATCTAAAATCTTGAAAAACAATACCTATATCTCGTCTAAGATAAGGAATCTGCTTTCTCTTTAGCTTCGTCACATCTTTATTATTAATAATAATCTTGCCATGAGTCGGCTCTATTTCTTTAAGAAGTAATCTAAGAAGAGTAGATTTACCTGATCCACTATTTCCTGTTATAAATACAAACTCTCCTTTTTCTATACTTATATTCGTATTTGTAAGCCCCAGTGCTCCATTTGAATAAGTTTTTGATACATTTTGTAAGTAAATCATTGTTTACCTCACTAATTTCCTACAGTCTGTTTTGACTTTGTCTTTCCATATATTCCATATATTGACTTACCATAATCGTAATCTTAAACACAATCGCATCATCAAACTGACGCAGATCAAGTCCTGTTGTTCTTAAGAGCTTATCTAGTCTATACACTAGGGTATTTCTATGGATATAAAGCTGTCTTGAAGTTTCTGATACATTAAGACTGTTTTCAAAAAACTTATTAACAGTCATAAGTGTTTCTTCATCAAAACTATCGACACGTTTTTCCTTTAGTACTTCTTTAATAAACAGCTTACATAAAGATAAAGGCAGTTGATAAATGATCCTTCCTATCCCAAGCTTTGAGTAATGGGAAATATGCCCTTCACAATTAAATATCTTTCCTACTTCTAGAGCCATTGTAGCTTCTTTATAAGAATTCGAAACATCCTTTAGATCTGATACAACTGCACCTACTGCTACATAAACTTTACTCATGGCCTCTGCACTTATCGTATCATAAAGCATCTTAGCATAGCCTTCTATTTCTGCAGCATCTTCTGAGTTTACTTCTTTAACTAAAATCATATTTTTCTCATCTACAGCTGTAACAAAATCTCTTGTTTTGTCTGGAAAAATATTTCTTAATATATCTGATATACTACTGTCTCTCTTATCATCACATTCAATTAAATAGACTATACGCTTCACATTATTTTTAATATGAAGTTTTTTTGCTCTTGTATAAATATCTACAAGCAATAAATTATCTAACAATAAGTTTTTAATAAAATTATCTCGGTCAAACCTCTCTTTGTAGGCTATTAGAAGACTTTTCACTTGAAATGCAACGATCTTTCCAAGCTTATAGGCCTCATCATCTACACCACTTACTGAAAGAATGTATTCAACAAGATATTCATCATATATTTTAAAATAATGTGATCCTTGCATTTCTTGACTTTCAGCTTGTGAACTAATAAAAGATTCAACTTGTGGTACATAATCTCCTATGCTGCTTTGTACCGTACTTACTACTACTTTAGATTCTGAATCTATGATACAAAAGTCTCTGCGTGTTATGTTTTTAAGTCCATCTATTGTATTTTGTAAAATTTGATTTGAAATCATTTCTATCAACTCCCAAATTAGAAAATTTGTATTTTTATTCTCTTAAATACTATTTTATCCTATTTAGCAACAAAAAAAAAGCATAAGTTTAAAAAAACCTTGTAGCAAAAACTACAAGGTTCATTTATTGTCTTATATGAATAATAATTATTAGTTTGTAATTGTAAGTTGTGTGTCTAAATCAAATACATGTATTTGTGTAGTATCTAATACAATTTCAATTGTATCATCTACAACTGCTTTACAAGCTGTTTCAAAACGACCTGTTATATTATAACCTTCACAAATCATATAGTAGTTCTTTTCAGAACCAAGTAATTCTACTACTTCTACAGTAGCTTTTGCAACTGCATATTTTTTATTCTCATTATCTACAAGTACTGATGGATCACTAATATGTTCTGGACGAATTCCCATCATAACTTGTTTACCTACATATCCACCATCAAGCACTTTTTTTGATTTCTCAGCTGGTAATTTTACTTCAGTATTACCAAATGAAAGGATAGCGTCTTCTCCACGTTTACTTACTTTCGCTTCAATCATATTCATTTGTGGTGAACCCATAAATCCTGCTACGAATAAGTTGTTTGGTTGGCTATATAATTTAGAAGGTGAATCTACTTGTTGGATTACCCCATCTTTTAATACAACAATACGTGTACCAAGTGTCATCGCTTCTACTTGATCATGTGTAACATATACAAATGTTGTTTGTAATCTATGATGCATTTTAGAAATTTCTGTTCTCATTTGTACACGAAGTTTTGCATCAAGGTTTGATAAAGGCTCATCCATTAAGAATACTTTAGGCTCACGAACAATAGCACGACCCATAGCAACACGTTGTCTTTGTCCACCTGAAAGAGCTTTTGGTTTACGATCTAGACATGCATCGATATCAAGAATCTTAGATGCTTCACGTACGCGACGATCAATTTCATCTTTTGGAGTCTTACGAAGTTTTAATCCAAACGCCATATTATCATATACTGTCATATGTGGATATAAAGCATAGTTTTGGAATACCATTGCAATGTCACGATCTTTTGGTGCAACATCATTACAAAGTTTATCATCTATCCATAATTCCCCACTTGAAATTTCTTCAAGTCCAGCAATCATACGTAATGTTGTAGACTTTCCACATCCTGATGGTCCTACAAATATAATAAATTCTTTATCCGCAATGTCTAAGTTAAAGTCTTTAACTGCTACAAAACCATTGGAATAACGCTTTTCAATATTTTTTAATTTCAAACCTGCCATAAGATTTTTCCCCCTTAGTTTGGATAATTTAATATCTCCTTGGACTTATTTAACTATACTATATTTAAAATATCTAAGCTATTGACTATTTTTATAAAAACCTATAATACAATTTAGCTAATAGTCCTAACGTATTATAAAGTCTTGTCCACTAACTCCAAAAATATATTTTAACAGTTAAAATTCAGTTGAATTTGCATTATATTTTAGCTATTAATTTAAAATATGTTTAAGCCTGTACACTATTCATAAACTTTCTTCTAATTTTTGATCATTATGTCTGTTTTTTGCAAAAAATGATATGTCTCATAAACCGTGGGAGCACCATCATTCTTGTAATACGAGTAGGCTGCATAATCAATCTATAAAACCATTCTAACCCTGCTTTTTGGAATATAAGGGGTGCTCTCTTAGCTACGCCGGCCATAACATCTAAGCTTCCGCCTACTCCTATTAGTACCTTAACATGCTTTAAAAGATGTTTATGCTCATCAATCCAAACTTCTTGTTTGGGTGCGCCTAAGGCTACTAGCAAAATGTTTGCTTTTGACTTATTAATTTCCTCAATGATCTCTAAAGTTTCTTCTGGTTTAAAATAGCCATCACGCACCCCTACAACTTGTAGCCCTGGATAAGTAGCTGTCATTTGTTTTGCTGCCTCTTTGGCTACTTCTGGTTTACTTCCTAGGAAATAGTATTTGTAGCCTTTTCCTACTGCTTGTTTCATCGTATTTTGCACTAAGTCATAACCTGCTACTCTTTCTTTTAAGGTGCTTCCCTTTTGTATTTTTGATGCAATGACCACTCCTATTCCATCCGGTACTACTAAGCTAGCATTTTTTAAAATCCCCATTAATCGTTCGTTCTCTTTTGCTAACATAATAATTTCAGGATTTGGAGTAAATACGGTATGTGTCTGCGCAGATGCAACAAACTGGCTGATGCGCATAATAGCCTCATCCATTGTCACATTATCAATTGGTACACCCAATATATTTATTTTATCTTGCATTGTATCCTCCTATACCAACTGTCTTTTAATATATGCGACTGGCAAGTTAACTTTTTTCATTTGTCTATCATACATCATCTGCAAATTTGCTTTTTGCTTTTCTTGATTGTTCCTTAATGAGTGTATCATGTGAATAAGTTCGTCTGAATGAATAGCCTCTAAGTCTATGCAGTAGGGAATTTTCATGTCTTTCATAAAGTCAGTTACTTTTGGATCATATGCAAGTCCTATCATAGGCACTTGCATTGCTGCCGCCATAATTAGGCTGTGCAATCTCATACCTATTATAAATTCAAATGAGGCTGTATAACTTAAAACTTCATCTAATGTAAGCTTTTTATCTACAACGTACGCCTGACCTTTTAATCTTTCTTTAAGCCTATGCGCGATCTCCCTATCTTGTGTATAATACATCGGAATCAAATAGACTTTATAACCTTCATCAATAATAGGTTCCAATGATTTTTCTAAGCAATCTAGCAGCATTTCTTCATTATGCCATGGTCTAATATAAATACCTACTCTTTTTTCTACGCCCAACAAGTCCTTTACATATTTATATACATGTGGACTAGGTTTTATGCCTAAAACTGGATCCGCTGCCACTATAATAGGCTTTTTAATACCCAAGTCTTCTAATACTTTTTTAGAATGATGTTCTCTTACAAATATGCCCTCTACACGGTTTACTACTTTTTTAATAAGCCATTTATTATAACTGCGGCTGACTGGACCTATACCTTGTGAATAAAAAACCACCTTCTTCTTATACCACTGTGCTATCTTTACAATGCCTAAGTAATAAGGTATTGTTTTACCACTTGTGACATCTTGCAGCAAACTCCCCCCACCGCTTATAAGCATATCACTATCCTTTATAGCCTTTATAATTGCTTGGATATGCCATCTATTAACAGCCTTCACATGATGTATAGCTTTAGTTTTTTCTGGATTGTTAGAAAGCACAGTAATTTCTACATCCTTTAGCTCTGCTTTTAATAGAGATAAAATCGCCTGTAATACTGCTTCATCGCCTATATTATCAAAACCATAATAGCCGGAAATAACTATTTTATTTGAACTTCCCATTTCTTTACCACCTTAATAAGTCGTTTTAAAATCAAGGTCATAACCATTCCAATGATAAATCCTATCTCAATACCATATGCACTTCTAATTAAGGAAATCATAATTGGAGTATGAACATGCGCATAGGTATTAACCAGTGAAATAGGTCCTATAGCGGCGAAAATCAAAAAAGGTAAATATTTTTCTTTGTATCCGAAGCTCAGGAGCATGACTAAAATCGGATACCCAATTAAGAATTCTTTAGTACGTGGTCTAACACCAAGGATATGATCTAAAAGTTGTCTAATCTGAAGTTCTAATTGAGACACACTCCCACTATTGCCTGTTCTTGTTGTATAAATAAGAAGCGCAATACCTACTACTGCGATAATAGCTCCTGCAAAGTAAGTTACTTTGTTTGTTAAGAGCTCTTTGCAATACTTTATATCTAGCCCATGCTTCTTATAAAAGCTTATTGCTATAATAAGTAAAATCGGTATAATATGAGCCAGTTTCACACCAGCAAATACATCAATACCTAGTCCAAAACTCGTTCTCGAGATAGTTCCTACAATAGTTAATGCCCCTCCAAAGGAGATAGCACACACACGTAAAAAGGCCAAAAGTGTTTGTCTCATATCTCTAGGTTCAGCGTCTAATACTACACTGACCCCGTAGGTTGGAAATATGATAGCTCCAAATAATGCCATCATCTTGAGCGCTAGTGTGGGTGATAGTTTGAGTAGTCCAGCATAGCCTATAAATCCTATAACCCCAAGTAAATAACCAAGCTTTGTAAAGCCTACTAAATCAAGTAATAAAACAAATACGACAATCGCTGCAATGCCTGCTAAGAGAGATAATAAGTAGTTTCCTGATCTTAAGTTATAATTTTGCATCTGCTCTGTGACACTATAGCCTTCTTTTTCTGCCATACTTTTAAAGTTGCTAATATTAACTTTTAAATCATTGCTATCCTTTTGTATGTTCATTGTATTTGGCATTTTAAATAAGAAAACTCTAAGATTTCTTTCTCTAAGCGCAAGTCCGTAGCGATCTAGTACTTCACGTGGTCCATAGCGTCTCACCTCATCATCTGTAAGTGTATGAAGCCTTGTTACTCTAAAATCCTGTCCCATATTACTAGATTGTTTAGCGAGTGCGCCAAATCCTACTTGTTTATTTGAAAAGAATTCTACAAAACCTAGTTGATTTTCACTTATAAATTTTATAAATTGCTGTGATTTGGCTCCTGGTATTTCTGAATCTGAAAAATAAATTGGTCCTAAACCATTAATCCCCTCAAGCATTTCTATAAGGTATGCAATAGATTCCTCACTCGGTTCACTCCATCCTCGTATCTGTGGAGAAATAGCATAACCAAGATCCGATGCGATTTTTAAATCCGCAGTATTAAAACCTACTCCCATACTAGCTAGCACATTTGAAAAATCCCCTATTTCTATAAAATATGATTCTTCCGCTATAAAACGTCTAACAGGTACATTTTTTAAAGACAAGTCTTTATAGATTGTTTCCCATATACTCTCATTCGTTGTTACAATGTAGTTGAGCTGTGGCTTAACATCTACAATATCCTTATAAAATGCTTTGACTAAATACCCTTCAAATACTGTCACTTCTCCTTGTTCTTTATAATTTGAAAGTTCTCCTCTTCCTGCTGGAAGGACTGTATTTTCTCTTACAAATAAGGTCGTTGCCCCGGCATCTTTAAAGCTTAGCAGAACATCTTCAATGCTCGTTTGCGTTTGCTCTGAAATATTAAGTACATCCGTATACCTAATTGCTATTTGTACATTTTTGTATCCACTCTCTACCTTTACTCTAAAAACTCCTACCACTAAACAAGCTATTACAGAAATAGCAAGTAGCATGTTTAGTATGGTTCTTGTTTGCTTTTTCATTGTTTTCTCCCTGTCTATAAGTTTGTATCAGTCATACCTACTGTATGGTATAACCGCCTCTTACCATGACTGTAAGGTCTTTAGTTGCAATAAGTCCTCTGCCATCTTCTCTTGGAATAATAAGAAGATGATATCTTGGAGCTATACTATTTGCATTTACATCGACCCCAGCTGTCATATCTTGAATCCCTCCGGCTGTTGAACCTACCACTTTTGCTTCACCTGCTCTAATAATAACTTCTGAACCTCGTTTTCCAAATAGGACCTTTCCTTGTGGAACAGATACAACCTCATATGTATTACTTTCTTGTTGTAATAACCTAACTTGACTCGAAAGCTCATTAATAAGCTGTTGCTGCACTGCAAGCTGCTGCATAACATCATTTGATACGCCTGTGCCTCCCCCGATATCCGCTATCTTTTTATCTACATAGCTTTTTGTAACTAATGGATCATTTGAAGTCCCAGGTCCATTATCTGAAGCGTAAAGTGTTGTAACTGCTAGTAAACCTATTGCAAGGATGACTTTTATTTTTATATTCATAGTATACCTCCTCATTGTTTTTAATATTACATCCTATTTTATTTAAACTCTGGAAAGGTGTAATAGATCTCATTACCTGCCACCTTAAATTGAATATAATGACTATCTTGTATATTGTCTGATGCAACCACTAACCCATTACTCCTTATATAACGAATACCATCCTCGATAGCTACTTCTTTTTCAAGGCCGCCTGCATAGACTACGAAGATATTCTTTCCGGTTAATTCTCTTTGAGCCTTAAGATATTTATGGAAAGCTTTCCCTTCTTCTATATCATCAAACTGTGTAAGGGGGTTTTTGCTCATCACAAGAATAATATTTTTAGCAGGTGTTTCCTCTACATCTTTTTTAATATTTAGCCAAGCCATAGCTTCAGTTGCCCTAAGTCCTCCTTTATCCGTTCCAGCAAAAATAATCTTTGTATTATTATAGTCTACTGTACCATAAGTATTAGAATAAGTATATTGCTGGGTACTAATAGGAAGTTCAATATTATTCCTTGATGCAAAGAGTATCAGGCTTGCTCCTTGTGACAATTTGCTGCCTATTTTTTCTATTGTTTCTTTATTTAATACCATGCTATTTGTTTGAGTTGGTCCCATGATATTAATCGCATATTGATTGCCTACAGACGGTTGTAAACTCGGTTTATAAAAGGGATCAAATCTATAATCATCTCTTAATCTGATGCCTTCTGCGTTTCTAATGCCTCTCGTAATAGAAATATGATCTATATAAACAACACTTGTTCTTTTTTCACTTACACTACTCGCATAAGTATAAAATTTAGTAAGCTTTGCTGGACTCGCCATATTTTGGGGTAATGGCACACTCAAATATTTCCACCCCTCAAAATTTAAACTATCTGCAAGTTTAAGATAGAATTTTTGGCCTTTCGCATCTGTCACTTCAATTTTAGCTGTATCTCCTTGTTTTCTAGCATGCACCCATATATTAATACTTGCAGCATCACTAGCTATTTCTACTGGCTGTTTAAAAAGTGTATAGGCTACTTGCTTATTAGCTGTTTTTTCAAAGGTATAAGTCATCTTGATTGCTGTGTCTCCATGATATTTAAGCTCTTTTGAAGGCTCAACCTTGCCTTTTACAGTTGTAGTATCTCCCCCCCATGTTGCGCCATTTTTTTCAAAAGATTCAATAGGAACTGCCGTATCTCCTACAATAACACCTAAATTTGCATTTACACCTCTATAGGAAGCCGTAAGTAGTGCTACTGTCTTTTGAGTAGATGAGATTTGATTTGCTTTACCGCTCACTTGATTATCATTACTTGTCCAAGTTACTTTGTCTGCTGTTAAAGGCAGCTTGTATCCTTCTCTATCAATGCCATATAGTTGTACTGTTTTTGAGCTGTTTTCTCCGATTTGTAAGTTTGAAGGCTCAATGCGTATCCCAGTTGGCTTATCTGCTATGTAAATTTCTTTTGCTGTTTCTATCCCGTCACTACTAACAATTACTAAAGCCTTTCCCGCTGTTTCTGGAAAAAATGCAAGACCTTTAAAAGTTCCTGCCACTCCGCTTACTGTCATTTTAACATTTATACCCGAAAGATCGATGGGATTATAATTTCTATCTACACCTTTTACTGTAAAAGTTATGGGTTCTCCTACAAACGTTCTATTATAAGCTGCATCTAGATAAAGCTTACCTAATCTTTCTGATTGCGAGTTCGTAAATATACCTATGCCATTAACCACTCTCCTAGCTGAACCATCTGAGGGGTTATTTTGCAGCTTAACTTCTTTTTCTGCTTCATTTCTTGAGACGAGTGTCGTTGACCCTCCTCCATCAAAATACATTGCATCTTTTACGCCATATGCTTTTAGAAGGTTCACAAGGTCTGCATGATTTGCACCGAGTGTTTTATTTCTGCCGTCAATTGTTATAAAAAGAACTTCGTGAGAATTCTTAAGTGTTGCCACAACTGTCCTAGGTGCTCTTGTTGTAGGTCCAACCTTATGTGCAGGACCTGTATATTCCTCACCGTTTTTCATAATAATGCCGCTGCCACCCACGCCTAGCTTAATATCATCTACTAGTTTGGTAAGATCATTATTTAAATAAATGCTATTAGCAATCTCAACTTCTGTCCCAATAGGAAGCTTCCCATAATAAGCATTCGCATCATTACTATGAATAAGAATCACATAACCATTTTTAGGAATAGATACAACTTCATCTTGTTTTGAAAGGTAAGTTACCCTATTATTTTCTATAACAACTGTATAAGCGCCTTTATATCTTGCAAGCGCCTTGCTTGTATTTCGCTCATAAGTATAGTCTAAAACAATAGGCCGGCCAAGAGTCGTTGGCATGTTGTTATAAGCTGCCATCCCTCCGATCGGTAACCCCTCTGCATAAAGCATAATAGCTGTTCCATAATATTCCATCAGTGGATTATTATGCGAATCAATTAGAAATGTGGCCATATTATTTACAACACCTACAGTGGAATAATGACTGTTATAAGCATGCCTTAACTGCCCGTCTGTTATAACTGGACCAAAACTCGGCGTATTATTTGTTGCCATATCAAAAAAGTCTGAGTTAACCCCCGCAATAGCCCCCGCCCCATTAACCAGATCTAATACCGTTCTTCTTTCACCGAGTGTCGCTGATTCAATGGGCTTTAATTTTATATTTTCATCTTGAAGGTTTACCTTTAATAAATTAATATTTTGCCATCCTTCATAGGTTAAAATTTGTTCCTTAATTAACGTTACGCCTCTTGTTATTGTCTGCTCTGTTCTTTCTGTATGAAGAACAGTTCCATAAACATTAATAGATAAACTAGCTATAATCATTAAGCTTATTATTATTTTATTCTTTAATTTCATGTTACGTCATCCCCCTTATTGTGTGTCAGTACCTAATATAATTTGAATATCATAGTCTATCTTATTATTCTCTTCAATAATAGCCTTTGCAAAATAACTTTGAAACTGCTTTGCTAAAGTTACATCTTTTGCATAGATCATAGTTGTCTGACTATCAGTCCTATCGTAATTATCAATACGTGCTACTTTGTAGCCGCTTTTTTCCAGTTCATCTTTCATCTTCCCTGCAGCACCTTGTATGAGCGTTGCATTTAAAACCTCTATTGTCACTGTTTTATCTTCTATAATAGTATCTGATACTGTTCCTGCCACTACCTCATCAAAAAATATCTCATCTGCAAATTGCTTCATTTCATTCATACTCGGAATAAAATATGATTTGCCGCCTTGATACTTTGCTTCTCCTGGAATAATATTAAAGGATAAGTGCTCTAGATCAAATTTCTTTAAATGAGAATAATACTGTGGTATTTCTGTAAGTGGCATATCCGTTTTTATAGAAGTAAAAAGAACTGGAACAATCTGCGGAAGCTTTGTTAAGGTATTTGGTGTTAATAGCTTATCAGCAAAAGCGCTTAAAAAAAGCTGCTGTGTTTTAATACGCCCAACATCTCCTTCAGCATAACCTTTGCGATATCTTACTAAGCCCTCAGCTTGTACACCGTCTAATACTTGAAGTCCTGGGTTCAAATGAATATGTAAGCCTTGTGCATAGTCATCATAATGCAGACCATTGCCACTTAGCACTGGAACATCCACTTCCACCCCACCTATGGCATCTACTATTTGTCTAAATGCATCGATAGTTACAATAACATAATTATCAATTTCTATACCTAATAGATTCTCTATCTCATCAACAGTAAAATCTCTAATATTCTCTATGCCGCCATAGGAACTCATTTCATTAATCTTTGAAATAGCTACCGAGTTTCCTTTATGTTGTTTTAATTTTTGTTTTTGTGTATCAGTCCATTCCACCTTAGTATCCCTCGGCACTGATACAACTTTTACTTTATTTGTTTGACTATTGTAGTTTACAACAAATATAACATCTGTTCTATAACCATCTGCGTCTACTCCAAATACCGCCAGCGTTTCATTAATATCCTTTTCTTTAGGCCTAGCCTTTAATTGCAATGTACCTCCTTTTTCGCCATCTTGATATATAAAAGTTTTATATGTAGCTGCTGCTATACCTAATAATACTAAGCATACGCCAAAAGTAATGGCTGCTACTTTTAAAAATAGATTGCCAAGCCTTTTCTTTTTAGAACCTTTACGCCTCTTAGACTTTTTAAGTGCGTCTTTACTTTCTTTCATCTTCATTCACTCCTGCATGCTCGGTCACAATGAGTAACCTATACTTTTCATTTGTATTTTCCTACCATACCTTTTATATTGTAGTAAAATATATCCTAAATGTCCATTATAATACATAAAATTTATTTTAAAAATAAATTATGTAATTTTACTGTAAATTTATTGTAATTTTGTTGAATTTGTTGAATATCTAACTTATTATGAAATTAGCATTCTCTATCTATCGTGAAAGGAAAATAAATCATGCTTAAAATTGGTTCTCATGTGTCTATTCGAGGAGGCCTTATAGAGGCTGCAAAGGAAGCATACTCCTACGTTGCAAATACATTTATGATTTATACTGGTGCGCCTCAAAATACTAGACGTACACCTATTGAAAATCTTAAAATTGAAGAAGGTCATACCTTTATGGAAGCGCATGGCATCTCGGACATCGTTGTTCATGCACCTTATATTATTAATTTAGCCTCCTATAAGGAAGATATTTATCAGCTTGGCAAAGACTTTTTAAGGCTAGAGCTTGAACGTACTACTCTGCTTGGAGCCAACTACCTTGTTCTTCACCCAGGGTCCTTTACAGACAAGACCTCTAAGTACGGCATAGAACGCATTGCATCAGCTCTTAATGAGGTATTAAGTGAGACTACCGTCCCACTTCTTTGTCTTGAAACCATGGCCGGTAAAGGCTCAGAAATCGGCCGAAGCTTCAAAGAGCTTAAGGATATTTTAGACCTGGTAGACCTTAAGGCTAAAATAGGGATCTGTTTTGATACTTGTCATACTCATGATAGCGGCTATGATATCATCTACCACTTTGATAACGTCCTTGAAGAGTTTGATCATCTGATAGGATTAGATAAACTCAAAGTATTTCACATTAATGGTTCTCTAAATGCCATAGGTACAAAAAAAGATAGACATGCCAATATTGGTGCCAATGAAAGTAATCCGCGTGGCCAAGACTTTATTGGTGCAGAAGCTCTATATAACATTGTTCACCATCCTATTACAGACAATAAACCGCTTATTTTAGAAACACCTTGGTTAGATACTAAAACTAATCTCTATAAAGAAGAAATTGCATTTTTAAGGGGGTAATTACTTGGATTTTTCAAAGCATATTGTTATTGTTACAGGATCGTCGCGTGGTATTGGAAAAAGTATTGCGTATGAGTTTGCAAGATGTGGGGCTTATGTTGTTCTAAATGGTGCAAATAACCAGGAAGAACTTAATAATACCTATCAAGAGTTTATAAAGGCTAACCTTTATGCGACTTTTTATTTTGGAGATATATCTACTTATTCATGTGCAAAAGAATTATTTACTCATACTCATAATACTTTCGGAGATTATCCTTCTATAGTTATCAACAATGCCGGAATAAGTTATGTGGGTTTATTCACAGATACTTCTCCTGATGTGTGGAACAAAGTTATAACAACTAATTTGAATTCCGCATACAACTGTTCTTATCTTGCAGTTCCTCATATGATCAGCAAGCAATCTGGTATCATTATCAATATATCATCTGTTTGGGGAAAATCAGGTGCCTCTTGTGAAGTTGCCTATACAACGAGTAAGAGCGCTGTTAATGGTCTTACTAAAAGTCTTGCAAAAGAACTTGGTCCCTCTCATATTCGTGTCAACGCTCTATCTTGTGGTTGGATTGATACAGACATGAATAAACATTTCTCTCAAGAAGAAAAAGATAGTTTTATAGAAAATGTACCCCTTTGTCGAACTGGTACACCGACTGATGTTGCTCATGCTTGTCTTTTTCTTGCATCAGATAAGTCTTCCTACCTCACTGGACAAGTTATTAATCTAGACGGCGGCTTTTTATAAATAAACAGCGATAAAGTATCCAGAGAATATAGCAACAAAATCCCATATTATAATGCCTATTAAAGAATACACTGCAAATTCTCTAGGGTTTACCCTAAATATCCCCCAAATTAAAGTGATAAAACCTCGGACTCCTGGAATAAGCCTACCAATAAGACATGCTTTCTTGCCATGCTTTTCACTAAGCCTTGTAGCTTTATCTAAGGATTTTTGTGTTTTAGGAAATTTATTATAAACCTTATGATATATTCTTGCACCAAACTTATGAGCTATGAAGTAATAAGTTAGATTACCTATAATACCCGCAATGACAGCAATCAAATATATATATCCAAAAGAATACTCACTCCCTGCAATAAAAAAGCCAATTGCCGGCATAACAACTGTTGCTGGAATTCCTGATAAATTGAGGCTCTCTAAATATAACAACCAAAATATAAGGATAGGGCCATACAAATTAAATTTTTCAAGTAACTCTTGTATATGCATGTAACAAGCTCCTTTATAGCGTAACTCTTTATAGTATATGATAATACTTTTAGGGTAAACCTATACATGATTCAAACCTAAGTGCCACCTAAATATGCCCTTGACTATCTAGTTATCATTCATTGATCTTTGGTATTACGATAAAAAATCAAACACTAAAAACAGGAGGATAAGCCTTAGCTTATCCCCCTGTTTTTATCATTTTTATACCCATTGCATATCACAAGCAAAGCTTGTGATATGCAATGGGTATAAAAAGTTGAAAGTGTTTTTCTTTCAACCCTCAGTATATATCCTCTATGCTAGTCCTACCTCTTCCAAAGTCAAGACATTTGCAACTATAAAGTACTCTTTAATTAAGATATTCCCTACCTGCTATAATCTGAATATCATAGCCAATTGAAGTATCGATCTGCACTGTTGCATTTTTAAAGTAACTTTTAAACTGCTCTGCTTTTTGAGTATCTTTAGCATAGATAACTGTTTTTTGCAAATCACCTTTAGAATAGTTGTCTATGCGACCTACTTTATAACCTTGTTTTTCTAATGCATCCTTTATTCTTCCAGCTATACCCGTTACCCCTGTCGCATTAAGTACTTCAATACTAACTGTTTTATCAAGCACAAGTTCATTTTGACTCGGGGTATTTCCTTCGCCTTCACTCGCTTCACTGTCTGCGGCTTGTGTATCAAAAAACACTTCTTCAATAAGAATATCCATCTCTTTCCAATCAGGGAAGAAATACGAAATGCCACCTTCATAACGTCCTTGTCCAGGGATAGTATTAAACGTTAAATAATTTGTATTAAACGATTGTAAAAATGGATAATAGGATGCTATTTGTGTAAGGCTTATATCTGTTTTGATATAAGTAAACAAAATAGGAATAAACTGTGGTATTTTAGTAATTATTTGAGGACTCATAACTTTCTCGGCAAAAGCCTTTAGAAATAGTTGCTGAACTTGTATACGATCTACATCTCCATTAAGATATTGTCTAAATCTTACGAGCTGTTCTGCTTTTTTTCCATCAAGTGTTTGAAATCCTGCATCAAGATTGATAAATAAGCCTTGTGCATTATCTGTGTATCTCATTCTGCGAGGTACATCCACTTCAACCCCACCTATAGTATCTACTATTTTTCTAAATGCTTCTAAATTAATAACAATATAATTATCGATCTTTACACCAACCATATTTTCTATCTGATTAATTGTAAAATCCCTAATATGTTCCATACCTCCATAAGCTGTCATTTCATTGATTTTAGAAGTATAGATATTGGTTCCTTTATATTCTTTAAGTTTACTTCGCTGCGCCTCACTCCACTGTACTTTTGTATCACGAGGAATAGAAAGCACTTTAACCTTATTTGTTTTACTATTGAAATTAACTACAAAAATAACATCTGTCCTTGTTCCATCTTCATCTATTCCAAATACAGCTATCGTTTGATTAATAACTGATGCTAACTTCTTTTGATCTTCTAAAGCTTGCTCTTCGGCAGTTAACGGCTCAGCAGAACCTATAACTTTATTGTCATAAATAAAGCTATAATAGGCTCCTATTCCTATCCCTATAATGGCAGTACATACCACCATAGTTATAGCAATAGCTTTCAAAAATATTTTAAGTAACTTTTTCTGCTGCACCATATTAAGCTCCTTATTCATTTTCTTCATTATTATCCCCCTAAGTATTTACACTAGCTATCACTAATCTCTATTATAATATATAGCTATTCAAAAAAATGTCGCTTTTAATTGTTGTAATTATTTTATGATATGATTGTAACTTGCTTGTAATATTTAATTAAAAAGGATAGGTTTAAAATCTATCTTGCTAATTATTGAAAAAGCCAATCCATAAGGATTGGCTTTTTGATTAACGTTTTGAGAATTGTGGTGCACGTCTAGCTGCTTTAAGACCGTATTTCTTTCTTTCTTTCATTCTAGGATCTCTTGTTAAGAAACCTTGTTTTTTAAGAACTGGACGGAAATCTGCATCAGCTTGAAGTAATGCACGGCTAATGCCATGACGAATTGCTCCAGCTTGACCTGTTGTTCCTCCACCAAATACGTTTACAAGTACATCAAATTTACTAAGTGTGCTTGTAAGAACTAAAGGTTGACGCGCAATAACTTTTAATGTTTCTAATCCGAAATATTCTTCAATATCTCTTTTATTAATTGTAATTTTACCGTTCCCTGGTACAAGATAAACACGTGCTACTGAGCTCTTACGTCTACCTGTTCCGTAATATCTAACTCCTATCATCTATATTTCCTCCTCAAGATACTTAGAATTTTAATTCTTCTGGTTTTTGTGCATCATGATTATGTTCTGTTCCTGCATAAACACGTAATTTTGTAAGCATTTGTCTTCCTAAGCTATTCTTTGGAAGCATTCCTTTTACAGCATGCATTACTACTCTTTCAGGATGTGTATCTAACATTTTACGTGCTGTAGTTTCTTTCAAACCACCAGCGTATCCAGAGTGTCTTCTGTATAATTTTTGATCTAATTTATTACCTGTAAATACTACTTTTTCTGCATTAATTACGATAACATGGTCACCACAATCTACATGAGGTGTATATGTTGGTTTATTTTTTCCTCTTAATACTGATGCTATTTGGCTTGAAAGTCTACCTACTGTTTGACCTGCAGCATCTACAATATACCATTTTCTTTCAACATTCCCGGCATTTGCCATATATGTTGTTCTCATTGTATTCCCTCCTTGTACTTTCTCGTATCTCTTTAAACCGTCTATTTAATATAAAATCCGGGGCTATTGGATTTTATAAGTGGGCTTATTAACACAACTTCTATTATATTATTTTGTAAAAAAACTGTCAAGCACTTTGTGACTATTTATCATTATTATTCTTACCACATACTACAAACTTTGCCCCGAATACTGCCACAAATGAAAGTGTGAAAGTGTATTTTTTAACTTTATCACTCATGATAGTTAATTTTCAACATTGTCAGTCCTTGTGGTGGGGCTGTAGGTCCTGCAAGCCCACGGTCCTTGCTTACTAAAATATTTTTCATCTGCTCTACTGGTAATTTCTTGGTGCCTACTTTTAATAAAGTTCCTACTATGATTCTTACCATATTATATAAAAATCCATTACCACAAATATCTATCGTTATTAGCTCCCCTTGTTTTGTAATTTTCAGCTCATATACCGTTCTTACAGTAGATACAACACTACTGCCTGCTGAACAAAAACATCTAAAGTCATGCTCTCCTACGATATAAGCTGCGGCCTCTTGCATAAGAGCTATATCTAAGTCATAAGGATAAAAATAAGCATATTTATAGATAAAAGGATCACGGATTTTACTATTTAGAATCAGATAACGGTATGTTTTGTGCTTAGCTGCATACCTTGGCTGAAAATCATCCGGTACAATAGTTATATCTCTCACCGCAATATCTTTAGGTAGTTTACTGTTAATAGCTTTGATTAAATTATATACTGGGATGCCCGTCTGAGCATCAAAAACGCAGCATTGCTCTTTTGCATGGACTCCGGTATCCGTCCTGCCCGCTCCTATTACCCGTACCTCCTGCCCAATGACAGACGCTATAGTCTTTTCTAAGACTTCTTGTATCGTTAGAGCATTGTCTTGCCTTGCAAACCCATGATAGCCTGTTCCATCATACGCTACTATTAGCTTGAATCTCGGCACAAGCCTCACCTCCTTGGTAAATACTTGCTCATTACTAGAAAATAATTAAATAGTTTATTACATAATGGGGTTTATTATAGTATGATACACCCTATCATAAATACGCCGCCCATTATAAAAGCATATACATCTCTTCTCTCATATTGCAAACTATTCATCCTAGTTCGTCCTACGCCTCCCCGGTAACATCTCGCCTCCATCGCCATAGCAAGCTCTTCTGCGCGTCTAAAAGCTGATATAAAGAGAGGTACCATAATAGGAATCATGGCTTTAGCCCTCTTAACGATATTACCAGTTTCAAAATCTGCGCCTCTTGCCATTTGTGCTTTCATAATTTTATCTGTTTCTTCTAATAAAATAGGTATAAACCTCAGTGAAATACTCATCATCATAGCAATTTCATGAGCTGGTACACCTATTTTTCTAAAGGGATTTAACAGATATTCAATACCATCAGTAAGCTCTATAGGTGAAGTTGTTAATGTAAGAAGCGATGAACCTACTATCAGAAGTATGAGTCTCGTTCCCATCATAAGTGCTGTTGTAAGTCCTTGTTCTGTAATGGATATAAATCGCCAACTCACAAGAACCCTCCCACCAGGAGTGAAGAATATATTAAGTACTACTGTAAATAGAAGTATGAAAGCAATTCCCCTTAGTCCTTTTAACATAAAAGTTAAAGGAACATGACTAACTTTTATGGCTAGGTATAACGCTCCTGCTATAAAAGCATATCCTATAAAATACTTAATAAAGAACAAACTGATAATATATATAAATGTAATAATTATCTTAGTTCTTGGATCTAATTTATGGGTAGGGGAAGAGACAGGGTAATACTGTCCAATTGTTATATCCCGAATCATTGTGTGCCCCCTCCCTTTCTTAAGTAATCTCTAATAATGACGGCAGCTTCTTCTACAGTTAAAACATCTGTATCAATTGCCATTCCTTTCATTTTAAGTTCCTCTAATATATACCGAATCTGTGGCATAGCAAGGCCTATCTGTTCTAATTTTTTACCTTCCCTAAAGATTTCTCTCGTATTTCCTTGGTAAGCTATTTTCCCTTGATAAAGGACAATAAGCTTTTTTGCATATTTTGCCATATCCTCCATGCTATGTGATATAAGTACAATGGTCAAGTTAAGTTCTTCATGCATCTCTTTAAGCTGATTAAATAATGCATTTCTTCCTTTTGGATCGAGGCCTGCTGTTGGTTCATCGAGAATAAGTATATCTGGCTTCATAGCAAGCACCCCTGCAATGGCTACTCTCCTTTTTTGTCCACCTGAAAGCTCAAAAGGCGATTTTTCATAGTATTCATCACCAAGGCCTACCGCACTTAATGCATACCGAACACGTTCATCTATTTCCTCTTTAGATAACCCCAAATTCTTAGGTCCGAATGCAACATCATCATATACTGTCATTTCAAAAAGCTGATATTCTGGATATTGAAAGACAAGGCCTACCTGTTGCCTTATTTTTCTTTTATCTACCCCTTCTGCATGAATATCTTGCCCCTTTATAAGTACCTGTCCCAGGCTTGGCTTTATAAGACCATTAAACATTTGAATCAGAGTACTCTTGCCTGATCCAGTATGCCCTATAATTCCTACAAAATCTCCATCTTGTATTTCTATATCAATATCCTGAAGTGCCACTTTTTCAAAAGGAGTGTTGGGATTATAGGTATGACTAAGATGGTTTATTTTGATTGCCATATTTCATTCACCACCTCTTCAATAGTTAACAAACCTGATTTGAAGGAAAATCCTTCTTGATTAAGCAAATAAATAAGATAAGTTGCATCAGGCACATCTAGTCCAATATTTTTTAGAGTTTCTACTTCTTGAAACACTTCTCTTGGAGAACCTTCCAGTACAACTTCTCCTTTTTCCATAACAATAATACGATCTGCAAGGGTTGCTTCTTGCATATAATGCGTAATGTGAACGATAGTAATACCATGCTCCTTATTAAGTTTATGCATAGTCTGCATGACTTGCTTTCTGCCAATTGGATCTAACATAGCTGTTGATTCATCAAACACAATACATCGTGGTTGCATTGCGATCACCCCTGCAATAGCAATACGCTGTTTTTGGCCTCCTGATAGCTGATTGGGAGATCTACGCTTATAATCAGTCATGTCTACAGTATATAGAGAGTCATCTACTCTTTTTCTAATTTGTTCTGGAGAAATTCCTATATTTTCTGGTCCAAAAGCTACATCCTCCTCGACAATAGTTGCTACAATTTGATTGTCAGGATTTTGAAACACCATGCCTACTTGCTTTCTGATATCCCAAATATTTTTCGAATCAGTAGCATCTATTCCATTTATAAACAAAGTCCCTTCTTTTGGAGTTAAAATGGCATTAAGATGCTTTGCAAATGTAGATTTCCCTGAACCATTATGACCTAGGATAACTAAAAATTCTCCTTTTTTAATGGAAACGCTTATATGGTTAAGTGCTGTAATAGCTTCTTTTTTTTCTCCATTTTCATCATAATTGTAATACTCAAATGAGATATTGTCAGCATTAATAATATTTTCCATAGGTGACACTCCTTTGTTATATGTATATATAAACATTCTATTAAATGAAGTTAAAACATCTATATTTACATATAAAATACCCCTTATTTAATAAGGAGTTTGCTATATTTTTATGAAGAAAAGGGATTAAGAACAGTTCTTAATCCCTAGGTATTATACTAATTCAATAATTACTTCTTCTGCAGCGTCACCTTTACGAGGGCCTATTTTGATGATTCTTGTGTAACCACCATTACGATCTGCGTATTTTGGTGCGATTTCACTAAATAGTTGGTCTGGTAAATCAACTTTTTTAGCTTGTTTTCTTCTAGCAGTATCAACTTCTGTTACAGGATATAATACCTTTAACATCTGTCTTCTTGCATGTAAGCGAGAAGCACTATCTTTTTTAATTGTTTTTTCAATTTCTTCGAATACTGTTACTTTTTTACCCTCTACAACTTCTTTAATACGTTTACCATTCACGTCTTTTTTAGGTTGTTTAGCTGTAATAGTAACTTCTTCATAATTATCTTTTTCACGAACAGCCATTGCAATTAAGCCTTCTGCAATCTTGCGGATTTCTTTTGCTTTAGATACTGTTGTTCTAATTTTCCCATGGTATAAGAGATTTGTAACTTGGTTACGAAGTAGTGCCATACGTCCTGCAGCATCACGTCCAAGCTTTCTTTGTCTAGCCATGATCTAACCTCCTTTTGTTTGCCATCAGTCTTCACTTGGTCTTAATGAAAAACCAAGCTCTTCCAGTTTCTGAAATACCTCTTCTAATGATTTACGTCCTAAGTTACGAACTTTCATCATTTCTTCTTCGGTTTTATTCGTTAAATCTTCAACTGTATTAATGCCCGCACGTTTTAGACAGTTGAATGATCTTACAGAAAGATCTAGTTCTTCTATAGTCATTTCTAAAGTTTTTTCTTTAGAATCATCTTCTTTTGTTATCATTATTTCTGTTGTACGAGCGTTTTCTGATAAGTCGATAAATAGATTTAAATGTTCACTTAAAACTTTTGCTGCAAGACTTACTGCCTCATCTGGTTTTAAAGTACCATTAGTCCAAACTTCTAAAGTTAACTTATCATAATCTGTTTGTTGACCGACACGGGTATCTTCAACTGTAAAGTTTACACGTTCTACTGGGGTGTAGTTTGCATCAACTGGGATAACTCCTATTGGAAGCTCAGTTTTCTTAAGCTTATCAACACCTTCATATCCACGACCTTTTGTAATAGTCATTTCAATACATAGATTTGAGTTAGCCCCACCATTTAAAGTTGCAATATGAAGCTCTGGATTAAGAATTTCTATTTCAGGACCACATTTGATATCTGCTCCTGTTATAGCACCTTCACCAGTTGCTTCAATATAGACTATTTTAGGTTCACCACTTATACTTGTATCACGGATTGCAAGTCCTTTAAGGTTTAGCATAATTTCTATAACATCCTCTTTTACTTGAGGAATTGTGCTAAATTCATGAAGAACCCCATCTACCTTAATACTACTTATAGCAGAGCCTGGAAGTGATGAAGATAAGATTCTACGCAGACTATTGCCAAGCGTAATACCATATCCTCTCTCGAGTGGCTCAACTATAAAGCACCCATATTTACCATCAGCAGATAATTCTTTAATCTCTATTTGTGGTTTTTCAAATTCCAACACCGGATAAACCCTCCTTTGGTTTTTAAATAAAATATTGAGGGTGACGAACTATTACTTAGAGTAAAGCTCAACGATAAGTGTTTCTTCTACTTCTGTATCAATCTGTTCTCTAGCTGGTATCGCTTTTACTGTTCCTCTAAGGTTTTCAATGTCGCCTTCTAACCATTCTGGTACAATACGAGAAGCTGTTACTTCACTTATTAGTTTAAAACGCTCAAAACTTTTTGCATCATCTTTAATTTCAATAACATCACCAAGACGTACTTGGTAAGATGGAATATTAACTCTCTTACCATTAACTACGATTAAGTTATGTCTTACAACTTGTCTAGCCTCTGTACGTGAACGTCCAAGACCCAAACGATACACAACATTATCTAAGCGAAGTTCTAGAAAACGAAGTAAGTTTTCACCTGTAATACCTTTTTTATTATCTGCTTCTTCAAAATAAGCTCTAAACTTACCTTCAAGAACACCATATATTCTTTTTGCTTTTTGTTTTTCACGTAATTGCAAACCATATTCAGATAATTTCTTTTTAGCTTGACCGTGTTGACCTGGAGCATAAGGTCTTTTTTCTACTGAACACGCTGCTGAAAAACATCTTTCGCCTTTTAGGAACAATTTTTTTCCTTCACGACGGCATTGTTTACATTTCGAACCAATATATCTAGCCATTTTTTATCTACACCTCCTATTACACTCTTCTACGTTTTGGTGGTCGGCATCCGTTATGTGGCACAGGGCTTACATCTTTAATTAATGTTACCTCGAGACCTGCTGCTTGAAGTGCTCTTATAGCTGCTTCTCTACCAGATCCTGGTCCTTTAACCATAACTTCTACTGATTTCAAACCATGTTCCATTGCTGCTTTTGCTGCTGTCTCTGCTGCCATTTGTGCTGCATAAGGTGTGGATTTTCTTGATCCTCTAAAACCAAGTCCCCCTGCGCTAGCCCATGAAAGAGCATTGCCATTTGTATCAGTTAACGTAACCATTGTATTATTAAAAGTAGACTGAATATGCGCTACTCCTCGTTCTACATGTTTTCTGTCGCGACGTCTACGAGTTGCACCCTTTTTTGCCGCTTTTTTTGCTACTGCCATGAGATCTTAACCTCCTTTATTTACTATTTCTTTTTATTTGCAACTGTTTTCTTAGGACCTTTACGCGTACGCGCATTTGTTTTTGTTTTTTGTCCTCTTACTGGAAGTCCACGTCTATGACGAATACCTCTATAGCATCCAATTTCCATTAACCTCTTAATATTTAAGGCGATTTCACGACGAAGATCACCCTCAACAATTTTACTCTTGTCGATAAGTTCACGAATTTTAGCTACTTGTTCATCTGTCAAGTCTTTAACACGTGTATCAAAATTTATTCCAGCTTGTTCTAAAATCTCGCGAGAACTTGGACGTCCAATACCATAAACATAAGTAAGTCCGATTTCTACACGTTTGTTTTTTGGTAAATCTACACCTGCAATACGTGCCATTCTTCTTTGCACCTCCTAAAGATTAAATATCTATTCACACAGCATAGCTAACTATGCCGCAGCCGCTTTAAGTCACAACTACACAAAACATTATTATATCTTATATTTACCTGTAAATCAAGATTTATAATAAACCATATATTGGATATTAAAACGTATTAGCCTTGTTTTTGTTTGTGCTTTGGATTCTCACAGATAACGCAAACACGACCTTTTCTTTTGATTATTTTACACTTTTCGCATATCTTTTTTACAGATGGGCGTACTTTCATTTTCTGTTCTCCTTTCTATTATACCATTTATTTAGAACGCCATATAATTCGTCCTTTGGTTAAATCATACGGAGAAAGTTCAATAGTTACTTTATCACCCGGAAGTACCCGGATGAAATTCATACGTAGTTTTCCTGAGATATGACCAAGGACAACATGCCCTCCCTCAATCTCAACCTTAAACATTGCATTTGGTAACTTTTCTATCACCGTTCCTTCTACTTCTATAACATCACCTTTAGCCAAGTTACAAACCTCCTCATTACACAGAAGATTGCCCTACATACTCTTTTAGAGCTTTCCTAACATCATTGTTTGTTAGGTTATTTTCTTCTATTATTTTTTGTTTTATCCATTCACTAATTGTATTAGTCTTTTGAACATGCTTCTTCTTTTTTAGCTTAGGACTATCAATTTTTCGTAACTTTCCATCACTCAAATAAACATATTCTTCTTCTACGCTTACAACTATGAATGGTTTCCCTTGATCACGTCCGCATTTTGAGAAAACAACCTGCCCTACCTCATACTCGCTATTCATTTAATCACCTCATTACTTACTGCTTTGTAATGTAAGTATTTCTGGAATATCATTGGTAATAACCACAGTATTTTCATAATGTGCAGATGGCATGCCATCTCTTGTTACGAACGTCCAATCATCTTCTAGTGCTCTTACTTGCCAAGTGCCCATGTTAACCATAGGTTCTATAGCGAGCACCATACCTTTTTGAAGTTTTGGTCCTCTTCCAGGTGTCTTGTAGTTTGGAACTTGTGGTTCTTCGTGCAATTCTTTTCCTATTCCATGTCCTACTAAATCTCTTACTACTGAAAAACCATGTTTCTCAACATAACTTTGTATTGCAAGAGATATCTGTCCTAGATGATTGCCTGGTTTTGCATATTTTAAACCTTCAAAAAAACTCTGTTTGGTAACTTCTATCAGTTTCAATACCTCAGGTGATACATCTCCAACAGTATAGGACCTTGCAGCATCCGAGTGATATCCTTTGTAGTATACCCCAAGGTCTACACTTACTAAATCGCCTTGCCTTAACTTACGTTTACCTGGAATGCCATGTACAACTTCCTCATTAATAGAAATACAAGCTGATGCTGGGTATCCACAATACCCTTTAAAAGATGGAAATGCATGCTTACTTTTTATAAACTTTTCTGCAATAGCATCTAATTCTTTAGTTGTAATACCTTCTTGTACTGATCTAGCTACTATCTCGTGAGCCTCTATTAATATGTTTGCTGCCTCTTTCATTAAATTTATTTCAATATCAGATTTAATGGGGATTGGCATCCTAGTTCACTCCTAATGCTTTTTTTACTGCTGCACGTACTTCTTCCACAGTGCCTACTCCTTTAATATCAAGTACTTTTCCTTGAGCTTTGTAGTATGCAATAAGTGGTTCAGTTTGTGCATGATAGATTTCTAGTCTCGTTTTCACTGTTTCTTCTTTATCATCTTCTCTTTGGACTAGATTTGTACTGCACGCGTTACATATACCTGATACGTTCTCTTTTTTACTTACCTTATGATAAGAAGCTCCGCAGCTTGGACAAACAGTTCTGCCTGCCATACGCTCAACAATCATTTCATCTGGTACTTCTACATTAACAACATAATCAATTGGTATATTTAATTCTGATAACATCACATCTAGTGCCTGTGCTTGTGGAATGGTTCTTGGAAATCCATCAAAGATCATCCCATTTTTACAGTCATCTTGTGTAATTCTGCTTTTTACAAGTTCTATAACAAGAGAATCAGGTACGAGCTGACCTTGATCCATATAAGCTTTTGCTTGCTTACCTAAGGGTGTATTATTAGAAATATGTTCTCTAAAAATATTTCCTGTAGATATACCTGGGATATCATATAATTGTATAAGCATTTCTGCTTGTGTCCCTTTACCAGCCCCTGGGGCTCCGAGTAATATTAATCTCATAGCGACAGCCTCCTATCTTTCTACAAAAATCCTTTATAGTGTCTCATTAGCATCTGTGATTCAATTTGTTTAAGTGTTTCAAGTGCTACACCAACAATAATTAAAAGTGATGTTCCTGAAAATGCTACTTGCACGTTTAATGTATATTCAAATAAGAGTGGAGTGACTGCAAGTATCGCTAAAAAGATAGCTCCAAGCAAAGTAATGCGTGTTGCAACATCACTTAAGTAATCTGATGTTGGCTTGCCAGGTCTTATACCTGGTATAAATCCGCCACCTTTTTTCATGTTAGATGCAACTTCCATTGGGTTAAATGCAATAGTAGAGTAAAAAAATGAAAATGCAAATATGAGTACTACATAGATTACTGTTCCTACAGGATGAGTCCATCTTAAAAATCTAAGCACTGTATCCCATATTTCATTTGTTGTTCCTCCAAATAAGTTGGTAACAACTTCGGGGAAATTCATAATAGACATTGCAAAGATAATCGGTAATACTCCCGCTAAATTAACTTTAATAGGAATATGTTGTGATTGTCCTCCATAGACTTTACGTCCTGCTGTACGCTTTGCATACTGTACTGCAATTCTTCTTTCTCCTTGAGCCATTAGTACAACAAATCCTATTACTAATACGAATAACAATACAATAATAGTTGGTATTAAATAGCCATGTGTTTGGAATAACACGATGAAGTTTTGTGGAAGTCTTGAAATAATATTAATAAAGATAATAAGTGATATACCATTTCCTATACCTTTTTGTGTAATCTGTTCACCAATCCACATTACGAGCATCGAACCTGCTACGAATGAAATAACAACTACTAAAAATGTCCATATGTTATTATTTACTAAGATGCTAGGTTGTTGCCTGCTAAGCGTAAGAGTTGTAGCTGATGATTGGATGATGGCAAGTCCTAATGTTACATAGCGTGTATACTTATTAATTTTCTTTCTTCCTTGTTCGCCTTCTTTAGCCAAATCCTCAAGTTTAGTTATAGCAATTTGTAAAAGCTGCATAATAATACTTGCTGTAATATAAGGCCCTACTCCAAAGGCGAAAAGCGCCATTGTCTTGAAGGCTCCACCTGTTATAACATCCATTAAATTTAAAACATTTCCTGCATTTTGATTCATCATATCTAGAACAGCTTCAGTATTAATACCTGGTACCGTTATATGTGCACCTATTCTTATGATAAGAAACATCCAAAGTGTAAAAATTAGTTTTTTGCGTAGTTCTGGCACTCTCCATGCATTTTTAAGAGTTTTGAATAAATCCACCTACATCACCTCTTCTGTTTTTCCACCCACAGCTTCAATTTTTTCTTTAGCTCCTGCACTGAATGCATTTGCTTTAACAGTTAATTTCTTTGTTAAATCACCTTTCCCAAGAATTTTAACACCATCTCTTGGATTTTTAATGATTCCGGCTGTTATCATAGCTTCAACTGTTACCACAGCGCCATCTTCAAAGCGATTTAATAAATCTACATTAATCCCTACTATTTCTAAACTATTACGGTTTGTAAATCCACGTTTAGGAAGTCTTCTGTATAAAGGCATTTGCCCCCCTTCAAAACCTGGTCTTACTCCACCACCTGATCTAGAATTTTGTCCTTTATGTCCTCTTCCCGCTGTTTTTCCGTTTCCAGAACCATGTCCTCTACCTACACGGAAAGATTCTTTTTTTGAACCTTCTAATGGTTTTAATTCATTTAAATTCATGCTTTTGGCACCTCCTTTTGCTTAAGTCTCTCTATTACTCGTTGATTTCTTCTACTTTAACTAAATGCCTAACTTTGTCTACCATTCCACGAATAGCAACATTGTCTTCATGTATATTTGAACTATTAATTTTTCTTAATCCGAGCGCCTCTACAGTTTTTTTATGTTTTGGAATTGCTCCGATTGTGGATCTTACTAATACTACTTTGATCTTAGCCACTTGAACATTCCTCCTTATCCTAGAAGCTCTTGTACTGTTTTCCCACGAAGTTTTGCAACTTCTGCTGGTGTTTTTAATGAAGCAAGCGCTTCAATTGTCGCATGTACTACATTTTTCTTGTTGTTAGAGCCTAAAGATTTTGTTCTGATATTACGAACTCCTGCAAGTTCAAGTACAGCACGTGCTGGACCTCCTGCAATAACTCCTGTACCTTCTTTAGCTGGTTTAAGAAGTACTCTTGCACTTCCAAACTCACCAACAAATTCATGATAAACGCTGTCTGCGTCATTTCTTTCAATAAAAATAAGATTCTTTTTAGCATCTTGAATTGCTTTTGTAATAGCGTTTGGAATTTCCGTTGCTTTACCAAGTCCAACGCCAACGTGACCATTTCCATCTCCAACTACTACTAAAGCAGAGAAACGGAAAGTACGACCACCTTTAACAACCTTTGTTACACGTTTAATAGTAACAACTTTTTCTTGTAGATCTAACGTATTAGGATCAATATTTAGCTTTTTAGCCACCGTATGTCCCTCCTTTACTAGAATTGTAATCCAGCCTCGCGGGCTGCATCTGCTACTGCTTTTACTCTACCATGGTATAAAAATCCACCACGATCAAATACAACTTCATTAATACCTTTAGCTAGGGCTTTTTTTGCCACTGCTTCACCAACAACTTTTGCTGCTTCAACATTTGATGTAGCTGAAAGCTCTGCAACAAGTGCTTTTTCAGCAGTAGAAGCTGCCACTAATGTGTTACCTTTTGTATCATCTATAATTTGAGCATAAATGTGCTTTTCACTACGGAATACTGAAAGTCTTGGTCTTAAAGTAGTTCCTTGAAGTTTATTACGCATTTTCATGTGCTTCTTAACACGTGTTTTACTACGTGACGCTTTATTTATCATTCTTAGTTCACCCCTTTACTCTTATTTTTTACCTGTTTTACCTTCTTTACGTCTGATAACTTCATCAATGTACTTAATCCCTTTGCCTTTGTATGGCTCTGGTGGACGTTTAAATCTGATTTCAGCCGCAAACTGTCCTACATGTTCTTTACTAATACCAGAAATAGTAATTTTATTTCCTTCAACTACTGATGAGATTCCTTCTGGATCTTCCATTTCAACTGGGTGAGAGTATCCTAATGAAAGAACTAATTTTTTTCCTTGTTTTTGTGCTCTATATCCAACACCATTGATTTCTAACACTTTGTTGAAGCCAGTTGTTACACCTTCAACCATGTTTGAAATAAGTGTTCTTGTTAATCCATGAAGTGATCTATTTCTTTTTAAATCATTTGGTCTTGTAACTAAAACCTGATTGCCTTCTTGTACAATATTCATTGCACTGTCGAATGTTCTTGCAAGTGTTCCTTTTGGTCCTTGAACTGTCATTACATTGCCTTCTGCAATGGTAACAGTAACGCCTGCTGGAACTTCTATTGGTAATTTACCAATACGTGACATGGTCGCACCTCCTTAAACTTTTTGTCTATATTACCAAATAAATGCGATAACTTCTCCACCTACACCGAGTTTTCTAGCCTCTTTGTCAGTAATTACACCTTTACTTGTAGAAATAATTGCTGTTCCAAGTCCACCAAGTACTCTTGGTAAGTTTTCAATGTCTGCATAGACACGAAGACCTGGTTTAGAAATTTTCTTTAATCCTGAAATAACTTTTTCATTTTTATCTTTTCCGTATTTTAAAGTTACACGAATGTTTGACTTGATACCATCTTCATTTGCGATGATTTGGTAACCTTTTATATATCCCTCATTAAGAAGAATTTCAGAAATTGCCTTTTTCATTTTTGATGCAGGAACCTCAACGATATCATGCTTAGCAACATTTGCATTTCTGATTCTCGTAAGCATATCTGCAATAGGATCGCTCATTGTCATTTTATTTGCCTCCTTTCCATTATTACCAGCTTGCTTTTCTAACGCCTGGAATTTGTCCTTTATATGCTAATTCTCTAAAACAAATACGGCATATACCAAATTTTCTTATATATGCATGCGGACGTCCACAAATACGACATCTTGTATATTCTTGAGTTGAAAATTTAGCGGTTTTTTGTTGCTTAACTTTCATTGATGTTTTTGCCACTTTGCTTACCCTCCTTATTTTTGAAATGGCATCCCAAATTGTGTCAAGAGCTCATGTGCTTCCTCATCAGTCTGAGCTGTTGTTACAATAATGACATCCATACCACGAATTTTATCGATTTTATCGTACTCAATTTCTGGAAAAATAAGTTGTTCTTTAATGCCTAATGCATAGTTGCCGCGACCATCAAATGCAGTAGCGCTAACCCCACGAAAGTCTCTTACTCGTGGAAGTGCTATGTTCACTAAACGATCAAGAAATTCATACATTTTTTTACCACGAAGTGTTACTTTACATCCGATTGGCATCCCTTCACGAAGTTTAAATGCCGCTACAGATTTTTTAGCTTTAGTAATAACTGGTTTTTGACCTGATATAATTTGCATGTCGCTTACAGCACTTTCTAATACTTTTGCATTATCTTTTGCTTCACCAACACCCATGTTAATTACTATTTTTTCGATTTTTGGTACTTCTAATTGATTTTTATAATTAAACTTTTGAGTCATGGCAGTCATGACTTCGTTATTATATATCTCTTTTAATCTAATCATAGCCTATTTTACCTCCTTTCGCTTGTTAGTCAATTACAAAACGTTCTTTGTTTACTATGGCTACGCGAACTTTTTTACCATCGTTTATTTGTACGCCTAAACGGGCTGGTTTTCCATTGTGCACATACATAACATTCGAAATGTGAACAGGGGCTTCTCTTTGAATTAATCCGCCTTGACCAGCTGCGTTTGGTTTTTGGTGCTTAGTAATCATGTTGCACCCATCCACAACCACGCGGCCTGATTTACGGTCAATAAAATTAACGTTGCCTTCTTTACCTTTGTCTTTTCCAGCGATTAGAACAACTCTATCACCTTTTTTAAGTTTAGTTTTCACCATTCACACCTCCTTATAAAACTTCTGGAGCAAGTGATAAGATTTTTGTATATTTCTTTTCTCTTAACTCTCTTGCTACTGGTCCAAAAATACGTGTCCCTCTTGGGTTTTTATCTTCTTTTATGATAACGGCTGCATTTTCATCAAATTTGATGTATGAACCATCATTTCTTCTTACACCTTTTTTAGTACGAACAATGACAGCTTTAACAACATCGCCTTTTTTAACAACGCCGCCTGGTGTTGCATCTTTAACCGCAGCAACAATTACATCACCAATGCTCCCATATCTTCTTGTAGAACCACCTAATACACGGATACAAAGTAATTCTTTTGCTCCTGTATTATCAGCTACTCTTAATCTACTTTCTTGTTGGATCATGAGAAGTGACCTCCTTTCAAGATTACTAATACTATTTTGCTTTTTCTACAACTTCTAGAAGTCTAAAACGTTTTGATTTAGATAGTGGTCTTGTTTCCATTACTTTTACTTTATCACCGATCTGACACTCATTCTTTTCATCATGAGCGTGTAATTTATAAGTTCTTTTTACGATTTTACCGTAAAGAGGATGCTTTACACTGTTTACTACTGCAACAGTAACTGTTTTATCCATTTTGTTACTTACTACATTACCTACTAGTACTTTACGCATATTTCTTTCTGACACGACTTGACCTCCTCTCTATTACACAGTTGCTTTTTGTGTAATAATAGTTTGAATACGTGCGATATTCTTTCTTACTTCTTTAATTCTTGCTGTATTATCGAGTTGATTGGTAGCATTTTGGAATCTTAAGTTAAAAAGTTCTTTCTTCGCATTCACCAACTCAACGTTTAGTTCTTCAGATGTTTTTGTTAATATTTCTTCTAAGAATGCTCTACTCTTCACTACCATCACCTGCCATTTCTTGTTCCACGCGAGATACTATCTTGCATTTCATAGGTAATTTGTGAACTGCAAGTCTTAAAGCTTCTCTAGCCGTTTCTTCTGCTACACCTGATAATTCAAACATTACTCTACCTGGTTTAACTACTGCTACCCAATATTCTGGCGAACCTTTACCAGAACCCATACGAGTCTCAGCTGGTTTAGTTGTTACAGGTTTATCTGGGAATATTTTAATCCATACTTTACCACCACGTTTAATATAACGAGTCATCGCAATACGTGCTGCTTCTATTTGGTTTGATTTTACCCAACCTGGTTCCATTGCCACTATACCAAAATCACCATAAGTAATTTTGTTTCCACGGGTAGCTTTACCTGTCATACGTCCACGGAACTGTTTGCGACGTTTTACTCTTTTAGGCATTAACATTAGTTAGCGCTCCCTTCCTTTTTAACTTTTTGTGGAAGTACCTCTCCTTTGTATATCCACACTTTGACACCAATCTTACCATAAGTTGTATCGGCTTCTGCAAATCCATATTCTATATCCGCTCTTAATGTTTGGAGTGGAATAGTGCCTTCTGAATAGTGTTCTACACGTGCCATCTCTGCTCCGCCTAGACGACCTGAGCATTGAACTTTAATACCTTTTCCACCAGCTTTGAATGATTTACCCATAGCTTGTTTCATTGCACGACGGAAAGAAACTCGGTTTTCAAGTTGAAGTGCAATATTTTCTGCAACGAGTTGTGAGCATGCTTCTGGACGTTTAATTTCCATAATATTGATTGCAACTCTATTTGCTGTAAGTTTTTCTACTTCTTTACGAAGTGCATCAATAGATGCTCCACCTTTACCAATTACAATCCCTGGTTTAGATGTATGAACGTGAATTCTAACACGTTTAGACATTCTTTCAATTTCAATCTTGTCTATGCCAGCTGAATATAATTTTTTCTTAATAAATTTTCTGATTTTATCATCTTCTATTAGGTTATTAGCAAAGTCTTTTTTATCTGCATACCATCTGGAATCCCAGCCTTTAATAACACCTACTCTTAATCCATGAGGATTGACTTTCTGGCCCATACCTAACCTCCTTATCTTTCATTTAGTACCACTGTAATGTGGCTTGTTTGTTTCTCAATTTTATATGCACGACCTTGAGCACGTGGACGAATTCTTTTAAGCGTTGGCCCTTTTGTTGAAAAAGCTTCTTCAACAAACAAGTTTGCTGTGTCCATACTATTATTGTGCTCAGCATTTGCTACAGCTGATTTTAATAGTTTTTCTATAATACGTGCACCGTATCTTGGGGTGTATGTTAAAATTGCCATTGCAGTATTAACATCTTTCCCTTTGATTTGATCAAGCACGATATTTGCCTTAGTACTAGATAAACGTACAAATGTCACTTTTGCTTTTGGTCTTGAGTCTTTTTGAGCATTTCTCTCTTTTTTGATCTGGCTTCTATGTCCTTTTGCCATTTTGAAAGACCTCCTTCCGTAAATAATTAATTAACGAACTCTTGATTTCTTTTCTGCATCTTTACCATGACCGCGGTAAGTTCTTGTTAATGCAAATTCACCTAATTTATGTCCTACCATATCTTCTGTTACATAAACTGGAACATGTTTTCTTCCGTCATGTACAGCGATTGTGTGTCCTACCATAGTAGGGAATATTGTTGAACGACGAGACCATGATTTAATTACTTTTTTCTCATCTACTGCATTCATTGCATCTATTTTCTTTAATAAATGCTTATCCGCAAATGGTCCTTTTTTGATGGAACGAGCCATTAATGATGCCTCCCTTCACTACTTTACTTTATTTTTTGTTACGAGCACGTACAATATATTTATTAGATTGCTTGTTTTTCTTTCTTGTTTTGTATCCAAGAGCTGGTTTACCCCAAGGAGTACATGGATTTGGACGTCCGATTGGTGATCTACCTTCTCCACCACCGTGAGGGTGATCGTTAGGGTTCATAACAGATCCACGTACTGTAGGACGAATCCCCATGTGACGTTTACGACCTGCTTTACCAATGTTGATAAGCTCGTGATCGATATTACCAACTTGACCTATTGTCGCTCTACATTCTACTGGTAAAAGTCTCATTTCACCTGATGGCAATTTAACAGTAGCATATTTACCTTCTTTAGCCATAAGCTGTGCTGACATACCTGCTGCACGAACAAGCTGTCCACCTTTGCCTGGTTTCATTTCAAGGTTGTGAATAGTAGCACCTATTGGCATATCCTTCATTCTAAGTGCATTACCAATACGGACCTCTGCTGTTTCACCACTCATTAATTTGTCGCCTACTTTAAGTCCAACTGGCGCTAAAATATAGGTTTTTTCACCATCTGCGTAAGAAAGTAATGCAATATTTGCTGTTCTGTTTGGATCATATTCAATCGCTGCAACAGTTGCTGGCACCCCATCTTTATTACGTTTGAAGTCGATGATTCTATATTTAACTTTATATCCACCACCACGGTGACGAACTGTAATTTTCCCTTGGTTGTTTCTTCCTGAGTGTTTCTTTAAAGTAACTATTAAAGATTTTTCAGGAGTTGTTTTTGTGATTTCTTCAAATGATGAAGAAGTCATATGTCTTCTTGAAGGGGTATATGGTCTATATTTTTTGATACCCATCGTACTTTCACTCCTTTCAATCAATGCATCTACACTTAGCCGTGTGTTTCATCTTTTTCTATTAAACTACATTCCTTGGAAAAAGTCAATGTCTTTACTGTCTTGTTTAAGTTTAACAATTGCTTTTTTGTAATCACTTGTTTTACCAACTGACTTACCACGGCGTTTTGTTTTACCGTCGTAATTAGCTGTATTAACTTTTTCTACTTTTGTTCCTTCGAACATTTTTTCTACTGCATCTTTAATTTGACCTTTAGTTGCAGTCTTTTGTACTTGGAATGTGTATTTTTTTTCTGCCATAGAATTCATACTTTTTTCAGTAACTATTGGCTTTAAAATGACGTCATAAAATTTTAAATCTGCCATTATACGTACACCTCCTCAATTTTGTTAAGAGCTTCTTTTGTTACTACGAATGTATCGTATTTTAGGATGTCATACACGTTAATGTTGTTAACTGCGGATGTTTTAATAGATTGTATATTACGCGCTGATAACATTACATTTTTACTTGCATCTCCATCTGTAACGATAAGTGCTTTTTTTAATTTAAGTGCATCTAATACAGTCTTCATTGCTTGAGTTTTGATCTGTGCAAGTTCTAATGTATCTAATACAATAAATTTGCTTTCATTTACTCTGCTTGTTAAAGCTGATTTTAGTGCAAATCTTTTCTCTTTTTTATTAAGTTTAATAGAATAGTCACGAGGTTTTGGTGCGAATGCAACCCCACCACCTGTCCATTGTACTGAACGAATTGAGCCTTGTCTTGCTCTACCTGTTCCTTTTTGTTTCCATGGTTTTCTACCACCACCACGTACTTCTGCACGAGTTTTAGCGCTTTGTGTTCCTTGACGTTTATTTGCAAGGTGTGCAACAACTGTTGCATGCACTAAGTGTTCTTTTACATCTACAGCAAAAATTGAATCATTTAATTCAACTTCACCTACTTGTTGTCCGTCTATATTATAAACAGCTACTTTTGCCATCATTGTTTCCTCCTTTCTGACCTGTCTTAAGCTTTAACACTATCTTTTATAGCAATAATTGTACCTTTAGGTCCTGGTACTGCACCTTTAAGTAAAATTAAGTTTTTATCTGAATCTACTCTAGCAACTTCAAGATTTTGTACTGTAATTTGAATACATCCCATATGTGATGGAAGGCCTTTACCTTTCATAACACGTCCTGGACTTGTTGCAGCACCCATAGAACCTGCTACTCTATGTGACTTAGATCCATGAGCCATTGGTCCACGGCTTTGTCCATATTTTTTGATTGCTCCTTGATATCCTTTACCTTTTGAAGTCCCAGTAACATCTACTCTTTCTCCAGCAGCAAAAACATCTGCCTTAATTTCTGCACCTACTTCATAGGCACTTATATCTTCCAAACGGAATTCTTTTAAGTGTTTTTTAAGAGCAACTCCTGCTTTTTTAAAATGACCAGCTGCTGGTTTGATGACGCGTTTTTCTTTAACATATCCAAAACCAACTTGAATAGCTTCATATCCGTCATTATCTTTTGTTTTCTTTTGAACAACAACACATGGACCTGCCTCTAATACAGTAACAGGAATTAAGTTTGCGTTTTCATCAAAAATTTGTGTCATACCTATTTTTTTAGCTATGATTGCTTTTTTCATTTCCTTTACACCTCCTAATATCTACAGCGGATTGCACTTTGGCAATCATTCTAGACGATTGTTAATATCGCCCAATCTAGAGATCTCTCAGACTATTTTGCATCTACTTTGATATCTACACCTGCTGGTAAATCAATACGCATTAACGCATCTCCAGTTTTTGGCGTAGCTTCTACATCGATTAATCTTTTATGAGTTCTCATTTCGAATTGTTCACGAGAATCTTTGTACTTGTGAACAGCACGTAAAATTGTAACCACTTCTTTTTTAGTTGGTAGTGGTATTGGTCCACTAACTTGTGCACCTGTTTTTTTAGCAATAGCAACTATTTCAGCTGCTGTTTGATCAATTAACTTATGATCATAAGCCTTTAAAGTAATACGGATTTTTTGACTTGCCATAAAAAAAGTCCCCTCCTTTTCGTACTTTTATTGAAAGCAGTACGACTAGTGGTGACTGTACACTCAACCTAGTGTGTCATAAGCGCAAACTTACCTTAAGCTTTGTATTAATACAAAAGCGCTTGACATCAGTTTATATAGTACAGTGACCTGCCGCCTGGTTTCTTGAACCGGACATTCGCTCCCTAGAAATTCACCTCTACTAGGTGGTAACCTTCTAGATCATCGTTCTCAATGTCACAACAAATTGAGTATACACTAAAACCTACATGTTGACAAGGTTTTTTTTTATATTTTTACTATTTTTGTTACTATTCAGCCCTCAAAAAATTAACGACTGATACACCGGCTAAAATACAGCCGGTGTGCCTTCGAATATTTTGGTAATATTTTGGAATATATCCATGTTTTTTCGTTTACACGTTTCAACCACACTCATTATC
>CAKZUB010000084.1 GCA_937921505.1 uncultured Clostridia bacterium | reverse complement strand
ACAGGGGTTATTTTATCAGTTTGAATGTCCATAAGGTCTCCTCCAACAGGATATTTTACCTTATAGTAGCACAATTTATTCATGATAAAAATGAGTTTACATAATTAAAATAATGGTAATTTATACATGCGAAATATCAGTTGGAGTAAGTTATATAACAATTAATTATCATCAAAGTGCAGCTATGCTTTCATCAAACTCTGATTTTACTGGAGATGGAGGTTTTAAAGAAGCTCAGTTTGACCAATTTAGAGGGAATGATTATAATACTATTAACTTAGAAAATTTGGAAGTGATAAATTATAAATATAGTTCAGAACTAGAAAGTGGTGAAATTATATTAACTTTAGTTTCTGGTAATAAGAAAATTTGGTCAAGTGGTGAACTTGGTGGACAAAGTAAAGATAGTGGTGAGATAGTACTAAAAGATGCAAAAAACATTAAGTTAAGAGTAATTGGAAAGAATGCAACTGGAAAGTATAAATTTGAATGGGGTGTGAAATAGTTGATACTTTAATGTAAGGCTCAGTAAAGAGGGTTCAAGTCTCAGTGAGATATTTGATAAAAATATTATATATAGTGAGTGCTATGGCCCTGAGTATAGAGGAATAGAGCAGATAGTAAAATGGTTTGGTGATTGGAACAAACGTGAGACCGTTATAAAATGGGATTTTTAGAGTTGAAGTTTAGTGAACTTACTACTTAGACTTTTCTAACTATATTGTTTATAGAAAAGTACTATTGTCTTGATTGGAGGAGGATTAATGAGAAGGCGTGATTTTAAAATAGCAATAATCCCTATGATAGTTATTTTAGTAGGGTTTTTAACTGCTAGTATTGCTTATAGGTATATAAATGAATGGGCATTTATTCCATTATCTATTGTTTACTGGGGAGTAATGCTATTAGTTGTAAAGCCAACAAGAGAAAAACTGAAGGCATATTTTAATAAAACTACTGGTAATTCGAAAAGTAATATTTTAGCTTTTATCCCTGTATTATTTTGTATTGTTTCATTTGTTTGGGGAATTCAATATATCCATAGTCCAATATTAATTACTTTGTGGATTATATTTGCTATTATAAATTCTTTTACTGAAGAGCTTTTTTGGAGAGGATATCTACTTGATAACCTAGGTTGGAGCCCAATTACTAATGTTATATACACTACTATTTTGTTTTATTTGAGCCATCCTCTAATGTGGGGAGTATTTTCAATAACTATTAGAAGCTACATAATGATTCTTCCGCTACTAGTCATGGGATTAACGTGGGGATATGTTTATCAAAGAACTAAAAGTTTGAAATGGTGTGTAATAGCACACTTTTTTGTTGATATATTAAATCTATCTACTTGGGTATTTTTAAATATATATGTGCCGCCTATAATAAAATAGTTAAAAAGGCTATAATCCCCATAATATTTAGAGACAAGTTGTATTGCTAATCGAGAAATACAATTGAACAAATAATTATAATTGGTTAGTTCCGTGAATTACCGCATATATGATAGAAGGAGCTAAAGAGTAGCGAAAGGAAGGACAATCTATGATTTCAACGGTAATTGTATATTTGATGTCACCAATTTGGACAAGTAATGGTGTTCAGGCTATGAATGCTCTTTTAGGTGGTATGACTAAAGAAATATTGAAGATATTTGGAAATTGATAATGCTTGAAGTAATTCAGAGGTGAAGTTGATTTTTATACAAAAATAAGTTTAAAAATATCAACGGCTTCAGAGTTTTCGAGAGCGTATAATAATTAATAAGAGGTGATTAATTGTATAAAAAAAATTTTGAAGAATCGAAGAATGAGCATAGTTCAGTTCTAAGACTGCTTCCACAACGATTGGGCAAATCTGACTCGAAACAGTTGCCCACTGAATTTCTTGTTTTCCTAATTGCACAGCTAGTTTCGAGACTAGGTGACGCACTTTACACCTTTGCTATACCATGGATCTCGTATGAACTAACGCATTCAGTTATTGTTATGGGGTCAATGTATGCAGTCAGTGTATTGCCCATTGTGTTATTTGGTCCAATAATTGGCATGTTTGTTGATCACTGGGATCGTCGGCGACTGATGATGTTCGCTGATGTAACACGAGTGATTCTAGTCGCTTTCGTTCCAGTCATGCAAATGCTGGGCATTTTACAGCTTTGGCAACTCTATGTTGTATCATTTCTTTTGGCAGGGTTGTCATTACTTTTTGACGTATCGGTTGTAGCTGTTATCCCCAATATAATAGGCAATAAAAACCTTACTAAGGCAAATGCATCATATCAATTAGTCAATCAAGCCGGTGATTTAATTGGTCCTATTCTTGCCGGTATTATGATAACCACTGTTGGAGGCTACCGCACCTTATGGTTTGATGCCGTATCTTTTGTAGCGACATTTTGGGCTATATGGAGAATAAAGACATTGGTAAAGCCGGTTGCAAAAACGCGATTAAGCGAGATTTTTCATGGAATGGGGGAGGGACTGCATTTTTTAATTCATGACAAGTTGAATTTTAGTCTCTCACTACAGGCTATGATTGGCAACTTTGGGTACAGTGCAGCCTATGGCGTTTTGATGTTCTATCTTCTCTCCATACTCCATCTAAATGCGGCCCAAATTAGTTACAACTACGCGTTTCTTGGACTTGGTGGTTTAGTGGGAAGTATTATTATAGTTCCTTTGGAACGCTATTTTCGACGGGGAGTAATTATACCTATACTCTTAATTGTGGGGACATGTGGTTTTTTGTATGCATTAGTTACTCGGTTTTGGCTAGGTCCAGGAATCGCCTTTGGTATCGTTACAATCTGCAATGTGGCGTGGAACACGCTTGCGATATCGATACGGCAGGAAACTGTCCCTTCGAATATGTTAGGAAGAGTGCTTAGTTTCTCTCGTGTGTTTACACGCCTAGCTATGCCACTTGGCATGATGGTAGGTAGTTTAGTTTCGAATTCAATCAGTCCAGTTGCAGTATTCGCGATTGCCGCTGTTTCCAAGGGAGTTGAGGTTTTAATTGCCTTATGGTCCCCAATTCGCAAGTTATAAAAACTTTACCAAAACTGTAATATGGATGAGGTGTTGCTTAAGATGGATTTAGAGTTGAGTGGAAAAGTAGTTGGAGTTATTATCGCTTCTCGTATTGAGCGAACAAATAAAAAAATATATAAATCATAGGGAGTTTTGTACATATAATACTTTAGAAAACAAGGTAGCGGTAAGATAATCACAAGTGGCTCTGGATTAGGGGGGGATGAATATGCGTTTGATTTTATCAGGTGGTGGATCAGGTGGACAAGTTAAAGAAGTTTATTAAGGGATTTGTCAGAGCAGGGAAAAGTATGTTAGCAAACCAGTTGCAAACACCTCAAACACCTCAAACACCTCAAACACTTCTAGATATTATGAACTTATAGGGTAAAATAATAGAAAGATGTAAAAGTGAACATAGTATCCCTTTCCCAACAAAGGGGCAATTAAAAATGGAGGATTCAGTGTGGAAACAGAAGTTATTAAACCAAGCAAAATATTTTATGTTGTGTCAGGAGTGATTTTAGTTATCGGAATCATTTTGTTTGTGATTATCTTGATATCAGGTATTTTTTCAAGTGTAGATAAAATAAACAATCGGGTTATTGTACCAGGAACGAAGATGGTTGAATTAAAAGAAACTGGTAAGTACATTATATATTTTGAGTATAGAAGTGTTATTGATGGAAAAGTATTCGAGACAAATAACATAAGTGGCTTGATGTGTTCTTTAAGGAATACTGAAACAGGTGGATTTATAAAGCTTGACAATCCTTCATTAGATTCTAACTATTCATTTTCTGCCCGTGAAGGTAAAAGTATATTTGAATTTGCTATTAATGAAACAGGAAAATATGAGTTGAAAGCTTGGTATAAAACAGGGGAAGGCGAAGAGGCTGTGCTGGCAATCGGGAAAGGATTTGGTATAGAGTTAGCACGTACCATTATATTAAGTATAGGTACACTTTTTGTAAGTTTTGGTATTTCGATTGCTATTTTTATAGTCACATTAGTCAAAAGGAAAAAAGCAAAAAGTGGTGTTCTAGTGCAACAGAAAACATTAAATTAAAGGTAAGCATTATTAAACATTGCATTATTTATTGTGTTGGAGTTTATCTCTTATTCTGTGCTGTATTTTTTATTGGGCGTTTCTATCTTAAGATATGGAATCCATCTGTTATCTTTGCGGAATTTTTAATTGCTACAGCGATAGCAATTTTTATCTGTATGAAGCATATAAAAAAAGATTAAGAATAGTTGCATATTCTAATTTTACGAGCAGGTTAAATTGATTATAATGATTATAATGCGAAGCCCATCAAATTACAATTGATCTGTGAGATTAAGTGGAGAAGCACATATAACTTCTAATTATGTTTATAATGCAAAGTCGACAATTATTGATATACTTTTAACATAGGTTATTTGCAATATTTCATTTTATCGAAGAAATTGAAATTTACAATAGTGACACTATGCATATTGGTGGAAATAAACTTAAGAGAATCAGGCAAATCGGTCAGGGTAAATCAGGAAAAGTTTATCTTTATGAAGGAGAAGGACTATCCTATGCCGTAAAGCATTACGCGTATGAGACGCTTGATCCTATGATAGTCTCTATTCCTTTAGAAGATGTATTAGAATTCGAACTTAGGTCTTATAAAATACTTAACACATTAGGAATCCCTGTTGCCCCTCTTATAGGTTTTGATGCTTCAAAGCAAATATTAGTAAAGGCCTTTATTAAGGGAGACAATATTATTGATGTGATTGCTGAGAATAAGGTAACGCCAGCTATATTTGATCTTATTTTTAACATATCAGACTGTGTTTCATCAGCAGGCTATAATATTGATTATTTTCCCGCTAATTTTATTGTTGAGGGGGAAAAAATGTGTTATGTAGATTATGAGATTAATAGATTTGAGCAGGAATGGTGCTTTGAAGATTGGGGAATCTACTATTGGTTGAACCCAAAGGGCGTAAGTCAATTTTTAGAAACAAAAAATGGAGATTTTATTAATAAACCTGGAACTGTAAAGCCATATGATGATGGAGCAATAAAGATTATGAGAGATGCGATTGTACATAAGTACACAAGATAGTATGGTATAGAGAAGCAATACTATAGTTGCGACAACTAGATTAGAAAAAGAGTAGATTAAAGAACTAAGATAATCGTAAGGCTTGAAAACGTGAAATGTTAAGGGATAGTGTTGGTGGATATCAATTTTATTGGGAGGTAATTATGAAAGGAAAAATTTGGATTCTAATTGTTTTCATATTAAGTTGTGTAACATTGTTGATTTCATTAAAGTTATTTTGGAATATGGGAATATATGTGGATGAATATAACTCTTCCCCAAGCAGGGTATATGGAAGTGAATTTTGGCTGTATATGGCTTGGATTAGGATTATATTGTTAGCATTAATGACTTTTATTTTAGGAATAAAATTGATTCGTAAATGACAAAAAGCATATCATAACGTGTTTAATGTTACAAAAATTTATAGAGGAGTTGATATATAATGGATAGAAAAGATGTCGTGTTACGAAACGAAACTGTATCAGATTATAGGACGGTTGAAGAATTGACAAGAGAAGCATTTTGGAATCACCATGTGCCTGGGTGTGATGAGCATTATTTATTACACATCATGAGAAAGAGTGATGCATTTATCCCCGAATTGGATATAATTGCGCAAGTGAATGGGAAAATCGTTGGTAATATAGTTTATACCAAAGCAAAAATTGTTGATGATAACGGGAATTATCATAATGTGATTTCTTTTGGGCCAATTTCTGTATTGCCTGCTTTTCAGGGAAAAGGAATTGGTAGGATTTTAGTAGAACATACTACGATATTGGCAAAAGAGCTTGGTCACACAGCGGTGCTTATTTACGGGGATCCAGACTATTACAGTAGATTTGGATTTACTGCTGCAGAAAACTATAAAATTAGGACAGCTGACAATATGTATGCAGTGCCACTGCAGGCACTTGAATTATGTCCTGAAGCTTTGTCTAACATAAGTGGTCGTTTCTTAGAAGATGAAATCTATGAAATAGACGAAATGGCAGCTAAAGAATTTGATAAAGGATTTTCACCTAAAGAGTTGCTTAGTGACCTTCCAACACAAGTAAGATTTAGTCAGTTGGTGGAAATGAGGAATCCAGTATGAAAATGAAATTAAACTACTGGAATACTATTAAGAATTCTACTACCTTATTTTGTGTGCTTTTTTCAGTAACAACATTGGTTAGTAGTACATTACAATTACTTAGAGGACAAATGACAGACACAAACACACATATTATTGATAGAGCAGCTGTTATTTTAATTGCTGTTATAACAATTACTTTGTTTGATAAACTAAGGTTTAAAAGTACAGTTTTATCTCATGTCGTAGCGTATATTCTTTCTATGTCAACAGTCTTTGTGTATGTATGGATAAGGGGTTTCTTTGAAGAATTACATCCAAATGCTTACAGAGATATTTTTTTGAATTTTACGATCATCACCATTATTTTTTCGATAATAATAACTCTAATAAATCGTATTAAAATAAAAAATAAACTTAAAGAAAAATAGTAAGCGAAGAGGTTATGATATAAATTGTGAGTTAGGATATAAATGATGAGGTGAATGAGAAGGTGACACGTAAAGTTTTTTGCTTAATTTTGATTGGATATTTTATGTTGCTGAGTTATTGGATGTTGTTTGGCTTTGGGAGAAGTGTTGGTTCAATGTATATGTATAATCTAGAGCCATTTTCAACGATCAAACATTTTCTTGACTTTAGCAAATTAAACAAAGATATCTCGGTGATTAATCTGATAGGTAATATTGGTGTTTTTATACCATTTGGGCTTTTGATTCCATTGACATTGAAAGTACCTTATCTTAAATCACTGGGTTTCTTTTTCATAGGTCTAACATTTTTAGAAGTAACGCAGTTAATCACGAGACGTGGAAGTTTTGATGTGGACGATTTTATTTTGAATTCATTAGGATTCACATTAGGATATGTTGTTTTCAAAGTAACAACTATTTGGGGAAATTCAAGGAGAAATAGCATCATATAATATATCCCAGTGATGAGGTTATTAACGAAAATGTGGAGGGTATTACTCAATCTATATAACACGACTTCCAAATGAATAGAGAAGGGAAATAAGTTATTATGAAATATTTAGTTTTTAATGGAAGCCCTCATAAAGGGAATACATGGCAGATAGTTAAACTCATTCAGAAAGAACTACAGGAAATTTCACATGAGTCAACATTTGAGGAAATCCAGTTGTCAGACTTAAAACTACCCTTTTGTACTGGATGTAGTCTCTGTTTTAGAAAAGGCCATAAATACTGTCCACATTATAAAACTATGCAGAGAATAATTGATAAAATTGACGAAATTGACGGCATGATTTTTGCAATGACAACCTTTAATATGCAGCCTAACGCCTTAACTAAAAATTTGATTGATCATCTATGCTATATGCTTCACAGACCTCACTTTTTCAAAAATAAAGCAATTGTTGTCACAACAACAGGCGGAGTAGGTGCTAAGAGTGCAGTAAACTACGTTGCAGGGTGGTTAAAAGGAATTGGATTTAACTATTGTTATAAGTTTGCTATAGCGTCATACAGTTGGAATGATTATAAAGTAAATAAGAAAACAAAAATAAAGTGCAAGAAACTAGCAGAACGCTTCCATAACGATGTTTCAGCTAAAAAGATGCATACCCCCACCTTTGCTGTTTTAATACCCTATAACCTATTTAGAGGAATGAGTATTGGCTATGTGAAGGGAACAGAATACGAAACCCAAGATGGTGTATACTGGAGTAATCCCTTAAGAAGTAAAAGCACTTATGATCCGTTGATAAACGTTCCATTTTATAAAAAGGTGTTTGGAGAAGTGTTTTATTATATGGGGAAGTTAGCTAGCAAATTTACAACTATTACATACAAAAAATAATAAGTTTTAGCTGTATATGGCTTGGATTAGGCTTATATTGTTAGCATTAATAAAAGTATAATGCATTATTTACGTGCATAACATGATATAACAAAAGATTGACATTCGCTAGGAATAGGACAAAAAGCAGATGACGGCGTGTTTGGTCAATTTCTCAAAATGAAGATAGTTTGTATAAGAAAATCAGGGATTGATGTATGTTAGGGGGAAAAAGATAAGATGAAAAAAATTATAATGAGTGTATTAGTAATATTTGTAGCATTTGCAGTTTCTGCATGTAATAATGCAGCACCACAAAAAGAAATGGGTAGTATAACAAATGGCAATGAGACTATCGTTGATCTCGAAGAAACAATACCACAAAAAGAAATGGATAGTACAATAAATGATAATGAGACTTCAGATGATGTGGAAGAAGCATCTGATGAGACAAACTATGATAAAGTAAGTGCATATATGGAAGAAGAATGTAGAAAAGCTTTTTCGCCATACTACGAGTTGCTAGATTTCCAAATATCAGATTATCAAGAAGAAGTTGTGGATGGAAATGTTGAAGCTATTTTTTCATATAAGATGATCAAGAAAAATTATGATAAAGATCCAGGTACAGTGGTGTATATTAAAGAGGCAAAGGAACGTGGGAATGAAAACTATCAACAAATGTATGATGAATATTTACAACCAACTGAAATGAATTTTCACCTAAAAACTATTATGGATGAAAATAATGAAATAACTCTCTATTTTAATATTGCTCCTAAAGGAATCGAATGGGAAGAAACGAAAATGACTGATTTTATTATGAAATAGAGGCAAATAGTCATAGAAGTTGTGCAGTATTGTGTTTTTTATATTAAAAATGAGGATAAAGACAATGAAAAATAGATCGAAATCCTAAAGAGAAAGAGAACGGTATTGTTTATCCTAGAACGGAAACATATGTACTGCATCATTAGTATATTACACCAACTAAAGTAATAACATATACTGATAAATAATAAGCGAAATACATATGTATAAATTAAGAAGAAAAGTCTTTAGACATTTATCATAAAGGAGTCTCTTAATTATGCATAGTCCAAGAAATGATAGCTTATTAAATGAAATGCTTAGTAAGTGTGAAATTTTAATTGATAAAAATAATTTCAACAATCTTCATAAATTTACTTTTTGTCCATCGCATCATCAAGAAGACTGTATTAGCCTTCTTGAAATCGAAACGCTTACAAGCCCTATATCTCCAGAATTTTTTGTTTTTGTACTTAATGCATTAGGCAGCCTCAAGGAAGTATTTGGTTATATTCTTAAGTCTTCTCAGCGTACACTTACTTTATATGTAGGACTGAAAACTACTGGAAATAAGTGCACAGCAATAGAGCTTCTTAAAAATGGTTTAAAAAGTTCTTATCCAAACAGCAAGTTTGGAGAACTGTCCCCCAAGGAGAGTTCTTTAATACTGATGGAGTTATTTAATCCTAGCTATTATCATACACTTTCTTCGGCTGTAGTGATTCCAAATAATACAGCTCTAAGCAATTCACCTATTAATGAGAAGTTAGTGGACCTAATGAATAATGAAGATTTTGTAGCTCTGTTTTTAGCTTCTGCTATTACACGGTGTGAAATAAAGTGTCTTATCGATGAATTGAAAGACCTATATACTTATTTATCTTCGTTTTCTGAGACTAATTATAACTTTTCACATAGTTTAGCTAAAAATACCGCTGCGCATGTATCTAAAAGTATTACTGAAAGTGATAGCAGTACTTGTGTAGGGACTAGTGGTAACCTTCATTCCCTTAATACTGCACAATATACACTTATTACCCCTGCAATCACTATACCACTTCAAAATTCACGGATATTAAGCACAAGTATTAGCTTTTATCAGACGTCTGGTATCGTAGATACCTATAGCCAAGCGAGAGAAAAAGGAGAAACTAAGGGGTGTGCTACTACCAAAACAAATCTTCATATTGATTCTAACACGATTACAAACACCGATTCAGTGGGGTATATTAATCAAAATAAACGTGTTACAGATCTTTTAGTAAAGATTGATGAGCTTATTTCACGGTTAAACAAGGCTGCTGGTGGTCCTTTATTCTATTTTGGAGCGTATTTTCTTTCAGACTGTGCGGCAACCAGTATACGTGCGGCCTTTACCTTTTCAGGGCTTGCAAAAGACACGACTATTAATAGTGAAGATCCTTTTATTACAACTTGGGAAGATTGTGACTCTATTTTTCCAAAACTAATAGATGAGCTTAGAAATTTTAATCATCTTTCCTTTGGTATGCCTCCAAAAGATGAATGTATGACAACCTCTACTCTTATTACTTCATCAGAATTACTAGGTAGTTTTTACTTTCCTTATTCAAAAGATAGTAGCTGAATACTTAATTAAAAGATGAGAATACTATATAATTGAATTAAGACTATAGAATTCTCCTTTTGAAAGGAAAACAAATGCTGAGTATACAAAAGATATTTTGTCCAGAGATATATCAAGGAAGGCGTAAAAAGAAAGATTACTTTGAAGGGTGGTATTTTAAGCAAGTGAGTGCAGATCAAAAGCACTCAATAGCACTTATTCCAGGAGTGAGCCTAAATCATAAGGATCCCCACGCTTTTGTACAGGTCATTATCTCTCACAATAATCCTCAAGATAGTACTAATTTTATAGATCAGAAATCAACTTTAGTGACAGACTACTACCGCTTTCCACTTTCTGATTTTAGTTTTCGCGATAAACCATTTAGCATTCAGATTGGAAAGAATATTTTTTCGAAAAGGCATATTATTTTAAACTTACACCATGATCACTTGAAAATTGAAGGAAATCTTTGTTTAAGTGGATTGAAACCCATTCGAAAAAGCCTATTATATCCTAATATTATGGGTTTTTTTGGGTACCTTTCTTTTATGGAATGCTATCATGGGATTATTAGCATGCAGCATGCGTGCTCGGGACAAATACACATTAATGGAAAAGAAATTGTTTATTTAGGCGGACGAGGTTATATTGAGAAGGATTGGGGGCACTCTTTTCCAAAGGAATATATGTGGATTCAATGCAATCATTTTACAAAGCAAAAAACGGCAATCATGTTTAGTGTAGCCCATATTCCTTTTTTAGGAACTGCATTTAAGGGATTCCTTTGTAATTTAAAAATACAAGAAAAAGAATATAGATGGGCGACGTACAATGGTTCAAAAATCATCAAGGAAGTAGTAGATGAAAATAAACTTTTCTATCTGATAAAAAGAAAACAGTTTATGCTACAAATTGAAGCCGAGATCATGGATCATGGGGTTCTAATTGCTCCTAAAAATGGACAAATGACCCATACTATCAAAGAAGGTTTAACAGGCAGAGTGAAAATTAAGCTCATGAATGAAAAGGGAGATATTTTATATGAGGATATAGGGACAAGCGCTGGGATTGAAATTGTATTAAAGAACTTTTAGTTTTAAAGATATGTTATAATAATTGAAGAACTTAAAAAATAGGGGGTGTTTAGAGTGAATAAATCTACAAGAATAATAATGATAGTGTTAATCGGGATTATGGTAATCAATCTAACAGCATGTACGCGCAAAGGTAATGGTGCGGTAAGTTCAGTGGATAAACAACCTAATGGGACAGTCGCTATAGCTTTAGATTATGAGAAGAGAAACACATATTCATCTAATCAGTTTGCCATTTGGATTGAAGATTTGGAAGGCAATTTTATAAAAACAGTTTATGTAACAAGTTATACAGCTAATGGAGGATATAAAAAAAGGGCAGAATCCATCCCTGTTTGGGTAGAAAAATCTTATATTAGTTCAGCTTCTCGAGAAGAAATAGATGCAATAGCAGGTCCCACACCTAAACCAGGCAGCTTAATGTACATATGGAATCTCACTGATGAGACTGGACAAAATGTTGAAGATGGTCAGTATAAATTTTATGTTGAAGCGACTATTTACGAAGAAAGCAGAATTCTATTTAGTGGTATAATAGATATTAGCGGTGAAGATACAACTGTGAAGGCTGATGCTGAGTATACAACAGAGCTAGCCGAAAAAGAAGCCAATATTACACAAGTAAAAGCAATATGGAAAAGTCCGGTAAAGTAACATAAGTGCTACTACTTATAGGATAGTAGATGAAAATCTTTGAAGAGCTTAAGTATTTGACAGCAAAAAAGCATAGCTAAGGGGCTATGCTTTTTTGCTGTTTTAAAATTTAAATCTTAATAATTTCATAAGGATTTGATAAGGCCTTCATAATAGACATCTGCTACAATAAGCTTAATGAAATAAACATGAAATTGTAGGAGGATTTGTATGCAAAATAAAGTACTATTCGAACTTAAAGATGTGAGTAAAACGTATACATCTAATCATCAAAGTGTTCATGCCATTAGAAACTTAACTTGTAGTATCCATGAGAGTGATTTTACGATTATTATGGGAAGTTCAGGCTCAGGTAAAAGCACTTTGCTTTATTTACTAAGTGGTATGGATGATGTCACATCAGGTGAAATACAGTATGAAAATCAATTGCTTCATAAAATAAAAGAGAAACAGCTTTTACAGCTTAGAAAGCATCAATTTGGTATGGTATATCAAGGGATTCATCTAGTTCCTTATTTAACCTTGCTAGAAAACGTTGTTATTACAGCTAAGCTAGTAGAAAAGAAGCATTCACAAGCTATAGAGAAATCCAAGAAACTTCTTATACAATTAGACTTAGAAAAAGAGCTTGATCGTTTGCCGTCACAAGTTTCCGGAGGTCAGCAGCAAAGAGGGGCAATTGCTAGGGCTCTTATTAATGATTGCAAGGTATTATTTGCAGATGAGCCAACAGGCGCACTCAATACTGCTCAAGGTGAAAATCTGCTTGATATATTAACAGGTATTAATAGAGCGAGTAAAAGCATTGTTATGGTTACTCACGATCTCAAGGCAGCATGTCGTGGCAATCGTATTCTATTTATTAAAGACGGTAAAATAGAGGGTGAACTGAAACTAAACCCCTATCAGGATGATGAGTCAATAGATGTGAGAGAACAGACTATCTATCAATTTTTAAGACAAAGAGGGTGGTAGCATGGGGAGTATTGTTAAAATAGGATGGGCGCTTTTAAATAGAAATAGAAAAATTAATAGCTTTATGGGTTTTATCTTAATGATTTGCCTCGCAGGTTTAATTGCAGCACTAAGCATTATGTTTACAACAGAAGGTTTATTCGATAATTATACAACACAACAAAAAAGTGCACATATCATCCGTATGATGAATAGTAAAGATGCAGATATAGAGGCCATTAAGGCTTACTTAGATGGGGATGAGCGCATTGAAAGTTATCATCTTCAATTGAGTGCAGATACTATTGTACAAATTAATGAATATGATGATATTATAGCTTTTATTGAGGAAATACCTCTAGAACCTAAGCATGACTTGATCAAAGTTATTGACGGAGCGAAAAGCAGAGTGCCAGGGCTTAATGAAGTCTGGATTGCATCAGGGCTCGCTTACAGAGCGCAGGCACAAGTAGGCGATACGCTGCAACTAACAGGCGTAGATGGCAAGGAAGAATATAAAATAGCAGCTATTGTTTTTGACCCTTTATTTGCAGCATCTATGATACAGCCTTCTAGAATTTGGGTTAGAAGCGGACAACTCTCTATGATAAAGGGACTAGGTGAAGGTAATTGTCGTGCGGTAACTTTAAGGCTTAAAGATATTGAGCAGATTCGAGAAGTACTTGTAGACTTTGACCAAGCGTTTCCGGCGCTGACCTATGGGTTAAGTATTGATTACAATACTTTTAAAAATATGTCTAATGTCTTAAATGACATTGTCAGTGCAGCATTGCTTGCAACTTCACTACTACTTGCAATTATATCGGCAACTATTATTTTCTTTATTGTATCAGGTGAGATTATTAATGATTATACTATTTTTGGGATCTATAAGGGACTTGGTTTTTCAATGAGCCAAATCAAAAATATTAACCGCATCAAATACTTATTGCTTGTTTTGATGGCGGCGCCAATAAGCGTACTAGTAGCTTTTGGAACAAGTCGGCTTGTTCTTTCTATTTATGAAGAGATGGCAGGCGTTACCTCTCTTGTACCAAAACTATTATTACCAGCTATTATAAGTATGCTGCTTATGATATTTATTATTGTCATAACCATTCAAATAGCATCTTCAAAACTGAATCATTTGAAGCCAGCACAAGCTATAAGGTTTGGTTATGAAACTAAGAAAAAGTATCAAAAAGCTACTAAGCCTTCAAAGCTAAAGCCAGTTTTTACACTTGGACTTAAGGAACTTAGTCTCTATCCGCTAAGGACAGGTGTCAAAATCTTAACAATCACAGGACTTGCTACCCTTATTTTTACAGTTAATATTATATCAAGCTCATTAAGCAATGTTTTTACTTCTGATTTAACGGTGGGTATTCCAGCAGGAGATATCTTAATTCAAAAAAAGCAGGCCCTTATGGGGAGGACGGTAGAGGATGTTATTGAAAAGCTAAAAGCTACAGAAGGTATTGAAGAGGTGATTCCAGCGATTGTATCCTTAAACAATGCAGTAATAAGCGAAGGAGAACGGATAGGGTTGATGGGCTTTGGGTATGATGAGTATACTCAAAGTATAAATCTTAATGTTACTGAAGGCAGAAATCCTACTAGTAGCAGTGAAGTAGCCATTACAAAAACTTTAGCTCAAAAGATTAATAAAAATATTGGAGATATAGTAACCTTAAATATTGAAGGTAAACATGAAACTTTTATTATTACAGGAACTTTTCAAATTACATCCAATGGAGGTTTAGCATTTAGAGTTACAACAGAGGCTTACCAAAAAGCAAGTCCACAGTCAGAGTATTCTTGGTTTTCAATTGCAGCAAAGCCAAAGGAGGATCTAAGTGCACTTAAAACAAAGTTAGTAAAAGATTTTGGAGGTGAGCTCAGCATAAGCATATTTGATGAATTTGTTCAAAATACTGTAGGATCCATTTCAAGTAGTATCCAACTGCTTTGCGCTGTACTTATTATTATAATGTCGTTTATATGTGGATTAGCTCTATATAATATGATATGGCTCCAAATGTTGGAGAATAAAAAATACTATGGGCTCCTAAAAGCGGTCGGGATGTCAAAAGGTGAACTAACAAACATACAGCTTTTTAAAATGACACTTTTAACAGCAACAGGTTCTATGATTGGTTTTATGATTAGTGTCTTCTACGTACCAGTTGTTCTGTCAAGAATGCTTGCATCAACAGGTGTTGACAAAGTAAAAGGCATTCATTCACCAGTATGGATAGTAGGGGTGACACTCTTTATATTTGCATTAACATTACTAAGTACGTATATGGCGGCTGCAAGTCAAAGCAAAGTCAACCTTAAAAGCTTGATTATGGAATAGGAGGCAAGAACATGAAAAAAGTAATAACATGGTTATTAACGTGCGTTCTTTTAATAAGCACCTTTTCAAGTGTACAGGCAAAAGGAAAAGCAGAAGAAATAGATGATTTAGTAGCCCAAGTTTTAAAGGAAGCAAAGGTGCCGGGAGTAGCCATTTCTGTGACTAATCACAATGAATTGTTATTTGCCAAGGGTTATGGCGTAACGGTACAAGGTGAGCCGGTGCCAATGACTGAAAATACGGTCTCAGGGATAGGGTCGATAACAAAATCATTTACAGCTCTAGCTATATTACAACAGCTAGAACAAGGGAACTTAAGCTTAGAAGACCCAGTTATTCATTACTTACCTGAATTTAAAACCTTTGATAAAAACGAGAGTGATCAAATCACAATCGGTATGCTGCTTAATAATTCAAGTGGACTGCCTCATAACGCAGATTTGTCTATTTGGGAAAAAAATGAGACATCTACAGAATATTATAAGACACTCAAAGCATTTGAAAATGTAAAGCTTTCTTTTGTGCCAGGCAGCTCGTATAACTATTCAAATGATGGCTTTATATTAGCAGGTATGATTTTAGAAAAAGTAACAGGGAAAAAGTATGAACAAATTATTGAGGAAGATATTCTTAAACCCTTAAATATGTCACACTCAACAACAAATTTAAGCAAGATAAAGGGCTTAAGCGGGCTTTATGGGCATACAGCTTCAGTCAATGGTTTTTTACCTGCTAAGGAAAACCACCTAGGAATAATGCTTCCAGCAGGTTCAGAATTTAGAAGTTCAGCCATAGATATGAGCTGCTATGCACAAATGATGCTTAGTGAAGGAAGTTATAAAGGTAAAAGCATCATTCATAAAACAACCTTCGAAAAATATCAGGCAAAAGGAGTTATTCCTTTTGAAATGTCTGGCATAGAGATGCTCTATGGATCAGGGTGGATGTTTGTGAAAGATGAGCCCTACGTACTTCATGGAGGGCAGACTATGAATATGTCAGCAGCACTTCTTATGGATACGGAATCAAAGATTGCTGTATCTGTGCTCTATAATGTAGGAGATGTCCTAGATAATCAGTATAATGCATATAATCTAGCATTTAAAATTTTATCACGCTACAATGGTAAAAAACTTTCACATTATCAAATAGGTGCGGAGCCAGTACTAAAGGAAAACACAAGGCTTTTAGAGAATGACTTAAGTGTTTTGGGGCAGTATCAGTCTGATACAGGCCTTATGAAGATGGATGTTGTAAATGAAAACGGACTTATTTGCCGTTTGTCAAATGCTCAAGGTGTCAGTGAGTATGAATTGAAAATACTTTCAGAAACAAGGACATATATTAAAAATGTTGAATCGGAAGGTTTGATGGGAGTCATTCGGGGGTCAGACGGGGAGGTTGTCTCACTGATTCATCCTATATATGGCAAGTTAGATAGGGTACGTGTAAAACCTCTTACAGGGTATATAAACTATGAGGGACAAGGCTATACACTTCAAATATGTGAAACAATGAATCATAAAACAAAGGGTAGCGGTAATGGGTTTATACTAGAGGCGGATGAGGTTCAGTTAGAGTTTACAAAGGCGGATTGGACGCAAGATTTCTTTGCATTACCTCATGATTTAGTCATCCTTGATCAATCATCCATTAGAGAATCTACTATCGGCGGAAAAAATTGCAGTGAACAGATTTTGGTTTATCAGGAAAGAGAAGCCTTGATGGCACTAGTTCGAATAGGTATCGCCGGAAATGGCACTTACACACTTGTAGGCACAATGCCATTTGAGCATCTTACGGAGGTTAGAAATACGCAAATTCTAGAAATGATCAAAACCATTTCCAAAAGATAATTATAGAGATATATTTTCATCATTTAAACACGCAGAGAGTAGGGGATCATGTTGCCCCTACTTCTTGCGTATGATATAATGCATCATAAATCGAAACGTAATCAAAGGATGGGTGTATTATGGAGAGAATCTTAATTATTGATGATGAAAGAGAAATATCCGATGTATTAAGAGATTACTTTTTGGCTGAAGGCTATGAGGTATGTTGCGGCTATGATGGGGCAGAAGGTCTTAAAATGTTCGAACAATTTAATCCAACCCTCGTGATTCTAGATATTATGCTGCCTTATTTAGATGGCATTGAGCTTTGTCGCATCTTTAGAAGTAAATCCCAAATACCCATTATAATGCTTAGTGCTAAAACAGGCGAAAAAGATAAGATATTAACGCTTGACTTAGGGGCAGATGAATATGTTGAGAAGCCCTTTAGTCCTAAGGTTTTAGTGGCTCAGGTAAAGGCATTAATCCGTCGTTCACAACAATCTATACAAAAGACTGTAGTGGAGGAGGGAGTATTAAGAGTCAATTACATAGAAGTCAATGAAAAATCTAGGACAGTTATGATTCACCAGGCGGTTGTAGCCTTTTCCCCTAAAGAATACGAGCTTTTAGTATTCTTAATGAAAAATCCAAATCAAGTCTTTACAAAGGATAGGCTTTTGGATGCAGTATGGGGTTTTGAAGAGTATATTGATCCTAATACGGTTACAGTTCATGTTAGAAAAATAAGAGAAAAGATTGAAGAGCAGCCTGCAAGTCCAGTTTATTTGAAAACGGTTTGGGGAGTTGGCTATCAATTTTGTCAAGAAAGAGGCAGCTTATGAAGAAAGTTAAGTTCATTCAAGCTGCCTTATTTGGCAGTGTGTTATTTATCTTTCTGACTTTTATTTTATGGTTTAATACTTACTTTAAGTTTGAAAAAATGCTTCCAGATTATAATAAGTTTAGACTAACCTATTCTAGTACAATTGAAAAGATAGAAAGCAGCTGGGAAAAATGGTCAGAGCCAGATAAGGCAAAAGAGCTAGAGTCAGAGCTATTAGCTGAACTGAAGGTTTCAAATGCTCAGCTGCTGTTATATGATATTAAGAAGCACACTATTTTATTTTCAAATATAACAGATATTCCTCATATGACAGCTACTCAGTTAAGAGAGTATCTATATCAAGATAAGAGTATGAATAAACTCTTAGATAACGGTAAATATCTCATATCCTATGTATTGTTTGATGAAGGGGAGGTTATTGGCTTAAGTATCTTTATTGTAGAGCAGGATATTCTCTTATCAGATTCAAAACAAGTAAAGGCCACACTTGAAAAAGGGTTTTTAATAACAAGCGGCTTTATGTTACTTTTCATGCTTGTATATTTTTGGGCCATTCATAGAAATCTTGCGATACCGCTTTTACAGTTTGAAAGGGAAGCAAAAAGAATTGCAAGAGGGCAACTAGATAATCCTATTATAACAAAGCTTCAAATAGGAACTTTAGGAGATTGTTTTTATGAGTTAGATAGAATGCGTCAGGATTTAAAGGAAATGTCAGAGCAAAATAGTGCTTATGAGCAAGCTAGAAAAGAGCTCATTAATTATCTCACACATGATTTAAGAACCCCTATTGCTTCAATGAGAGTGCTTACTGAAGGATTACTTGATGGCATAGCAGCAACAAAAGAGGCAAAGGAGCAGTATTTAAAGGGAATTTTAAAAAAAACAGAGGAAATGGAGAGGCTTACAAATGATTTGTTTCATCATGCCAACATTAAGTTATCAGGTTTTCACTTAGCATTTACTGAATTATATTTTGATGAAATGATGAGTAACATGATGAGTGCAGTAGAAGTTACGCTTAAAGCTTATCAAGGAGCTTATGAAATGAGCAGCTCTCATCCGCACAAGCTGATAAGTGCGGATTCGTTTAGGTTAGAACAAGCACTTATGAACCTTGTTGTGAATGCTATTAAATACAGTCCAAACGGAGAAAAGATTTGGGTGTTTACGGAACAAGTCGATAATTATGCCGTTATTGGCGTAAGAGATGAGGGTATGGGTATTGGCAAAGAAGATTTACCTTTCATCTTTGAAAGTTTTTACCGAGGTGAAAAATCAAGATCAAGAGCATATGGCGGAACAGGCCTTGGGTTATCTATTGTTAAATATATTACAGAAGCACACGGGGGTTATATTACAGTCAAAAGCGAGATCGGTAAGGGATCAACATTTAAAATCTATTTACCTATGGTATAAATAACTTCGAATTTACGGGCACAGTTTCTATTAGGAGAAAATAGTTAGGTGTGTATACATCATAAAACCACATCCTTTTGGAAACAATAATACTGAGGTGAATCATATGAATCAACACTTTAATTATAGTAATCATGATATAGCAGTTATTCATAATGAAAACGAATCAGAAGCAGTGCTTAGTGGTTTGAAATGTATTCAGGCAGAACAAGACATAAAGCGTGATGACGTAGTTGTACTAACCCCAAACTGGGTTAATAATGAAAGAACAAATCCTTCAGATGGAGTGGTTGTAGGTCCTGAGACGTTAAGAACTATTATTAAGTGGATAAAAGCAAGAAACCCAAGACGCATAATAGTGGCAACGGGATCAGGTAGTGGCAATACAAGACAAGTTATGAGAGCGGTTGGGTTTGATCAAGTTATAAAAGAAGAGCAGGTTGAGTTTATTGATTTTAACTTAGGGCCTTATGTTGAGTTAATACTTCATCATAAAAAACCAAATGCTATTAAAGTTAATAAGATTATTAATGAAATGACCTGCTATATTTCGTTTACTCAATTAAAGACGCATGAAGAAGCGACTATGTCTGCAAGTATTAAGAATATGGCCCTTTCATGGCCTTCGACACAAGAACATGGTGCTCCCAAAAAAAAATTAGGGATCCATGAAGATCTTCATGGATTCATAGCTGCAATGGCAGAAAGCATTAAGATTGACCTTGCAATTGTAAGTGCAAATCCTGTTATGGTAGGGACGGGACCTACAAACGGGATAGGGAAGCATACTGGTCTCATTATATGTGGCAGAAATCCAATTGCTGTAGATAGTATTTGTGCAAGACTATTAGGTTTTAGGGAACAAGGTATAGGGTATATGCATTTGTTAAAAAACAAAGGATTTAAGGAAACAGATATTAACACTATTCCCATGAAAGGATTATCTTTAGTTGAAGCAGAGAAAATTTTTTCAGAGAAAGTGTATGGGGAGAAGAAGGTATTCGATAAAGTATGATGTATAGTAAACAGAAAACAAAATAAAATACAACAAAAGGAAGTGATACTATGGATAGAGATAAAGATTACAAAGAAGCAGATAAAGATCATGAAGAAAAAGAAAATAGTCTTGTTCATATAGCAGATGAATATGGAAAGTTAGTTATTAAAGCCATTAAAAGCTTTGCGGATGATCCAGAAGAAGATGATATAGAAAAGCTTAAACAATAAAAGATAGACTAGATGCTACTAATTGACAGTAAATTCTTAAAGTACTATAATTTATTTGTGTGATATGCTCGCAGATAGCACCTGATTTTAAGGATGCTTACTGCGAGAGTTTGTTACCTGTTGTTAAAGGTTATTAATCTTATTGTAGTAAAAGGAGATTTGAAAATGCCTGAAAAAGTATTCGATCAGTCTATAGGTTTAAAACAATATCTATCTGAAAAAGAGTATAAAGAGATCAATCAACTTCAAGAAATTTGTAGGTTAAAGGACAAGACTAATTTAAAACTAGAGTTAGACTATAAGTTAAACATACATAAGCATTCTGAAATAGGCTTGAAAAATACCAATGAATTTTTTTATTACGTAGAAGGGGTTTTGGTAGCATACATTGGTATTTCAAGCTTTGGAGATAATACTGCCGAAATCAATGGTATGACGCATCCAGATTGGAGAAGAAAAGGGATATTTAAAAAACTCTTTGAACTTGCAATACAGGAGTGTCAAAAGAGAAATTTTAATAAGATATTACTACTCACAGATCGTAACTCTATTTCAGGGCTTGAATTTATAAAGGCTAATGGAGGAAACTATAACTTTTCAGAATATAGAATGAAACAGTTAGGTGAATATACTGAAGAAAATATAAATAGTATTCATTTAAGAGAAGCAAAAAAGCATGATAAAGATGAAATAGCGAGACAAGATGCAATGCTTTTTGGTAAGGGCGAACAGTATGAAGGCTTTCTAGAAGAAGGTGAAAATCCGAGTGAAATTACATATATGATTGAACTTAAAGGAGAAATTATAGGGAAAATTAGAGTAGCATACGGTGATGATTCAGCGTTTATATGTGGTTTTGGAATAATATCTGAGTTTAGAGGTAAAGGTTATGGAAAAGCAGCTTTGAAAGCAGTTTTAAAACTAATCAGTGGAAAGAATATTTACAACATAGAACTCGATGTAGAATGCAAAAATGATACTGCACTTAATTTATATAAAGCTTGTGGTTTTCAGGAAAAATCGGTGATGGATTATTATAAATATAATGCTAAAAATGTTATTAGCATTGAAAACTAATCGTTGTATATAGATTTATATTACCAATAAGTTAAGATTTCTTAGGGATTTGGAGCTTTATGCTTTGAGTCCTTTTAGTATGCAGTTATTTAATTAATTTTAAAAAGTACTTTACCTGTCGTGGTAATAATGTTATAATTACTACGACAGGTAAAGTACGTCAGGTATAGTAATTTTTAAGGAGGAATTATAGTTGATTAGTAGTGATGTGATCCGAGGTTATAATGATACTATTATTTTAAGCCTCCTGTTAGCAGGTGATTCCTATGGATATGAGATTTCTAAAAACATAAGAGTAATAACAGATGAACAATATGTTATCAAAGAAACAACGCTTTATTCTACATTTAACCGTCTTGAAAAAAATGGCTATATTGAATCTTACTATGGCGAAGAAACCCAGGGTAAAAGGCGGACCTATTTTAGGATAACTAAAAGTGGAATAGACTATTACAAGGAAAAGTGTGAAGAGTGGGATTTAACGAAAAAAGTAATTAATAAATTTGTAAAGGAGTAAAAAAACAATGGAGACTATTAAAAATTATTTAGAGAATATGTTTCGAAATTTGCCTCAAACCGAAGAAATAAAGCGCCTGAAAAATGAGCTCTTTTCTAATATGGAAGAAAAGTATAATGAGCTTAAAAGAGAAGGAAAACTAGAAAATGAAGCAATAGGTATTGTTATATCAGAATTTGGAAATATTGAGGAGCTGCTAGAAGAAATGGATATTAAAATTTCTGTCAAGGAAAATAATTATCCGACTATAAGTTCTGAGCAAGTGAGAGAATTTATTACATTAAAAGGAAAAACCTCTTATTTAATAGCGACTGGAGTGAGTTTGATTTTATTTGGTGTAGTACTTTTAATTTTTTTATCTCAACTGGTAGAAGCCGGGTATATCTTCCAATCATTATCACAAAATGCTCAAAATGTAGTACCAGTAATATGTTTGTTTTTATTGATTGCACCAGCAGTAGGTCTATTTATATATAGTGGCATTAAGCTTGAGAGGTTTAAGTCTATTGAAGAAGGGCACTTTGAAATTACATCTGCCACGCAATCTATTTTAAATAAAGAATTAAGTCCTATTTCTTCAAGACGTAACGTAGGAGTAATTATTGGTGTTTGTCTTTGTGTACTCTCGCCACTTGCTATTTTTATTAGTTCGCTGTTTGGAGATGATATCTCTGCGTATGGTGTATGTGTACTACTTCTTCTGGTAGCTGTTGCAGTATTTATCTTTATTACTACCGGCAGTCCTGTAGAGGCGTATAACAAGCTTTTAAAAATAGAAGATTTTAGCGCTGAACGCCAAAAAAGCAATAAAGTAATAGGTGCCGTTGCAGGAATTATTTGGCCGCTTGCTGTTTGTGTTTTCTTGGTTTGTGGACTTGTTTTTAATCTTTTTCATATTTGTTGGATTGTATTTCCAATAACCGGAATATTATTTGGAGGGTTTTGTGCATTCTATAGTATAATAAAATCACATTAAGTACTTAAATTTTGATTATCAAAGTGTTTGTTGAGAAAATGAACAAAATAAAAAGGCAATCCTATGTTAAAAAATAGGATTGCCTTTTGTTACTATTCAGCCCTCAAAAAATTAACGACTGATACACCGGCTAAAATACAGCCGGTGTGCCTTCGAATATTTTGGTAATATTTTGGAATATATCCATGTTTTTTCGTTTACACGTTTCAACCACACTCATTATCT
>CAKZUB010000083.1 GCA_937921505.1 uncultured Clostridia bacterium | reverse complement strand
TGTCAACGCTTAGTGCATTACATTACTGTACTACACCCATGACTCGTTACTGATGGTTTAGCCAAACCTTATCAGATGGGATTTCCACCCACTAGACTATGCGCCCTATCTGGGCGCACCAAGCACAAATAAGTGGTTCTTTGAGACCGAACACTAAGAATTGTTTTAACGCTAGTTAAATGTGTGATGGTTCAGTCAATGATTTCTCCCTTTTTATGAAAGGAGATGTATGCTATGAAAGTTGTTTACCCTATTTGTTGTGGTGTCGATGTCCACAAAACATTTTTCGTTGCCACAATTATTAAAACCACCAAAGGAATCCAGCCTTCTTATTCAAAAAAGAGATTTTCTACCTTTAACAATTCTATATTCCAGTTCAAACAATGGCTTCTGGAAAATGACTGCCATCACGTCTGTATGGAATCCACGGGGAAATATTGGGTGCCTGTATTTAATCTCTTAGAAGATTGTATTTATGTCACCATTGCCAATCCCAAGTGGGTTAAAGCAGTAAAAGGTAATAAGGATGATATAAAGGATTCTAGATGGATTGGTGATTTATTTCGCCTTGGACTTGTTCCAGGAAGTTTTATACCTAATAAGGATATCCGTATTCTTCGTGAATACACCCGTTACCGCTCCAAACTCACATCTTGTAAATCCAGTGAGAAAAATCGCTTTCAGAATGCTTTTACTGTTTGTAATGTAGCCCTTGATGCTGTCGTTTCGGACATGTTTGGCAAATCTGCCACTTCCATCACCGACTATCTTATTACTACGGATGATTTTGATTCTGAAAAATGTGTTTCTTTTCTTCAACGCTCTCTCAAAAGCAAAGCAACAGCCATTCTTGAGTCTATTGAAGGATATCAGATAACAAAAACTCAAAAGGAACGTATGATTATGGTTCGCTCTCATCTTCAATTTGTGGAACAATCTATTAATGAACTTGATGAACGACTAGATAAAATGGTAACCCCTTATGAGGATACAATTTCTTTACTTTGTACCATTCCCGGAGTGGAACGTACATCTGCGATTATCATTATCTCCGAGGTTGGCACAAATATGTCTCAATTTATTTCTTCTAAACGTTTGTGCTGCTGGGCGGGACTAACGCCAGGCAACAATGAGTCTGCTGGTAAAAAGAAATCTGTTAGGATTACACGTGCCGGAATCTACCTTAAACCTGCATTGGTACAATGTGCCCATGCAGCCGTAAAATCCAACAAATCTTCTTACTACAAAAACAAGTACGAACGTATCTATAAAAGAAGAGGTAAAAAAAGAGCCATTATTGCTATTGCAAGAATGATGCTTACAGCTATTTATCACATGATTGTAAATCATGAAGAATTTAATCCCTGTGATCTATACAAAATAGATATGCCACAGGAGCTGTTGGAAAAACAGAAGAAGAAAGCTGTTACACAAGCATTTAAGCTTCTGATTTCACAAGGCCTAATCCCTACATCAGCTTTAAACACGGTTCCTTCGTTAACTTAAATTTTTTAAGTTTTAAGGCACCTTATTTTAGTGTTGCCATTTTTGCCCACTAAGTATCTTTTTTTCACACTAAGGTCTTTCATTTATCATGTTTCTTCCTCCTAATATTAATTATATACATTATGATACAAACATAGCCTATATTTTTTGAAACTTTTATGATACTATCCCTTTATTTTTTGCTTAGTTTAGATTAGAATATAGTGATAGTAAATATTGCGTCGTATTATGATAAATAATGACTTATATGTATCGCAATGTGCAAACATATATTACATATATTTATTATAACTGTTTTTTATTTTTATTCATATCTAATAATCTATTTTTTATAAGTGAGGTAAATACTGTGTCTATAGAAAATACTACATCTAATTTTATAAGAAACATTGTAGCTGAAGATTTAGAAACTGGTAAGCATAAAGAAATCATTACACGCTTCCCACCCGAACCAAATGGTTATTTACATGTAGGACATGCTAAATCTATTATTTTAAATTTTGGACTTGCTGATGAGTTTAATGGTAAAACAAATCTTAGATTTGACGATACCAATCCAGTAAAAGAAGATACCGAATATGTTCAGTCCATTAAAGAAGATGTTAAATGGCTGGGATTTGATTGGGATAATCTTTATTTTGCTTCTGACTACTTTGATGAAATGTATAACAGAGCAATTCTTTTGATTAAAAAAGGAAAGGCTTATGTCTGTGATTTAAGTGCTGAACAAATGAAAGATTATCGTGGTACTCTTACTGCACCTGGTAAAGAAAGTCCTCATTGTCAAAGAAGTATTGAAGAAAACCTTGACTTATTTGAACGTATGAAAAACGGAGAATTCAAAGATGGTGAAAAGGTTTTAAGAGCTAAAATTGATATGACCTCTGCCAATATGAACATGCGTGACCCTATTATTTATAGAATTTCTCATGCCACTCATCATAATACAGGCGATAAATGGTGTATTTATCCTATGTATGACTTTGCACATCCTCTTGAGGATGCAATAGAGGGCATTACTCATTCAGTTTGCACCCTTGAATTTGAAGCACATAGACCTCTTTATGACTGGTTTGTTAAAGAATGTGAAATGACATCAGTCCCAAGACAAATTGAATTTGCAAGACTCAATATGACTAATACTGTAATGAGCAAAAGAAAATTAAAGCTTTTAGTTGATGAAGGTATTGTAGATGGTTGGGATGACCCTCGTATGCCTACTATTGCTGGTCTTAGAAGACGTGGCTATACGCCAGAAGCTATTCGTAATTTTTGCCGCGAAATCGGTGTTGCAAAAGGTGATTCAACGGTAGATAGTCAAATGCTTGATTTTTTCTTACGTGAAGATTTACAACCTAAAACAGTGCTTGCTATGGCCGTTTTAAAGCCTCTTAAACTTGTTATTACTAATTACCCTGAAGACCAAACCGAAATGGTAGAAGTTGAAAACAATGCTAAAAACGAAGAAGCTGGTACAAGACTTGTTCCTTTTTCTCGTGAACTCTATATTGAACAAGAAGACTTTATGGAAGAACCTATTAAGAAATATTTCAGATTATTCCCTGCTAATGAAGTCAGACTCAAAGGTGCTTACTTTGTCAAATGTACTGATGTTGTTAAAGATGAAAAGGGTAATGTAATTGAAGTCCACTGTACTTATGATCCAGAAACTAAAAGTGGTTCTGGGTTTACCGGTCGCAAAGTAAAAGCAACTATCCACTGGGTAGATGCTCAAACTGCCACACCAGCACACTTTAGACTTTTTGAACCACTCATCTTAGACGATGCACCTGAAAATGAAGGCAAGCACTTTCTTGAACAAATTAATCCTCATTCTCTTGAAGTCCTTGAAGGTTTTATAGAAAATGTTGCATTTAAAGACGCTAAACCTCTTGATAAGTTTCAATTTGTTAGAAATGGCTTCTTTACAGTAGATTCAAAATATACAACATCTGAAAAATTTGTGTTTAATAGAATTGTTTCTTTAAAAAGTTCTTTTAAACTCTAAGTATTATGATCATTTAAATAATTGTTATTACTGAGTAAAAAAGCAGACATATAAAAGGTCGTTTTAAATGCCTTTTATATGTCTGCTTTTGATTTATAAAACAACTATTAATTAATATCATATAAGTTGCTTTTCTCTAAGAGAATCCAAAATTCTTTGATTATGAATTTTAAATTCACTTACAGCACGTTCAAAATCACCCGGGATATTGGGATGATAGGCTACATATTCTTTAAGAATATCTAAAATTTCTTCATTTCCATTATCATAAATACGTACATGGACATGGACATCTCTAATGCTTGTCCCATAATATTCTAAGAATATACCCCTTTCATCTCTGTCTATTATGAATTTTAGTTTCCATTCTTTAGCAGGTATTTCTTTTTTATTGCCAATAAAAATATCTGTCTCCTCGATTGTTATGCGCGATGTTGCAAATCTCTTAGAAAAAGTTTCTCTAATTTTACACATATTACTCGCCTCCTCAGCATACTTTAAATGAATAAAATTCACATATATATTATAAATATAATACCATATTTTGTATACTAATTACAATATCTAAATAGTTTTTGTATATTAGACATTTATTATTTTTAAATTTTTGGATAGCATTTTGGACAACACTTATAGTTTTTTAAATCCTCTCAAAGTATTTAACATTCTCATAATTTATAACTTTTCGTATTATGATAAATAACGACGCTTATCCGACGAAAATTAAAAGAAGACATATACAAGGTCATTTTAAATGCTAATTTCAAAATGCCTTCTTATATGTCTCCTTTTACTATACTATAAGAAACCCCCTATATTTCTTGTAAATATTGCACGCCCTCTGACTTTCCTAATATATTAATAATCTCTTCATGAGCTCTTTTCTCTTTACATTTTATAGTTAATACAGTGGATATACTTTCTATTCCTGGTGTATTTCCTTGATTAATTTGAAACTGTGCTACATCCATATTATGTTCTCTCACATAGTTTAAAAAAAAGCTTATGTTACTATTACATTTAAATTCAATATAAACATCTATAACTTGAGACCTTGCAGTAACATAACTATCTAATTTATGCATGGTATTCATAGCAAAAAATATAAAAAAGCATCCTATTATAGCGCCTTCATAAAAACCTATCCCTATAGCGAGTCCCATACTTGCACACGCCCAAAGTCCCGCAGCAGTAGTAAGTCCTTTTACCTGATTGCTTCCTGTCACAATAATAGTACCTGCTCCTAAAAAACCTATTCCACTAATAACCTGAGCTCCTATTCTCGTGGGATCACCTATATTATAAATCTCGTAAGTATACTGGCTAGTAATCATTGCCAGCGTAGCACCTATACAAACTAGCATATATGTTCTAAAGCCTGCAGGGCGTTTTTTTCTTCCTCTTTCTATGCCTAAAATACCACTAAAAATAACTGCCAATACCAATCTAGCCATAATAGATAGAGTATTGACGTCTGCTAAATAGTTTCTTATTTCTTGTAATGTTCGCATTATATCCTTCTCCAATATCTTTTAATATGCGGCTTCTAAATAATTAACCAAAGCATCTTCTATTTTAACGCTTCTCTATAGACTCTAAATAATCTTTTAGTTCTCTGACCCAATCTTCCAAAGATAGATATAATATAATGGATAAGATAACTATGAGGATTACCAAATATAGTTTATTTAATTTCTTATTATGATCTTCCTAATTTCTTTAATGCTAAAAATACAAATATAAAAATACGTGCCTCACTAAACGTAAGTTTTATTTGTTTTAGAAGTGTTTTAAAATCCCTTTTACAATAAACAGAAACAGGAAAGTTTAATCTGTCACATATGTAGAGAATTCTTCTTAAATGGAATGAATTAGAAATCACTGTACAGGTAGTTAATTTGTTTTTCTGCATTATTTTTATGCAATTTACCATATTTTCTATTGTATCATTTGCTTCCATTTCTAAAGTAATACACTCTTCACTAATTCCATTCTCTATCAAATAATCTTTCATAATGATGGCTTCAGAAATATCAGAAACAACTTTTCCCCCTGTAAGGATTATTTTTTTATATGTAATGCTATCAGCTAATTCTTTTCCTGCTTTCAAACGCTCTTCAAGTAGTGGATGAATGATATTATTAATACATCTATATCCTAAAATTATCAGTGTGTCTGAATCATTTTTATTTAAAGAAGTAGAGTGCATCCATATAAAAAACGATACTGATATTAAGATTATCCCTAGAATAATAATGAGTAACATTTGGCTAATCTCCTCTTGATTAAATATCGTATTCTCGATAACTGCTAGTATCTTCTGTTAATTATATTTTAAGCTCTGGTATACAATTTTCAATAATTAATTGATTGAGTTGCCATGCTATAATGTGAAATTCTATCTCGTCTTTGCTTAAAAATACAATATCTTTCTCATTATCTTCAGCAAAAAACCTACAAGTAAAAACCTCTTGCCCATCATTAATAAATATTTCAATAGATGATGCATCAATAAATATATTCAGATTTATTAAATTTTCTAAGTTACAGTGACGTTGTTCTGTTTTGTCGTCTTTGAAGTTTTTGCGCTCTACTGTAAAGGTATTTTTTAATGCACTATAAATAATTCTAACATTATCTCTAATTAATATCTGAAATTCGTCTTTGATAGCTTGATTGTATTTTATCTTTAGTTCCATTGTTTTATAATCATGTATACACAATTCTCTTTGTTCTTGATTAAACTTAATATCTGATTCTATTATTATACTAGAACGCAGCTGTGCCAATTCTTCAAGCGGTTCCTGATAAATCCTGCCATTTACTAAGCTTAATTTTCTAGGAATAGTTAATGCATGGATCCATTTGTATTTAATAGTAGGTTGATACTTTTGCATCCCATCACTCATTCCCATCCATCCATACATAATTCTTCTTCCGCTTTCATCAAGCATTGTTTGGGGCGCATAGAAATCAAATCCACGATCTAATTCAGTAAATTCACCATGTTCAAATTTATTAGCTGCAAAATCCATTTTCCCTATAAAATATCCTGATTGAAACTCATTGTTATATTTTATGCCTTCTGATACTATGCCTTGTGGGCTCACTAGCAGTATATCTATGCCATCTATCTTAAACATATCTGGACATTCCCACATATATCCTAAATCTCCATGTCCGTTTAAATTACTCCCTGCTATAGGTCCAATAAACTCCCATTTTATCAAATCATCGGACTGATACAGTACTACAGTTCCTTCTTCTTTATCATTCTGAGCTCCTATAATCATATACCAAAGCTCATCAGCCTTCCAAACCTTTGGATCTCTAAAATGTGTTGTATATCCATCCGGCAAAAATATCACAGGACCTTTTTTCTCAAAATTTATGCCATCTTTTGATATAGCTACACATTGATAACATGACCTTTTTTGATTTTCATCCTTTACATTGCCTGTATAAAATAAATATAATGTATCATCAGACTTCACTGCACTTCCAGAGTAACAGCCGCTGCAATCATACCAATTATTCGGCAAAAGAGCAATAGGCTGCATTTCCCACTTTATAAAATCCTTAGTCGTATAATGTCCCCAACATTTCACACCTTGTTCTGTCTCAAAGGGATTCCATTGATAAAATACATGATAAATCCTTTTAAAATGTATAAGACCATTAGGGTCATTTAATAACCCAACAGAGGGCATTAGATGGAATTGATTTCTATATGAATCTGTTTCTACCAGATGATAGTTATTTTTAATTTGTAAATATATATCTTCCACTGTACTTCCTAGTTCTTTCACGCTAAAGTGTTCCCCCTTACATCAATTGTTCTAAAAATATGCGCTATTTTCTCACACCACTTAATGATATTCCCGCTATAAGATGTTTTTGAAGCGCTATAAACATGATAAGCATAGGCAGTGTGGATAAAACTGAACCTGCCATAAGCAGTGGATAGTCTGTTGAATATTGACCTTGAAATGAGGCAATACCTACTGACAACACTCGCATTTGTGCCGAATTAGTCATTACTAGTGGCCACAAAAAGTCATTCCATGAATTTAAGATTGTAAATATGCTTAAAGCTGTTAAGGCTGGTATTGAATTCGGCAAAATAATTCTCCAGTAAACACCAAAATATGAACATCCATCTATAATAGCAGCCTCATCTAGTTCACTTGGAAGACCCATGAAGAACTGCCTTAGCAAAAATACACCAAATGCACTAAATGTTCCTGGCACAATTAGTGCATACAATGTATCAATCCAACCGAGCTTAGCCATTATTGCATAGTTAGGAATAATGATAACTTGCAAAGGAACCATTAAAACGGATAAAAGAATAATAAATATTATATTTTTACCTGGAAATTTTAGCCTTGCAAATGCATAGGCCGATAGTGAAGATAAGAATAATTGAAATGTAGTTCTGGTAACCGCAACAATTATGGTATTCTTGTAATATCTCAAAAAATCTACCTTTTCAAATACCTTTAAGTAATTTGCAAACTGCCACTCTTTTGGTAGAATTGTTGGTGGTACTTGCATTGCTTCTACAAATGCTTTAAATGATGTAAGTATCATCCAAAGAAAAGGTATAATCATAACTATTGCCCCGATAATCAGTAATGTATGGACAAGAATTTTATACTTAATTTTAAGTTTCATCGTATGCCTCCTTCTCAAGCATCATAATGCACCCATTTTTTTTGTAAAATAAATTGTACTATGGTAACTGAAAGTATTGCTAAAAACAATAGAAAAGCTTGAGCTGCAGCACTTCCCATTTTTGAGTGGATAAAACCTGATTCATAAATGCCATATACAACTGTTCTTAACGGATCAAGTAATGCTTGATTATCTCCAATCATCATAAATATAAGATCAAAAACTTGTAAAGAATTTATCATCCCGGTAATAGTTACAAAAAATATAGTAGGTGTTAATAATGGCAATGTTATGTTGAAAAATTGTTTTGTTTTAGAGGCTCCGTCTACCATTGATGCCTCATAGTAACTCTTTGATATTCCTTGCAATCCAGCCATAAGCAGTACTACCTTATTTCCTATACACATCCAAATATAGACTAAGACGACAGAAAAAAGTGAAAGCCTAGAATCAAATAACCATGATGGTTCTGGCAAATTAAAAATGCGTAAAACCTGATTTATAATGCCATAATCTGTATTATATAACCACTTCCAAATCATTCCTACTGCCACAGGCATTGTTACAACTGGTAAAAAATATATTGTTCTGTATATAATCATACCTTTAATTTTTTGATTAAGCATAATTGCGATTAGTGTAGCAATGGCAACAGATACTGGTACTGAAATAACTGTAAATATAACTGTATTTATAGCAGAACGCATAAATACCGGGTCTTTGAAAATATTAATAATATTCTCTAAGCCTACATAGGTAGGTATGTTTATGCCATCCCACTTAGTAAACGACAAACAAAAAGATGCAATTGCTGGTAACATATAAAAAACAAATAATCCTATCGTATTGGGTAGGATAAATAAATATGCCCAAATAGCTTCTTTCTTGATTCCTTTACTCTTTTTGGTAAGAGTACTTTTTTTATTCATTTTAACCCCCTTACTGCCACTCCTCTAGTGACATAAATAACTTATAATTAGGCAATCCATCCTATCATATAAATACTAAGATTATTCTAATTTAAATGATAGGATGATTTATAATATGCTATTATTTATTTTCTTCTTCTAAAATCTTATTCATCTCTTCTGCTACCTTGTCTAAAGCATCATCAATAGATCTGTTCTCAAGCAATGCACTTTGTATTTCTTTTGTTTCTACTGCCTGCCATGCTGAACCATCCTTTGATATTGGATATACTGCACCATAATTTTGTGCATCTAAAAATATTTCCAAATCTAAAGATGGAATACTTTTAACCCAAATCGGACTTAATTCTTTATTAGCTGGCATTGTATAGCCAGATTCTGCAATAGCTCTGTTACCGTCTTCATTAGTAAGTGCCTTAATTAAATCCCACGCTAAGTCTTCATTTTTTGTCTTACCATTCATAGCCCATGCTATACCATGTATTATAGAAGCTGCTTGCTTTCCTTTAGGAAGTGGTGCCACACCTAGTTTGTCACCTAACGCTTCATGTAACATACCTGAATTTGTGGATACTGCTGGTAACATTGCAATTTTACCTGAAATAAACATATCTCTTGGTTTTGTTTCAATTTGGGTTTTTGTTGAAGGAGAAACACCCTCATCAATTAGCTTTTGTAGAAAATGAAATGCCTCTTTTGTTTCTGGTAGATTGTATCCTGATTTAGTTTTATCATCACTTATAATATATCCACCTGCTTGATGTATTATATTGTAATAGCCTTCTTGACTAATTACTGTATGTGCCGCATATCCATAAACACCTTCATCACTATTAGATAAAAGTTTTCCTTTTTCCTCAAGATCGTTCCATGTCCATGTCTCATCTGGATAAGCTACGCCCGCTTTATCAAAAAGTTCTTTGTTATAAAACATACCTACTGAATCAAAGAAATATGGAGCTGCATAAAGCTTGCCATCATAAGAATATAAATCTAACAGTGTTTGATAGTAATTCTCTGTAGAATAACTTTTATCAGCCTGAATAAAAGGATCTAAATCTTTTATAAGATTAGTTGTTGAATATTGATAGAAATTCGGACCATTCATCCAAAAAACATCAGGTCCGCTTCCTCCACCTAAACTTGTTTTTAGTTTTGTCCAATATTCTCCATATGGAGATATAGTTACTTTAACCTCAACATTAGGATGTTCTTCGTTGAATTTATTAATTGATGCTGTTAACGCATCCTTAACGCTCTCACTCCAAAGTGCAACTTCTAGTACCTGCTTTTTATTTTCTGACTTATTAACAACTTCTTGTGTCTGTTTGCTATCTGCTGGTTTGCTACCACATCCTACTGCTGAAACTAATAACACTAAACTCAAAATACAACTAGATAATCTTCTCATCTCTATCCCCTCCACTTAATTATAAATTCCTAAATTTTTATCCATTTCATGCATTTGTGTTAATGATTGTAAAGTTTTACCTCTAATTCAAACAGCACATTCCCCCTTAAATTTTAATCATACAAATTATTCCGTTTCATTTATCACACGAGGGAATCGATTCCCTAAAAGGCAAATAATTATTTTAGGTCATCTCACTAACCCTTTTTATACACTATGTATTGTGTATATCTACTATGTAGTGAGATACATGTTATCGATTCCATATGTGCTAATCACTATTATATACCTATACATTAAATCTGTCTAGTATTTATTTGTGTATTTTTTATAGTATTTGTCGTTTTAGTGACGCGTAGCCGCCTTAATAAGATTTGTGATTTCAAACAATCTTCTAAAAGAGGTAAAGATAAAATGCTAAAGTAAAAGCACCAGAAAAACTGGTGCTAATGTTTAAGCTATTTAGGGACATTTTCAAAAACCGTTGACACTATTTATCTGTGCATTCTTTTTATAATCTACATACTTTCTCTTTGTATCAACGTATAATTTAACATAATTTTTTTGTCTTCTTTACAACTACCATCTATTTTTGATAGTAAAAGTCTAGCTGCTTCACAGCCTGTTCTTTTTTGATCATATTCGATTGTAGTTAACGAGGGTGATACATATTTAGACATTTCTGAGATTCCAATCCCTCCCACTGATATATCTTGAGGTATTTTAATTTTTCTTTCTTTTAAATAAGCCATAGCTCCAATAGCAAGTCTATCTGTCACCGCAAATAACCCATTAGGATATATCGAGGTAGTTTCAAAAATCTTTTTCATTGCATTATAACCAGCATGAGTATTGAAGCTAGCTATTTCCATCAACTTCTCATCAACCTTAAAATTATTTTCTTTCAGTGCATCCAAATAGCCATTTTTCCTATTCACTCCTACTGCCCTATCAGTTTCTGAAACCCCTATAAAGGCTATTCTATCTTTTCCTTTTTTTATAAGTTGACTTGTAAGTTCTTTTGCAGCTGAATAATCATCATGCATTACACATGATGCATTAGGGAAGTCTTGTCCTACTGCAACAAAGGGAATATTTACATTATTTATCTCATTACTTAATTTTTGATCAACATTTGTTGCAACTAAAACAATACCATCCACTCTTCTACCTACCAATAATTTAAGATATTCAATCTCTTTATTTTTTTCTTGGTTAGTATTAACTAAAAGGATTTGATACCCATCTTTACTAAATACATGATCCATTCCTATAACAATTGCACTTGATGTCTCTGTGCTAATCTTTGGTAAAATAACTCCTATTATCTTTGTTTTTTTGGTTCTTAGTGATTTTGCATACTGACTAGGTACATATCCTGTTTCTTCTACCGCTTGCATTATAGCATCTCTAGCCCCTTCACTGATATAACCTGAGTTATTTAAAAATCTAGAAACTGTTGTACGAGAAACATTAGCTTTTCGGGCAATCTCATTAATTGTTATCACTTTTAACTCCTTACCTGCATTTATTTACTAACTGAATACTCTAGATTTACTATCTTTAGATAGCCTTCTACTATTATCTGACTTATTCTCTTAGTTGTCAATCTCACGATTATTCGTACTATTTATAAAAGGTAGAAAATTATAAAAAAGTAGGTCAAGGGAAAATAGTAATTCAAAATAGTTTACTCCTTAGCCTATGTCTAGGTTGATACGATGTCATTATACTATATTGTTCAATAGACTTAAAGACTAATATTATCTCTTTCACCTTCCTTTCTACTTACAGTATACTCTAACATATAGGATGTATTTAACCTGTAAACCATCATGTTAGTCAGTTATATTTCCATAAAAAATACACTTTATGTCGGAAACTTCAACATAAAGTGCTTCATCGTCTTACATATAGACCTAAGTACCTAGTCTATCAAGTTCTTTTTAAGTGCCTTTCACTATATCTTCTTCTACCTTATATGCTCAATAAGTCCCATTTGATAATATCCATTACCACAAGATCATTGCTTATAAACAAGATATTATCTTTTCCTATCTCAGTATAAACAGTAGATGACATCGTTCCTTCTCCATCATTAGCAAAGATTTCTATAGAGAAGGTGTCTATAAAGATTCTAAGTGTCACTTTATTATCATACAGCTTTACAGGCATCGCCCTAATATTCAAACCGTTAATTCCGCTTTGACTCTCTGTTCTATCGAATATGAGTATCTGACGGGCAACATCATAAATAGCCTTAGTACTTGTTTGCTCGCCTTTCATTAATTGAATTTCAAAGCTAGCTGCTGATTTCACATCTACTTCTATCTGAAGTTCTACTTGTCGCCCTTTAATCTCATCTAGCTCTACTTTGCCTTGTACTTTTACTTGTTTATATACCATTTCATTTTTTCTATACTGTTCTATTTCTTTTACAGGTAGTTGAATTAATTTACCTTCTTTTATCTTAAGTTCTCTAGGCAATATCATGGCTCCAGTCCACCCTAATTTATCTGAGGGTATATTACGTTTCCAAGCTTGCATCCATGCGATCATTATTCTTCTTCCATCTAGAGTTTCTAGTGTTTGTGGTGCGTAAAAATCTAAACCATAATCTATTTCATCATAACTGTTATAGTCATATTTCCCTTGTTTATAGTCTAAATTTCCTATCATATAAATTGTTCCATCATTATTATGAAATCTATACTCTTCCTTAATCATATCTTGTGGTGAGATAAGGAGTATATCTTTTCCATCCAGTTCAAAAATATCTGGGCATTCCCACATGTCACCTATTTGCATTTCGTTTCTTAGTAAGACTCCACGATAATCCCAGTTTAACAAGTTATCTGATCTATATAATAGTATTTGACCCCTTCCATCAGTATACTTGTTAGCAATTGCTGCATAAAACAAATTATCTTTCTTCCATATTTTAGGATCTCTAAAATCTGATATACTACATTGTGAGGGCAATTCATTTATTCTTATAACTGGATTACTTTCCAATTTTGAATATGTATTCCCATCTCCCACCGCAATACATTGCACTTGATAGGTCGTACTTAAACCTTCTGATTCTTTATTAGTATTTCCTGTATACATGAGCACATGCAAGTCTTCTACTTGCAGACCTGTACCTGAAAAGCATCCCTCTTGATCATAGAACTTATCTGGTGCTATAGCTACCGGCCACTGCTTCCACTTAATAAAATCCTTCGTTACTGCATGCCCCCAATGCATTGGCCCCCATTTAGTATCATAGGGATGGTATTGATAAAATAAGTGATACTCATCATTGTAATAAGAAAACCCATTCGGATCATTTATCCATCCAACTTCTCCTGTAAGATGATAAGTTGGTTTACAGCATTCATTAATATTTGCCTTTTCGTTATTTATATATGTTAAGGCTGTCTTTAAACTTTCACTAGGGTTATCTTTTTTCCTTCTAATATCTTTTTTTGCATTTTCTAAAACTTGTTCCAAAGTAATTCTTGTCTGCATTGTATATCCCCTTTTTAATCAATCTTCATATAATTAGAAGATTTAATCCAAAATATAGCTATTTAATTGCTCCTTGAACAACACCCTCCAAAATATATTTTTGAAAAAATAGATATAAAATAAGAACGGGTGTAATAGTTAGTACAAGACCCGCCATCATAAGTCCTAAATCTACACTATATGATCCATAGAAATAGAAAGTGGAAAGTGGTAATGTCCTATCTTTTGCTTCTATAAGTATTAAGGATGGCAACAAAAAATCATTCCAAATCCATAATACATCTAGTATTGCAATAGTTAATGTAATAGGTCTAAGTATCGGCCATATAATTTTTGTAAATACTTTAAGATTACTCGCCCCATCTATCCTTGCAGCTTCTTCAAGTTCTAAAGGTATCCCTTTTATAAACCCATGATACATAAATACCGCAAGGGGTGCCCCAAATCCAATATACATATAGATGAGCGTCCATTTATTTAAAATATTCAACTGTCCACCATAAATGCTTACAAGTGGTATCATAAGTGCTTGAAAAGGTAAAATCATTGCTGCTATCATTGCATAGAACATAAAATTATTAATAACCCACTTTTTTCTACAAAAGATATAAGCAGTCATAGATGCTGTCAAAATAATAAGTCCGACACTTAAAACTGTAATAAGAATAGAATTCCCAAATGCATTTACGTATTTCATCTTTTCAGCTGCATCTATATAGTTTTTTATACTTAAGTCCCCAAAAATATGAAGTGGATTAAGAATAATATCTTTGTTGGACTTGAAAGAATTTATAAATATAAAAACCATTGGACCTAAGTATACTATAAACAGTATGCTTAAAATAACTACTTTAATATTACTTAGAATCTTACTTTTTTCATTATGCATTATGACTCTACCTCCTTCTTTTTACTTATGTACACTTGGGTAATAGATATACTAGCTACAATGACAAATAAAACAACTGCCTGTGCTTGACCAATACCGTAAGCTCTCTCAGTAAAAGCTTTTTTGTACACATACATAGAGATAAGTTCCGTTGTCTTAAATGGACCTCCTTTAGTTAGTGCAAGGTTCACATCATAAACCATAAATGTACGTTGAAGAGTTAAAAATACAGATACAGTAAATGCTGGAATAATAAGTGGAATAGTAATATTCTTTATTTTAGTCCATCCTGATGCACCGTCTATGCTGGCTGCTTCTAAAACATCTTTAGGTATATTTAAAAATCCTGTTATGTAAATAATCATCATGTATCCTGAATACTGCCAAACAGCTACAATTACAAGTGCCCAAAATGCTTTTTTAGGACTAGACAAAAAGGATGATTGTAGTGCTGTCACTTCCAAGGTTTTTCCAAAATAAGTTAATATATTGTTAAAGACAAATTGCCATACATATCCTAATGCTACCCCCCCAATTAAGTTGGGTGTGAAAAATCCTGCTCTAAAAATACTTTGTCCTTTTACACCACTTGTTAAAACAGCTGCTAATGCAAATGCAACTACATTAGTTAGTAAAACTGTAAAAATTACATATTTAGATGTTAACCAAAGAGACTGTATATAAGCCGCATCAGTAAATATTGTTTTATAGTTCTCAAATCCTACCATGGTATAACTTGCAGCTATCCCATTCCAGTTTGTAAAAGTCAAAAATAATCCATATAAAAAAGGAATGATTACTACCGTAAAAAATGCTAATGTAATTGGCCCTGCAAATAATAAATACATATTAAGTTTAGATAAAAATTTCTTCTCATTTTTCATATTACAAGTTCCCCTCTGATTAGGACATAATTAACTTATCTTCTCGTTAATTACCAAGTTGCAAATTACAGATTAGTACACATAATTTTGATTATGTGTACTAATCTCACACTATTTATAGCTTATACTATTTATAATCTCCTGATGTCCAATATGTAGTAATATCTTTTAATAATTCATCTCTTTTTGAGTAACCTCCTAAATATTTCTGCATTGCAGCACCTACGTCTCCCCAATGTTTATTAGACAGCATAACACCTGGAGATGTTTTTCCTTCTTTAATATATGACTGCATAGATTTCCCTAATGGATTCTTCATTTCTAAAGTGATGTTTGTAAATGCTGGAATAATATCACATTCCTCTACAAGCCCTTTTTGACCCTTTTTTTCATAAACAAGCCAATTTAAAAACGTCTTTGCTGCTGCTTGTTGTTCTTCTGAATTCTTACTTGAATCAACAACTAATACTTTAGTAGTTGTAGCTGGCATATGTATATTGCCATAATCAGCTTCGTTATTACTAACTGGTACTGGTATCATTCCAAATTCTGTATTGTCTCCAGCAAATTCCTTAATTTGAGGCCATGCCCAGTTACCCATAAACCAGAAACCAACTTTTCCTGACCCTAATGCTTCCGGACTAGCTTCAAATGCTGCAGAAAGTGGGTCAGCTTTAGCTATATTATACTTTTTCATAGCGTCAAAAGTATCCAATAAGCCGTTAGCAATTGCATTATCTTCAATTTTACTGCTGCCATTCGCAAACTGACTTAAAACTGTCTTAATATCAGCTATATTGTCTGCTTGATTGCTATATGCAGTTGAAAATAAATGAGCTCCTAATGACCAGTCTGCTGATGTTATAATCATACCATTTTTGCCTTTTTCTTCTATCTTCTTAAAAGCTTCTTCAAGTTCAGCTGTTGTATTAACAGAAGCTATATCTACTCCCACTTCACGTAGTACAGCATTATTATAAATTAATCCCCATCCTTCTACAGCAAGAGGAAAACCTACTAATTTATCATCTACTTTAAATACATCTAATGAGCCTGGCATAGCATCATTAACCCACTTCTCGCCTGATAGATCAGCTATGTTATCTTTAAAGGCAACTGCATCAGCAGAATCCAGCATAGCTATTGTAGGTGCATTATTAGCTGCATAAAGTGTCGTTAACATTTCTGTAGGAGATTGACCAATGCCACAAGGTATTACTTCTACCTCAATGCCTGGATTATCTTCACTGAATGCTTTAGCCATATTTTCGAATTGAGCTTGTATTTCTGCTTTTGAATTTAAAAATGTGATTTTAAGTGGTTCACCAGATGCTGGCTGTTCATTACTTTCTGTCTTTTGTTCTGTTGGTTTTGCAGCTTCTGCTTGTGTTTCACTCGCTGTTTTTTCCTTAGAACACCCAATTCCAACCCCAGCTACCATTGCACTGCATAATATCACTGACAATACTTTCCTAAATTTATTCATTTTAATATCCTCCCTATTAAAAATGTTTTTTATCTTGTACAATTTAATAATATCTATTACCGTATAATTTGTCAACCGGTTTCATAACATTTTTTTTGATTTTTTGTTTATTATTAATATAATATCAAATTATCAGATGCTTTTTTAGTAATCTTTTATAAATCAACAGTTACTAGCTCTTTTTATCTTTATTTATCTAATAAGTATGTTATACTAGTATTATCAAGCCTTTCAGTAATAGTCTCCTATAGCAATAATACTATTTTACGGTTTGGATTTAAAAATTATGCAAATAGTATTTTTTACAAAAATGTTATCGATTTCATAAGTTATCAAGTTAAATAATGTATTATTTTAGTATCAAATCGTGTTATACTATAAAAAAATCTTCTATAGTATAACTCATATTAAAAAATTTAAGGAGAATTTAAATGCCGAGCATAAAAGATGTCGCGAAACATGCAGGGGTATCTACTACTACTGTTTCAAGAGTTATGAATGACTTTCCTAGTATTAGCAAGTCTACACGTAAAAAAGTATTGGATAGTATCAGAGCATTAGACTACCATCCTGATTCTATAGCAAGATCTTTATCTAAAAAGCAATCTTTAATTATAGGTGTCATTTTCCCCGATTGTTCCTATGTGTTTTTTTCTGAACTCATTAAATATATAGAAATGACCGCACAGGATAATGGTTATAAAATTCTGTTATGTAATTCTCTTGATGACAGAGAAAAAGAATTATCATATATCAATATGTTAAAAGAAAAAAGGGTAGATGGTATCATTATGGGAAGCCACCTTATAAATACAGAGTTTTATAAAAGCATAGACAAGCCTATTATTACTTTTGACAGATGTATAGATAATAAAATTCCTTATATTGGTTCTGATAACTTTACTGGCGGCGTACTCGCTACACAGCATCTTATTGACAAAGGCTGTAAAAACCTGCTTCATATATCTGGCCCTTTGAAACTAACTAGTTTAGCAAATAAGCGTTTGGATGGTTTTAAACTTACATGCCTTGAAAACAATATACCTTATAAAATTGTTGAGCATCCGCATGCTAATCCTAGCTTTGACTACTTTTATGGCTTTATAGAAAAAGAAGTGAGTAAGTTTCTGAACTTAGTAGATGGTGTATTTTGTAGTAATGATATGATGGCTTATGCCTTATATGTTTATTGTGTTAACCATAACCTGACCGTTCCAAATGATATAAAAATCATAGGTTACGACTACTCACAATTTACCAGAATTCTTCAAAATCCTAAAATTACTACCATTGCCCAGCCTATTCAAGTACTAGGTGAACTACTATGTTCTAATATCATACGTCTGATTGAAGAGGACGTCTCTTCTAAAGTATATAGCCAAATTGTATCTGTTGAATTAATTCAAGGCACTACAACCTAACCACAAAGCATACTAGCAAATGGCTGCCTCTTAGTTATACGCGAGGCAGCCATTTATTATATTCCTATCTACACTTTAAATTTTCTAATAACAGACTGCATGTCTTGCGCTAACTCAGATAATCCCTCACTCGCACTAGATATCTCCTCCACCCAGGCAGTTTGTTCTTCTACAGAAGCTGAGACTTCTTGGGTGAAGACAGAGTTTTCTTCTGCAATACTTGATAGATTTTGTAAGGTTTCTAATATATCATCCTTTGTCTTCTCCATCCCTACCCCAGAAACATTAAGTTTTTCTACTGATTGTTCTGCAATTTGTATTGCTTCTCCTATACTCATATATTTGTTTCTGCTTGTTTCTATGCTTTTCTGCTGCTCCTTTAAGATCATTGCTACATCTTCCATTATTTCAACAGTGGCCTTTGAATTACTCTGAAGCTCACCAACCACTTCACCGATCGCCTTAGTAGAGGTAGTGGATTGTTCTGCAAGCTTTCTAATTTCTTCTGCTACCACAGCAAAACCCCTTCCTGCTTCTCCAGCTCTTGCCGCTTCAATTGCTGCATTGAGTGCTAATAGGTTCGTTTGATTTGCTATAAACCCAATAAGATTACTTGCTTCTCCAATTTTATTAACACTTTGATTCGTTTTAATAATCTCTTGTTGTACTTTTTGGGTTGCCTTTCTGCTTTTATCAGAAATTACGATTAACTTTTCGATTTCTTCTAGACCTTCATTAACAACCTCCCCTACTTTTTGGGATGCTTTATTAACATCTTTTAAATAAGATAAGTCTGCTTCTATCGTCTTCCCAAGTATTATAGCTTTCAAAGAACCTTCTTCTGTGTTTTGTGCCTGATCTAAAGATCCTTTTGCAATTTCTTCTATAGCTGCTGATACCTGCTTTGCAGCATGGGCTGATTGTTGGGAAGTATCCGTCATTTGCTGAGATGATGATGCGATTTGTTCTGATGACCGACTAATTTCTTCAATTATATCTTTAAAACTGCCTGTAATACACTGTAAAGCCCTTGATAATCCTCCAATCTCATCTTTTTTATTGAGAAGGTTTGTTGGAACGGTATCTGTAAGATCTAAATTAGCTATTTTCTTGGAATAGTCTATAATTTTAATAATAGGATTTACAATCGAATTTCCTATAAAAATAGAAATAATTATGCTTATAAACAAAATAATAAGTGTAATTAACAAAGTATCTCTTTGAACCTTTGGAAGCAATTCTAATAATTCTTGCTCATCAGTAGTAACCACTAAAATCCAATCTGTGTTTTTAATAGGGACGTATCCCGCATATAAATGACTGCCACTAAAATAGTAATTCCCCACCCCTGCCTTACCATCAAGCATTTTAACAAACATTCCTGCCATAGATTTCAATTCTTCATTGTAATGAACCTCCTCTATAGGATTAAACTGTCCAAACACTTGATCTCTATTAGGGTGACCTATTACAGTTCCACTACCATTAATGATATATGCATATCCCTTTTTACCAAAGTCTATAGTGTCAGAAATTTCACTCAAAGCATTACCATCTCTACGGCCTACTAATACGCCAACTACCTTTCCTTCTCTTCGAATAGGGACAGCATACATTATAAATAGCTCCTTAGTCACTGAACTAACGATTATATTTGATGCATTAGCTATCCCTTCAAATGCTTTTTTGACATATTCACTGTCTTCTAAACTAGTAGTTGTCCCATCACCATAGTGTGTCGTTCCATCACTATAATATGTCGTCCCATCAACTTGTACAACTGCAAAGACTAAGAATCCCGTTCTTTCTGTGTGTCTTTTAAGTTCATTACGTTGCGTTGTCCAGTTCATACTTTCAATAGCCTTAGTACTTGCAAGCATTTCTAGAACTTTTATTTGCGTGTCCATTCTACTCTCTACCAAATTAGCCCCTCCATAGGCTAAAGCTTTTAGAGCCTTTTCTGCTTCTTCCTGAATTCCAAATCTTACACCATTAAACCCATAAAACCCAAAAATAACAGCTACTGTACAGATTAAAATAGAAATACTGATAATCAATTTCTTTTTAATACTTTTCATTCCTTTTTCCTCTCCTCTAGAATTACCTTGTATCATCGTTACTATTTCCCTAACTCCAAAGAGACTCCATTATCTTTATTTTCGCTAATAATATATCTTGGCTAGTAACCATTAATAACGTAGCACCTATACAAACTAGCATATATGTTCTAAAACCTGCAGAGCGTTTTTTCTTCTTCTTTATATCTCTAAAATACCACTAAAAATAACTGCTAATTTAGAAGTCTTAAAAGTAGCTTTAATAAAGTAAATCAATGGAAATTTTATCTATAAGCTAAACAGTAATACTTCTAGGTACTTAACTAAACCATACATTTTAATGTTTTCCTATAGATTCTAAATAATCTTTCAGCTCACTGACCCAATCTGTTTGAATAATATCAACACCTCTTTCTACAAGCCATCCCCATCCGGCATCCGGCGACTCTAAAAGAGACATATTATCATCATGTTCCCCTGCTATCATCGTATCACAACTAAGGGTTAAAGCATTTACCCATACCTTGATACCTCTTTGATGCATATCTTCTATAAACTCTTTAGAAATTACTTTTCGTGTTTGTTTATCTGCTACTACTTCTACAACTTGTATATTCATGACCTCTAGAAGATTATATAAATCTACTAATTGCTCATCTGAATAAATAATAGGTATAAAAATCATTTCATCTTTTACAGACTTTAACCACTCTATACTCTTGCTAGAGTGAAGTGGACTTTTTAATAAAATTTGCTTTTGCATGCCGTAGCTTCTCACCTTATCATAAACTTCATTAAGATATGGTTCACATCTATCCAAGTTAATAAGACATCTATCTTTAAAATGTTCTAAAAACTCATCCAATGTATTAACCGTTCTATAAGAAGGTTCTCCTATAGAATTCAAAAGCTTTATTTGTTTCATTTCTTCATATGTACGTTCTGCTATAGGCCCGCTTTGATTTGTTATTCTATCTAATTTTTCATCATGAAAGATAACAAATTCCCCGTCAGCCAATTTAGCAATATCCGCCTCTATAATATCTGCTCCTGCTTTTAAGGCTAAGTCAAATGCCTCAAGTGTATTTTCTACTATACAACCACCAAATCTACCTCTATGTGAGACAATAAATACTTGATTATTTTGTAATGCTTTTTTTATATTATTCACTCTATTTTTTTCCATAGTATTCTTATTTCCTATTCATAAGTTTTATTTTTAATATTTTTTATTTAAATAAGCAAGTAAGAAATAGGTTAATATCTCCACTTGCTTATTACAATTACTTTAGATATCATCGTTATTTTTTTCGCCCCGCTCTTCTATAAACTAGATACAGCATAGCTGATGAGATAATCATAAGGATTACCGAATATACAAAAGTCATGGTTTTGCTTTCTAAATTCGCTTGAATGTCTGTACTATCTTTAATTACTATACCAAGCGGCTGAAGTAATGGATGATATAGAAATACAGATAAGTCATAATCTGCCAACATGCTATTAAAATTAAGAGCAATTACTGCTAAACAACTAGGCATAACAATAGGGAAAATTATCTTTCTAAAAGTATAAAAAGAACTCGCTCCCATACTTTTTGCTGATTCCTCCAATACATCTTCTACACTAAAGAATGCCGCTTTTATCATACGAAGAGAAAAGGGTATTTTTACAATAATATAAGCTATAAGCATCATATTTACTGAACCCACTAATACTTGATTCCCCATAATAAAACTAGGCTTATCGTAAGTCATTATTAATCCCAGTGCAATAAGCGTAGATGGAATTAACCACGGTATTAATAGACTTGCTTCTAAAAAGGATGAAAATTTATTTTTATCTTTATGAATAATTCTACTTGCGGCAAGACAAACAATAACGACTAATACTGCTGCTATCAAAGAATAAGTTATACTTACTAAGTAAGGTTTAAATGCAGTTGCTTTTGTAAATAAAGAAATATAATTATTCAGTGTAAAACTATCCCAAGTAAAGTGACCTGATGATATACTCCTAGCATTAGTAAAAGAAAATACTATTATTAGCATAATAGGGACTATATAAACTAAAAATAATAGGTATGCTATAATATGTACTATAATATTGACTATAGGATTTTCTATTTTTTGTCTAACTAGCCTAGATTTCACCTTAGAAACCGAAATATAATTTCCACCTTTTTCAATCTTATTCATAACAAGTAATAATACTATTGTAGCAACTCCAAGAATCATAGCAAGCAAGGCCGCAATATCACGGGATGAAGTAGTTTTGGCAAACATAATAACCATTGGATTAATAGTCTGAAAATCTTTGCCACCTACAATAAGAGGCGCCGATACCGCTCCTAATCCAGTTAAAAAAGTCAAAATCGTAATAGCAAATGTAGTAGGCTTAAGTACCGGAAGAACTATCTTATATAAGATCTTCCAAGACGAAGCCCCCATATTCCTAGCTGCCTCTATAGTCTGATAATCAATACCTCTTATAGCATTAGTTAAAAAAATTAAATGATTGGAGGTGCAAGCAAAAGTCATAATAAATAGTACTGCATAATAACCTACAAACCATTTAGGATTAAGATTCGGATTAAATTTAGAGATTATTTGTGTAACTATTCCTGAAGATCCATATATAAATTGATAACCAGAGACTAATACAATTCCTCCATAAATTAAAGTTGTTGCATAACCTAGTTTAAGCACTTTCGCTCCCTTAATATCGAAGTATTCTGTAACGAAAGCTATGAAAAACCCTACTATATTTACAGTTATAACCATAGAAAATGCTAGTATAAAACTATTTATTAAACTTTTAAGTGCTCTCTCTGAAGATGATAGTCGCCGGACAGCATCCATTGTAAATCTGCCCTCTCTGAAAAAAGTTTGCGAAATGATATTGAAATTAGGGTAAATCAAAAAAGCTATAACAAACCATATAAGAAATACTTTGATTAGGAGGCTCCCAACATTTATTTTTTCCATATTCTCTTTTAATGTTGTTTTCATAGTTAACCTCCAAACTGCATAATATCTTTGGGGTCTACATATAGTGGAACTTTTTGTCCAATATTGTAACAAGCACGTCCATCATTCTTCTCTATACTCTTAATGGTTTCTCCCATTACACTATAGGTATATTTAGTATAAATACCATTATATTCACATTCTATAACTCTGCCTTTAATTTCTACAAACTGACTTTTCATAACAGGGTTTGTATGTACACGCTCTATTCGAATAAATGCATCTTTTGTAACATTAAATAAAAGCCCAGTTTTCTCATTAACTAATTCTAATATATTTTTCTTGAATCTATTAATATCTCCTATAAAATCACATACAAATTCTGAACTAGAATGATTATAAATTTCATAGGGCGTTCCTACTTGTTCAATACATCCATTATTAAATACAGCTATTCTATCAGAAAGCGTAAGTGCCTCTTCTTGATCATGAGTTACATAGATCGTTGTAATCCCCAGTTCTTTTTGTAGTCTTTTTAATTCTAATCTCAACTGTCCTCTAAGCTTTGCATCTAAATTAGATAGCGGTTCATCCAAACATAAAATACTAGGTTCTAATACTAACGCTCTAGCTATTGCTACTCTTTGTTGCTGACCTCCCGATAACTCAGATACATTTTTATAAAGCTGCATTTGATTAAGCTCTACTTTTCTAGAAATTTCTTTTACTTTTTGCTCAATTTCTTGTTTACTTAATTTCTTTATTTTTAACCCGAAAGCGATATTATCAAATACATTCATTGTAGGAAATAAAGCATAACTTTGAAAAACAATGCCAATTTCTCTTTTTTCAACTGGCAAGTATGTAATATCTTTGCCTCTTAATAGCATTTGTCCTTTAGATGGAGTTGTAAAACCTACTAGACCCCTCAGGGTGGTGCTTTTACCACACCCCGAAGGTCCTAATAAAGTGAAAAATTCTCCTTCCTGTACTGTAAGGTTAAGATTTGTTATAGCAATATATTTACCGTACTTAATTTCTATATTTCTAAATTCTATCATAATAAACTCCTATTATTCCATAAATTCCAACTCAACTTTTTCTACCCATTTATCAATATTATTCATTATAAATGCCCAATCCATAGGTTGTTTTTTCACACTAGCTATAAGATCTTTTACTTCTTGAGGTGCTTTTTCTAATGCCGCTGGATGTGCAGGTGCACTACCAAATTTTTCAGACCATTGTCCTTGTATTTCAGGACCTCCAAACCAATCTACAAAAGCTTTAGCTGTTTCTATATTTTTGCTACCTTCTATAATAGCAACTTGCTCTACAAGATGTGGCACCCCTACTTCTGGTGATACAACTCCTACTTTTATGTTATGCTCTTTTTGAAATTGTAATATGCCACTTCCCCATATCATTGTCATAGGAACATCTCCACTTACCAAATTACCGAACCAATCTTCTCCCTCTACTGTCATGTGGGCATTTTGGATATAATTTTTAGCCATTTTCCAACCTTCATCAGAAATACCATATTCTCCTTTTTCATCCTTATATCTGGTAAGAATACTTGCCAAAATAACTCTAGAAGTTCCTCCGCCTAACCCCATTACATTATATTTGTCTTTAAACTCAGGTCTCGTAGCAACGTCAGTCCAATCCTTTGGTGCTGTTTCAGCAGTATAAGTATCTTGGTTGTAAATAAGTGCTAAAGGCTGCAATACAATACCATGATAAAATCCTTCTGAATCATTTAACCCTTGTGGAATTTCCCCTGCCCAAGTTGGTACATATTTATATAATAAATTATCTTGTTTAAATTTTTCGTAATTCATCGTAGCAAGTCCATATACTACGTCTGCAATAGGATTATTTTTTTCAGCAATCAAACGATTAGCAATATCTCCTCCCCCACCTGATACAATATTAATTTCAAAACCAGCTTCTTTAGCCTTTTCTGTAAGCCACTCTCCTCTTCCGTCTCCAGCTGAATTAGAATAAACTATAATAGGGCTGTTCTTTGTAGGCTCTTTCACTTCAACTTTAGCAGGTTCTTTTACTTCAACTTTGCTAGATTGTTTTGCAGAAGTACCACATCCAACTAATAATCCTAAAACCATTACACTAGCCATCATTTTCATATAAATTTTTTTCATTTTCATAAAGCATTATCTCCTTTTTTTATGTATTAATTTCCACTACTCTAAATAATTCTTAAGTATTCTACTATTAAGAATATGAAGTGTTATATTGATCATACAACCATTTTTGACACGTGTCAATATTAATTAATAAATTTAGATATAAAATCCAAACATTTAATTATTAATATTGTATACTTATTTCTTTAAATATGATTAATGATAGTGAATTTACATAAAAACATGTATTTCTTAATTTTAATTTAGTATTTTTTATAGTACAAACACTTGGAACGTTCAAATCACATACTTGATAATTATATTTATTTATAATACAATACCTATAAGAAGAGTTTTTCTACTCACTTCAAAAATTAGTTTTATAAAAAACATTAAAATAAGTGATTTTAATGTTGATAATTGTTATAATTAATTTAAAAGATGGAAAAGTTTAAATATATCAAACATGCATTCACTAATGCTTTAATAAAACTATTCATGTTTATGTATCTCAATCATTATTAGAAACAGTTGAGGGTATTTAAAATAACCCTTTATTCATTACTTATAACAGTATTATGGAGGTCTTTATGATTACAATAAAAGAACTTGCTAGATTGGCAGGAGTATCTCACGGCACAGTATCCAACGTCTTAAACGGAAAGGGTAATGTAAGTCTGGAGAAGGTTCAACTTGTTGAACAAATAGCTTCTCAATTTGGATATACTCTTAATGCCAAAGCTAAGCAGCTTAGAAAAGGGGCAACTTTTTCTTTAGCCGTTATATTACCAAATATTACACAATCACACTATTGCATGTTTTTTAATAGTCTTAAATATTATGTAGAATCTCAAGGTTATCTCCTACATTTATATATCACCAATGATATTTCATCTACTGAACAGGCAGCTATTAATTCAATAGCAACACTGAGAGTAGATGGTGTTATATCTATTACTTGCACTCCTGATTCCTTTTCTATTTATGAGCCTATCATTAACAATCAAATAAGCCTTCTTTTTGTCGAACGAAAGCCTTTATCTTCTACAAATTATATGGGATTTGATTATATGGATATGGGATATACTATTGCACAACATATTAAAAATACTTGCACTCTTAATATAGGTATCCTCACTGGTTTTAATTTTTATTCTTGTGAGAAAGACTTTGTACAAGGCCTATCTAATGGTTTAGCTAATGATATAAGTAATGACACTATAAATATCACCCATTTGCAAAGTGAAATCAAATCAGCTGATATTTGTAAAACCGCATTTCAAATGTTAACCAATAATTTAGCACTTGAAATGATTTTTACTACTAATATAGAATTTGCTAAAGGTATATTATCTACTTGTAAACTAGGAAGTATAGATCCTCCACCCTCTATTATTTCTTTAGCTCCTCTTAGTATTATGCCTTGTGCTTCTTCTATAACTACTTATTATTTAGATTATAGATATTTAGCTAAAAAGGCTTGTGCGTGCCTTTTTGACCTTATTAATAATGCAACTTCTGTACCTATAAATACAATACTCCCTTGTAAAAATATTTCTCAGTTGCCACCTAAAATAAATAAAGTGAAACAAAAAGATTCTATCAATGTCATTACACTAGACTGCCCCTCTACCACTGCTCTCATTCATCTAGCTCCCATTTTTACAAAAATGACAGGCATTGATATTAATTTTTCTATTTCATCTTATTCTGAGCTTTATGAAACAATTAAAAAAATGAATCAGACAGGCATTTATGATGTCTTAAGAATGGATATAACCTCAGTTCCTTGGTTGTCTAAGCACCATTTATTAGAGTTTGATTGTAATGTCTATAAATCAATCACCGATTGTATGCTTCCAAATATTTTACAATACTACACTACATCACATATCAAACCTTATGTTGTACCCTTTGACCCAAGTATTCAATTACTATTTTATCGTAAAGATTTATTTGAAGATCCCAAAGTTAAACGTATGTATTATGAAATGTATCATTCAGAATTATTAGTTCCTTCTACTTTTCAGGAATATAATCAAGTCGCATCATTTTTTACTAAAAGTATTAATCCAAATTCTCCTATAGAATTTGGAACATCCATTGTTTCTGGTATGACAAGTGGCATTGTATGCGAATATCTTCCTAGGTTTTATGCCCTTGAAGGTTCTCTATTTGATAAAGAAGGAATGCCTAATATCGCAAGTCCTGCTGGTATTCGCGCCCTGCGGAATTATAAAGAATCTCTTAAATACTCTTTTACTACTCCTGATAAGGCTTTGTGGAGCTCTACTATTGACCATTTTGTATGCGGACATTCAGCAATGACTACTATTTTTAGTAACCATGCCTCTAACATTATGAACATAAAAAAATTCAAAGTATCTGGTGTAGTAGGCTATTCGTCTATTCCTGGTCAAAGACCTTTAGTAGGTGGGGGTGCCTTTGGAATATCTAAGTACAGCAAAAAACAAGACTTAGCATTAGATTTTATTAAATGGGCATGTAGTGAAGAAATTTCCAATCCCCTTACGTTATTAGGTGGTTTTTCCCCTTGTGCTAGTATATATGATAATTTAGAAATTCTAGAAACTTATCCTTGGTTAAATACTATAAAGAACTGTTTTCAAACAGGTGTTTACCGTAATCTGTGTAACAATAAATCTCAACAAATAGAAGAATATAAATTTCAATCCATATTGGGGCTGAGCATAAAAAGTTATCTTTCTGGTATGCTTTCTGAAGGGCAGGCCTTACAATATGCACAAGACCAACTTAGAGAGTTACTTATTCATCCTAACTACTAAAAAATGATTTATAATTATAAAAATAGACCTCTTATGATTGTGTTAGACACATAGTTCATAGGAGGTCTATTTCATAGCCCTTTATGCTTCATGATATTGTGTTAAGTCATAGAATAACATTTTGGATAAACCCTTTTTAAAAACATTGTTTTTAAATCACTACTTTTCCAAATTTCTAACAACATAATGTCCATAATCCCCTTCATAAAACATGTAATTTCTTGCCAAAGCATAAAAAGCACTATTATAACCATATTTATTAACACAGGTATCATCTCTTTGAATACCAAGCTTGTCACATATATGTGACAACTTAGGTGTGGTAACAAATGGCAAAATAATATTATAAACATTTTGCTTGCTTAAAAAATCAAGGACCCTAGTTGTATACCCAAGATTAATATAAGCTTCATCTACTGTAATTTCTCTTATCATAAGTGTACCATCTTGCTCCTCTTCATAAATTAAACGCAAGTTCTCATTAATGATAAGACCTGTTAATTTAAGAAAAGATGCTGTATTGGTTGTAATTGGTTTTACTGAAAATCCTGATTGTATTAATAAATCTATTAAACTATTCATCTATTTTCCCCCTATTATTTTTAACTCTAGCTTATAAGTATTGGTCTTGTTAATATAAGCATATCACCTTGAAACATCCACTGCAATCCAGGATGTATTAAATATAGTTTAAATTTTTATAACAGTATATGTATTTCTGTAATTATTCATTCATGCCAATTAAAAATAACTAGTGCAACTAAAAGTTGCACTAGTTATTTTTAATTGCAAAAAATGCCCAGAGCCGGAATCGAACCAGCGACACGAGGATTTTCAGTCCTCTGCTCTACCGACTGAGCTATCTGGGCATATCACTTAGCAGTCTATTACCATTATGATAAGCGCGAGACGGGACTCGAACCCGCGACCCTCTCCTTGGCAAGGAGATGCTCTACCACTGAGCCACTCACGCATCTGTTTATTATTATATATTACAACTTGTCTTTAGTCAAGCTTTTTTTATACTTATATATAATAATTAGTATTTGATTTCAATACTAAATGAGCCACCCGGGGTTCGAACCCGGGACCACTTGATTAAAAGTCAAGTGCTCTACCAACTGAGCTAGTGACCCTTATGTAGCATTCATTACTTGCAGAATAAAAGACAGGCACATAAGCCTGTCTTTATTACAGCCTATAATGTAATCGGGGTGACAGGACTCGAACCTGCGGCCTCCTGAACCCAAATCAGGCGCTCTAGCCAAACTGAGCTACACCCCGTAAACCTTAATACAAAGTACGTATTAAGTATGTGCTGGCAATCATCTACTCTCCCGGCTCGTCTCCAAGCAAGTACCATCGACCGACTAGGTCTTAACCTACGTGTTCGGTATGGGAACGGGTGTGTCCCCTAGTCGCATCATCACCAACAAATGACCCATAGGAGAATCGAACTCCTGTTACCGCCGTGAAAGGGCGGTGTCTTGACCGCTTGACCAATGGGCCTTATATGTATAACTTGAGATACAATGTAAAGAATATAAAATTTGCTTTTTAAATTTTATATTCTTTGTACTCTCAAAAACAAATACTACGATGTATTTTTTTAATAGTTTCTTTTACTATATTTAACCGTTACTTGTGATTTAATCACTTATATTAGGTCAAACCCTCGAACCGTTAGTATTGGTCACCTACATGTATTACTACACTTACAGCTCCAACCTATCAACCTCATAGTCTCTAAGGGGTCTTACTCCATTTCTGGATGGGAAG
>CAKZUB010000082.1 GCA_937921505.1 uncultured Clostridia bacterium | reverse complement strand
CCACTGCTGCCTCCCGTAGGAGTCTGGGCCGTGTCTCAGTCCCAGTGTGGCCGTTCACCCTCTCAGGCCGGCTATGGATCGTCGCCTTGGTGGGCTGTTATCTCACCAACTAGCTAATCCAACGCGGGTCCATCCTATGCCAATAAATCTTTGCTATAAAAACCATGCGGTTCTTATAGATTATGCGGTATTAGCAACGATTTCTCGTTGTTATCCCCCTGCATAGGGCAGGTTACCCACGCGTTACTCACCCGTCCGCCACTAAGAGAAAGTGCAAGCACTTTCTCTCCGTTCGACTTGCATGTGTTAAGCACGCCGCCAGCGTTCATCCTGAGCCAGGATCAAACTCTCATATAAAAGTTTGTCCAACAACATTTAAGTTGTTAACATTCATTAGAATGTTTATGACTTATTACTTGTATTTTCTCAAATACAGTTTTGTACTTTTTCAAGTACAGATTCGAATCTCATAATGAAATTCTATGAACTTTGTATAAAGTTCTATTGAATCGACTGGTTTTATGGTTACTATTTTATTTTCAAAGTTCATTTAGTTATTAATATTCAAGCCCTGAGACCCTCTTACGTCTATGCTGTTTATCAGCGGCGACTTTTATATAATACCATGTAAGTTTACATAAGTCAACACCTTTTTTAAACTTTTTTTGGTGCTTTGAAACTAATATAGGCACTTGGTTTTATCTCGTCGCCCCTTCTATTAGAGACGACTTTTATTATTATACACCATTCTCGACATAAGTCAACATCTTTTTTAAACTTTTTATTGTTTTTTAGTGTTACACATAAAACCATATCATTTTAAGCATTCTAGGTTACAGATGCCTAGGATATAAGGTGCTATTTTGATCCAAAGCTTCTGCAATGTTCTATTCCTTCCTGAGTAATAGAAGTTTTGCCATATATTTTACGATCAGCTCCAATAGGACAAACTTTAATACATACGCCACATGGATACGTATGATTATCTCTTAATTGCTTATGATAGACTGAACACTTATACTTATCCATATCTGAAACTAATGCACTTGTTGTAGTAAATGCCTGTGTTGGACAATGTTTTTTACATAGCTCACATTTGGTACAAAGGTCTTTTTCAATGATCTTATCTGGTGTTAATGCTGCATCTGTTATAACTGATACAAGTCTTACTCTTGGACCATACTCCTTTGTAAGCAGCATATGATTATAACCTATTGTACCAAGCCCCGCATATTTTCCTGCAATAACGTGCGAAAACGCTGCTTCTGGTTTATCTATGAGTACTGAAATATCTCCGTAGCAGTCTCTTGGAAAAAAGAATGCCCGATAGCCTTTTTGATTAAGTACATTTGCAACTTTATAACCTATATCATCTAATATCCGGTTCGATGTATTGTATAAGTCTGAATAAACTACGGATGGTGTAGTCTCTAACATAGGCGGATAAATTTGTATACCGAGTACAATGACTGATTTGCTCCATGGCCAAATGCTTTGCGGATAGAATAACTTATCAATTTCTGCATACTCTTCCCATCTTTCTACATTTGTAAAACCTATTAGATTAGCACCTAATCTAGCTGACTGCCTTTTTACAAACTGCTTCAAATCGACTTTTCCCTTAGCTGTCATTTTTCTTCCTCCCTTAAATTTGCCATTCTGGCTCTAGTCCAAGCAGCCCAATTACCCTTGTTTTAAGCTTTGCTAAACTTAAATCTCCTCTTTCTCTTGGCCTTCCAATTGATATATTCATCTCAATTACCGGCTCCTCTTCGTTTTTTGTGAAAATAATAAGCCTATCACAAAGATACAATGCTTCATCTATATCATGCGTTATAATCCCGATTGTCGAAGACTTTTCTGTCCTCCATAAATCTAATATGAGTTCCTGTAATGTCATCTTAGTTAATGCATCCAGTGCACTAAAAGGTTCATCTAAAAGCAATATCTCCGGTGAGTTAATTAACGCTCTTGCTATGGCTACTCTTTGTGCCATCCCCCCCGAAAGCGCCTTAGGGTAGTATTTATTATATCCTTCAAGCCCCACAACAGAAAGCATTTTATCAGCCTTTTTGAGTCTCGCTTCTCCTCTTACGCCAAAAGCTACATTTTCTTCTACATTAAGCCAAGGCATAAGTCTGGCTTCTTGAAAAATGAAACCTATTTTTTCATGTACCCCTTTATGAAGTTCTTCATGAACGTAAATATCTCCTTCATAGTTGGTGTCTAAGCCCGCTGCCACTCTTAATAAAGTGCTTTTTCCACAACCGCTTGTTCCTAATATACCTACAATTTCTCTTTCCTTAAAAGTTATATTAAGGTTATTAAAAATAGTAACTTCATCTTTGAACCTTTTCGTTAAATTCTCTATTTTAATAACTGACATTCTCTCCACCACCTTTAAAAGAATCTTTCCAATGTAATGCCTTTCCTTCTATATAAATGAGAATTTTATCTGTGAGATTTCCAAGTATCGCAAACAAAATAATTGATCCTAATATAAGTTCTGGAGCAGAGCTATTTTGTCCAAGCACCATTAAATACCCCAGACCACTGCTTGCACCCATAAGTTCAGCAGCTACTACAAACATCCACCCAAGACCAAGCCCTGTTCTAAGTCCAGTAAATAAAGAAGGAAGTGCAGCAGGAAGCAATATCTTTCGAACCATTTCAAGTGGTGTAAAGTGATACATCTTTCCAACCTCTATATACTTTGAGTTAACCCCTCTGATGCCCATTACCCAATTGAGGTAAACAGGAAAGAATACACCTACAGCAATGAGGCTTAACTTTGACTCTTCTCCTATGCCTAGCCAGAGTATAAAAAGAGGAACCCACGCAAGTGACGGGATTGTTCTTAAGGCTTGTATAATCGGGTCAAAGAGTTCAAAAGCCCTTTTATAATATCCCGATAAAGTACCTAAAAATATTGCTACGCTTGCTCCTATTAAAAATCCCATAAGTACGCGATATGTTGTAACTGCTATGTGTGTAGTAAGTTTCCCTGCCTTTAAGAGTTCAGAGAGTGAACTTATTACAACTATAGGCCCCGGCAATAAGTGTCTTTGAAAAACCCCTGTATCTGAAAAGATTTGCCATATGATGATTAGAGCAAATGGGATTATTATTCCATTTAGGTTAATGCTGCCTCTTCTAGTTTTATGCTTCATGGTGTTACCTCCTACTTTACTAACATAACTTCTTCTTATTTAGAAACTAAATGTTGTAGATAAACGTCTTAACTTTGTCCTAAGACTTTCGCTGCATAGCTACTGTTTATGAATTCATCAACCACTTTTTTGGTATCTGTCTCTCCTGGTATGAGTTCTTCTTTTTTGAGAACCTCTGCTGCTTTAAGTAGTGCTTGCTCCAAACTATCCCCTGGTATGCTTTCAGTAAAGTCTGTTCTTTCTAATTGTTTTGCTGCGACTTCTGGCTTAAGTGCTACTTCTTTTTCGAGTAATGTAATAACTTCTTCCGGATTATCAATAATCCATTGTTTTGCACGTTCATAAACTTTGATAATTCTTTCTACAGCGTCTGGATACTGGTTAGCAAATTCACTGCGAACATTCAAAGTACCATAGGTGTTAAAATCTATATTACGATAAAAAAGTCTGGCTTCATTTTCTAATTCTATTCTTGCAGTATGAGGATCAAGTCCTGCCCATGCATCAATCTGATTGGTAACTAGTGCATTTGCTCCGTCTGAATGCTGCAGGGGGATAAGCTCTATATCATTTTTGTTTAAGCCAACTTCATCTAAAGCCCTAAGCAGAAAGATATATGGATCTGTTCCCACTGTTGCCGCTACTTTTTTCCCTTTTAAATCTTCTACAGATTGAATAGGTGAATCTTTTGTTGTAACCAGGGCTGCCCATTCCGGTTTTGAATAAATATAAATTCCTTCTATAGGTGCTTCTTTTGCTCTTGCAATAAGTGCTGCTGCCCCGGCAGTAGAACCGAAATCTACAGAGTTGCTTTTTAAAAACTCCAGTGCTTTATTACTTCCTTGACTTTGTACAAAAGTAATTTTTGTTCCTTCATCACTAAATTCTTCTTCTACCCATCCCTTTTCTTTTAATACTAAGCTGGCAATATTATATGTAGCATAATCTAGTTTGATTTCTTTAGGAATACCCTCATTATTTGAGTTTTTTGAACTGCATCCTGTTAAAGCTCCTGCTATTAATGTGCTTAATACTAACCCTGCTGCTATTAATTTTTTCATCTTTATTCTCTCCTTTTTAGTGTGTGCTAAAAAATAAAAAAGCTACTTTCCAAAGAAAGTAGCTTTTAATAGATGAAGTATGTTCTCTATATAAGTCACTTTCTTATCTTTCAAACTATAATAGTTTGTAGGATTTAGCACCTTAAAACAATTGTTTTAGGTTGCCGGGCTTCACAGGGCCAGTCCCTCTGCCACTCTTTATAAGAAAAGTTGGTTTTTAATTTTTCGCTTTAAATCATAGTAATATGATATGTTTAATAATATATAGTATATATTTGCCCATGTCAATCTATTTCTTCAAAATTTATTTCTCTATTTATTTTTTATAATTTCCACTATACTACCTTTAAGTATTTATGCAATAAAACTTTATTTTTTATTCTTGCAGTATTTTACTGTATTACGGGATATTAATAGTGAAAGGAGTTGTATGATGGACGAAAAAACATTGTTTACAAACGATAACGTTTTAAAAAGATATTCTGATATGGTCTATAAATTAGCATTGTCTCAATGCAAAAATCCAACTACTGCTGATGATATTTTTCAAGAAGTTTTTCTTCAATATATTAAATCTACCGTTGAGTTTGAAAGTGATGAACATATTAAAGCATGGCTTATAAGAGTGACTCTCAACTGCTGTAGAAAGCTTTGGCGTTCTGCTTGGTTTCGTAATACAGTTCCCCTACAAGAAAACACTACTTTTACGATCCAAGAAAAAAGTGATATTTTTTATACCGTTTTAGAATTACCTGCAAAATATCGTATAGTTATACATCTATACTATTATGAGAATTTATCAGTCAAGGAGATGAGTGCTATACTTCATTTAAAAGAGTCTACTATTACCTCACAACTCTGCAGAGCTAGAAATCTTTTAAAAGAAAAGTTGAAAGGGGCATATACATATGATTTTATTTAATAAAACTTATAAAGATACTTATAAAGAAATACCTGTTCCCGACAATTTGATAAAAACGACAGCTGCTAGAATGAATAATCCAGCCACAAGCAATTTCAGCCATAGACCATATTTAAAACCCCTTATTTCATTTTCAATGATATTTATGCTTCTATTAAGCATCCTTCTCTTAAACGGTTTCGGTAACTCCAAAAATAGCTTTGTTCTAATGGTTTATGCTTCTGAAATTGGTAGTAATGAGGTTCAAAGTATGGAAATCACAAAAAAACAGGGTCCCCCCATTGTTTTAAAAAATATGTTTGATTTTGCAAGTTGGAGTGAGGTTGAGGATTATGCTGAGGTCTATACAGATATTCAGTTTACATGTATTGGAGAAAATATTGATTCTATTACACTTTCAACGACCACTGGTCAGTTTACAGAAAAGGTCCTTCTAACCGCTGAACAAATTTTTACCCCTCAATCTAAATCTTGTTTCAAAGAACTAAGCATAGTTAAATCCTTTTATGATAGTGTACGAGGAGGTGTGGGATACATACATCTAGGTGAAAACTACACAATATCCTATGCCGATCAAAACCTAATACAATACGGTTTTAAATTTGATGTTCCAAAACCTAAAGCTGAATCTATACTTGATTACTCATCATTCAGTAATATCATCACTATTACTGCCACATTTAAAGATGGAAGTCAGCTATCTAAAAAAGTAAAATTAAACTGCAATGACAGTGAAATATATTTTACTGAAAAATAATTCACTTCTCATACTTATAGCTATAAATACTCCTACTTAGATTCACTAACTTAACCAATAAAAAACTCACCTCGAAATGATTTTCTGAGATGAGTTTTTTATTATATTCACTAGATTGTTTCCCACTGCCTTGTTCGTCCTGACTCAAATAGTTGATCTATTATACGCATGTTCATGTAGCTGTCTTGTAGTGAGATAGGTACTTGTGCATCTTCTCGTATAGCTTTAGCAAAGTTTTCAAAGAGTTCTCCGTATTGGTTAGTTGGTGCAAATTCTATCACTCTTTCCCCAAGTGCAGTAATTACTTTAACTTGAGCTGGTATATCATATGGGTCATTAAAAGGTATGACAACTTCTAATGTACCACTTAAGCCATAGACTTTTACTTCTTGTGCCGGATAAGATCCAGTCCCTACAGTAAATAATGCTCTGCACTTTCCAAAATCAAGGATACCGGAAGATAGCACATCCGTACTTGTAACATCTGAATATTGAATCATCCCCATTACCTTTTGAGGCTCTTTATTCATAATCCATCTAGCAGAAGATATAGCATAACAGCCAATATCCATCAAAGATCCTCCGCCATACTCTTTGATATTTCTAATATTCTTTGGATCATTATTATTATAGGTGAAGATTGTATGAATAGCATGTATTTCACCAATGCCGCTCACTTTCATAAGCTCACGAACCATTTGCCATTTTGGATGAAAACGATACATAAAAGCTTCCATAAGCTTGATGTCTTTGCCCTCGGCATATGCCATCAATTCTTTTGTCTCATCGGCCGTTAGTGTTAATGGTTTTTCACATAATACATGTTTACCTGCATCAATTGACTTCTTTATCCAATCTAAATGCATGTGATTTGGTAATGGGATATAAACTGCTTCAATTTCCGAATCCTCAAGTAACGCTTCATAACTGCCATATACTCTAGGAACATCCCACTCTTTAGCTGCCCTTTCAGCTTTTTCAAGATTTCTTGAAGCTAGAGCAACAACTTCTACACTTTCCGACTGAGTAACCGGAAGCATCATGCGTGTTAATAGATGCCCCGATACTCCAATTACTCCCATTTTAACTTTTTTCATAGAATATCCTCCTGCTATTTGTATTAGATATTAAATCATCCTATTTAATCTAGTTGGATGGTTTGAATTCTTGAAAACGACTCTAATCCATATTGATTGATTTTATTATCATATAAAAAGTAAAGCTTATCACCTATATAACATACGCGGTCTGTACTGTTATAATAGCTATTCTGACTGCCAATTTTACCGAGCTTTGCTTCTCCTACTAGTTTACCATTTTTGATACCAAACACATAGGCTCCTGTAAAATGCTTTATATCTCGCACTTCCTCATAGCGAATAAAAATAGGAATAGCTAGAAGTTGTTTCTCGCTATGCACTGTAACCATTTTGTGATTTTCTGTAGCGCCGCTATAACTGCCACTTGTTCCAAGAATAATATGATTGATTTCTTTTGGAGCTCTTGGATCCTTTACATCAAAAAGCGAAAGTTTTATACCTGCAGCTATCACGCCCGTTACTCTCTCGTTACCCTTTTCATCTCTTGTTATTATATCTGAGGTACTTCTGCCTATACCCACTACTAACTCATCCCCTATTGGATGTAAATACTGGCTAAAACCAGGTATTTTTAGTTCTCCTAGTACTTTAGGAGCCGCCGGGATACTTAGGTCAATGACAAAGAGAGGATCTACTTGCTTAAAGGTTACTACATAGCCTTTTTCTCCTGTAAATCTTACACTATAAATTCTTTCACCAGGAGCTAGATTCTCCAGTCGACCTATTACTTTGAGCTGGCTGTTTAAAATATAAACAGCACTTGTATTTGTAGCATAATCTGTAGTGGCTATTCTAAACTTGCCCTTATATTCATCCATAGAAAATTGATTAAGTATAGTACCTTTTACATGTCCTGAAACAGCATAGGTCACTTTCTGCCTATCTATATTATATTTGCTGATAGTAGTTGTTGTACTGCCAGTATAATAAGGGTACCTGCTGCTTGTAAGGTAAAGCGCTTTTTCATTCATATAAATTTCATCCGTTGCCCCGAGGACCCCTTGTACTTCTATAGGCTGCTTTTCATCAATTTGCAAAGCTGTAATAAGTGTATAGCTTTGGGCACTTTTCCAAGGTTGATACCATATATTTTCTGGTGTAATCGTTTTTACAACATCACCTACTAAGCTGTCTTTATAAAGAGGCAAAATATCTTCTTCTGAAAATCCCTCTTCAAATACTGGGCTATTATCTTTATGAGTAAGCATGTAGATCGTCTGATCTATTTTTCTTACGGCATTTAAATGTCCCTCTACTTCTACCTCACGCATAAGTTTAGGTGCACTTTTATCGCTTAAATCATAGATTTGTAAAATGCTAAAATACTTATAAGGGTCTCTATAATATGTATCCCTCTTGCCATTTACCCTTGGTATTTCTATTGAAGTAGGTTTTTGTATTTGTTGTCTTTGCCCTATAACGATAAGTTTATTATTATCTAAAAACATAGTATCAAAGAATATGTTGCTCTGTGCCTTTGCTTTTATAATACTGACTGTTTTAAGCTGTCCCTTTGTATCTACAATGGCTATTTTATGATCTCCTATTTTTTGATAAATATAACGACCATCATTTTTAAGCGTATCTGCTTCATCTACTCCCTCAACCTGTACATTTGTTGTAGAATAACTACCTGTGCTTGACGCCCCATCCGTTGACTCTGTGTTACTTGCCTTTGAAGGTGCGTTCATTACATCCTCCATATTATACTTGTAAAAACTACGGCTGTCCTTTGTAATAATATGCTTTTCTTTTAGCACTTTTACCAGATCTTCATAAGAGTTTATCTTTATAAGTTGATCTCCTTCTAATAAACTGCTCGCTTTTACTAAACCGCCCCAAAGACTTTGAGCTGCTACTAAGCCTCCTATCAAAAGTCCTATCCCAAGTCTCCTTTTAATCTTTTGCCTACTCATTTCCACACTATCCCCTCCCCTTTCGTCTCACTTCCTTTTATTATATCATTTCCATTAATTCACAGCAAACTTTCGCTGCTACTTTTGGTTATTTTTAAGCAGTTTTACTAAAAGTGATATAAATTACTGTTTCTCTATATAAATATAGATCTCTATGTATGTTTTATTATCTTCATAAATGCTATATACTTATAACTAGAACTATACTTATTTCTATCTTAATTTATTTTAAAGGGGGCAGTTATGGAAAAAATAAGCAAAACTTTATCTGAGCAATATATTATTTATGGTGCCATGGGACTCGGTGGTGATTGGGCGAAAGATAAGCCTATAACAGAAGAACATATAGAAGAAGCTAAGGCAGCATTAAATACAGCCATTGAATGTGGTATTACCTTTTTTGACCTTGCAGATATTTATAAGGGTGGTAAATCAGAAACAGTGTTTGGCTATTACTTAAAAGAAAATCCTACGCTTAGAGAGAAAATAATCATTCAATCAAAGGTTGGTATTCATCTTACTGGCGCTCCATTTGGTTCTCGTTTTGATTTTTCCTATTCTCATATCACGCAGGCTGTAGATGGTATCCTCCATCGCCTCGGCACTGATTACCTTGATATTTTGTTATTACACCGTCCTGATCCGCTCATGGAAAGAGAAGAATTAAAACGTGCAATAGATGAGCTGTTTACCCAAGGGAAGATTCGCTCTCTTGGTGTATCCAATATGGATCATCATCAAATTCAACTTATTGAGACCTATACTGGCCGCAAAATCGTTGCTAATCAATTAGAACTTAGCTTGTTAAAAACTGACTTTGTCATTAACACTGTAGGATTTAATAACCCAGTTGGCAACAACCTTAACTTTCCACTCGGAGCACTTGAATACTGCATGCTTAACAATGTAAGTCTGCAATCATGGAGTCCACTCGCTAGAGGTATCTATAGTGGGCGCGCATTAGATGCAGCTACCGACGAAACTGTCTATAAAACAAAAGAAATTGTTGAACGTATTGCAAAAGATAGAAATGTATCAGCTGATGGCGTAGTCCTAGCATGGCTTATGAAACATCCTGCAAAGATCAATCCTGTTATTGGCACAAAAAACCCTGTACGTATCAAAAATGCTATGGATGCTTTTAAAATCCAGCTTACAAGAGATGAATGGTATGAACTACTTGTTGCTTCAAAAGGTGTAAGGATGCCCTAAATAGTTTTAAAAATACAAAACCCTCAGATTTAGATTTTCTAAACCTGAGGGTTTTTAGAAGCTTCGCCTTTCACCGCTTTTTTTTAGGTTTTGGCATTGGCAATTCGTTATAGGTTTCTCTAATAAATAGGCTTAAAAAATCTCTATTCTCTAAACAGTCTATAACAAAATGAGGCTTTGCCCCCGTGTAAGGTGCTGCCTCTTCCGGCAGCTCTAATAAAGCTCCTCCGGCTATTGTTTTTTTTACAAAAAACTGATTTTCACATACAAGCCCTATAATCTTAGCGTTACAATAGATACCATACTCGCCAAACATCTTTTTATAGGTAACATCGCCAGCACCACTTATTTGTTCACATATATACACCACAAAGTCTAACGTTGAAGCCATATTCATCCTCCTTTAAACTAAGCACCACTTTCTACATTGTTCAATACGCTTTCCGTTATCACCCTGCGCTTCATCATACGCAAACTGATTTAATAACTCACACGGGAAGTTACTACAAACACCACAGTGCTCAAGATTCTTATTTTCGCAGCAGTCTTTCACCAAACACATCTCTCCCCAAAAAGGTCTTTTTATATTTGTACATCCCTTACACTGCATTTGTTCTTTATAAGAACATTCTCCACATAATATACCGCATCTTGATTCAATCATTTTCATTCCCTCCTACCCTGTTTTAGCTATTCTACCAAAACGAACAAGACAACTGTCTGTCATGTTCCTTTATACTTTTTAAGGATATTGATTGCCTGCTTTTTCAACTCAGAACATATCTCTTTTGGTGCAATAACTTCTACAGCATCTCCAAAACTTAAAATCCAACTTAATAAGCTTTCTTTACTTACAAACCCCATCTTAAACAATAGTTTCCCTCTATCGGTATCGCTAAAGCTCTCTACACCGTATTCTTCGATCAAACGGTATTTAACACTTTGATCAAACATAGCAACGAGTTGTATTGTCTCTGTAAAATATCTTTCAAATTCTATTTTTTCCTCTGGCAACGCCCTTTTATCAAAGTGCTTCTGTGTATGATATAAATTCCACAAGCGATTTAATTTGAACAGTCTAAAATCACCTTTCTCTAAACAATATCCAAATACATACCACGATGACCATTTAAACACGAGTAGGTAAGGCTCAATCAAGCGATCAACTTCACCTTTACTATAATAATATCGGAATGTAATCACTGTTTGTCCCTCTATGGCTGATTTTATACTTTGTACTTTATCTGTTAAACTGCTTTTGTAATGCGATGCAAGGTCTATTAAAATATTGTTAGTTAAAGAAATAACTGCGTTTTTTCCAATGGCTAACTTATCTATCAAGCGGTCAGTATGTGAAACCTCTGATATGCTATCAAGCCCTTTGAGCCCTGTAAATACAGCTTGTAATTCATCTGACGTAAATACTGTCTTATCAATCTTATATCCCTCTATAATAGAGATACCTCCATCATATCCTTGTGTCGTAACAACAGGTATGCCTGCTTTACAAATATCTTCAATATCACGGCTAATTGTTCTGCGTGATACCTGAAATTTTTCTGCAAGAAATGGGGCTGTAACTTTATCCTTTTGCAGTAATATTGTAATAATCCCTATCAAGCGGTCAATTTTCATACGGGCATTCCTCCTTAATCGTCGAAGTATCTATACTTTCTTCTTCAAAGATAAGAGCATGTTGTTTCCAAAAATCTAAACACGCCATAAGCTCCTGATTTGTGCTGATATGAGGATCTTGCGGCTCTTTACAGCATATCTTTCCTGGGTAAGCAGTCACTAGATAATACGCGTTTGGGTTATTTCTATTTTGACTTAGAACGATTACCATCTTATCTGTTAGTGCAGCTTGCTTGTTTTTTACAAATCTTGTATAGCCGGTACGATGAATCCTTTTTGCATATACCACACCATCTGTATCTTGAAGCTTAACTAATTTATCATATCCTATGGCTGTTTTCATATCTAATTCTTTAATCATAAATATCTCTTTTATACAATCTTCTTCTGTTAGTATATGTTCTGCTCGCTTTATCAAATCTCTCCACTCTACTATGAAGTCCAAGCTATGAACCTCCATATGTTCTATGCATTTATTTGAAATAATAATCTTCATATTTTTTATCCTCACTCATTTGTTAAACTTATTAGACCTCTTCATCTTAAATGAGTCTCTGCTTTATCGCAATAGTAGAACTACCTATAAGAATATTTATTTTACCAAAAAAACACCAAAACCCTCGAACTACTCATTATTTGAATAGTTCAAGGGCTTTATTTATACTATAAAATCGAAATAATAAAGTCAGTTTCATTTTCAACGTAGTCAGGAGGTATATCTACCCAGGAGAGACTAATTGAGTTTTCACTCATTAATGCGTATAACTCCTCCATAAAAATACCTTTCTTACCTAATGTATCACATGTTGGACTATCACCTATGCCAACTAGCCCCTTAAGTTCATAACCGTTTTCTTGATATATTTTCATTTGAGTGACTATAGGCCTAGATAGTTCTAAGCAAAGTTGCCTGTATTGTGTGGTATCATATTCCTCTTTTGTCATCGGTTGCCTATCTTCACCCAAGTAAGTAAATTCTGGGCAAGGCAACTGAATAATCGCAATATCCTCTGCTAAAATTTGCTTCAATATTTTGTTGAAGCCTCCCTTTGCTCTTTCCCAACCATTAAGAACTGAATTTTGGTTTAAAACACAATGTGCGACATAAATAATTTTCTTATTACTTGTCATTGTTAATGACTCTACTTACTAAAAATTTTTTTGGCATTCTAGGTAATATTATTGCTACTAGTATACAACTTGCAATTTTGTCTATAAGATTTCCTAATATCCTTGGAATAAATGCAGCTGTAAATATTTTTTCACCACTTGCAAGTAAGGCTGCAAACAGAAAATCTATACCTCCACCCGATAGACCCCCATACATAAATACTGCTATTGGTGTACCAATTAAAGGCGCTATAATCGATAATATAACACCTGTTATGACTGCAACTTTTAAACTAAACCCAAATCGCTTGACAATAAATCCAACAATTAAACCCACTGCAATATTGACTAATCCAAAGGGTATGCTTTTTGGATTTGTTATAGCTCCTTGGATAACATTGGTTAACCCTCCAGTTAGTGCTCCTGCTAAGGGTCCTAAAACAGCTGCCACTAGAATTGTACCTATAGTATCTAAAAATAATAAAGGTATATGTAATAATTGGGTGATGGTACCTAATACTAAGTTAATTGCAATACCAAAGGCTGCAAGAATCATTGCATTGGTAGAACTAAAGATAGATTTTTTCATTTGTTTCTCCTCTCAATATTATCGAATATTATCATATCACCTATTGACAAAAAAATCCACTATCAACCATTTCTGATTGATCGTGGACTCAGTTGTTGTTTAATCTGTTGGAGGCATCATTACAGTATCTATTACATGGATTACTCCATTTTTTGCCATAATATCAGTAATTATAACTCTTGCTCCATCAATAAATACGGAACCATCTCTAACTTCTATTTTAGCCTTATCTCCACTTAACATAGTTACTTCCTGCCCATCTAATTTCATTGCATCTGCTGCTGTAACTTTATCTCCAATAACGTGGTAGGTTAGAATGTTTACAAGAGCATCTTTGTTTTGTGGTTTTAAAAGCTCATCAATTGTACCTGCTGGAAGTTTGGCAAATGCATCGTCTGTAGGTGCAAATACTGTAAATGGACCTTTTCCTTTAAGTGTATCAACAAGTCCTGCAGCACTTAAAGCAGCTACTAAAGTTTCAAACCTGTCATCACCTGCAGCTATATCAACTATATCTTGTGACATCATTGCTCTTGGCTTCTCTAATGGCTTCACGCTCTGTGAACTCGCAGCATAATTCAACCCAAGTCCCTTTTGAGTATTGGCAAACAAAGACCCCTGGATGATTGAGACCATCAGCACCAAGGTTATAACAATACTAACTTTCTTGTTCATAATAAAGCTCCTTTGCTATTTGTAAATTTATAATTTCTTATTCAATTTAAGTATATCCATTAAAATAATTATTATGTTGTATGAATGCCTATTTGAATATCTTTCCATATAATTCTAAATTAAATAGGTTTAAAAGCTGTATGACTAATAACAAATAATAGGACCCCCTTGTTCAATATTATTATAAATTGCATTTGCTACATTGTGCGAGCAATTTATACAACCATGTGAGCCATTTGTCTTATATATATTTCCTCCAAACACACTTCTCCAGTTCGCATCATGCATTCCGATACCTCCATTAAAGGGCATCCAAAAAACTACAGGGGCAGCATAACCCGGACCTCTTAGTACAACGTTTTTTGCTTTATACTTTAGCTCATAAATACCTTTTGGTGTTGTATGACCAGAACTTACATTCCCCGTAACAATATCTCCTTCTACTATGAGTGAGCCATTTTTATAAAACCATATATGCTGCTTTGTCAAATCAATTTCTACATAGGTATTGCCAATATCGCCATTGTCATAAGAAAGGCCATTTTGACCATATACTGGTTCTTTTATTATCGTTCGTCCTTCTTTTATAGCAGCAATTAAATCTTGTGTTTCTTTAACCTTATTAATAGGCCTGCTAAAATCACCTCCACTAATTTGTATTGTTTCTCCTGATGATGTAACAAAATTTCTTATCCTACCCGTTGTATTATATTTTTCAGAAAGCATATCTATATATTCTTCTACCTTCTTCTCATCAACTGCAATTTTAAAGTTTTCATCAACTGTAAGCCACTTATTTAGTGTAGAATCATCTAAAACTTCTTCACTGTTTCCAAAAGTATATGTGATTTTTGAAGATAGGTATTTATTAAGAGTGTCTCTAACTTCCATGATCTTTTGTGAGTTCACACTATACTGTGGCTCTATATAACAACTAATCAGTTCTAAATCTATTTCGACTTCTTTCTTGAGAAGTGCATCTGATACATGCGAATATAAAACATCTTTATCTATCTTGTTTCCAAGGATTTCATCTGCAATTACATAGCTACTATCGATATATTGAAAGCTAGGGTTTTTAGGTTCAATTATATTATTGCTCTTAAGACAACTAAGTTTATCTATTCGTTCCTTGAATCGTTTCTCATCATATGTAACTTCTACTGTCATTTTAAAATCTTGTGTATTAAAATATGCTAAAGCCCAACTAAAAGGATTTTGATTATCTTTGAGTTTCTTAAAATCTTCATCTGAATTATACCTTAAACCCACATCAGCAGCTTTTATAGATTCACTTTTACCCCCTCTTTCTTTTAGATTTAACGTATAATCTTGAATCACAGATGCCATGAGCACTTCTACATCTGCTACAGATTTCTTTGAAACATCAATGCCATTAATTTCAGAGTTAGCATAAAAATGATTCATAAAATACAGTGTCATTCCAAAATAAAAAATAAGTAAAGCGCAAAGAGTAATTATTATAACTGTACCAACTTTCTTATAATTTTTCATTGGCGTTTCTACTACCTTTTCTCCCTGCTCCTCTACTAAATCTTCTACTTCCTCTTCTACTAATTTCTCTTCTTCGTCTTCTACTGTACTTTCTTCTTTCTCTTCTAACATGCTTGCTGCTTCATTTTCCCCTTCTTTTTCTACTAGCTCCTCTCCTCCCTCTTGTGTTAGTCTTTCAATTGGGCTTTCTACTTCCTTTCCCATAATACCTACTCCTTTAAATTACACTAAAATCTACATTCCATTTTATGTAGTAGCATTTATACTTAAAACAATTATTTAAAGTGGTATTTTAAATTTTTCTATAAATACTAATAACCCACAGATTCTGAATAGTTCTCAGAAATCCGTGGGTTATTAGTATACTGTTATTTTTTATAGACTTTTTTAACTATGATCTCCAAATATGCCAGAGACGATTATTCTGCCCCCTTGCAAAGACATCTAGTCTATTACCTCCCCAAGATACTGCTGCAGGCTCGGATGCTAATCCTCCGCCAAGTGACTGCCAGCCACTCCATCTTGTTCCATTCCAAGTTCTAAAGAGCAACTGATTGTTGCCTCCACGCGCAAAAACTTCAAGTCTATTAGGTGCTGTTGATGCAGCTCCTGGTCCTGAGGTTATTGTTCCCCCGCCTAAGTCTTCCCAATCACTCCATCTTGAACCAGTCCACCATTTATGCCACAAACTATTATTTTGTCCTCGTCCAAATACGTCAATGCGATTTGGGCCCCAAGATACTGCTGCTGGAGCTGAGGTGAGTATGCCACCTAAGCTTTCCCATTCACTCCATCTTGAACCATCCCACCATTTATGCCATAAAGCATTATCTTGACCTCTTCCAAATACATCTATTCTATTTGGCCCCCAAGATGCTGCTGTAGGAGCTGAGGTGAGTATGCCACCTAAGCTTTCCCATTCACTCCATCTTGAACCGGTCCACCATTTATGCCACAAAGCATTATCTTGACCTCTTACAAACACATCTATTCTATTTGGCCCCCAAGATACTGCTCCAGGTGCTGAGGTGAGTATGCCGCCTAAGCTTTCCCATTCACTCCATCTTGAACCATCCCACCATTTATGCCACAAAGCATTATCTTGACCTCTTACAAATACATCCAAACGATTAGCCTGCCAAGATGATACCGCAGGCGCAGATGTTAGTATACCACCAAGATCTTCCCACTCACTCCAAGGCGAAGTTGGTCGTTCCCTTATATTTTCTAAGGTAAATCGGATAATATCTCTTATAATTTGGGCTATGCGAAAACTTTGCACGCCATACCCTCTTAAAGTTGCAAAGATCATACGATTATCTCGTCTATAAGCATTAAAGATACTCGTTGTTTTCTGCTGAATATTTCCAGTGTATTTACTTTCTTCTCTTAGCACATAAGTTACAACGTTTCTAAAAATATTACGCGTTACACCTCTTTGTGCGCCATACCTCTCAAGCTCCCTATAGTAGTTACTAAATTCCCTGTTAATAAGCGCCATGATTCTATTGATATCCTGAGGCCTTTGACGTATCACGTCTTCACCTTCTAGTTTATCATCATCTTCCTTATATATATCTAAATAATCTGCTATTATATTATTACACAATGGGCAAACATCAGGATGATCCTTATAATGTGAATTCATTGATTAACCACTCCTTTAAGTGACACTATTATATAGTATGAAGTTACTTTGTACGTGGTTAATGAAATGTAAAATAATCCCAAATATATTTATTATGAGCTAATAACCTTAACTTTTCATATTGAGTAATTCCTTAACTTCACTTTCTTTTTGAAAAAGAACACATCCTCCATCATGTTCTCCAAGCAGCATACCTGTTTCATGAAGCTTGTTAAATAGTGGTGAACTAATCGCTTCTCTTAATGTACAATGCTTGAGATCTGTATCTGAGTAAGGTGAAAATGGACAAGGCTCTGCTGCGCCATTTACACTGATGTGAAAAAAGCCTCTGCCCGCTGCAAGACATCCTCCTGAATATTTCTCATCACCCGGAAAAGATAAAAAGATAATATCTTCATACTGTTTTCTTAGTTTTTGTTCTTCATGCCCTAACATCTGACGCTGAACATCAGTAGGAGCTAGCTGCTTGCTTGTTTCTTCTACTGGAACATACTCTACATATACCACTGCTCTGCAGCCTTTATTATATAATTTATCAACGAATGCTTTACTGGTTATAGTTTTTATATTCTCAGTTGTTACAGTAACAGATGCTCCGTATAAAATGCCTTTTTCTTTAAGTGCATCCATTGCCTTCATCAACATGTCATAAGTACCTTCTTGGCGTCTGTCATCTGTTTCTTTTTTGTCCCCTTCTATACTAAGAATAGGCACTAAGTTTCTGTTTTTATCAAATAACTTAATATATTCTTCTTGAAGCATTGTTCCATTTGTAAATACAGGAAATATAATTTCTTTCACCTTAGCTGCTTTTTCGATCACCGATCTTCTCGTCAAAGGTTCTCCTCCTGCAAGAAGTATAAAAGAAATTCCAAGTGCTTTAGCTTCCTTAAATATAGTTTCCCATTTGCGACTAGACAGCTGCTTCTTTTCTAAGCCTTCTCCACAGAAATTATGAGCTCTTGCGTAGCAGCCTTTGCAGAACAAATTACAGCTGCTCGTTATACTTGCAATCAAAAAAGGTGGTATATTCTCTCCTTGGCTTTGTAATATGTCTCTCTTCTTTTTAGCCTCTTTACTGGCTAAAGCATATTTAACTACAAAAGCTGTTTCCCTTGGATTTTTAAGAGATGCTTTGACTATACCCTTTACAATATTCTCTATGCCATTATTCATATACTCTGATAAATTAAACTCACTATTCATTCCTACCCTCAACTCCCTTAGTATAACTTCTTACTTTTTGATCCCTCTAAAATATACGCAACTAAAGACAAATCTCAATAAGATTTGCTATCATCACATCCCTTTCTTTTTTATCATGTATATTGCAACCGCTGTATTCTCCGAATGCATGAATTCTAAGTAATGCGGATTGAATAGCTGTAATAAGTGCAAATGCTGCTAGTTTAGCTGCGGTATCATCAAGCCCTGTAATTCGTTTTACATAAGGCAGAATAAAAAGAGGTGTACTTACATCACCTTCTAAAAGCTCAGATCTTGCTGCCATTTTAGTTAAGTACTTATGTTCACTCCCCATATCACAAAGCTGAGTAAGCATTTGTAAAAGGCTCTCCTTAGGGTCTATATCCTTATTCTCTCCCAATCTCTTCCATGCCTCAGCAGTCATTTTCATTGCATTTCCAGCAGCTTCCATAAACATTTTATCCTTGCTTTTAAAATGATAATTAATAAGCCCTATCCCCACATCTGCCCGAGCTGCTATATCCCTGATAGTAACGGCATTAGGATCTCTTTTTTCACGAAGTATAGCCCAAGCACTTTCTAATATTCTATCTCGTGCTCCGAGTTTTTTCTCATTTTTCACAGTTATCCCTTCCATTTTAAAAAAGTATTTTACTTACCACGATAAACTGAACATGTTCAGTTTATCATTATAACTCACCTCTCGTCAATCTTTAAATACCAATAACCCACAAATCTGAATAATCTCTAGAAATTTGTGGGTTATAATTATTTAGGTGACCAATCATCTCACTACTATTCATAACATAGTGGTGACATTATATATTATTTATCGGAGTAAATCGTATAATCTTATCATCAGTCCTATCAGGATTACCTCTGCCATCTCTATTACTTGTTGTGAGATAAATAGATCCATCTGTTGCCTGAATAACTTCACGCAGGCGTCCATACTCATTTTTCAGCCATGATTCTATCTGCTCTACTTCTGTTCCTTCTTCATTTAATGAAATAGCCAGTAATTGTTCGCCGCGCAAGTTAGCAACAAGTAATTTACCCATCCAAGGTCCCTGATCTATAAATGCAATACCAGAGGGTGCCCATGTCTCTTCTTGGCTGTGCACTAAAGGCTGCTGCACATCAGCTTCATCGGTATCCTCATCACTTTGAACTAAAGGCCATCCATAATTGGTGCCTGACTCTATGATGTTGATCTCGTCATAAGCTCTTGGTCCATGTTCTGATGCATATAGGATGTTTTGCCACCCCCACGCTAAACCTTGTGGATTGCGGTGGCCTAAGCTATAAACAGGTGAATTAGCTATTGGATTATCACCCGGAATACTGCCATCTAATGCTATTCGCAGTATTTTTCCAGCTGTACTTGAAGGATCTTGTGCAAGTGTAGGAACACCTGCATCTCCCGTTGTTATATATAGTTTTTGATCGGGACCTATCTTTATCCTGCCACCATTATGAATTTGCCCACCAGGAATTCTATCTATAAGGATACGATCAATGGATGCCGTGTTATCTTGCTCAAGTAGCCTCACAACACGGTTATAGATTTGATTACCTTCTGCATAGGTATGCATCACATACATATAACGGTTTTGTGGAAAATCAGGGTCAAGTGCAATACCCATCAAACCACCTTCCCCTGGGTTTACAAAAGGGGCACCAAATGTGATCAGTGGCTGTTGGCGAAGCCTGCCTTCTTCAATCACTCTAATTCTTCCTGGTCGCTCTGTAAAATAGAGTTTGTCTTTATCGTCTATCGCTATAGCCCACGGTATAACTAAGTCTTCAGCGACAACTTCTATTTGATAAGGAAATTGTCTTGATGTAACTACGTTTCTTTTGACACTGGATGCATTATGACTACGCCATAGTCCATTAGATAAAATCTTGCAAATTAAAACACTACAGATTATTTTTTTCATGCCATTATCCGCCCCCTCAAATAACCATCCCTCTAAGTATAAAGTCTTATCTCCCTTATCTTTCTCATTATCCATTTTATAGCAAACGAGCATTCCTACTATTTTCTTGTACTACTTCTATATATATTCTTTTAGGAGGATCCTCATGAATCTATTCTTGCCTATCTCTGCAACTGTAGTCAGTATTCTTATAGAGATATTAGTTTTAAATTTCAGTCTTTAGTTACCTAAGGTGCGCTTACATACTATTTTATAAATCTGGTTATCCTAAATACGTTAATATGAATAATACACAGAGGTACTTCATGAATAATATAAATAAACTCAAGTCTTTAGTTTCTATTACACTGTCAATTATCATTATGTTTTCTTCCATTACTTTAAATGCCGCTTATCCAATGGTTCTATTACCATCTCCCACCCAGCATAAAGAAACGATCAATGCGTTCATCCGTGAAATAAAAGATGCACAAACCCAATCAGCTTATATTGCACAATCTGCTTTTAAAAATTCAATTACTAATATTAGCCAGCTACAACTACAAATTGATACAATTAGTAATAACTTAAATATACTTACTGAAATAATTGAAGATTACGCTGATATTGTGCAAGGCCTCAACGAGCAAGATAGACAAGTCCGTCTTACTTTTAATTATCTAAATCTTGTCAGAAGCAATTTATATACCTTAACTCTGTTAATACGCGCAACAACTGATATTGAGAGACTTCAGCTGCTAGATGAATACTTTCGTACAAGAATAAATGCATCTAACACTCTTGCAATACTAGAAACTCTTCTTGAAAACTATAACACTTAAATAATATAGATAGACTTGAAAATCCAAAATAGTAAACACTGCTAAATTATCACATATTTGTATTTCTATCATATATTAGTTATTGTAATCTCACTGAAAGGAGAAGAAAAATGGGTTATTTAAATAGGAGAAATTCCGATTACCATACTAACTCTTCTCAAAAAAATTATTCAAACTCTAAATATCAAAGTTATAAGTTCCCATACACTAATAGTTACAGGGGATGTGAATATTCAAGAAACACCTCTGAGCAAATAAAAGATTATGGTCCTTACCCTTTTGCAGTTAATATTGAAAAGGTTACAAAAAACAATGATACATTCCGTACAGCTTTATGGACAGGTAAATATATGCAGCTTACTTTAATGAGTCTTCTTCCCGGAGAAGATATTGGTTTAGAAATTCATTATGATTTAGATCAATTTATACGTATAGAAGAAGGTAAAGGCCTTGTTATGATGGGAGACGATCCGGATACCCCTAGTTTCCAACAACCCGTATTTGATGACTATGTCTTTATCATACCAGCAGGAACATGGCATAACCTTGTTAATACGGGTTCAACACCACTTAAGCTCTATTCGATCTATGCACCACCACAACATCCATTCGAAACCGTTCATGAGACAAAACTAGCCGCTGAAGAAGCAGAGGAACACCATTAGAAAAGTGGCTTAGAGTTACATTGCTCTAAGCCTTTACTATAAGATATGCCACCATCATCACCGTAGCAAACTCTTTCTTAACTCTTCTAAAAATCATTTCTTTTCTAAACCCAAATCAATCTGGATTAAAATACTTCCTTTTTGTGACTTAATCATAGTATAATATATGTGAAATAGAGCTAGGAAAGATGTCTTTTATAAATGATAGTCTTTGGTCTATCATTTATCTGTGTTTCGTAAAACAAAATGCTTAAAATAAGTACGAGCTATGCCGCTGTCAAATTATTTATACATATAATCATTTAGGGGTGAACTGATGATATTTTCTAATTTTTTTAAAAATAATAAGGAAGATTTTAAAAGTGTGACGGAAGAGAATACAACCATAAGTATAAATAAGATTAGACCTATCTCTAACAAGTTTTGTGTGCTTTTAAGTGAGTTTTCATTTTTAGTAGAATATATTTCAACCTCAATGAGGTCCATAAATGACAAAAGTGAATATCTCAAAAATAATAATAATAGCCAACTACACAATATAGTAAAGCTAAATTCATTTCTAGATAATTTAAATGGAAATATTAAAAGCAATGCAGCAAGCTCTAAGACTATGAATGAAAAAACATCAAGGACCTATGAAATAGTAAAGGATAAAAAAAAAGAGATATTAAGCGCAATAGAAGAATTTAACTTATTACAAGATTCTTTACATAATGTTAAACAATATTCAGATGTTTTAGATAGGCAATCAAGTGATGTACGGGAAAGTATTTCCTTAATCAATAGTATAACACATCAAACTAACTTGCTTGCTCTAAACGCTTCAATAGAAGCTGCAAGAGCTGGAGAAGCTGGAAAAGGTTTTTCGGTTGTAGCTATGGAAATTAGAAAACTTTCTGAGCAAACACAAATATTTACTTCCCAAATTATTAAATCTGTAGAAGAAATGCAAAACGTTGCTAATACTACTAAAATAATAGTAAATAATGTGGTGGATAACATTGGAAGCCAAGCTGAAAAGTTAAATGAATCTATTTGTGGATTAAATGATATAGAAAACATCACCTATGAAACGCTTCAAGAAACAAATGAAATTGCAGAAAGTGCAAAATCTATTGAGGTTCAATTTAGTGAAGCTAAGCATTCTGTTGAAAATATAACAAGCACTATTGATGAAGCCAATAGGCTGACAGAAGAAGTTGCCTCTTCTATAGATGAAGAAGATAAATCTATTATAAGACTAAGTACTGCCGTATTAGAACTTGAGGATATTTATCTTCATATAGCTAGAAATATAACTCAAAAATCACAAAACAAGTTAATTGTAGCTACTTCACCATACCCTCCCTTTATCATCTATAATGAGAAAGATAAATCGTTAAGTGGTATAGATATTGAAATAATAAATGAAATTTACAAAAGAAATAATATAGATGTTGAATTTCAAATAACCACATGGAATACATCTTTAAAAATGGTTGATGAAGGCTTATCAGATATTCTTCCTACAATATCCTATAATAGTGAAAGAGAAAGTTTTTTAAACTTTACTAACTCTTATCGTAATACAAGTAAGTATATTTTTCTTACAAAAAAGAACAGCAATGTTATCATTAATAACTTCGATGATCTATACAAATATAATGTTGGTGTCATAAAAGGTTATAATTATAGCCAAAAAATTAATAATGATAGTAAAATAAATAAAATTGAAATGGCAAACGAAGATACTATGTTTGATAAGTTAATTAAAGAGCAATTGGATACTATTTTAATTAATGATTTTTCAGGTAAATATTATATTAAAATGAATCAGCTAGGAAACTTATTAATGGAGCAAAAACTTTACTTTGAGGAAAAGGATTCTGATACACGAATAGGTTTTAGTAAGAAAAATAATTTAGGTGTCCACATAGAACAATTCGAAAACGGCTATATCGCATTGGAAAAGGATGGCACAATAGATAAAATACTTAAAAAGTATCTCGGCTCCTCTTAAAAAGCTTAGCGTGCCCTTGCTATTATCCAATCTACATCATTTTTAATCAATGACCTCTTGAGGCTAGTCCTTAGAGGTCATTTTTTTCTCCAAAAGTCAAAATCTAATCAAATATATCAAATTTCCAAATGCTCATTTCTTGTCACATTTAATCTTTTCTTGGAATACTATATAGTATCTGTGAAAGGAGGTATTTCTATGTACGATTATAGATATGGCACTGGCTTTTTAAATCCTTATTATTCACCTCGCAGCTATGACCCTGTAGACCCTTATTATGCAGCATTCGAGTATTTCTTCCCTGGATACACATTTCAAATATGCCGCACACATGCTTATCCAAAATGTTGTGGTAGACGCAGTTACTACTATTAATCTTCTGTAAATCACTTCAGAGCTTATAAACTTACACTCAAAAAAAATATTTATTCTTAATAACATTCTCTAAGAAAGTATAAAAATAAGAGGAGATAGCTTATCTCCTCTTATAGCTTATCTCTTCTTTCATCAATAACCTTAGATAATTTTTTCAAAATTCATTTTCATAAAGCACATACTTATGTAAAAAATGGTTATTCTAAATTTGAGTAGTTTATGTATATATTGAGGTGCTATATGAAAAATACAAACAAATCAAAGCTATTAATATCTATTGTCCTATTAATTGTTTTCTCTTCTCATCTTTTTGTAAATGCTGCAGCTTTGCCGCTAGATCCAGTTCTTCCTATTGCTCCCGAATCTGCTCCACCTGTTTCTCCTATTGAACATAAAAGAACTATAGAAAATTACATTGATCGATTAAGATCTATGCATAATAGAGCTTTTCAACTAGTCCAACTTACGCTTGACACTCCTCCAAGAGATATAGTGCCTCTAAGGCAAAGTATTAATTCTATTAGAAACGAAATAATTTCTATCCGCCGAGAAATGCGGGACTATTTAGCCCTAGTACAAACCACTGGGATACAAACTAGGGACATACTGTTGATATTTAACTCGCTTAACCATATTAATAACCAATTATTTTATCTTGAGGAATTATCGGTTGCACCTAGTAATGTTGAAAAGGTCATATATCTAGAAGACTTTTTCCGTTCAAGATCGGCAGCATCAGATACGCTTAGGGCAATTGAAGAATTCATTTCACGAAATTAAATGATTGTGATAGTCATCATCCCCTGCAGGATAGAGCTATTGTCTAGGAGCAAGTCCCTCCTACGAGTAACTTGTTCCTAGTTTGCTATTATTTTTCGTAATGAGAATCGTTTTGCACCCTCTTGAAATCTGGTTTACGTCTCATTAACTATTTCTATTTATTACTCCTCTAAATTATTATGAATTGTACTACTCGACTCATAATCCCTAAACTCCCAATTATGAAACAAGCCCAACCTATGATATTCATATTTTTAGACATTTGTTTTCTTAGAAGAAATACTCCAAGAAGTATAAAAAATACACTTAAAACTATATTGAGTACAAGAAGTTGTGCCCCAAGATTACTAAAAATCCTATCTAGCATATTATCAATAAAACCTTCGAACTTTTGTTCCATCTTTACTAAACCTCCATAAGATTTACTTTTTTTATAAGTATAGTTGTGATAATACTTCCTACTGTAATTGTTATTCCCATGAATGTCATCAAGAATATATCCATACTGGCAGCATTGTATATGTTTATAGACGCTATATTGCTGAATAAAGAAGATAGAAGCACAGCAGATATAATAGTCGTGGGCACAGATTTTTTTATATATCCTATTCCCATAGCAATAATACCTATCATAGCAGATATAACAGCCATAACAATTGATACTTTTATAGTCTTAAGTAGCAATTCAACAGTAAATTTGTCCTCCATCAAAGCAAAGAAGGATTCTGTTAAAGCAAAGATTGTAAACACTGTAGTATTACAAATAAATACTGCTGCTACTATAAATAAGAAAACACTTAACACCTTAGCAACCAATATTTTCCCTCTATGCACTGGATAGGAAAAGAGTATATAAGTTCGGTTACTACTATATTCTTGTATTATAAATTTACTGTACATAACAGATGAAAGGATACTAAAGGATACTAGACTCAAAGCTCCGCAAACCATTAAAAGGTTGTGGTAGTCTCTAAAGATCTGCATTTCTGGATCATTGTCAATCGTAGGAATGTATGCAAAAAGAAATATTAGTATAAAGAGTACTATAGCAATACTTATACTTGCATGAACATATGTGTTGACTTTGTGTTTTTTAAATTCAAGCCTCATCCATTTAAACATTACGCTGTCCTCCATCCATAATATTAAAAAAGTACTCCTCTAAGCCGTTGGGATATTTACTTTTAATGGTTTCTAAAGGAATCTCCTCAACAATAGTTCCATTTACCATGATTCCAATCGTATCAGCAATATATTGGATTTCACTCAAAATATGACTGGAGATTAATATTGTCATATTTTCTTCTTTTACTAACTTCAAAAATAATTCTCTCATTTTACGAATTCCCATTGGATCAAGACCATTAGTCGGTTCATCTAATATCAATAATTGTGGTTTATGGGACAAAGCCCTAGCTATACCTAGTCGTTGACGCATACCAAGCGAATATTTTGAAACTGGATGCCTATTTGTAGCCTGAAGATCAACAGCGTCTAAAACAGATGTAATATCAACATTTTCAATCCCCATATAGGATAAATGAATTTCTAAATTTTCCTTTGCCGGCAAGTGCTCATAAAAAATAGGTGTTTCAATAATAGTACCTATATTTTTTAATACTTCATCTCGCTTTGAAACTATATCCATTCCTAAAACCTTTACTGTTCCCCCTATTGGAATAAGCAAACCTGAAAGCATTTTAAAAATAGTTGTTTTTCCAGCTCCATTTACTCCTAAAAGCCCGTAGATACTTCCTCTAGGTACTGTCATATTACAATTCTTAATGATCTCCTCTCTTGAAAAAATTTTTATCAAATTGCAAGTTTGTACTGCTGCTTCCATGATCAATCCTCCTCTTAATATAGATACATACATACATACATACATTCGCAATGTATGTATGTATGTATCTATGTATCTAAAAATAATCTGCCCTAGAAAGGGCAGATGATCCATTACACATTATAACCTACTCTAATAAAATATTATCTGCATATTTTAGACAAGCCTTCATAACTTCATCATCTATAATTGATATCCCTAAACTATTAAACAACCTTCTCATATACTGAAACTTGGAGATTAATTGCTTCTTTGTTACTGAAAAAATAGATGGGTTGGCCCAAATATTTAACAAAATTGCTATGGTTTCAGCAGTTTCTTTACTGTCTTCTTCTTGAATAGAACCATCTTTATAACCTTCTATAATCCATTTTTCAATTAAGGGTGCTAATTCTGTAACAGACTCTTCCAACTGACGAGCTAAAAGCCTGGTATTTTTCATAAGAGATAGACTAAAAGTATATAATTGTTGCTGTTCTGTACCGGTTAAAGAATATATTAATAATTTTTTTATTTTTTGTAGTCCAGTCATATTCTTTTCTTGTTCTATTTCAAAAATCAAGTTGTTTTCCTTAAACATCCTTGACATTACAGCCTCTAAAATTTCTTCTTTATTTCTAAAATGATGGTAAACAGCACCTCTAGTCAATCCTCCCATGTCTGCAACAATGTCCCCCATGGTAGTATTATCATATCCCTTTTCTAAAAACAGCTTTGTAGAAACATCTAAGATTAAGTTCACAGTTTCCTCTGGAAATTTATTTCTTGCCACATGGGTTCCTCCTCAACATACATTCACCATGTATGTTATCATGTGATCCATATATTGTCAATGCCATTATAGATTTAATATTTTCTTTATTTAAAGATTATCACAGGCCTCCCAAAGGAAAAGTCATAATGCTTTGCTTTTTCTAAGGAGCTTCCCACCGTGTCTCGTAGCCCTTTTCCTGTGATATCATAAATTTTAGGATTTAGAGTTAAGCTAGGCTAATGATATACATCTACAAATCTACCAAACCGCTAAGCAATAATTAATATCCAGACTCATGTATTGGGTCATAAGTATTAGAAATATATTTGAAACATTCAGTATATGTTATTAACATTTATTGATAAGGTAATTTTAGGGTGATAGAATAACACTAACTATATTTAGAAAGGATGTGTTTTTATGTTTACATATATTAATAATGAGTCCGTTTTAAGGCAGGAGGGGTTTTTTAGGTAATTTATAATTAATTATTGTCCCTCCTGCATTCCAGTATGTACAAATAATTAACTGGAGGGTTACAAAATGGAAAAATATTTTTTTGAAGCATTTAAAAATTTAGATAGACTTGGTCCTGGTAGTAAAGCTTCTACATTAAAAGCAGTATCTGTGTTTAATAAATCAAGTGAGCCTATCAAGATTTTAGACGTTGGTTGTGGTAACGGCATTCATACAATACTATTAGCAAAAGAATTTCCCAATGCCTCAATTATTGCAATAGACAATAGTACCTCATTTATAGAAAATTTAAATAAAACTGCAAAGGATCATGGAGTATCTGATAGAGTTGTAGGAAAGTGTATATCAATGTTTGAAATGCCCTTTGAAGACCATTCCTTTGACTTAATCTGGTCAGAGGGTGCTATTTACATCGCTGGATTTCAAAATGGCCTTCGTGATTGGAATAGATTATTAAAAGATGATGGATATCTTATTTGCAGCGAGATCAGTTGGCTAATAGATCATCCCTCAAAGGAAATCTATGATTTTTGGCATTCCGACTATCCACAGATTGATACCATAAAAAATAAAATAAATCAAATTGAAAATAGTGGATATAGTTATAAGTCTCACTTTGTTTCACCTATCACCGATTGGACAGATAACTATTATAATCCCCTACAAAATAATCTTAATAGAATGCTTGAAAAGTATAAAGATAATGAAGTTGCAAAACAAGCTATTAATATACTTCAATCAGAAATTAATCTATACCACAAATATTATTCTGAATACAGCTATGTTTTTTATGTTATGTCTGTAAATAGATAAGCTTTTTTACAATAATTGTTTTAAACTTGTTGAACAAAAACCACACTATTCGATGAATCGTGTGGTTTTTTCACTTTTTGTCTTTTCTCTACTTATTCTACAACAAATACATTAAATTTGATTATCTTAATTAACTCTATCATAATAGGAAAAACTAAAAAATAACGTTGGTGTACCTCACATGCAAGATATGATTATAATGGCAAGTATCGCTATTACTGTAGTCGTCAGATATAGTCTTCGAACATAAGTCTTGCCTGCAACAATGGTTTGACTTTTTAATAGCTTGATTGCGAAATAAAGTATCAGTACATCCATAAGGGAGATTATGATCAAGTAGCTCACTCCAAGTAACTTCAAAAAATATGGTAGAAAACTAAGTATGATCATCAGCATGAATAGTGCTACTGAAATACGAAGTGCATTCTTTTTCCCTATAAGTGTCGCGATCGACTTCCCATTTCGCTTTTTATCACCCTCAATGTCCAGTGCATCTGATGCGATTTCCTCTCCAAGGTTAAAAACAAAGACCATCAGACTAATAATCCAAACAGCTTTATTCCAGGGCTGTCCAACCACAATACCACCAAAGATAATAGTAATGGCAACTGAAGAACTAACCAACAAATTGCCCAATAGTCCCTTTTCTTTCAATCTCCAATTATACAAGAAACCGATAAGCCAGAAGATAACATATATCAAAATGGTCGATAAGCCAATAAAAGACGAGACTATCAACCCGACCAACATTGTGATGATGGCTAAGTAAATGCATGCAGCAGACGAGATCAATCCAGAGGGCAATGGCCTGTGCGGTGCATTGACTCTATCAACCTCAATGTCAAAATAATCATTTAGAATCATTGCCGGGCTGGATAAGAAAAAACCCCATAAAAATCCCAGTAATAGCTTGGAAAATGAAGGTAAGCTACCAAGTGCAATGATTTCTCCAACGATTACACAAATTCCTGCAGCAAACGGCAGCTCTGGTCGTACCAACTCAATTAACCCTCTGAGTTTACTATTATTTATCATGATATCCCCCTTTCCCTAGTGAAATAGGGTTTTGAATTATTGTCTTATTATTATTCTACAACATATGCAGCAACACCAGGATCTGCGTTGCTATATGCCATACGCGTATCCGGTGTACAGATGTATGTGCTAACAAATTATAACACATAGTGTAATACATATGCAATTTTGATAATTCATTTCCAAGCAAAAAAATATACATTATCTCTTCAAATCTATCTCTAATCCTTAACAATACTGTATTACTAAGTAGATAATATGAGTTTACTCATATTATAAAATATGATATAATATGAGTAAACTCATATTAAAAGAGAGGTAATAAAATGGCAAGGATTACACAACAGAACAAAGAAGAAACTAAAGCTTCAATCATTAAAGAATCTTTCAAGCTTTTTAGTGATTTAGGGTATTCCAAAACAAATACAAAAATAATAGCTCAGCGCTGCAATATTGCAGAAGGAACAATTTTTAACTATTTTGCAACAAAAGATGATATATTAATTGCTGTCTTTGAAGAATTATCGCTACAGCCAGACTTAACAGAAACACCATCATCGATTCATCCAGTAGATGTAATCATAGATATTCTCATTATTCCCTTAAGAAAACTCAATCGCATCCCAAAACAGTTTGTTATTGACATCATGATTTCGGTAATGAAATTATCAAGAAAAAACAATACTTTACTTCATACGTTATTAGCTTTAGACATGTCTTATGTAAAAAAAGCCGAAGAAAAAATGAATGTCTTATTAAAATTTGAATCAAATGGAATGAACGCAAAACTGCTTTCCGAAATCCTTTACGCCACAGTAACTACTGAATATCTTCTTTACACTTTCGACGAGTTTATGTCTTTTGATAAATTTGAAAGTGCTATTAGAAACAAACTACAATTACTTATCAAACCTTATCTCTAAGACTCCAATTTCTTGAAAAATGCGTTGGTACAAATGTGTATAGCTTGGTGTTAAAAAGGGAATTACAACCAATTTATTATAAGGAGGTCCATAAAATGAAAACATCTATACGTATTCCAAAGTTCTTTCATGAGCTATTTGGCACTCATCAACAAAGATCTGAGTTAATCCTAATCCTACTTTTTACAGTAACAGCAACACTTGCAGCAGCTTGGTCTACTGCCCCTTATTGGCTGGAGCTAAAATGGTATCAAAACCTAGTCTTATGGCTTTTATTTTTAGATATCTCTGGTGGTGTCGTCGCCAATCTCAGCACAGGCACCAATAATCATTACAATGCACATCCTAAAGGCAGATGGCTCTTCATTGCTGTACACATTCAACCACTCATCTTAGCTGCTGTCCTTCAAAGTCCGATGCTAATAGCTGTCGCAATTTGGTTGTATACCATTTTAAGCGCTTGTCTTATAAATAGTCTAAGGGAAAAAGTCTACCATCGCTTGCTGGCAGGTGCACTTTACGCTACAGCCATTATCGGCTACGTCTTAAGTGGCATTTCGCTTCCAATGCCCATATCCCTTATCTATTTACTCTATATGATGAAAGTAATCTACAGTTTTTCTGTAAACCATTCTGGGGAGGTCTAAATGTATAAACCAACATCACTCAACACTACTGAACTATCCTTGTTACTAAGTCAAGCCTTTGCAAAGGATCCATGGACTTGCAAACTCTTTTCTGACAATGCAAAGAAAACTCAACAATTCTTCGAATTTGTTATACATTACTGCGAAGGCACTGGTGGCCAAGTCTTATTTGAACATCATGGCTCTAAACTCGCATCAGTCGCTTGCCTTGAGCGCCCAATGACTAAGTCCTCCCTCTTAGGGACCATAAAACTCATAAGAGCGCTAGCATCTTTTCTAACAAAGTTCGGATTAAAACCACTTAGAATGATAAATCCTTATATGCGGTTGACGACTCGTTATCGACAAAAAGAAAAACACCACTACCTTATTTGCATTGGTGTAGCTCCTGAGTTTATGGGCATGGGCATAGGTAAAAAAATGCTAAACACCATTCACACAATCGTAGATGAAGATACCTCTTCCATAGGAATTGGCCTCGATACGGAGAATCCTAATAACTTAGCGCTCTATGAACACTTCGGCTACAAGCTCACAGGAACTGAAAGCCTAGATGGATTGACGATTTACACCATGTTCCGTCCAAGCAAAACAGTTTCTCACTAGTTTCCACATATTAATGTAGCTTTAAGAAATTAATTGTTATATCTATTAATCGTCTAGTCCAGCCTAATCAAAGCAATTGCAAAACCCTCGAAACTATCTTGAACTGACCCCTATATGTTAGACCTAAAATTCTAACATATAGGAGGTCAGTTTTTTTATGGCAAAATATAGTTTTGAAATGAAAATGGAAATGGTAAAAGCTTATTTAAATGACGAAGGAAGCTATGCCTATTTAGCTAAGAAATATGGAATTCCAGATAAGAAACCTGTTCGGCACTGGGTAGCTGCATATAAAGCTTTTGGTGCAGAAGGCTTGATGCGTTCTAGAAAAAATGAAACATATACTTTCGAATTTAAAATTCATGTGGTAGAGTTATATTTATCAACAGAGGTCTCTTATCAGGAGTTGGCTCTATCAGTTGGCATAAACAATCCACCATTAATTACTAAGTGGGTAAATGATTTTAGAATTGCTGGTCCTGATGCTTTACGACCCAAAC
>CAKZUB010000081.1 GCA_937921505.1 uncultured Clostridia bacterium | reverse complement strand
ACATCTAATGTAGGTTTGTTTGCTATACTCATTTTTAGGTATACATTGAGTATAGATATCCCTAATGTACAAATCTTATGACTTACAGATGCTATGCATCCCATATTTATTTTTATACATTAGTTTCCGTCCCTACTCTATATAATGAGCTTATTACAAAAATAATTAGATTACAATATAGAAATCAATTTTAACGTATGATCTTTAATTAATCTAAAATTCTATCATTTTTTCAACTAAACTAAATCGTATTTATGCTATAATATAAAAAATATAGGGAATATAGTAGTTATAATTATTTATTTGTAAATTGTTAGATTATCTTGAAAATATCGGGAGGGTCCATGTTAAAGAAATTTAGGAATAATAATAAAAGTTTAGGTGTGAAGATTACACTAGCATTTTTAAGTATTATCATCGTATCGATTACTTTAATAGTTGGTGTGTCTTATACACAAAGTTATACACTGTTAATAAACAACTTAGGCCAAAGAAGTCTTAAGATAGCGGAAATAGCTGTCCAAAAAATTGATACCGAAGCTTTTAAAGAGTTAAAAATTTCTGAAGATGAACAAACTAATGCCTATCAAAGTATGCGCAAAGACTTACATGAACTTAGAGAACTCACTGGATCTAAATACTTATATACGATGACAAAGAATGATAATGGCGAGTTCATTTATGTAGTAGATGGTTCGGCTGTCGAAGACTTATCTCACATCGGAGACACTGAAGAACCTAAGCCTCACTTCTACACCGTATGGGATGGCAATAAACATATGTTTGATCGCATTGAAATCACCGAATGGGGGACACTTCTAAGTTCTTATGTTCCAATAAAAGATAAAGACAATCAGGTAGTCGGCTTCGTAGGAGTGGATTATGATGTTGAACCTGAATACCAAGCCTTTCAAAGATTTAGATCTATGCTCCTAATGATGTCTTTAGGTTTATTAATAGGTACCTCTGTGCTTGGCATTTTACTTTCCAAGCAAATAACTCATCCTATTAAAGCACTTACAAAGTTAATGAAAAAGGTTGAAGCAGGTGATTTGACCGTACTGGCAGACGTAACGACAAAAGATGAGATTGGAAGCTTATCAACTAGCTTCAATATTATGATAATGCATATAAAAAATCTTATCCATGAGGTACATCAAAATAGTGACGCAATGTATAAATCAAGTGAAAAGCTTAGTACTTCAGTAGAAGAAATAAGTATGCAAACAACTGCTATTAGTACAACTGTTCAAGAAATAGCCTATGCAATGGAGGAGTCATCGGCTTGCGTGCAGCAAGTAACGGCATCTAGTCATGAAATTTCTACAGCGCTAAAAACTCTTCTTAATCAAGCAGATAATAGTTATGAAGTTGTAAAAGAAATAAGAAAAAGGGCTGCCCAAATGAAAAAAAGTGCAGAAGAATCAAGTTCTATTGCACAACAGATTTATAATGAAAAACAAAATGAGATGACTCAAGCAATTGCTCAAGGAAAGGTTGTTTTAGAAATCAAAAACATGGCCAGCAGCATATCTGCAATAGCTACGCAAACTAATTTGTTAGCACTTAATGCATCTATAGAAGCAGCAAGAGCCGGAGAGTCTGGACGTGGATTTGCCGTAGTTGCTGACGAGGTCGGTCAACTTGCTAAACAATCCTCTGAAACAGTAAAAAACATTGAAGAGCTCATCAAACAAGTTCAACAGGCATTTAGCAATTTATCAAATACTTCAACAGGCATTCTTGAATTTATTGAGAGCAAGGTTATTAATGATTATGAGACGCTCGTACATACGGGGATGCAATATCTTGAAGATGCTAATTCCGTAGGAAGTTTAATTGGTGATTTTGTAAATAGCTCTCATAATGTTGTCACAACAGCAAGTGAAGTCACTTACTCCATAGAACATGTAGCAGGAACTGTTGAAGAAGTAACAGCAAGTTTGCAAGAAATCTCTTTAAATACCAATGAAACTTCAAAAGTAATAAAAGAAGTAGCCAAAGTTGCACAAGCACAAGTTAGTGCCGCTGAAAGATTAAATAATGTAGTGACAAAGGTTTTTTAAACCAATTAATATGAGGCACAATTTCCATCTTTTGATGTAGAAATTGTGCCTCATATCCTATATTCTTCTTAATTTAAAGTCGCTGCTGTTTTTCGTTTATACTTAACATTATTCACTTCTCTTTTTAATAAAACTTCTATAATAGCCGCAATACCAAGTCCTAAAGTTACACCATGCAAAATATTAATAGATGGCAAGAATCCTGAGGTTTGATTTGTAATATTAAAAAACATGCTATCGTTGTATGCAGTAAAATAGATTCTAATCATCATATGCGTTGCAAGTGTAATCACTCTTGTTTGCAGCCACAGCTTAGAATTAACAAGGCCTACCAGGAGCGGCACTAAATTTACAGCGATTTGAGTCAGTCCCCCATGCGGAAATGTACTATATACAAAGGTAACATTCCACACAGCATAGAAAAACATCCAAACGATTCCCATATCCCAGTTAAAATCGTTCCATTTTTTAGAAGTATTAACCTTCATCTTTTTAATAGAAGGTATCGTTAAACAAAGAATCAATCCCGAAATAGTATTAATATAATATCCATTTTGGTAATCTCTTAGCATAGCTTCTGCGATATTAATAACAAGTAATGCATAAATACCTATAAACATCACCCTACTACTATTAAGCTTTTTAATATCTCTTGAAAATTGAATCCATAACAAATAAACAATTATAGTATATGTTTTTGCAATGATAAACCAATCTTGTCCTTTTGCTAATAATATAGGCAGTGAAATAAGTGGCAGTATAATAAATAGGCAATACACTGACCATTTATATCTGCGAATAAAGTAAGAAGTGCTGAGTATAACTAAGAAGTGAAATACAATAATTGTACATGGAATAGCTACTTCTTTTGTGCTAATAAGCCATGGTACTACGAGCGCTAATACTGCGAGCAATGCTGTTGCTATAATGACATATCTTTTATCAAATGACTTTTCCATTACTTTCTCCTCCTATTTCGTTGCCTTTTGGACTTTAGATTGATAGACCCCAGCCATTGCTGCATTGGACTCCCCAAAGAGCAGACTTAACTTTCTATCGTGCCAATTAATTACTTTTTCTCCAGACTTCTTTTTCTCTACATAATCAAAGCTTGCAAAGTTTAAGTATATGTATAACGCTATTGCTCTGTTGTAAATGTAATTATGTGGCTTCTCATAATAATCTGCAACCTGTGGAATTAAAAGCTTTGGTATGACATATAAAAAGTCTTGGAATCTCGTTACAAAACACATATTCCACGTCTGGTACAAACTTGCCCATTCTGTTGGAAAAGGATAGACACGTTCGATCATCTTGCCATCTTTTGACCACCCTGATGGTCCTGCCCCCGTGCGTTCATCATACTTTGGTGATCCACATTTATTTTTTGCTAGAATCCAACCCGTTTTTGAATTGTCTTTAAACCCTGTTTTATAATCCGTCCATGTTGCTTCTAAAATATTAATTGCAACTGCATTTCCCCCTGATTTTGGAGGAATGACTCCCGTTTTATGAAACTTAAAATACGTCTTCATAGGTAACTCTACCGATACTAACTTTATTTTATGAAATAATGGTAATTCTTTAAAGGCGCCTAGTTCATCACGTAACTTTTTAAAGCAGTTATATAATTCTTCTAACATTTTATAATCATCTGCACATTCCTTCGTTAAGTTTTGAAGGATTATTGTATAACCCATAACATCTGGTAAAACTTGTTTGCCTTCCTCTTTAAACTTCTCTTCTATAACAGAAAACTTTTCTTTTGAACAAGTCTTTATAAAATGCATCAGATACTCATTCTTCTTGGCCAAAGCAATCATTTCATCAATAAATAGGCACACTTTTTCATAGGTCATGTCTTTTGGCAATAACGTATCAGCTCTATCAGCAAGTTTTGGAGAAACCCATATTCCCTCTTTATTAATCAGATTCAGAGTCTCATAGTGTGAGTGCATAATGTTATACATCTGCGTTTCATCAACATTAACTAAAGTACTTTTGATTGCTGCTGTTATCTTTTCTAATATGCCATCCTTTGTTTTATTAACCTTTGTTTTATTAGCCTTTGTTTGTGTATTGCTCCCCATAATCTAACACCCCTTTTTTTATAGTATTACTCCATCTAGAAGCATAGTGTTTCACTATGCTTGATACCTACAGCATTATTTCAACATTAGAAATTGGAAAAGCCTTACAAGAGTGAATATAACCGTATTTTTCATCAGCATGTCTTAAAAGTACACCCTTTGGTGAAAATACTTTTCCTGATACGAGTTGGATACGGCACAGACTGCACTCACCTGAACGACAACAAACATTTACGCGAATATTATGACGTTCAAGAGCTATAAGCAAGTTTTCCCCGGCTCTTGCTTTAATTGTAAGTCCCCCAATTATTTTTACATCAAATACTTGATCAGGTGATAGACCTTCTGGCCATCCTGGCTCATTTTGAATATCTTGTCTCCCACAAAACATCTCATGTCTGATGCGTCTAGCTGCTACCTTTAATTTATCTAATTCTGATCCACAAAAACCATACATCACCTGTGGCCCACAGATATAGAACATTTTATTATCCAGATCTCCAACAACTTCTTTTATAGTGTCTGCGCTTATAAATCCAGCGCGTCCTGTATAGCTTTCTGTTGGTTCTGATACTACTAATGTAAATACAAAGTTTTTATGACTTTTAGCGAGTAGTTCAAATTCTTCTTTAAAGAAAGCTGCATCTTCTGTTTTAACACCATAAAGCAAGTGTATCTGACGCTTAATACCCGCACTAAGCACCTCTCTAATCATGCTTGCAAAGGGCGTTACGCCACTTCCTCCAGCAAGAAAGACTACTTCATCTCCATGAAAAACAGGATTGTGATAAAAGTTCCCAGCCGGTTCACTTGCTTCAAACTCATCTCCTACTTTAACTTTATCTAAGAAGAAATCCGAAACAAATCCTGTTGTAATACGTGCTATTGTAATATCATAATAAGCTCGTTGTCTAGGTGATGAGGATATACTAATCGGGCGACTTGTGCGAACGCCTTCAATCTCAGCAAAAATATTTAAATATTGGCCTGCCTGAAAAGGAGGTAAATAACCATCCTTTGAAACTAAGCGAAAGGTTTTTGCTTCGTTTGTCACTTCTATAATCTCAGAAATAATTAAATTTAAACTTCCTGGATGTATACGGTTAGTAATTTCAGTTGTACGATTTCTCTCTAAGCGAAAATTATTGCCTTCTAATCTTCTAGCTTTAATACTCTCTAATACCTGTTGTCCACCTGGCAAGTTTTTACAAATCGTTTCTTTTAAATTCATCTTCTACGCCTCCCCTAAAACCTTATTCGCTATTTTATTCCCATACATATAGTTTGGTCCAAATCCACAGAGTCTTGCCCACCCACTAGCAAATTCAAGGTTTTCAATTTTAGATTCTGCTGGAAAAAAGAAACCTGTTGCATTAAGATCTTGTTCAAATCCATAGATAGCACCACCTGGGTGATTTAGGTATCTCATATGTGTAAGTGGCGTTGCAACTTCAAGCTCTTCAATATGGTCTTTAAAACCTGGAAACTGGTCATTTATGCGGTTAATTAGCTGCTCAGCTACTTTATATTTTGTTTCATAATATTGTTCTGGTGCCAACTGAATCCATGGCTCTGCATATTTTAGGGCAACTGCTGAAACAATACTTGTACCTTTTGGTGATACTTCCGGATCATCTACAGTATAACAAGTCACAACCAATGGATCATCTTCGACAGTAAGCTTTTTGATAGCTTCAACGCCATCATGAGACACTGCTTTTGGATACATTAAGTTAAAAGAAGTTGTAAGCCCAATCTCTTCTGGCGGACAATCAAGTCCTATAAAGCAACTAAACGCAGATGTACCAACCTTACAATTACTTAAATATTCAAGGGTGCTTTCTGGTACTTGTTGTGGTTCTAATAAATTGACATAAGTATGTATGGGGGAAATATTAGAAATAATTTTAGCGGCTTTTATTGTTTCATCTGTATCAGTAATAACCCCTACTGCTTTATTGCCCTCAAGTAAAATTCTCTTTGCGCCACAATTAAAACGCACCGTTCCGCCATTTTTGCGGATAAATTCGGTTAACGCTTGTGACATTACCTGCGATCCACCTTTTAAATAGTAAGGCTTATTTAAAATATAAAGATAGGTACATGCTGCTAATATTGCAAAAGGTAATTTCTCTGGTGGCATTCCCATAAAGGACCAATAAACATTGACACAAGCTTGTGCTTCCTTACTTAAACCTATTTCATTTAAAACTTCTTGTGTGGATCTCATCATGTATTTTGCTAAATACGGATATTTCTTACCAAATAATTTCCCTGTTACCATCTTCTTCATTTCATAGCCAAAACCCTCGCCTTCTGGTGTTTCTGGCTTTTGAATAAGTTCAAAATACTCTTTACAGAAACTCCAAACCAAATCATAATATTGAATAATATTTTCTTTTTCCTTAGGAAATTGTTTTGACATTGTTTTTTTAGCTTGTTCAACATCTGTTGGTAAAGAAAGGTTAATATCTGCGCTTGGTTGAATAATATTATATAAATCCTTGATCTCTACCCAATCAATCTGTTCTTCTATACCATATTCTCTGAATAACTTTCTAAGTCCACCAGGGTTTTCGGCTGAACCCATTTGACTTAGTTGATGCAGTGCTACCTCAAATTCAAATCTCCCTCTTCTAAAGCTCGTTCCACATCCCCCTGGAATATTATGCTTTTCAAGTACAAGCACTTTCTTATTGCTTTTAGCAATTCTAGCTGCTGCTGCTAAGCCAGCACATCCTGAGCCGATAACAATTACATCATAATTAGGCATGGTTTAAATCTCCCCTTTTGTTATTTTTTTAACGCATTATGCTTCTATTATATGTTAAAGTGTCCTGCCCTTACAACTCCCTCAGATCTTGATATTCCATCACATGTCGAAATACTTTCTCTTCATGTTTACAAATATTTTATAATACTTTAAACATAAATGCCCTAACTATCTATACTACAAGACTCCCTTCTTAAAAACCGCTCTTTTACACTAAGAAAATGTAAACACTTATTCAAATTAAACTTTTTTTATCAAACCCTTTTTTAGCTTTAATATACAAAAATGACTATAAGATATCCTCTCTTATAGTCATTAGCACTATATGCTATAACACATCAAAATATTCATCAACAAAAAACTTAGCAAATTCACATAATTTCCCCATATTAGGAAAACAAGTCAGACCTCCAGCAAAATAAATGCCGTCTCTACCTTGAATCCTTGCTAACTTATCATAAAACCCACTCGCTAAATCTACTTGTTTTACATGCGGGAATGTTTTCCACCTTTTGTATGCAAATAAGTTTCTCACCTCAACTCCTGCTTTTATTAAGTCACTATCTATATTACTCTTTAACTGCTCAATATTGATATCTCCATAACAATAAGTTGTAATTAACTTATTATCACTTTCTGAGTTATAACCATGTAATAAAAGCAATCGCCCTTCCTCTAGAAAATTTTCTTTAAAATATGTAGTTGTACGGTATGTTCCCTCAATACAATAGGCCAAAACATTATAATATTTCTGTTGATACACCCCCATAAGTCTTGCAAAGTCTTTTTGTTTAATCCCCTCTTGATCCATAGGTGTTGTTATGATTACTTGATCATAATAATAAGTCCCTATATTTGTTCGTATGCTCACCCGTTCTCCACCCATAACTTGTAGAACTTCTGCCCCATAGCGTATATCTTCAATTAGGCTTGCTAATTTTTGGGTTATTTCACTGACTCCTTTTGGAAAATAAATAAGACTCCTTCCCTCTACTAGCCAAGATAAAGTTTCTAAATCTAAGTGTTTCAAAACATATATGGCTGAAGTATCTTTTAAATTACCATAGCCAAAAGCTGCAAAATGAGGCGCATAAATGGCCGATAACTCATCTAGGTCGTTTTCTTTACACCACTCTTCAAAACTTACCGTTAGCTCTGTAGGGATATTTGTAAATCCAGGTACTTTTAGAATACTTTCATATTGTTTAAGAACCGTTGGCAGCCGCTTGTATTGTTCTTGAAAACGAGCAATCTTACTATTTTCAATCTGGGGCATTTTTTTACCTATCATCGTTAGAAAACTACGATAAAAGTATCTATATTCATTTTTAACCCCTAACTCCTTAAGTAAATTTAATAATTGATGAGACGCACCAAAAACACAGCCTAATTCGCACATCTGCCTGCCCTTATGTATTGTAAAACATTGACCGCCAATCCGTAGATCCTTTTCAAAAATGGTAACATGATATCCCTTTTTCTGAAGATAATAGGCCGTAGTCAGTCCTGAAAATCCTCCCCCAATAACAGCAACTTTCTTCATCGGCAAACCCCTTTATTTAAATTTATCTAACTAGTCTAGAGCCTCTACGCATTAATAACTGCGGTTAATATACACCCACACTGGCAGTAAAATCTCTTCTTTGCTTTCTGATACTACTATTTCAAAAGGTGTTTTCCCTCTACCTAGCGGATCATCAACTGGATTTTGTAAATTATATTCTCGCAAAAAGTTCTGCAGCATATCTTTTAAGTCACTAAAATTTAACTCTTCAACAAGTATTTTATGTTTTAAGAAACTTAAACTTTTCTCTGAAAATCCTTGTGCAATATCTGTGTATGCCACATATTTTTCTGACCATAGAATATGTTTAATACCTAGCTTTCTTAGTATTGTTGTATAACGGTGCCCACCTTTATTACGACCCGTTGTATAGTCTTGCACATTGTGCGTCATAATGATTTGAGGCTTCATATTTAAATCCTTACCCATTGGAAAAGCCACACCAAGCAAAGTATCAAGTGCATACTCTGTACTTTGACTACGAAAAATTCTTGAACACGCGATCTTACTTTTAACATCTATAATGCAATATTGATAAATATCTCCTGCTTTATCAATATTCCCTAAATAATCTGTCCAACATAACCATATGTCTCCTACTTTCGTATCTTGTGGCAAAGGCAAATGTATTTTATCCTCAGAACCATCTGCCTCATCATGTTGTTTACAAAAAGCCACTCTATCTTTTTTTGTGGTGAGGTGATGACGCTTCATAATATTAAAAACACCACTATCACTTATTGTAAAACCATGATCTTCTAAAATCCATGCAATACTTCTTGGACCATACTCAGGATACATCCTTATTTTATTTAAAACTACCTTTTCAAATTCATGGCTTGCTTTGTTTTTAGGGGTATAATTTCTTTTAATTTCTTCTAATCCATTAATACCATAAGCTTCAACTCGCTTTAACCATCTATAATAAATTGTGCGTGAGATGCCGTAGTCTTTACATGCCTGTGTGACACCAAACTTTATACCATGAGTTATAATTTCATACCGTTCTTGTTTAGATCTTTTTTTCACTATTATCCCCCACTCATTAAGCACTTTTGCCTCTATTCTAATTTTATAATGATATCTTCTAATATTCAATGCAATCTCAGATAAATATGAAATTAAAAATCATACATACTCTTTTTAGAAATGGTTATCTTAAATATGTGTAAGTTTTATTAATAATTAGAGGTGCCATATGAACAGTATCAATAAATCTAAAGCATTAGTCTCTTTTGTTTTATCCATTGCTATCTTGTTTACTTTCTCACTAAGCGCAACTGATACAAATGATACTATGCTTAGCGATGCCCAACATAAACAAATTATACAACAATTCTTAAGTGAAATAACATTCCTCCAAAGGCAAGTATTTGATATAGCACAATCTGCCCTTAGAGACCCATCTCCAGATGATAGGCAACTTGAAATACGCATTAATTTGATTAATAATAATATCGAAAGACTTAATGCAGTCATACAAGAATACTTAGCTACTGTTCCAGGTGTTAGTGCACGCAATAGACATGTCTTACTTACTTTTAACGTTCTTAATCTTGTTAAGAGCAGCTTATATACCCTGAGTTTATTAATACGTACGACAACTGATGCAGAACGCATTGCATTATTAGATGAGTTTTTTAATGCTAGGGTAACTGCTCTTGATACACTCGCTATACTTGAAGACCTTCTTAATAGATTTTAGGTTTTAACCTTTAACTCTTTTGGGATATTATAATTAACAAACAAGGAGTATTAAATGCAACCACTAGAAAAAGATTTCGCATTAGTTTTAGCTGGCGGGGGAGCAAAGGGTGCTTATCAAATAGGTGTATGGAAAGCATTAATAGATCTTGGCATAGACAAAAGAGTAGCTATTGTATCTGGAACATCTGTTGGTGCTTTAAATGGTGCTCTATTTTTAACTAAAAAATATGATGAGGCAAGAAATATTTGGGATAATATCACACTTATAGATATGTTAGATCTGGATACAGCTATAAAAAAATCTTTACCACTAGTCATGGTAAAGAAAAATTCACATCAAACATCTTATCTACTCGCATTAAAGGTCCTGACGAAATTAGCAGGTATAGCCTTTGGTGTAAAAGGTCTCATCACAAGTAGTATACGAACATCTAAAGTTTTAAAAAATGTTTATTTAACTTCATATAGCTTGAAAAATATTTCTTTAAGTAAAATAGAAAAAATTATAGATAACATGGTCCTAGATGTTTTAAATTCAGATATTGAATTAATTGTATGCTGTAGTAACCTAAGAACTAAGACCCCTAAATATTTTCATTTAAATGCTTACAAAGACAATCCCGATTTAGTAAAAAAAATATTATTAGCTTCATGCAGCCTTAAACCATTCTACAAGTCCATTAAAATAGATGGTGTTAAATACGCAGATGGTGGGCATTCTATGAATGTTCCAGCAGAAGTCATCTATAAAATTACGCAAAAAATCCCATCTATTAAGAATATAATCGTTGTACGATTTAATGATGATTGTACTTTATATCAATGTAAAGATAATCCTCAACCTCTGTTAAATCATTTCGATATCAATTATCCTGTTAAAAATCTTTCCAGTATATTTAATCTTTTTAATACAACCAAGAGGAAGCTTTATGAGCAAGGCTATACAGATACTTTGAATGCGCTTAAGTCAAAATGATTAATTATCAAATTCTATTTCATGTTTAAGTATCTCATCAATTCTTTTTTCCATTTTATTAATATCAAAACCTGCTTCTTTTTTTATACTTTTTCTAAGCATTGGGCCAATCTGCAGCATATCATCTTGAATATCTTTTAAAAGTTCAAAGGCGGCTGCAGCTTCTAGTTCCTCTTTAGGGACCTCTACCATATTCGCTAGTATTGTGTTTTCTGTTCTCGAGGCAACTAAAGGTGTTTTTATATTCTCAACATATACTATTGTCCTTCTGCCTGGGCCTCTTTCGTCTTCTATACGCTCAAGACTTACAATTTTGTCTGCTCTTACAAACTTCCCATATCCCAATGGGATAATTGAATTTTCTCTTATCTGCATATTTATCACCTCAGTTAGTTTATAGCTCTAATCTTAAAATTAGTGTCTCCACCACTGGGCCAAATATACTTAACTTATATTTTTTATATATTCTTTCCTACTATCTCGGAAATATGAATGCTCTTGTTATCAATCCTATTTACCCCCAAGTTACCCGACTTGGGGGCTTTTGCATTATATAATTCCATAATTCAGGAAATTAATCAGGACTCAAATAGAGTCCTTCTTAATACACTGTATAATGAAATAAATATTTTGAAAGGAGATCCACCTATGGCACAGTCTCTATCTGTGAATCATTATCCCAATTATGCCATGACTTTAACCGGACAGGGTCATGTTATGGCAACTCCCGATTTAGCTGTAATCCGTTTGGGCGTTCAAACAACTGGATATAATGTATCTGAGATACAATCAGAAAATGCACGAATCAGCCAGAGGGTCATTGACGCTCTAAGGCAGGCTGGAATTACAGAGATAAAAACAATTCAATACTCAATTGATAAAGTATACGCATACGAGGATGGTAAACAAATTGATAAAGGCTATTCGGTACGGAACATCCTAGAAATCAAAACGAGTAATATTGATCAGGTAGGAAATATCATTGATACTGCCGTCACTATGGGGTCCAATATCGTCATATCCATATCTTTTGAATTATCTGACCCAGAACTTTATTATGAGCAAGCTTTAAATTTAGCCGTTGATAATGCAATTGGGAAAGCTAAAACAATTTCCACAAACTTGCACGTAAGATTAAATCCCATACCCATACGTATTATTGAAGGCGGCAGTGCTTCACCTTTTCCCCTACGACAATTGCAGTATGATGTAGCTGCAACGCCAATCTTACCTGGTGATTTAAAAATAGAAGCATTTGTTACTGCAGACTTTCTCTATATGAAATAACATATAGCTTTTATCTCCTTATTCATTCATTTATATCCTTCAAATTTATCCATAAGCTTTTGATACTATCTTTCAGTATGTATCAGGAATTACAACCTACTAAGAAATAATAATAGGGTCGCATCCATTCTAAGATGCTGCCCTATTATTAGCATTCAATATAATTAACTCTATTTTATAATACACTTATAAATTAAGTATTTAATTTAATTTTATCTTTCATCTTCATGCTTTAATAAGGATAATAAGGATAAGTAGGAAGTGGTGAAATATAAGGATATGGCGTAATATTATACGGATAAGGTAATAATGATAATACTAATAACTCAGCAAGCGGAATTCTTCTTCGTCTAAATCGTCTAACCCTTCTAGGCCTTCCATATAGAGTGCCATATGGCCTCTGTCTATTATAGCGGCTTCCATCTTCTGGATTTCTGCCTTGTAAATCTTCATCTTCTCGATATATTACATCCTCACCCATAAGAACATCAACATGATCACGCTCTGCACCTATAACAATACCATCTACTTCAGTTCCATCTCGCATTCTTAAAACAGTGTGATAATACATCATTCTTTTACATACATCATATAAACTTTGTACATCTGAGGTGTTGTTTCCTTCTAATTCCATTTTTACCAACTCCTTTCCATACTATAATATTAATTTTTTAAAAAAGTGTTCTACATATAATAAATAAATTATTTTTTCTCATTACTGTTTAGTTACTAACTTTTATTTCCATAAATAAAGGGCAGTACAAAAGTACCACCCTTTATTTATCAATAATCCTATGATATAATTTACCTATCTATAAGAACGAAGGAGCATAATCCTATGGAAAATGATAAATTGTTTGATTTAATGACTAAAATGTATTCTGAAATGCATGATATGAATACTAATTTAAATGCTAAAATAGATTCTATTGAACTGGATGTAAAAGAAACTAAGTCTGTTCAAATTAGAATGGAGCAAACACTTAATGAAAAGCTATCCGCCTTGTTTGATGGATATAATCAAAATACAGATCAACTTAATCGTATTAGTGAAGAAGTTGCTAAGCACGAGGAAGTTATCATAAGACGTGTAAAATAATACCAAAAACAAGCCATTGATAAATTACAAAAAGCCCTAAGCGCACTGTAAACGCTTAAGGCTTTTATTTGTGTGTAAAAATTTCACTGTAAATGGTACTGTAAATACCTTTTTGCATATATACGTCTACCCTTGCAAACCCTTGATAAAGCTGATGATGGGATTCGAACCCACGACTTGCTCATTACGAATGAGCTACTCTTTATCCAATAACCTTTGATAAATCAAGCTTTTCTTATAGCATAAATACAGAAACACACAAATGACACACAAATTTTAATTCAATAAAAAAAGAGCCATAACCGGCTCTCCATTTATAAAAGCTAGCATTTTTTTTCAATTTTCATCTCTAAACCTATACCATCTAAATATCTTATAAAATTTCTTAAAGATGGTGAATTCCCCATCTGCTCCATTCTTGAAATGCTTTGCTGCTTTGCTCCAATTCTTTCAGCAACTTCTGGTTGAGTAATACCTAGTTTCTTTCTTGTCTCAGTTGCTTGTTTTATTATTTCAAATTCTCGGTTTATTGCCTCATATTCACTTGCATATTCTCTGTCTTCCATACTTTTTTCGATCTCTTTATTAATATCTACTTTTACAAATGGCATATAACTCACCTCCCTAAACAAACTTTTTATCTAAATCTCTACCTAATTCTTTGGCCCTTGTTTTGGCTTTATCTAGCTCAAACTTTTCTGCTTTACCCTTCTGCTTTTTGCAAGCATGAAGAACGTAAAAATTATCTTTATCAGCTATAACATACATCATCCTATCTTGATAATTAAATTTTATTTCCCATAACTTTTTATCTAGTTGTCTTGTATTTAGTAGTCCTAAAGCTTCTAACCCATCTTCTTCTAAAGCTTTTATAATCCTATGTCCTTCAGCTTTCCCTTTATTAGGAAGTTCATTTAAGTATTCTATTATCAAGTCCTTACCACCGTTTGTGGTATAGGTGTATACATTCATTAATCTTCCCCTTTTAACTTTTGTCTATACATCATATTTGTTGTATCTAATATTAGTATACAACAAATATGATGTATACGCAACTCAAATATAATCTTATTTTCAGTATCTTATATTTCTATTATACAAAAAATTTTTATAGGGTCTGCATAGACTAAAATTTATTGTGTTAATCACACAATTTGAGCCATGATATAAAATCATACAAGTCTTCCTCCATTATTTTGAGCTATCCTATATAAGTCATCAACTGCATCTTCTATCCCTAATGTATGCTCTATCTCATAATTTTACCAAAGAAATTGAAGTGCTTTATGAGACTTCAAATAATTAAATGCTTCTCTATAATTCAAGTTAAACTTTTCTGCGAATTCATTAATGCACACAACCATATACTCAATTATTTTTTGTTCTTCTCTGCTCATACTTCACCTCAAATTCTATATATATTTATTTCTATTATATCCAATTTATTTGGGAAATGAAACATTGTAATGGCCATAAAACATAAAAAGCTCCACTACCACCAAATAACGGATCCCTAGCTAAGATATCAAAAGAGACAAGTATCAGCTCTAAGACATTAACTATTTGGAGATACATTTTATAACCCCCACATTTAAAGTATAAAACTACCTTCTTTCACCATAGCCTTTTTAAAATCATCCAATTTAACATGTTGCAAAGCTATCCCTGCACGATTTGAGAAATTTACAATAGCGTAGATAGCTTGACCGTAATTCTCCCCTGTCTCTAAGTTGTATTCAAATGTATTAACAAAGCCTTGTAACATCTCTTTTTCTTCTCTTACATAGTTTTTCATCTGAATTTCTAGTTGTTGTCTGTATGCTCTCATCTGAGCTGCTGATTCTTCATATAATGCAGCTAGACGATTGTATTCGGCTGCGTTGAGCTTTGCATTTTTTATAATTTCTCTGGTTGTTGTTACAATATAGCTTGCAACCGTATAGACTGCTATAGGAACAAATGGGCCTACACTGCCTACTGTAGCTTGTATTGCTTTTACGAAGTAGATAGTAGCTGCCGATTTGACGGCTGTATTTTGTAGTTCTTCTTTGAGCTGTTCTGCTTCTATTTCTCCTTGTGCATAAGCATAGACTGCTACACCGCAATCAATCATACCACCTGCTATCGTTGTTGCTGCACAGCCATCTGATATAACCGGAATGCTCGCTTTACTTCCACCAATTCTAAGAATGGAAGATAAAAAACCAGTTACTCCACCTCTGACACCGGACTTTGCAACCTCTACTCCTACATCTTTTAATGCTTCATCTAACTTCTTATGATCATTAAGAACCTCAAACATGTTCTTGGTTGCTGTAATCGCTCCTGTAATGACCATACTAGATGCAGCCATATTCAAGGATGTATTCCCTATTTCATAGGCATATTGCTTCATTTCAAGCTTTCTAGCATACTTCTCTGAATTTCTCCAAGCTTCTCTAAGTTCATTCGTAGAAGTTCCACCTGAAGTAATGCCACTTTGCTCATCTGTCAATGCCCCACGTAAGTTGCTTCTTGCATCCTCATATGCTGCCCTTGATATTTCTCCTTTTGTATACTTTTGGTCTAAAGCATCCCTAACATCTTGATATTTATCACTAGCTACATTACGTTGCATCTCTTCGTATTTAGGGTTTGTTATGCCCTTATCACTGCCCGCTGTTGCATTAGCATCGTTATTAACTTTTGCTTGACCTCTTGCAATGACGCGACCATTTTCAAATCCACGAATGTCATCAGGTGCATGTGGTTCTCCTAAGCCACCCCATGCTTTTTTGGCATCTGTTGCTTCATAATGCCTATTAACACCTTGATTTGCTAAGTTACGATTTATCTTAGCTGCTTCTATGTATTCAAATAAATTTCCCTTAGCTTGTTCATACCCTACCTTTTCTATTTGGTTAGCTTTATTAAGAAATAAGGCCATTCCTTTATGAATAGCCTCTGTTCCATCTTGAGCATGACTCGATAAATAGTTGCCATACTGATTGCTCGCATAATTAACAGATTTCTTCTTCATTTATCGCCTCCACCGCTATCAGCTTTACGGTCGACTCTGCTGCACTTTCTAGTAGCGTTCTAGCTTGCTGATCAACTTCGCCGTCTTTTGTTAAAAGAGGTGCTGATAATACCCCATGCAAAATTTGTGTCATTAGCCAGCCCATATGTAATAACTGCTGTTCCTCTTCTTCTAACACTGTAAAATCAACCTTTATTTTTATCCCAAAAAGCTTACGCACCTTATTTAAGAAAAATTTACTTTGTTTTTCTTGTGCAATACTTCTCATCTGTTCAATAGCTTCTAACATCGGAGTATAGTATTCTTTAAAGCCTTCAATAAACTCCGCATATGCACAAGCTAACTCCTCAACATTTTCCATAAAAGAAGTAATCGTATTCATTTGCTCTACCGCCTGCTTTGCTTCAGCATAAACCTTCCTTGCTTCAGCTAGATTTTCTTCTGATTTTGCAGCCATAATAAATCCTGCTACCGCCAATACTGGTCCAGCAACAATCCCCCCTAACATAAGTGTTCCTCCTGCCATTCCCATACCTCCAGCAGCTAATGAACCACCGCCAAACCAGGCTAGCGTTGCATTGGTTGCTGCTACACCTGATAAACTTGCAATTGCTGTCCCAGTCGATGCACTTGCAAACATCATAGCTCCTCCATATGAAGCTACTCCAGCTAATGCACCTGCACCCAATGAACTTACTCCAGCTTGTATAACTTCCGTAGCCTTTAATGCAGCTACCTCCATTTGTTTAAGCTCTCCTACATTTTGGATACTTTCTTTTAATAATGCCTCTGTATGTACCTGACTTCCTAACTCAACTTTTTTAAACTCAGAAAATAGCTTCACAAATGTTCCAATATCCTCTGACCATGAAATTAATTTGATTTTCCCTAATGTTTCTAATTGAAAGGTTGTTGTATCCCTTTGTTCTTCCATTCTTCTTTTTGCCTTGTCATATTTATATTCTGCATCTTCAACAAATTCTTTAGCTTTTGCATTATTCGATACAGCTTGTCCTCCTTTTACAAGTCCCGCTATTCCTGCAATCGCTGCAGCTCCCCCTAGTAAAAATGGTATTGGCATGAGTTGCTCCCCCTTTTTAATTCTTCACATGATTTTAAATTACATTTTATGTATTCTGTAAAAGTCACCACTTCTTTAAAATACTGATATCCTTTTTTCACATTACATTTATCCGGTCTTGTTGCATAGAGACTGCAAAGTCTTGTTACCTCATCAAAATACTTACATATACCGTCTCCTCTATTTAAGTCATTATACACATCATTTTTGTCTAGATTTCGGCAACATGCCCCACATCGTTCGCACGGGAATTCTTTCATTATTTTATTTACCTCTTGCATATATTTATATTCTTTTGTAATTCTATCTCGATTTATCTATGTTTTTCTTGTACGTATTATGATTGCTTTTATACTAATTTCTACTTTTTTATCGTTGCCTTACCTTGCTACGACTTACTTTTTGAGCATAAATAGCTTTTCGAATATTTTGGTGATGTACAAATATGGGTCACCAAAATGGTGTGCCTTTCCATCCTTCAGCAATACTAGCTTGCTGCATATAACGTAAAATTCCAATGAAAATTATACCTATATAGGAATACCAGCTGGTACTATACTTTCAAGATATTCTCTGCATTTGTAATTCTTTCTCAATTGATTCATCCATCATTTCTCTTATCCCCGTAATAAATTTATCCTTCCCAACTGAGTAAATCGAGATTTTCACAATACCCTGAAATTGACAGTAATCAACGAAGCACTGAACAATCATGCTCCCAAGCCCTTGATTTTGTTTATTTAAGTAAATCCACCTTAAAATAAGCTCATCTTCAACAATATTAAATATAGTAGTTGGTCTTACTGCCGAATCCTTTTCAGGACTTCCACAGTATCTTCAGGTGCAATATCATAGCTGTTTTTAACTCTAGAGTAATTTTTTAGGTAAGCGTGTGCTCCCATTGTTCATTCTAATATTTTATTAACTACACAGCATTGCAACCTTTATAGGTATTAGCTGCAATATTTTTAATATATTTATGACAACATTTCTTGTCTTAATATCTTTGACCAAAACACTCTATACCTAAGATTCAGTTCCATTTCGTATTTTTCTTGAAATAATTCATATAACTCTTCAGATGCCTCATCACTTATATATGACTCTAACTCATCCAACTTTTTGGATAGTTTCTTTATTCTAATATTATTGTAATTAGGAACTACTATTTCTTGATAAAGACCATCCTTCATTGTTAACAGACCATCTAATTGATTTTCCTTTATTTTTTGCCAACATCCAGGATAGTCATTTAAATTGGGTCTAAATTCATATTCTGTTACATACTTATCCATATATATTGCTGTAACAACGACATCATCCAATTTATCGAGTTCCATTTCAACTTCATTTAAGTACCCTTCAAGTTTCTCCCACTCATTTAACTTTTCTCTTTTTAATCCCTGTACCTCTTCTCTATCTTTTAAAAGTTCTAAATTTACAATAGTTTTCCTAAGCTCTCGTATTTTATCATCCTTATCTTCATTTTCCTTTTCCATTATTTCTATATCTCTGCAAATACTTGCATACTTTTCCTCAGTAATCATTTCTTCTTTCTTAGCTTGAGGAATTTTTTCTATCTCACTCAAAAATTTATCTAAACTTCTATTAAACTGTGAAGTAAGCCTTTCTCCGGCTAATTTATTCGATTTAAATTCATCATATAAAACTTCTAGTTCTTGCTTGGAATTTAAAATTTTAGCTTGTACTCCTTTTAAAGGTGTATCTTCTAAAACATCATATCCTAGCGGTTTCACTATAATTGGGTATATCTTTTGATTTAATACCCACGCAGCCCCCATTTCCGCTAAGCAAAACTTGCTTTCTAAATAATTAGGTGTTATTAGAAATATTACAGCTTCAATATTTTGTATATTTTCTTTCATGTGATTAACAAATGCATATCCCGTTGGTATCGTCCCTCTTAAGGATGTACAGTAAATTTCATCTCTCTCAATTTTCATTCCTAACTCAAAAAAATCCACTAGACATTCGACTAAATTAACATCTTTACTTGCGTGACTAAGAAATATTTTCTTTTCCATATTCTACTCCCTTTATATATTTTGTATTTCCATCTAATATTTTATATACAAAAAACACAGTTACTTATAGTACGATTCACCGTAATCGGTAATGTAACTAAGTGAGGTTTATTAAAACTCTCTATTTTTCCAAACTAATGAAGAGAACTGCGACTCTTTAATACAATTTTTTTCAAAAAGATATTTTGAAATCATATTTAAATTAGTAGTAGATCCTTTAAAATCAGGATCTGCAATAGGCGTCTTAAAAATAAAACTTCTTACGTCTTCAACCAAATTAGGACTATTAATATCAATGACAAAATAATGCCACAAAGTGGCATAGACAATGGCTAAGCCGATACTAAATTTATTTTGTTTAGACTCACTATCCTTTAATATTCTTGGTGAGAAAGGAAATTCTATCTCTGATGACAACTTAAGAATGAATTTGTTAAATCCTTCAAATTCATTCAATAAGCTAATTAAATCTTCATCTGTACCTGCTTTAAACATTTCTGATTTTTTACTTAAAAAGTTTTTGGATATATCGCTCGCATTTCTAATATCTATTAACCCATTCTCAATAATGTTTAAAATCACGCATATTTCTTGATGATTTCGTTGTTTACTATTTCTTACATTAGTTACATTATATATAGAATACAGTTTATAATAATCTGATTCCTCTTCTTTATCCTGCGACTCAATAAGTTGATTAATAAATTTACTAATATACTTATTTGATTCGGAAAAATATGTTACCATTTCAATTTCCTGAGCTTCTAGTTTTTTTGTATTAGTATTATATCTTTTAAACAGTTCTATTTCTTCTTCTGGGTTTTCAAAGCTTTCAAATTCTAACAGTGATAAGTTACTACCTAAAATCTTTATTTTATCATCAATATCTAATTCCGAAAACTTCTTATTGTTATATTCAGGTCTAATCTCCAGACCTTTTAATGAAAAATTATTATTTATAAATCTATATATAGCATTTAAACGATGCTGACCATCCATTACATGTCTTAACTGTAATTGGTTTTTATTATTTCTTATTAAAAAAACTTCTGGAATCGGAATGCCTATTAATAATGATTCAATTATAGTACTTTCTTCTTTTAAAGTAGATTTATAGCTCCTTTGATAATCTGGACTAATGATTATTGCATTGATATATTCAATCGCATCATAAAGTTCTTGCTCATTTAATTTTAAAAATTTTTCACCTTTATCTATAAACTTCACCATATCTTGTACAGAAATTTCTGGTCTCTTATATTTTATAGGTGTATTGAAATATATCGTCATCGTAGTTTGCCTCCCCCTTGCACTATCTCATAACTAAATCTAATAGATTTTATTAAGTTATCTTTATCTGGATATATACTTTCAAACGTTATACCTAGACTAAACAATTCTTTTAAGATCTCTTCTTTACAATCTTTATTAATTATAGCAATTCCACACTTATCTTTTAAGTTTTCAATAAAATCTTTGTTGTCGGAATAATCTTGTTGAGAAATTCTTAGAAAACAACCCTTCTGAAAATGAATTCTCTCATTAATATTAGGAACTTTAATAAAATATGAACATGAAGAATAATCTTTCAAATAAGTTTTTTCACTTTCAAGCTGTAGATTAATTAACTTTTCTTCTTTGTTTACTGAACTTTTATTAAAAGCTGTTGAATCAATAAAAAAAACAACTGAGTGCTTATCTTTATATGTATATTCTTCTGTAGCAAATAATAAAGAAATAATATGCGCCTCTGTAAAATCTAAATATTCTGTAGGTAATCCATAGTGTTGCCCTTCAGCACGTAATTCCTCTAAAGTTCGTTCTCTTGTATCTTTTAAATAGTGTGCAATCCTTTGTCTAAAAGTTTGTTCGTAACCTTTAGCATGCACATCTTGCTTCTTCTTATGGATTCTATAAATTGATGGTACTAAGTCAAAACTACAATCCTTCTGGCCTCGTGAAACTAAACTATTGGGCATTCTCGATTCTAGCTCATAAACAAATTGTGTATAATCGCTCAATGAATTGATTAATTTTACATTTTCTTTGTCTTCTATTAAAAACTTATTTGCTATAGTTTCTTCAACAATATTTTCATCCCAGATGTTATTTCTATTTTCTTCATCAATCTTATCAGATAGTTTATTTATATCAATATTTAAAAACCCATCTGTAATTTCAAAGTTCATATCTAATAATTCACCAATAGTTATTTTTTTCATATTATTAATCTCTATTTTATCTTCAACTTTTTCATCTTCTGATACAGCACTTCTTTCTATTATTTCCATTCCATCTAATAAATAAAGCAAATTATTGCATATATTCGTACTGACTTCTTCTGATAATCCGTGCATAATAGTTTCTACAATCAGTTCTTTATTATAACCATAACTAATTTCAATTATTTCTTTTCTATAATTCCCATAAACATAGTAATAAGCATCTTGATTTTTTTCTAAAACTTCTTCTAGCATTTTTTCTTCTTTAAAAACTGAGTATTCTAATAGCTCCATTAATTCACTTCCTTTTAAAAAATAATGCATATTTTAAATTTTATCATCTTAATTTGAATGAAACAGCCTAACAAAAAACTTAGTCAGACTATTTCGTTGACAAGTCCCTAAACCTCACTTACTTGTCATACGGTTCATCGTGTCACATTCCAAAGTCACTCTTACAACTTCTCCATAACGTTTAGCAGCTCCTGATAGCTATTTACATCATGGTACTTAACGTGACTCGTAGAGAGCTCATTAAATAGCTTCTTGGCACAAGCAATCTTGGCTTTTTCGATAGGGCGGAGATCTATGCTGCTCATGGTTCCTTTGGTTTCAGCTACAAAGTAGATGTGTTTGACGCTACCTTCGTTGAAGGCTATTGCCCAGTCAGGGGAATAGTTGCCTAGGGGGGTTGGGATTTGGAAACCTCGGGGTAATTTGGCATAGACACATACTTCTCCTGCGCCGTCTAGGTCTTCGGCAAATCTGCGTTCGATGCTTTTTTCAGCTGTGCCATCTGTGAAGACATAGTCTTGGATGTGTTTTTCTGCTCTGAAGGCTTTTGAGAACTCTTCACTTGATTTTTGCGCTGCGAAGATCTCGCTGTCGTAGTTGCCTTCTATTTCGTTGTAAGTAATATAATCTACGATCATGGTTGCCTTTTGCTCTTTTATGAGTCTGATAGCTTTTGTAATGAACTCTTCTGGATTATTCCTAAACATAGCAAAGACAGATGGTTTGAGACCTTTGAGTATGGCCACGGTTGTTTTTCTGGTTAACGTGGTGCCTCTGGCTACTTTGCCTACGAGATCGTATTTAATTTGACTTACCTGGGCGTGTTTTAATTTTTCTGTTCTTGTTTTTGCTGCGTTAAAGCTTTCACCTCTCTCTAATGCGTGTAATGCCATCTCTTTCTTTTGCTCGGCTTGGGATACAGTGTATTGCAGCTCCGAGACGTACATAGAGGTATTGATATGCTGGATGGCTTTTTGGATAAGCTCCTTGCTGTCAAAATGTACGGTATAGGCATATTTGTGGTTGATATAGTTCCATAGGGCTTGGAATTCTTTTTTGTAAAAGTTGTCATTAAGCTCATTTTTCGGAACTTTAGTTTGGTTGCCGTTGCCTATCATCTCAGCGAGTACTTTTTCATCAAATATGCTTTGAATCAACTGATGAATACCTTGTGCCATCGGCTGTAGTTCTTCTGGAAGCAGCGCTAGGCATCCATTCGCTAAATCTGTTCTGTAGTGATCTAGAATATGATCATCATCATCTATGTAGTTATTCCTCACAAGATAGTTGTGAATCTTTTTGGCTTGCTTCGCATCTATAATAACTGTTTCTCCATCTACGTTAATCTTTTGCTTTGCGAAATAGTCTTCTGAAGCTCCAGTCGGTCTTTCATAAAGTTCTGCTCTAATTTCTTTTTGCAGATCTTGGGCAAACTGCTTATAGCTTTCACTGGCTATAACGGTCAATTTATTAATATCATGGATATTGTGCTTATCAATGCCTGAATAAGTAGCATCAATACGGTCTCCTGATTGGGTAACACACAGACGCAGACCACGACCTACTTCTTGGCGTTTTTGGGTAACACTGTCACTATGCTTTAAGGTACATATTTGAAAAATATTTGGATTATCCCATCCCTCTCTGAGCGCTGAATGTGAAAAAATAAAACGTGTGGGCTCGTCAAAGCTCAGTAACCTTTCTTTATTTTTGAGAATAAGGTCATAGGCTGAAATATCATCGCTTTCAGTACTCTTACCTTTGGTTACAGAATCTACCATGCGCTTGCTTTTCTTATCAATACTAAAATAGCCTTTATGCGTATCTTTTACACTAATATTTTTGAGGTATTTGATATAAGGCGTTTCATCAAGGGTAATATGTTCATTTAATAGATGCATGTACTCCTCTTCAAACATAGTGCCATACTCGGAGTTAATCTCTTCGCCTGCTTCATTGTATACACGGTACTTAGCTACCTCATCAATAAAGAATAGAGAGAGAGTTTTAATGCCTTGGTTAAAAAGTTTTTCCTCTTTTTCAAAATGCGAGGCGAGGGTTTCTCTGATTTGTATTCTTCTTAAATGCTTCTCTGATACATCCCCTTCTACATCTCCCTTAGCAAGTACAATCCCATTTAAAAAAGTGACCGTTCCTCTTATAGGATCAATCTCCTTGATCACATAGTTGTTTTTATATTGTTCCATATCCTTAGATTCTGGGTAAAGATTGTCCCCCACATCTAAAATACGGCTTTCTCTGTTGGTAGATGTCTTATACTTAATTTCAAATTCCAATTTTGCCCTTGGGGGCTTTTTAGAGGAAATGATAATGCTATCTAAATACAAATAACCTTCTGTCCCTCTTAAGTTTTTGACTTCAAATCCTTTTACTTCTATCTTCTTAACGAGGCGCTCATTATAGGCATCTAGCGCATCTAATACATGAATAAGATTGTTCTGTTTGGCATGGGTAGCTGAGTAGCTTAAACAAAATAATGGGTTGAAGAGCTTTAGCGACTCTTGGGTTGCTTTGCCGCCTAGTTTTTGAGGCTCGTCCAAAATAATAATGGGTCTATTGGCAGCTATTACATCTATAGGTTTTCTGCTTTGAAAGCTATCAATCACATCATAAATACGCCTCGCATCTGCCCCTCGTGTATTAAAAGCTTGGGCATTAATAATCATCACATGAATCTTATTGCTGCTGCTAAAATCGTCTAAGTCCTTTAAACTCTTACTATTGTAAATAAAAGAGCGCGCCTTTTTGCAGTAATGTTCCATAAAATGTGTCTCGGTGATTTCAAAAGTCTTTTTAACCCCTTCACGAATAGCGATCGAAGGCACGACAATAATAAACTTGCTAAACCCATATTTCTTATTGAGCTCAAAAAGCGTCTTGATATAGACATAGGTTTTCCCCGTTCCTGTCTCCATTTCTATATCTAGGCTACATCTACCGAGGTGTTTGACGAGCGTGTCGGATAACTTAATATTTTGAGCTGACTGCACTTTTCTAATATTACTTAAAATCTGCTCATCCTTTAAGACGAGCTCAGCATTTTCAAATCCTGTCGCATCTTCTACAGCCTCTGCTACAAGTCCTGCGGCTACTTCCTCAGCAGCTATACTGGCATCTTGACTGTTAAACATAAAACCTTGTTCCTTATCTTTGCGAACACCTAAATCTCTTGTATATTTAATACCACTTTGATAAGGTTGTCCTTCAAAAACATTGACGACACTCTTTACTGCTTGTGTTTGGAAGTCTTGTATTTTAAACTTAAATTTCATTTTCTTTGCCCTCCTACAATACTTTTCTGACTGTACTTGGACTATATGTCTCAAATAGTTGTTCAAAATTGGTCGCTACACTATCATTAGCTATACTGCTGTCTCTAAAAACAGCATAATAAGGCTTAAGACGTGCAATCTCAATGACCACTTCTTCTGTAATATTTTTATCAAAACAAGCGATGATATTACCCCCACCTACATTAAATACCTTTTTACCTGCTATTACCATTTCCTCTATGTCACTCGATAGAAGTTCTCCAAGTTCAAGCATCACTTGGAATAATAAATCCTCCGGCGTGCGATCTTCTTTAATATTTTCTTCTAGGGTATCAAGAGCCATCTGGGAATATTGGTTGGGGTTATAATAGACATCTTTCATATTGGTAGAATCAAGCTTTAGTACCCTAAAGCCAGTGTCCAAATCCGCTTCTTTTTCTGGATTTTCTTCTTTGATTTTCTTACCTGCCCTGCGGATACGCTCTTTACCTATTTCACAGATGTTTTTATACCCCGCCTTATAAGCTTCACTTTTAGTGTCTAAAACTTCTGGTAATTGAACCATTATAAACTTACACTTTACATTTTTCTGTGCATTGTATTGAAGAATAGCATGCGCTGTTGTAGCAGAACCCGAAAAAAAGTCAAGTACAATTGAGTTATCTCTTAGATTAGCAATAGTAATAATTTTACTTAATAAGCGTATAGGTTTTGGACCATCAAAATATCCTTTATCATTAAAGAGCTTCTTTAATTCCTGTCTACCTTCTTGATTATGACCTACTTCTTTGTTATACCAAATTGAAATTGGAACCATTCCATCTTGGACTTCAGAAAGAAACCGTTTTAAACGAGGCATATTATTACCATCACCCCCAAACCAAATTCTATTATCCTTAACTAATTCTTTCATACGCTCTTTATTTGTGGACCAGCATCTACCATCTGTAGGTCTTACTTCCCGCCCACTCGGAGTTAGTATTTCATAGTCATAAGCAGTACTATATGTTTTTACAGTTAAGTTATCAGATGCCCAAACACCTCTTGGGTCATGGTCAAGATTTTTATATCGGTCATTTGCTTCTGCTGTACGCTCTAGTTTCCCAATTTTAAAATCATTAATACTCTTTGAATAGACCAATATATAGTCATGGCTATTTGAAATATATTTCGCATCATTCTTAGGAGCAAATGCTCTCTCCCATATTAAACAAGCAATAAAATTATCCTCACCAAAGATTTCATTTGCTACCTTTTTTAAATTATCTACTTCGTTGTCATCTATGCTTATAAATACAACTCCCTCCTTAGTCAACAAATCCTTAGCTAACTTTAATCTCGGATAGATCATATTAAGCCAGTCTGTATGATAACGCCCATTACTTTCACTATTTTGCCTTATATCAAACATCATATTTCCATCTTCATCATATTGCCCATTAGCATCACTAAAGTCCTTTTGATTCATCCCAAAGTCATCATCATATACAAAGCTATCATTCCCTGTATTATAAGGTGGATCTATATAAATCATCTTCACTTTACCTAAATAAGTCTCTTGCAACAACTTGAGTACATCCAGATTATCGCCCTCAATATAGAGATTCTCTGTGGTATCAAAATCAACGCTTTCCTCCCTACAAGGTCTTAATGTTTTATCAATAGGTGTATTTGCAAGAAGGATAGATTTCTTTTTATCCGGCCAATTCATTTGGTATCTTTCTTCATTTCCCTCAACAATTTCATCCGAAAGCTCTTGTCTCAGTTTATCAAAATCAATGGACTTCCCAATAATTGGTTTTCCTAATGCGTCATAGCCTTTGATGCTTTCTGTAAGGACACTTGGAAAGAGTTTTGCTATGGCTTCTATATTTTTATCCGTTTTATCTTTGGTTTGCATTTTTAGTTTCTCCATCATTTATTCCCCTTTAACTGGTCTAATTGTATTTGTAAGCTTCTGATGTCTCTTCCTAGGTCAAATTTTTTGCGTGGTTGCTTTTCTCGTTCTGCTTTTTTATGTAAAGTTATTTTTTGCTTTTCTAGTTTTTCTATCTGCGTAGCACGTGTTATAAAAGTTGCTAAGTCTTCTTCCACTCTGGGTGTAAGTGGGATTAGCTGCAGCAGCAGATGTCTGTAGACATCTTTTAGACTGCTGCAATAGGGCAGCTCTTTAAGCACTTGCTCTTGCCACTGGGTTTCATACACTTTTCCAAATTGAATCTTATCTTCTCTCATTTGCCTATAGATGCAGAGTTCTTTGACTTCTTCTTTATAATGCAGTACAAAATACGTATGAAAGGTAATCACTTGCTCTAAGCTTTTAATAAATAGCAGCGGCACCTTTTTTTCTTTGAGTTTTATTTTAAAGATATAGATTTCTTTGCATATTTCATCCGATTTCATATGTAGGGTAGTTGTAGAAATGACTTCTTCTAAAATAACCTTTTCAATACAGGCAGCATCTGCTTTAATACTTTGGTCTGCCTTTATCATTTTATAAAGTTTACTTATTTTAAAAACTTTGACGACTTTTGTTTTACTGCTAAACTGAAACATTTTTTCACCTACCTTACCACCACAAAGGCTATCAGTTCAAAATCATCTAATCCTTTGATTGTCTGCTGGAAAAGCACCTGACTTCCTGAGGTAAAAAGACTACTCAGATCACTTTCTTCTTTGACCTGTACTATGCTTAGGGCGGCCTTCTCTAGCAGATTGCTATACTTGTCCATCTTGCTGCCTTCTTTTGTTTCTTGATTGAATAGCTTACAAACATCTTGAAGGGGTTCTGTCTGATTTTTACAAGTTGTGCGCAGTAAATCTAGTGTGTTCTTGACCCCTAAGTGGTTGATTTTAATCTCACCATCTTCTTGGATATAGACGATATAATAGGGATGGAGCCTATTTTGCTTATTAATATTTACTTCTTGGCTTATATTTCTTAAAACATAGATAACACCTTGTGTAGCTCCTTTTTCTATAGCACTTCGAACCACTGCATGCATCCCTTTGGGCGCATGCTTGGGCTCTCCTTTGAGTTTGATGTACTGCGTCAAATCCATTCTAAACTCGTTTAACCCAAGATCAGTGATGGTAATACTGCCATCTACATCTTCCAAATCCTGTAGTTCTCCTTGTTTAAGCTTTTTGAGCTGCTCTTTTCTATAATCAAATTCTGCCTGTTCTTCAGAAATAGGGTTATCATCTGCTGTAGCCGTCGCATCTACAATGATCATCCGTCCCGCTACTCTGTCATTGAGCTTGATATATTCATCAAGCGATATATTGGGCCAAAAATTAACTAATTGTATACATGTATTGCGGCTCCCTATACGATCAATACGCCCAAAGCGCTGCACGATACGGACTGGGTTCCAGTGGATATCATAATTAATGCAGATATCACAGTCTTGTAAATTCTGTCCTTCTGAAATACAATCTGTCCCAATGAGTACATCGATAACACCTTTTTCATCTGGATAAAGTAGGTCTTTTTCTTTACTAAGCGGAGAAAACAGCGTGAGAATCTTATCTAAATCAGTCACCCCTTTAAGCGTTGTCTTATTCCCACCTGTTCCGCCTTCTACTTTTGCCGTTTCAAGCCCGTACTTGCTTTTAATATAGAAACTGAGGTGGTTGTAAAGATAGGTGGCTGTATCTGAAAAGGCTGAGAAAATAAGTATCTTTTTATTGCTCTCATTAATAGGATTTGTCATTTTTTGGTCTATCACTGCTTTAAGCTGTGCGAGCTTAGCATCTTCTTCTAGTGTCACTTTTTCCATTTCACCAATAAGGTTCTCTAGGATATTTACATCCATTTTTAACTCTCTCTCCCATTTATAAAGGTCCATATCTGCTAGATGAATTTTAACTTTACCTACTGTTGTCTCCTTACCCATGTCCCATTCACCTGTTGCTAGCGCCTCATCATCTTCTTCTGAAAACTCATTTAATCTCTTTTCTATAGAAACTTGATTGCCGTTTTGCTGCTCATGAATTTTCTCAAGTATTTCTTGATTATTTTTCAGTATATTCTTAAGCGTAATCCTAAACGCCTCTACAGAGCTTTCTAGTCTTTTGAGCAGCATAATGCTCATCAGCCTTTGCAATGATTTTTCCCTGCTCAACTGTTTGAGAGTGCCTCTGCCTTCAACCTTTGTATCGTAGAGTTCCTCATAGTCCGCCTTTTTGCTAGGCAAGATATAGATGGTCGGTGCATAAAGACTCATCTTCATAGAGATAATCTGCTCATAGATTGCATCATATTGGATCACATCTGCCCGCTTGCTCAGGTTGCAATTGTAGGAACGCGGAGTTAGCCTTTTTGGGAAGCTGCCAATGTCTTTTGTATCATAGTATTTCACAATATGTTTACGGCTCCTTGCAATAGTCACACTATCTAATACGATGGCAAAGTCTATATCCAGCTGATCGATTAAATCCTTTGCTTTTCGCTCTTCTTGTGGGAGCTTACTCCAATCGTTAAATACTTTTTGGGCTCTTATGAAAATCCTTCTTATTGAATGCTCTGTTTCTAATTTATTTTCAAATGCCTCCAGATCGTCCCCATACGCTAGTGCCAATTGATTTTTAAGATCTTTAAATTTATTATTTACCGGTGTTGCACTGAGCATCAAAACTTTCGTTTTAACCCCAGGCTTCATAACTTTATTCATTAAAAATTGATATCTGGTTTCTTTACCCTTGATGGCATAGTCATTTCTAAAATTATGACTTTCATCAATAACGATTAAATCGTAGTTTTCCCAATAGACATTCGCTAAGTCCTTGCCATTACTCATCCCTGATTTTCTTCCTAGATCAGTATGATTTAAAACATCAAACCTAATCCTATCTTGATAAAAAATATTTGTTTTAACATTCCCTTGATAGTTGATCCAGTTTTTTGCTAGTTTCTTGGGGCATAGCACAAGGATTGATTTATTCTTGAGATCATAATAATGCATGACTGCTAGTGCTGTGAATGTCTTTCCAAGACCTACACTATCTGCGAGTATACAGCCATTGTATTTTTCTAATTTATTAATAATACCGATCGCACCATCTCTTTGATAATTATAAAGTTTCTGCCACACAAGGCTTTCTTTAAATCCTGTGCGGTCATTAGGCATATAATCCTCAGATAAGTCCTCTAAAAATTCACTAAAGATATTGTAGAGAATTAAAAAATAAATATATTCTGGTGCGTTTTCTTGATAAACACTTGCTATGTACTCCGTAATTTTATCCGTGACATCCTCTATTTTTTCCGGGTCTTCCCAGATCTCTTGAAACTGGTTGATAAATAAGGTGCTGCTCACCTGATCATTCATTTTGGTTATGGCTTGAAAGAGTGCATGGTCATCTTCATAGCCTAGCTCCCCCGTAGTAAAGCCGTTGACTGGCAAATAGGTTGCTTGATCTACTCTATTGTCTATGCTTATAAAATTGGGCATGGCATTTCCTGTATTATTGGACTTGAATCTTGCTTTTTCACGAATCCACTGTGCGCATTCTTTAGCAATGGCTTTCTGAGTGAGTTTATTACGCAACTTAATCTCAAACTGTGTGCCATATAAACTACTCTCCATAAGCTGTTGTGGGATATAAAATTCTCTTTTTTCTTTTTTTAGCTTATCAGACACTTTATCTTCTATGAAAGCTGGCGACGAAAATATAAACTGTAATTCCTCTATATCCTTTAGCTCTTCCTTCAAAGCATCAAAAGCATAAATAGAAAAACAGGAGGCTGCAATTCTGACCCTACTGCCCTTCTTTATTTCGCGTTTTAAATCATCCCCTAATAATTTGTCTTGATTATTAATTAATTCCATGAGATTCCCCCAATAAAACCTATTACATTCTATAATTTGTATAATAAGTATATATTTTAACAATTCATATAATATTTTATCATTTTTCGCTTCAAATTTATAGCTAAATGTTTACTATAGTATATATTTAAGCCAATAAACATTTACATCTTAGTCCTTCCCGCCTAAGCAAGGATATGCTATACTTTATTTATCTACAGCATTGAAAGGAACCTTACTATTATGGAAAATGATAAACTATTTGATTTAATGAGTAAGATGTATGGTGAACTTCAACAAGGTTTTGTTGAAATCCGTGGAGATATACAAGAACTAAAAGATGGACAACAAAAAACTGATAATACAATTACCAAAATAGAAGTTGCTATTGAACAGGACATAAAACCTAAAATAGATATGTTATTTGATGGATATAAGCAAAATGCCGAACAACTTAATCGTATTAGTGAAGAAGTTTCTAAGCATGAGGAAGTTATTATAAGACGCGTAAAATAATAGCCTAGGACCTTGTATCCTAGGCTATTATTTTATTCAGATTATCTTTCGTATAACATGTGAGCTCTCATAGTATCTCAATTAACGTACTCTTTAGCTACAAATTGGGTAAATCCCCTTAAGTATTATTGGCTCAATCCTTTAAACATACTATATCTAACAGCCTTATACACATGAACCCTTATAGATCATGTCTCATTACCTAAGTCTACCTAAGAAGAAATCGTTAATTTCCCTCCTATTCTCTGCTATAAATACAAAAAGACTCACCGTGGTCCGCTGAACGTGCTAAATGTCCAAGCGTGGTGAGTACTGTTAACTAAATCATAACTCTATTTTTATAAAATATCAATCTAACAATTCAAGAGCTAGCAAAGCCTTGATAAAGCTGATGATGGGATTCGAACCCACGACTTGCTCATTACGAATGAGCTACTCTACCAACTGAGTTACATCAGCACTGCTTAATTATTATAGCTCTAACGATCATTATTATCAAGAGAGATAAATATTTTTTTGTGCATTTGAATATATTTCTTAGTAGCTTTAATGAAATTCTATTCTTTGCATCCCACTTAGGAGGTCTTCCCTATGAATGATCGCTATGCTATTATAGCCTATAATCGTTTGGCCGCTGTTCGTTATGCCCATACTTGGAGTAAAAGCCGCAATCCTAAATACTTAGATTTTAGTAATTTGGGTGGAGATTGTACCAACTTTATTTCTCAGTGTATTTATGCTGGAAGTGGTGTTATGAACTACACGCCTATTTATGGTTGGTATTATATAACTTCTTCTAATCGTACTGCTTCTTGGACCGGATCAAGGTTTTTACATAAGTTTCTTACGACTAATCAAGGAATAGGCCCTTATGCCAAAGAAGTTACCCTCTCTGAAATCCTCCCTGGAGATGTGATTCAGTTTAGTAGACAAAATGGGCCCATTTATCATTCACTTCTAGTTGTTGAAATAGGTACTCCAGCTACTTATGATAATGTACTGGTTGCAACACATACCTTTGACGTTGATTATAACCCTTTATCAAATTATGTTTTTGAAGTAGCTCATTACCTACATATTGAAGGGGTGAGAACATAAACTATGCCGAATAAACCTATTTTATATAATATTTATACTACTTTTTTAGCTTTAAATTTACACTAATCTTTGAGGAATCTTCATTATAGCTGTCAATCAAGTAATTAAAATATACATTATACCTGCCTTCATCTAATGTAATCTTATGATTATTTATTCTACAAACATCTGCTGATGTTTCAAATACCTTTTTTTCATTTGAATCCTGAATAATTACTTGTATCTGGCCATGACCTGCATTAATATCTAAATCTAACTTATAGTCATCAGCCTTCTCAATCACTATAGAGTCTGATGTACTTGGCAGATTATCATTTGGCATATATGTATATGTAAAATGAGTATGATAGATAGTGTTATGATGAGCTGTATATTGATATACCCATAGTCCAACGTATCCGATAAGTAAAGCAACTGCTAGAGGTAAAATGATTTGTATAGGCATGTTGATATTGTTCTTTAAGCCTTTTTGTCTGAGTCTAATACTCCTTATACCCAAACCAAAAGTTGCTGTTAATAAAGTAAAAATAATGGTTTGAATTAACAACATAGGTTCTTTCGAATGAATAAATCCTGCCACATATACCCCCGTAAAAATCAAATATACAAAAAAGAGAACTTTCGCAAGGTTCACCCATCTGTTCTGCATCTTATATAAGGATTCTTTATCTGTATAAATCTTATAGTCCTCTCTATTTATACCCTCTTCATATGTTTTTCGGAAATAGTGCCAGCCATTAAAAGTTGAATTAATGTATTCCCACCCCTGTTCTGCAAACATCTCCTTATAACGTATAGGATCCTTAATATGAGGGGTATAATCTAACTGATAGACATAGTGTATGGAACCGTCCTTACGAAACGTTGAACTAAAACTTCCCCCTTTCACCAACTGCCATCCCTCTTCGGAAGATGCGTTTAAATCCTCTTCTTCTTTTTCATATTCCCAGGCTGCATATAATTTATAACTTCTCTTAGTAGCTTTCATTAAAATAGCTCCCCCTTTATGACGCTCTTAGAACTTTCAACAAGCTTCTTAAGCCTGACAATTTCACCTTCTAAAATCTTTTTTCCAAAATCTGTTAGTTCATATAAACGTTTTCTCTCATCGACTGGATTATTACTTCTCGTCTCCCGTATCCATCCCTTTTTCATCATATTGCTTGTTGCGCCATACATCGTTCCAGAACCAATCTTGACACTTCCTTCTGACAAAGCCAATGTATCTTGCATAATGCCGTATCCATGATTTGCCTGGTTATACAGACATAACAAAATATAGTAATAACTTTCCGTCAAAGGCTCAACCTTACTTACCATACTTCTCCTCCTTCAAAGCCTCATTAATTATATCGTCATCTACTATATCGCCTTACGATACACTCTAATATATCGTATCACGTCATATGTCGTTTGTCAACATATCTCTCTTCTCTTTAATTCTCAATCCTTTAACCCTTAGACCATTCTTTGTTGGCTGTTTATTATTACAAGATATTCTTAAAAAGTGCACAGATAAATAAAGCGCCAATCTTATGACTGGCGCCTTGAAAATATCTTACCTTTATTGAATGCTTTTTACAAAAAGCCCCAACCTACTTCTAACTTCCTCTTCTCCGATAATATGCATAATCGTATAAAGGTCTGGCGTATTGGCTCTATGCGTAAGCGCTGCTCTTACAGCTCCAGCTACATCTGAAACCATGCCTTTAAAAGCTTCTGGTGTTTTCTTAAAAGCTTTGCGATCTGCTGTATAGCCAAGCTCTATAGCTACAGCTTTCAACTGTTCAAACCAAGTTTCTTGATCTGTATCGTATTGATACGCTTCTAAATAAGCCTCTATAATGCGTACTGCTTCACTAAGTACCATATTTTTAGGAAGTTCAATCTGATCTATACTTTCTTTTTCAAAGAGTGGCATAAAGAAGTAACAAATCTTTTCTCTTACCTCTGCCCACTTTGCGAAATCTTTACGGGGTTTTTGGCCATCTTTATCAATATTAAATATTTGCCGTGCAATAGCTTCATGGCTTGTTACTAACTGATACATTTCTTCATCATATTCTTTAGCCCACTCTGTATAGAGCGCATATACTTCATCTGCTTTCATTTTACTGATCACATCTTTACTCACATCGTTTAATTTGATGATATCAAATAATGCGCCACTTTTGCTCATTTTATCTAAGGCAACTGGAAATTCATGATAATTCACTGTCTGGTTTTCAGCTCGCCATTCTTCAAAAGATGAATTAATAATATTTAAAAGGTATTCTACAACTGAGGCTTTAGGATAACCTTGTTCCTTATAGTAGCTTACTGCACTTTCTGGATCTTTTCTTTTTGAGAGCTTGCGTTTTGATGATCCATCTAATTTCATAATTGTTGGAATATGTGCGTATTCTGGTCTTGTAAACCCTAAGATATCAAAAAGCTGCACATGGATAGGTAAGGATGAGAGCCATTCTTCTCCTCTTATCACGTGGGTTGTCCCCATCAAGGCATCATCTATAATATGGGCAAAGTGATAGGTTGGAAGTCCATCTCCTTTTATAAGTACAATATCTTGATTATTTTCTGGAAAAGAAGTCTCTCCTTTTATAAGATCATGAAAAACAACTCTTTTTTCAGGATTACCTGGAGACTTAAGTCTGATAATATAGTTATCCCCATTTTCTATCTTTTTGATTGCTTCATCTGTGGATAATTCTCTATAAATAGCATATTCTCCATAGCAGCCTGGGGTTAACTTCTCAGCAATTTGTTTTTCACGCATAGCTTCTAACTCTTCTGGTGTACAAAAACAAGGATAGGCGAGTCCTTTTTGAATAAGTTCTTTGGCAAAGGTTTTATAAATTTCTGCTCTTTCACTTTGTCTATAGGGACCATATTCACCTTTTGAGGTAGTGTCTCCTGTCATGCCTTCGTTAAAGCTCATTCCAAAGTTATACATCGTCTCAATCGTATCTTCTATTGCTCCTTCAACTTCTCTTTTTTGATCTGTATCTTCTATTCTAAGGAAAAAGATTCCTTTGCTCTGTGATGCAATTCTTTCACTCACAAGGGCTGCAAACACACCCCCAATATGTTGGAAACCTGTCGGACTTGGTGCATAGCGTGTTACTTTAGCTCCTTCTTTAAGATCTCTTTTGGGATACTTTTCAACATAATATGTGGGAGTTTTGTCCACTCCTGTAAATATTAAATCTGCTAATCTTTCTAAACTCATCTTTTCACCTTACCTTTTTAATTGATTGATATCTTTTATCATTTTAGTCTATTTTACATATTGGTATACTATTTATTTGCATAGGATTTATAGTATGCAATTTATTAATATATCCTTACACTTGTTCATAACAAAAATCCTCTCACCTAAGTATTTAGGCAAAAGGATACACATGTAATCCTGTATTTATTATACTCATGGAGCGTTGGGTTGTAAAGTATGTCTCTCTTCTCTAGGCTTTTGTATTAAGCTCCATTTGTGTAAATATTTGATTCGAAAAAAGACTTACAATAAGCGCCGCAAGTATATTGTATGTCATTATGATAGCCAACATCATGACATGATTTTTCCCAAATTTCAAAGATATAGTAATGCTTAAAATAACACCCGGAAGTATAGCTATTACTGATGCGAATAAGTAAAGAAACGTAAAGACTCCTCTGCTTCCTACAGTTCCAAAGATACGCTGTGATAAAATGTTGAGTCCTAAAAAAAGCATTTGAAAGCTTATCCTAGTTATTATACAAAGCATAATGAAGAAAGGATCAACCTTTAACAGCATTCCTAATGGAACAAAAATAATAAAGCCTTCTATACCTGCTTTTGTAAGTCCTTCTAGTGAAGCATAAAACATTTTTTTGAGTCCATGTTCTGGTATTAAATAGATATAATGATACTGAAGCTCAGTAGCCCATCTTTCTGTACTGCTAAATAAAATCTGCATATACGTCATTATACCAAGCATCATAAGGACAATAAAGCGTGGCTCAAGCTCTTCTATTTTTTTTAAAAAGAATGCTCCTCCAAAGGCTGTTATAATCTGAATGATTGTAAATGTACCTACTCCATATTTACCGCTGCGGGCGCTTTCTCGTAGCTGTTTATAAAAAATAACAGATGCCCCTTTTCCTTTTTTTAAGCCAAAGCTTTTTATTTTTTCACTTTTAAGTTTAGACAGGTTATCTTTATTTACTATACCCTTTTTCATAGCCTGTGTGACTTCTTCCATATGCTCTGTTGCCATTAAAACATCTTCATAATAATCTGCATGACTCTTTAAAATAAGCATTAACATAACGCTGACACCTATACTGATTAAACCTAAATTTACCCAAGTCATATAATTATTTCCTGTTAAGATACCATATATAATGCCTTTTATCCACCCTACAAAAGGAGCATACTTAAGATACTCTAGTATCTGACTTGCAGCATTTAAAAAACTTGCTCCTTGGCTCATCTTATAGATACAGAGACCGCCAAGTATAAGGACTGATCCATTAAGTATCCTTTTAACAACCTTTTTGCGTGCTACATTCCCATTTGAAAACATGTAAATACCCATACTGCAGATTTGCGAAATGATTAAGAGCGTAATATATCCTCCTAAAATGACTAGCCCATCACTCCAGCTGATGCCATAGGTCCGTATGAGCGTAGGTACTTGAAAAAGTATAAAAATAGAAATGAGTAAATTGACCCCCGTTTGTTTGATAATACCATATAAAAGAACTTTTTTAGAGGATAATGGCGACGTAAACAATAGGTTGACATCTGACATTTTGAAAAAAGTAGCTCCTCTTTCTAATCCTTGGTAAAGTGCAGCCCCAAAAATAAATATTAATAAGGCAAGGATAATGGTACCCAGCTCCCTAATATCTCTTATATTATGAGTTGTATCCTCTTTGCTTGACATAGAAACAGAAATAACCAATATGAAAAAAGCTGCAATGATTAAATAACCAATGATTTTAGCTGGGTTCCTTTTGAGGCTAATAAGATAATTTTTAAATTGTTTTCTTAAGAGATAAAAAAATACATTCACCTAATAGCCCCCCTCTCCCTCAATAATACTAAAGAATAAGTTCTCAAGGCTTTGCTCCTCTTCATCCATAGCCATTTTTGTTTTTGTTGCCGCAAAACTCCCTTGTTGCATAATATGTGCCACGTCCCAGTAATCTTCTACGCTATCTATCATATGTGTACTAATTAAAAGTGCCGCGCCTTGCGCCTTAAGCTCTTTTAAAAGCGCTTTAAGTTCTTTTATGGCATGTGGATCAAGACCTACAAGCGGCTCGTCAAAAACGATCACCTTAGGCTTATGTAAAATACCACAGCATATGCTCACCTTTTGCTGCATGCCTTTAGATAGTTCTCCTCCAAGCTTTTTGCGCTTGTCTTCTAATTCAAACCGCTTCAAGAGTTCCTCTGCATAAGGTTCCCAATTGGTTAGCTGATAAGCCTTGGCAATAAACTCTAAGTGCTCTTCTACTGTCAGCAGGGGATAAAGACACGGCATCTCTGGTATATACCCTAATATTTTTTTTGCTTCAAGAGACTTATTTTGATGCCCCTTGATAAGGATTTCTCCTTCGAATCTTAAAAGACCTACAATACATTTGATAATAGTTGATTTCCCTGCCCCATTTGGCCCAAGCAAAATAGCAATTTGCCCTTCTGCCACTTCAAAGTTTAAATCTTTATTTGCCATTACTTTTCCGTATTTTTTTGTAACATAGTTTACTTTTAACATTTGCTTTCTCCTTTTCTAACTTTCTTAAATAAGTAGGGCAAAGCAATCCGTATAACCCGTCAATACGCGTAATCAAACGTTACTGTAGTGCCTGTCATTATTACTTTTTACTCGCTCACTGCCAAGCTTTCGTCATTATCATGGTTCCATTGCCATCTTTCCTCATACATCTCTATCATGCTAAAAATATTTGAAATATACATGACGTCTTCATAGTAATCTGGATTTTCTATATAAGGTGCCATCATCTGCTCGTTTTCAAGGAGCAGTCTATCAATACTTTCTAAATCATTGCTGTATGCGTATCTGCCAATCAGGTAGTTAAGATTTTTAATGGAGCGCTCTTTGTTGAATCGTTTTAAAGCTTCCTCCTGCATCAAATCAGCAAACTCCTTTGTAGCCACAGCTGCGTGGTAATACTTATTATTTTGAAGCCTAAAAACTTCCTCAAAACCCATATCGTAGGATACTTGTCCGGGGATCGTTTCTCCAAAAAGCTCCATGCTTCCATCTCCGTCAAAATCTTGATACTCTATTTTATAGATCGGTCTAAAAAACATTATTTCAAATGTTTCATTGAAGTATCCAATAATAAGTCTTCTTGGATAATCACTAAGGAGACCTGACTCTGTAAAATATAATTCCTTAATACCATCTTTATTTTGGTCCTCATAAGTATAAAATGCAGGCACTTCATCCAATTTGACCCCCAAAATATTAAAATCTTGCGATTGGAGATCAAATACGCATTCCTTTTTGGATGTATACTCTTTATAAATACGAATATTATCATAGTATTCGCTTTCTATATCTGACCGATTAAGAACGAGCGTATAAGTAAGTCCATCTTCTGTAACAAACTCTTCTTCCAAAACAACTTTACTAGGGTCTGACTGCTCAACAGAAGGATTTTTTTCATTTATAAACCTAAATGAATCAAATATTAGATTGCTTTCAACTAACATGCTCTCATACTCTCTTATAACAGATTCTTCCTCTTCCTCTGGGTTATATTGAAAATCAGATGGCCTTACCCTTACATAAACCATGCCCTCCCTAACGCCAAGTTCTAAAGCGTGATATTCCTTAAATTCTGGTGAAGCATTTTCCCAGTCTCCTTCAGTTCCGAATATATAAATAGAAAATAATTCTGCATGTAATCCTTCTTTTTTATTTTTATGATAAAAGGATACCCCCTCCTGCGTTTTTTCAGTAAAAAATTTCCCTTCCCATGTACGAGGCATCTCAAGAGAAAATCCCATCTCTACATTCTCATAAACATAACTACCTTCAAGGCTATTTCCTTCCTGACTTTCACTTATATAAAGTGAATCCTCAGCTTGCAGTGTTTCACTACTACCTTTATTACATCCTGTTAAATTTAAAGCCAAACAGAAGCCTAAAATAAGTATTACATATTGCTTTATCTTCAAAATATTCCCTCCATTTTCAAGTTATCTCTTCTTACATATAGACAACAGTACTATATCATTAATGTAGTTTTATATCTTTAATCATAGCATAGTTTGTTTATGAAAAATTTTCTATATCTTTTAGATGCTTAGCTTATTATTTGATAGTTCATTCAAATTTTGGCTTTCCTGCTTCAACAAGGTCTTTACTGCCAATAACTATAAGCATTGATTCGATTTGAATCACATCGGCCATTGGTCCAAAGATTAACACGCCTAGTGGCATCATTGAGCTTGAAATCATACCTAAAACACCAAATACCCTTCCTAAGTACTCTGCTTCGACTTTTTCCTGTAATAAAACAGTTGAAGGCGTATTATAAAATGATATCGAAAGTCCAACAACGCCTATAATAAATAGGTACATCCAAAAAACAGGTACAATGCCAAGAATAACCGTACAGCTTCCAGTAACAAGACACGAAAGCGTCATTGTATGAATCTTGTTTTTAAAGCCTCCCTAAGTAGCCATCAGTACGCCCCCTAGCATCATACCAATAGAAAAGGTTACTTCAATGGCCGTTAAGCGCCATACATCGTCCCCAAAGCTTCTTGTGACTTGAAGCGGTGTTAAAAAAGAAGGGGGTGCTGCTAAGAACAAGAAGAAGGCGGAAAAAACAAAAAACTTTTTCACATAAGTATGCCCTTTGATATAGGCAATGCCTTCTTGTAAATCTTTAAAATAGCTGACTTTTTCTTGACTTTGTGCTTTATCATGGGCTGGCACTTTGAGAAATATGAGCAGTAGAAATACTGCAATAACCGCTGTAACTATATCAATGAAAAAAATAACCTCAATGGTCGACATGGTAAGGAGTGCTCCGCTTAGCATAGGTGATATGAGCATAACCATGGCTTGAATACTGCTATTTGCAGCATTGACTTTTGTAAGCTGTTCTTTAGGCACAATTTGCGGGATGAAAGCTCCAATCGCCGGTGTTTGAATCCCCGAACCAACCGCCCGAAAAGCAGACATTACGAAAAGCAGTTCCATAGACTTATAGCCCATTAAGAATAATATGGCTAGTAAAAGTGTTGTTATGGCAATAAATGAATCTGCCAATATGATAAGTATTTTTCGATTATACCGATCTGCCCATACTCCAGCAAATGGTGAGAGAAAAAATGTAGGCAGGAATCCGCAAATAGTAGCTATTGTCATCATAACACCTGACTTAGTATTAAGTGTAATATACCATAAGATGGCATACTGAACTAATGAAGAGCCTAGCAGCGATAGCGTCTGACTTATTAAAAATAAGACAATGTTTTCTTTCCAATTAGTTTTCATTGTTGAAATTGTCCTCTAATTTGATTTCATTATTTATTATTAAAAAAATTTGTGCCTCATTGCACATTTTACCATATGCACCGCTTACTTTCCAATGATTTAGAAAAAAGTGATAATTATATTCTAGTTACCAATCTAGTTAAACGCAAACAGAACACTCACTTTAAACAAGTGAATGTCCTGTTTGCGTTTAAACTATCTTATGCCATAAACATTTTTAAGTCATCTTCAACATTTGTAATGCCACCAATACCAAAGTTTTCTACTAAAACATTAACTACATTTGGTGAAAGGAATGCTGGAAGTGTTGGTCCTAAGTGAATATTTTTAACACCTAAGTGAAGTAATGCAAGAAGTACAATAACTGCTTTTTGTTCATACCATGCAATATTAAACGCAATTGGAAGATCATTAATATCTTCAAGTTCAAAGACTTCTTTTAATTTAAGTGCAATAAGTGCAAGTGAGTAAGAGTCATTACATTGACCTGCATCAAGTACTCTTGGTATACCGCCAATATCTCCAAGCCCGAGTTTGTTGTATCTGTATTTTGCACAGCCGGCTGTTAAGATCACTGTATCTTTTGGAAGTGCTTCTGCAAAATCTGTATAATAACTTCTTGATTTTTGACGACCATCACAGCCTGCCATAACAAAGAATTTTTTAATCGCACCAGTTTTGACTGCATCTACTACTTTGTCTGCAAGTGCAAGAACTTGATTATGCGCAAAACCTCCCACGATCTCACCTGTTTCAATTTCTGTTGGTGCTACGCAGCGTTTTGCATGTTCAATGATTGGTGTGAAGTCTTTAAGACCATCCGCGCCTACTGCAATATGTTTGCATCCTGTAAACCCTGCTGATCCTGTTGTGTAGAGTCTTTCTTTATACACATCGCTTGGAGGTACAATACAGTTAGTTGTCATAAGAATTGGGCCATTAAAGCTTGTAAACTCTTCTTTTTGTTTGTGCCATGCATTACCGTAGTTACCTACAAAGTTATCATATTTTTTAAACGCTGGGTAGTAGTGTGCTGGAAGCATTTCTGAATGTGTATAAACATCTACACCCGTTCCTTTTGTTTGCTCGAGTAATTGTTCTAAGTCTCTAAGATCATGTCCTGAAATAATAATTGCTGGATTATTTCTAACACCAAGATTTACTTTTGTAACTTCTGGATGTCCATAGCTTGTTGTGTTAGCTGCATCTAAAAGTGCCATACCGTCTACCCCATATTTTCCTGTTTCAAGGGTAATCCCTACATAGTCTGCTACAGCGAGTGTATCATCTAAAGTACTTGCAAGTGCTTTTTGCATAAAAGCTGCCGTATCTTCTGATGTATGTTTAAGAACATTCGCATGTTTCAGGTAAGCTGCAAGTCCTTTTAAACCGTAAGTAATAAGTTCTCTAAGGCTTCTGATGTCTTCATCCTTTGTTGAGAGTACCCCAATAACCTCAGCTTTTGTATCCATCTCATCTCTTGAAGCAAACTTAACTGTAGCAGCTTCACTAAGTCCTGATGCATCATTTAGTGTTGTCACTAAGCTCTCTCTTATATCCAGTGTTTCTTGTACTCTATTATAAAAAACTTCTAAATCAAAGTTTGCATTTGTAATAGTTGTAAATAAATTAAGTGTTATAAATTGATTTACATCTTCTGCTATTTGTTTGCCTTCTGCTCTTAGTCTTGTTGTAATTTCACTAAGTCCTTTTGTTACATAAATAAGTAAGTCTTGGATCTTTGCAACTTCTGGTGTTTTACCACAAACTCCCCTTTTAGTACACCCACTGCATCCTGCTGTTTCTTGACATTGGTAACAAAACATCAAATTCTCCATAATCTTTCCTCCTAGTTTTAATCTTTTTTATATTTTTTTAACGTTCATTTACGTTCTTTACATTTCCAAGTATAGACTATAAAAAAAAAACGGTCTGTAACTATGGTTACAAACTGTTTATTTTTTTTCCAAATTATAAATATAATCTGATACTTTCTTTGCTTCTTCCAAATCATGTGTTACACAAATAACTGTTTTGGGATTTAGCCTTAGCATTTCTTTAAAAGCAACCAAAATTTCATCTTTAAGATTTGCATCTAACCCTTTAAAAGGTTCATCCATCAAAAGTATTTCGCTGTCATAAGCAAGTGCTCTGCCGATTGCAACTCTTCTTTGCATCCCACCACTTAACTCTTTGGGCATATCCTTTTTATGTTCTAAAAGATTGAGTATCGCAAGTACTTGCTCAACACGCCCTGCCATTTGTTCTTCATTTAAGTAGGATTTTAAGACAAATTTAATATTCTCTTCTACATTGATCCACGGAATAAGTCTATCCTCTTGAAATACATAAGCTATATTTTTATTTTCAACCCCTATAATTTCTCCTTTTTGATAAGGCTCCAGTCCTCCAATTATTCTAAGCAATGTTGTTTTGCCACATCCTGAAGGCCCTAGTATACTCGTTACTTTGTGCGTGTGGAAAGCTATATCAAAGTTTTCATATAAATAATCTTTTTTATATTTTTTATAAAGTCCCTTTACTTGTATCATGCTATGCCTTCTTTCTACTCCCAAGTATTCTACTTATCAATTTTTCAAAAAGACTGCTTAAGAGTACAATAACAATTACCCATGCAAAAACTTCCTGTGTTTCTAAATAAACTTTTGCACTGAGTAGATTATAGCCCATAGAGTATGTGGGAACTGCTAAAACTTCTGCTGCAATCACTACTTTCCATGCAAGGCCTACTGATAAATTAAGTGCCGCTTTGATTGAATCACTAATATGAGGCATATAAATATCTTTTATGATATGCTTCCTTTTTACTTGATAGACTTTTGTCATTTCTATAAGTTGGAAGTCTACACTGCCAAGTCCCGTTAACACATTGGTATACACGATGGGATAACACATTAAAAAACACACTAAAATAGGCACATAAGATGAATTGACCCATAGTAGCGCTAAAATAATAACTGCCATAACAGGTGTTGACTGAATAACAACTATAAGTGGGTGCAAAAATTCTCTAATGAGTTTATTTAAATAACTTAGCAGTGCTGTCGTAACCCCAAGTATAAAAGAAATAAGAACTCCCATACACACCCTATAAATCGTGTGTATCACATAGTGATAAAAAATTTTTTCTTGTATCATCTTAAATAACTTAGTAAAGGTGCTTACGGGCGCGGGAATCAAAATATCCTTACCCACTCCTATGTATACCAACTGCCAAATACCTATCCAGACAGCCACAATAATGATTTTTCTTATGCTACTTGGCGTAATAGAACGCTTCATCTGGTATACTACCTCCAATTGACTTAGGCTCTATAGCATTTAAAATCTCATAAAATTTCTGAAGGGATACTTTTGACTTTTGTGCATCTCTAAATACTATATTGCATTTTGGAATAGCTCCTTTAGCTATCTCTGAACTTGGTATAATTTTATACTTTTCTATAAGTACAGCCGCTTCATCTGGACTATTATTCACAAATTCTACCGATTTTTTATAGCTTTCTAAAAACACTCCCAAGTCATTTTCTTTTTCTTTAATAAAAGTGTTGCTTGCTACAATAACACCCATTGGCAAATCTACGGATTCACTTTCTTCCCATGCTGCATTCATATCTAGCACAACCTTTATCCCTTCCCCTTTGGCCTGCGCAATACTCACATGTGGTTCGGGCAAAAGGGCTATTGTCCCTGGATTTGCAACTACTGTTGAAACAACATCTGTATGATTGGCCATAAATTCTATCGTTACATCTTTTGAAGGATTGATATCTGCTGATAAGAGAATATTATTCATTATAAATTCTGGTGTAGACCCTTTTCCACTTAAAATGATTTTTTTTCCTTTGAGGTCTTCTAAGTTTTTGATAGTTTCTCCATTTTCCACAATGTAAAGAACACCCAGAGTATTCGTCCCTAAAAGACTAATACCTTTTTGTGTTTTCTGATATAAAACTGCAGCTAGATTAGAAGGTATACATGCAATATCTAGCTCACCACTTACGAGCTTTCCTACAATTTCATCTGGACTTTGATATAAACTAATCGTGTATTTATCTGACTCTTCTTCCATAAGTTTTGCCATACCCATTCCTGTTGGTCCATTGAGGGCTGCAATGCGAAGTGGCTCTGATACCTTAGATGCCGATTTGCCTGCACATCCTGTAAGCACTCCTATAGCCATTACCCCTACCAGTATTAAATGCAATAATTTTTTTCTTTTCATGAACTTCATCTCCTATGCTAGTGTGTATTTTTTTATACTCTAAATTTTCCATTTATAATATTTGTTTGTTTGTACAAACTATATTATAGCGAAAAACTAATTAAAAAGGGGAGAAAAGTTTGAGAAAATCAAAAAAACACTTTATTATATATATTTGTCTCATTACCTTCATGTATAATACGACCGTAAGTTTTGGCTATCCTCGTATGCATCCTTATATTTTGAATGGCGAAACAATAAAGACTGATGAGCGTGAAATAAAACCAACTACTGAAGATGTAGATGCTAGCCTTAAGGAAGAATTTCAAGAAATTTTAAAAAGTCTTTTTGCAACACGAAATGATTGTATTGTTAAATTAGACGCCGAGACTTTAAAAGCATTTTATAATCTTAATATTAAAGTAAGTCTGTGGGCTTATGAAAGTGAAGCTAAAAAAATAAAATATTTTAAAAACTGGTCAGAAAAACAATCTATCCAATTTAATAAGATTGACTCCGTTATTAAGATCCGAAAAATCAAGGAAAAAGAACCTGGACTTTATGGCATTATTTGTTTTGTATCTACTGAGTTTAATTATAGTTATATCGATACCCCCCAAGTTCCTAATACTTTCAGACTTGGAACGTCTCACTATATTAACTTAAAGCAAGATAATGACCGTTTTGTTATTACCAAAGAATGGTATACAGATCCTTTTGCTGATTCTCTAAACCTTGATAACCTTAAGTCTGCTGAAATGAAAGAGTATATTCTTAAACATACGTCACCTGAGTATAAGCCAAGTGAACGTGTACAAAAAGCTATTGACTATGCGCACAAATACTGTGGTATAGATCCCTCTGATGAGTATCTGTTTAAGTATAACAAAGCTTATCGCAACTTTAATCCCGATGGTGGCGATTGTGCCAATTTTGCTTCTCAAATTCTTCATGAAGGAGGAGAATTTAAAAAGGGTGGTGCATGGAACTATCGTGACCGATCAGCTACTAAAGCGTGGGTCAATGCACAAGGCTTTAAAAATTATATGGTGGGCAGCGGCCGTGGCTCTTATATTGCAAAAGGTAAATATCAAGAAATTTATAAAGCTGCCTACAAGATGCGTCCTGGAGACTTTGTAGCTTATGAGAAAAAAGGTAAAATTGTGCATATCTCCACTGTAACAGGTCTAGATTCTAAAGGATATCCTCTTGTAACTTGCCACAATACAGATAGACTGCTCGTACCCTATGACCTTGGATGGAGTAATAGTAACATCAAATTCCACTTAGTGCATATGCATTATTAAATCTCTAAAAGCTGAAAACACAAAAGACCTATCACTACATGAGATGCTTAATGCACTGTAGTGACAGGTCTTTATTATTGATTGTATACTTCTAAAGATTGTGTAACAGCTTGCATTAGTTTTGTTTGATAGTTTTTATCAGAGAGCATTTTATCCTCACTCCAATTACTCATAAATCCCATTTCAAAGATAACAACTGGCACTCTTGACCAATTAAAACCTGTAATATCACTTCTTTCAAAAATACCATTTACCTTAATGCCCCTAGTTTGTAAAGACTCTTTGAGTAGCTGTGCGTATTTATAACTCGGTTCATAAATGGCTGCTGTATGAGCTCCCTTCTTAGCCGGTACCAATAGCACCACTCCACTTTTGCCAGAATTTCCTATGCTGTCGCAGTGTAGTCTAATCGTCATATCCGCCTTAGCTTTATTGGCCACTTCTGCTCTTTCGGCATTACTTATATTAATATCATGTGTTTCTCTTGTCATGACTACTTGATAGCCTTTTGCCTGCAGCAGTTCTTTGAGTATGATAGCTGCTTCTAGGTTCACCTTATACTCAGCCTTTTTAGTTCCTACACCACTTGTTCCTGAAGATACTCTTGCCTTTCTTTGCCCAGAACCTGGTGCGATAGGTTCTGCCTTTGCATCTCCTTTGGCTTGATGTCCTGGATCTATACATACCGTAAAATTCTCTTTTGCGCTCGTTAGCATAACGTGACTATTCACGAGTACTGCTGCTATTAACATATAAATAAGTGGTTTAATCTTGTGTTTCATTGTTTGTTGCCTCCTTGTTGTCATGTGTAATGTTTATACTATTTATATGCTATTTTAGCTTTTTCTACTCATAGCTAGAGTATCCTATGGCAGCTATTTTTTCTATTCTTATTAAACTGTTCTTTAAGCTTAGCATTTTCTTCGTGCTGTATAATAATTTCTGTATTTCTTATCTTTTATCTAACAGAGTTCCATTGATATCGTAGTATTTATAATTTTTAAAGCTATAAGAACTTCCATTTGAATCTGGTAAATCAAACCAAGTAACTGTATTTTTACCTACTTCAAATTCTTTATTTATATTCTTTCCATTAACATCTACTACCATCTTAGCAATACTATTATTTTCATTAGTAATAATTAAAGGCTTAGTAAAGCTCTTTTCTTTATCAAATATTGTTACTATATACATCACAAAAGATTCATTTTTACTTTCCCTTACAGATTGCCATTTGTAATTGCCATCTTTATTTTTAATAAACTTTGCATATGAAGGGTTGCTATTAGATAAAAATGCCACTATTCTGCAGTTTTGGATATCTTTAACTTCTAAAATCTCAATGGTTTTACCCTCATACATATCTAGTGATTCTATAACTTGTTTTATAGATTTTAAATCATTCCCGTATGTTTTACTCCTCTCATATTGACTATACTGTTATTCCACACATTACCTGCTTTTGATTAAACCAATATCAGACAAAATAAAAGAAGTTAGTAGACAAATTATTCTGTTGCATTATGCATCAGATTATTTTATCCGCTAACTTCTTCTGTTATCATGAAAACATTAAGTT
>CAKZUB010000080.1 GCA_937921505.1 uncultured Clostridia bacterium | reverse complement strand
CGTAGCATCCTTGATAAGATTTGTGTTTTCAAGTACTCTTTTAAAAGAGGTAAAGATAAAAGACTACAGTAAAAGCACCAGAAAAACTGGTGCTAATGTTTAAACTATTTGAGGACATTTTCAAAAATGGTTGACACACCTTTTTTAAACTTTTTAAATATACCTTTTTTAAACTTTTCAATTTTTTTAAAAATAAGCCGCTTACACTTAGATCGTGTCATTACGGCTTACTTTTTAACGCCTATTAATTTGAAAAATCATATTTTACTTCATCTTTATCAGGTATTGAAATTTGCGCACCTTTTCTAGAAACTGTTATACTCGCTACCTTGTTCGCATAACCTATTGCGTCTTGCATTTTTTTACCTTCTACCCATAAAACAGCTAATGCTCCAATAAAGGCATCTCCTGCACTCGTGGTATCTACTGCTTCTACTTTAGGTGGCCTCCTCTGATATAGTTTACCTTCATCAAGAAACACCGCTCCTTCTGAACCTAATGTTATGATAGGCATTTTTATGCCTTTTTCTATAAAGCATGCTAATGCTTTTTGTGCACTCTCATCATCTATTACTTCAATTCCAGTAAGATCAAAACACTCATGTTCATTGACAACAAGTATATCAATAAGCTTATATAAATTATCATCTATAGATCTTGAAGGTGCCGGATTAAGCATCGTAGTCACCCCATTATTCTTAGCTATATCAAAAGCTCTGCATACCGAATCATAAGGTGTTTCAAACTGCGAAATAAGAAGCTTACTGTTTTTTATAATCTCTTGTTTTTTTTCAATTATGTCTGTCGTAATATATTTATTAGCTCCTTGCTCAAGTATAATGCAATTATCCCCCTTAACTAAAACAATGAGTGCAACCCCTGTATTAACATCTTTTATAATTTCAACATGGGATAAATCTACTCCATTTTTCCCCATATTCTCCAAACACATCTTTCCATAACTATCATCACCCACACATCCTATCATAGATATACTGCCACCCAATTTTCCAATAGCACAGGCCTGATTGGCCCCTTTACCTCCTGAGCCTGTAAAAAAGCCTTCTCCATGTATTGTTTCTCCCATTTTAATGACTTTAGGTGCATTGATGACTAGGTCTACATTGATACTTCCAACAACAACAATATCACTTGACATAGCATTTCTCCTTTATTTATATTTCCTGTGCTCTCCTTACAGCCTTAACAGTAAATTCAGCTATTCGAGTTATAGTGGTCTTTTCATATCCTCGCACATAAGACAGCAACTCATCATTTAGAGGACTTTTCCATTTTTCTGAAATATCGTCCAATCCATAAGCTATTCCGAATAACGTAGCGACTTGTGCAGCATTACAATCTACATCTTGCCCCATCATACAAATCATATTGATGCACTTATCAAAGCTATTATTACTGAAATAAAGTGCTATTACTTCTATTGATGCATTAGGATAAGCATGGATCCAATTATACTCTTTATAGCGTTCTTCACATATACTCCAAGCTTCTCCATACGTATTACTCTGCTCACAGGTATCTAAAGTAAATTTTATAATAGTATAGTATTCGCTGTCTTTTGGAATCATCTCTATAGCTTGTTTTACAATGGTTCTCATATCTGTCTCTACATACGCGATAGAGCTCATAACAGCATTAAATATTTCTCCTATAACCCCATTATTATGATGAGAAACAACGCCGTCTTTAAATGCTAACCTAGCCGCTAATCTTGGGTTAGCAGGTGCTGCCATACCGCACACTGTTCCTCTCATTTGTGCCCCAATCCATTCTCTAAAAGGATTAGAACGGTACCCACTTTCCGGTGGATAAATTCCTAGCATAATATTCTTCAAAGCTATATCTTCTGCTGACCATCCCATTGGTATACGCGCTACCCATTCTTCTGCAATATCTATAGAGCTCACTTCATAGCCCTTTTTATTAAAAGCTTCTAAAAAGGCCAATTCATAGGTTATATCATCATTATATGTACTTGGCTTTCTGACATATCCATTCACTTCTCCAAACACCTTTTTGATATTCGCAGTAGTATAGCCTTCTATTGCCGTCCCTACTGCTGCTCCTATAATCTGTGTTACCCATCCAGCATAAGTTTTCTCATAAAATTCTTTTCTATTCGCATCATAGGTATCATATTCGGGAAATCTAACCGACTTTTCATATTGCTCAAAGCTTTCATAACAATTATATTGATGATAGGGGTGATCTTCTATTTTCTTTGCATGATTTAGTAAATTAAATACTCTGGCTGTAATCCGTGTTAGTTCAACTTGGTCCTCATCTTCTCTAGCCTTTAGTGCTTCTTCTATAAGTTCTTCAGCCTCCACTACATTGTATCCCATATTATACATGGATTGGATTCCCGCCAGCAAAACTCTCTCCGGCGCAAATGATCCTGGCACATTGCTCCCCCATAGTAATTTTATATATTGCCAACTGTCTTTATCTACTTCAAAAGCCTCTTCCCACGTTTGCTCTTCCTCAGTTAAGATACGTGGTATGGCTCCAGAGATTAATTCGTAATCGTATTCATATGCTCTCTTCATTCTATTCTCTCCTTAAGATTCACTTTTAGGTGTTTCTAATTATAGTATTTAAGCATATCTTTTAATATTTTAATAAACATTTCTTTATCTACATCTATAGCTACATGAGCATTTAAAGCCTTAGTTTTATGAGATCTATCCAGATCTACAACCGTTCTTCCTCTACTATGGCGCCCCCTTGTCTCAACCGCTACATAGTATGGTTTGCATTTTAGCACCTCTTGCTGCATGACATACGCTATCGCCAATGCATCATGAATAGCGATAAAACTGTATCCTACTTGTGCATAACTTTTCTGCAAAAAGGTAAATAATTGTCTTATCTGTGTATCAAATTTACACGTTACACTTAATAGTTCATCTAGTTGCTGTGGTATAATACCTGCTTTCATCGTTACATTAAGTCCTACCATAGTAAGTGGAATACCTGATTTAAACACTATATCAGCAGCAATAGGATCTACCCAAATATTAAACTCACCATAAGCATCACGGTTTCCACTCTCTGTGGAGCCTCCCATAATGACAATTTTATCGATATACTTATGTAGATCTGAATATTTAAGTAGTGCAATAGCTACATTCGTCAAAGGTCCTATAGCTATAAGCTGCAATTTCCCCTCTGACTTTACAGCTTCTTGATAAATAACATCCCACGCATAATCTTTATCCAGCTTACGTGTCGTATCTGGCAGCATAACATCACCTAAGCCATTATTACCATGTATATTTCCAGCCGTTCTTAACTCACAATTAATAGGCCCCTCTGCCCCTTTTGCTATTCTAGCTTTCATTTTAAAAAGCTCTGCTATTTTTAGTGCATTTTCAGTAGTTTTCTCTAATACTTGATTGCCCGCTACTGTTGTAATAGCCTTAATGTCAAACTGATCATGGCTATTAGCTAACATAATTGCAAAAAAGTCATCAATTCCTGGGTCTGTATCTACTATTATAGGAATATTTTTCATTTTTAATCCTCCTGTCTCTATACTTCTAGTTATATTTATTTACAGCTTCTATTAGCATATCAATAAATTGAAATCTATCAACATCTAATAAAACGTCTACATTAGCCTCTTGTTTATTATTCCCATAAAAATCTGTTACTGTACATCCTGTCGTATGCTCTCCATCTGTATCTATCATGACATTTAGTTTTTTTGATGTAAACATATCAGGATTTATAAGCCATGCAATAGCACAAGGATCGTGTAGCGGGGCAAAATCCCACCCACAAATATCACGATGGAATCTAATGAAAAATTCTAATAGCTCTGCTACTAAAACAGCTACCTTTCCTCCTTGCCTCTTTATCTTAGCAATATCTTCGGGATAAACCTTTGCTTTATGTGTTACATCCAAGCCCGCCATTGTTATAGGAATTCCAGATTTAAAAACAATATCTGCCGCCTCCGGATCAACTAGAATATTAAATTCCGCCGCTGCCGTCCAGTTGCCCCCTATGGCAGCTCCACCCATAAGGCTGATTCTTTCTATTTTTGATTTCAGATGAGGGTATGCTAATAGAAATATAGCAATATTGGTAAGTGGCCCAGTAGGAACTAAAGTTATCTTCTCATCACTTTTTTCAATTATCTGGGCCATTAGCTCAAATGCAGATATCTCTAGTGCTTCTTGTGTTGGCTGAGGTAATTCCGGACCATCTAATCCCGAATCTCCATGTACTGATTCTGCTATTTCCAGCTCCCTTCTAATAGGATTATTAGCACCTTTTGCCACAGGTATATCTTTATCTATAAAACGCAGCACTCTTAATGCATTATTAGTAGTCTTTTCTATTGTTTGATTGCCACCTACCGTTGTAATGCCTCTTACGTCTATTTTATCTGATGCACATGCTAAAATAATTGCAATAGCATCATCATGTCCTGGATCACAATCCATAATAATAGGTATCTTTTTCATCTTATCCACTCCCGCCTTATACAAAATGTCATGAAAATGGCAAAGATAAATGATTAACTATTCATCTTTGCCATTTTGAATTTGTTACTATTTAAATTTAATTTTATAAACTTAGTAGTTATGGCCTTACTGAATTTCTAATCGCTTGAATTTCGTCTGTCGTTTTACCAAATGCTGTATCAACGATAATTTTACCTGAAACGATATCTGCTTCTAAAGCGTCAATTGCTTTTACAATGTCTGTCCCAACATTTTTTGTGTAAATATCGTTTTTAGCAATTCCTATACAGCCTTCAGTGATTCCTAAAACTTCACATTCACCCCAAGGTAATTTACCTTGTTTGTCAAGCATTAATGCTCTTAATAGCGATTCATCAACTTTCTTAAGTGCTGATGTTATAATATGTTCAGCTTTTGCTTTATCCGTTTCCATAAATGCTAAAGCTTGGTCACTATCTACCCCAATTGCAAACTTATCTTTTTCTGTAGCCGCATCAATTACACCTAAACCTGCTGTACTTGCAACTTGATAAATAACATCTGCATTTTGGTTGATTTGAGCAAGCGTTAATTCTTTAGCTTTTGCGCTGTCATTAAAGTTACCTACATAACTAATGGATGTTTTAATGTCTGGTTTAACTTGTTTCGCCCCTTGAATGTATCCAAGTAAAAAGTCGTTAATAACATAGTTTTCCATACCACCAACAAAACCTATTGTTCCTGTCTTTGTAACCGAAGCAGCTACTGCTCCTGCTAAGAATGAACATTCATTTTGTTTGTATTCAATAGAGTAAACATTTTCAAGTCCACCTATAGAATAATCAACTGCTGAGTCGAAAATAATATACTTTTTATCTGGATATTGTGGTGCAAGTTCTTGTAATTTTTCTACCAGTTGCCATGTTCCAAGAATAATAATATCCGTATCCTTGTCTTCAGAAAAATCAATGATTGTTGGCATCCATTTCGTCTCATCATAACTCATCTCAACAACTTTCACATTATGCCCCAATGTTTCTTGAATCATTGTTCCACCGTTTGCTGCTGAATCGAAAAACGCCTTATCTCCTAGTGTTCCATTAAGAAGTATCGCTATATTTAACTTTTCATCTGTTGTAGCTGGTGTAGCTGGTGTAGCCGTTTCTTTTACTTGATCTTGTTTTGCTTCATCAACTTTTGATGTTGGACTTGTTTTTGCTCCTCCACACCCAACTAGCAGCATTGCTGCTGTAATTACTAATGCTGTCACTTTCATAAACTTTCTTTTTTTCATTATAGTTCCCCCTGTTTTGTGTGTAAATTTTTTTCATTGCTTTTTAATTCATTGCCTTTTGTATTTGTTTTATTAATCTGTTTTTCTTTCATAATGGAATAAAGAACTAATCCAATGATCGTAAACAGGTAAGGCATCGTTTGGATAAACTGAACTGGTATATCTAATACTTGCAAGTTACTTCCTAATGCATCTGCTGTTCCAAATACCAAAGCAGCTATTAATGTCCCCATCGGGGTACCTCTTCCTAAAGCTTCTGCGGCTAATGCTATAAAACCTCTTCCCGCTGTCATATCTCTAGCAAATTTGTCCATATAACCCATGGACATGTATGCGCCTCCCATTGCTGCTAAAACCCCACTTATAACAAGTGCACTGCACTGGACTTTTTTAACATTAATCCCTACACTTTCTGCAGCATGTTCATTTTCTCCTACTACTCGAATCTTAAGGCCTAGAGGTGTTTTATACAGTAACGCCCAAATGACTGCAACGGATACAAAAGCTATATAAGTTAACAAATTATGACCTGATAGCACCCCCCCTAATATAGGGATATTATGTATAATCGGAATTCGTAGAGTTGGAATTGTTAAACTTGCAAGTGATGTTGACATCCCCTTATCTTTAGCAACTGAATAAAGCAGGAACACTGTACCTCCAGATGCTAAGACATTGAGTGCAATACCTGTTAAAATAATGTCCGCTTTAAGCTTTAAGGCAAAATATGCCATTCCTAGGCCTAGTATAACGCCTGTTCCTACAGCACATAAAAATCCTAAAAAAGCACTTTGTGTAAAAGCACTTCCTATAACCCCCATAAGTGCTGCGCATAACATAATCCCTTCAAGCCCAATGTTCATTACCCCTGCCCTATCAGTAATAAGTGCTGCTAAACCTGCTAATATGATAGGTGTTGAGAGCCTTAATATGGAGAATACAAAATCAGTTGAAAATAGAGCTGTTATTAAATTTTCCATACTATGCCACCTCACTTACGTTATTTTGCATTTCAGAGTTTTGTACTATTTTTCTATGTTTGTATTTGTTTAAGAACATTTTTGCTGCAACTAAAATAATAATAAGTGACTGAACAATAGCAACAACCTCTGGTGCAACATCTGTTCTTCTTGCCATAATATCTGCCCCTATTCGTAAATAGGCTAAGAAAAAAGCTGCTAGCGGCACAAATATCGGATTGTTCTTTGCTAGTATTGCAATAATAATACCATCGAAACCATATCCCGGAAGAATTGTCCATGAATATCTGGTGTACATGCCTAGAACCTCTGTAGCTCCACCCACTCCAGCAACTGCACCACCTAAGACTTGTGACATAATAATTGTTCCTCCAACACTTATGCCTGAATATCTGGCAAACTTTTCATTTTCTCCTGTCATTCTAATAGCATATCCCCACTTCGTCTTATATAGAAAAAGATAAACTATGAAAACAAGTACAATAGCTAAGATAATGCCTGTGTGAATTCTTGTCTTTGGTATCATGATAGGTAACTTAGCTGTTTTGGGGAAAGTATGAGAAGCTGGATATCCCGCCCCAGTATCTAACATTATGTATTGTAAAATATAACTGCCTAAAAAAAGTATAATGTAATTAAGCATAAGGGATGAAACCGTTTCATTGGCTTTCCATTTAACTTTAATTAATCCTGGAATGGTACATACAATCGCTCCTATTACGCCACCTGCTAAAATAGCAACTCCCGCATGTATCCCTGCTGGTAAAACAAAATTAACCGCTGCATAACCAGCACCTAATCCTCCTAGGAAAAAGGCCCCCTCTGCTCCCATATTAAACTGATTACATTGAAACATAATACAAACTGCAAGCCCTGCAAATACAAGCGGAATAAAAAGTTCCATAACATTTCCAAAATTTCTTACCGACATCAAAGGACCCACTAAAAATTGTTTTAATGCTTCAATAGGTTGTTCACTTACAACCGAAATAAGTGCAAAAGCTACTATTAAAGCAATAACAACGGCAATTAACACACGAATAATTTCAAATTGCTTTTCTATGTCTTTCGTCGTTACAGGTTTATTTTTCATGCATAATACCTCCAACCTGTTCTTTAGTCATTTTCTTAAGTCCTAACATATATTCCCCTAATTCTTGTTCTGTTACCTTTTCACTTTCTTTAAAGTAAGCAACAATCTCACCTTGGCACATAACCATCAGACTATCAGAGAGTTCTAAGATTTCATTTAAATCTGCTGAAATAAGCAGAATTGAAACACCTTCATCTCTTAGCTCTATAAGACGTTTTCTAACAAATTCTATAGCCCCAACATCTATTCCTCTTGTAGGCTGATTAACAATGATCAAGTCTGGATTCAAAGAACATTCTCTTGCCACTACTACTTTTTGTATGTTACCGCCCGATAACATACGTACAGGCTGTGTTCTATCATCACATTTTATAAGGTAATCTTTTATAAGTCCATCTACTTCTCTCTCTATCTTTTTATTATCAAACAATCCCTTTTTGCTATATTCTCTCTTATAAAATCTATCTGAAATAATATTATCTTCAATTGCGGCTTCTTCCGAAATGCCATAGGTCATTCTATCTTCTGGTATATGTGCCGTTCCAAGTTCTCTAATTTCTCTTATGGACATATGTTTAATATCTTGCCCTTTGATAATTATCCTTCCTGATACATATTCTCCAAGACCTGTTATAGATTCCGCTATTTCTCTTTGTCCATTTCCTTCAATACCGGCTACCCCTAATATTTCCCCTTTTCTCACATTAAAACTTATGTGCTTTAAAACTTCTTTTCCCACATTGTCTCTTACTACTAAATCTCTTACTTTCAGCGCTGTTTCTTTAGGCTTAGCCTTTTCCTTTTTAACCTTTAAAATAACGTCACGCCCTACCATAAGTCGTGATATATCTTGTTCCGAAAGATCCTGCAGGTTATATTGACCCATAGACTTTCCATGTCTTAAAATAGTAACCCTATTGCAAATTTGCTTTATTTCTTTTAACTTATGAGAAATAAATATAATTGTATGTCCTTTTTCTCGTAATTTTTCTAGTTGACTAAAGAGTTCATCTGTTTCTTGAGGGGTTAACACCGCCGTTGGCTCATCTAGTATTAAAATCTCTGCTCCTCTTAATAGAGCTTTTAAAATCTCAACTTTTTGCTTGATACCAACTGCTAGATCTTTTACTTTGGCATTAGGATCTATGGCTAGATTATATTTTTTAGATACCTCCTCACACATCTTAACTGCTTTATCATAATCAATAAAACCATATTTTTTGGGTTCAATTCCCATAATCATATTTTCAGCTACTGTTAGAGATGGTGCTAACATAAAGTGCTGATGAACCATGCCTATGCCATGCTTAATGGCACTAATAGGACTATCAACTTTTATGCTTTGTCCATTTAAAAGAATCCTGCCAAAGTCTGCTGTTTCTGCACCAAATAATATTTTCATGAGTGTGCTTTTGCCCGCTCCATTCTCTCCAACTAAGGCATGTATCTCTCCCTTCTTCACGGCAAAATCTACATCTTTATTGGCAACAAATCCATTCCCATATATTTTAGTAATCTTCTCCATAACTAAAATGTTTTCTTCCATTATTTCCCCCCTGTTCTTATCTAGGCTATCAAAATTTCAAAACGCCTACACTCTAACACTTTCCCTAATAATAAAATCTGATTTTAATACAATTCTATTATTAAGGGGATTAATCTTTAACTCTTTATTTATAACATATGAGAAAGCTATTTCTCCCATTTGATATCTAGGCTGATCTACCGTGGTAAGCGTTGGAATAGAGTACTTAGCATAATCTATATTATCAAAGCCAGTTACTGAAATATCTTCTGGCACTCTAAAGCCCATATCTACTATCCCCCTTATCACCCCTAAAGCAATCAAATCCGAAGTTGTAATGACCGCATCCGGCTTAGTATGCGAGAGAATACTCTTTATATGGTTATATCCAGCCTCTAGTTTATTTAAACAACATTCATAAGATTCTATTATCTTATTTTGATAATCCAAACCATGCTCTTCCATAGCTTGTTTAAACCCCTCTAACCTATCTAACATAGGTTTTGTACCATCTTGCTGTGTAATGTAAAAAATACCTTTGCACTCTTTATTGATAATATGGGATGTAGCATCATAAATACTTTTCTTATTATCAATGATAATATAAGGAATTTTTCCTGTGGTATCAATTTTATCCACAAAAACTACTTTTTCCGTATTTAGCGTACTAATAAGTTCTTCATCACGTGTAGTACCTATAAAAATATACCCTATAGGTCTTAGCCCAAGTAAAAAATTAAGTTCCGCTTCTTCTATCTTAGGATCATATCTCGTTTCTACAATTTGAATCCGCACTCCAGTTTTCTCACACTTATGCTTAATCCCTTGTATAATATCCATATAATAAGGATTTTGTATATCAGGAGCCAATACCGCAACACTTTCACAAGGAGTCTGTCTCAAAGATACAGCAAAGTTATTAGGAACATAGTTTAGTTCCTCCACTGCCTTTCTCACCTTTTCCCTTGTCTTAGCAGAAACCTTATTACTTCTATTCATTACCAAAGATACGGTAGAAGGGGCTACTCCAGCTAACTTAGCAACATCTTTGACAGTATGATACTTTTCCATTTATCCCTCCACGATTAATACATATTTTTGCAACGTTTTTATTTATGCTTTTATATTATACTATATAATTTAAAAAATCAATAATTTATTGTAAATATTACTATTTTTTTCTATTTTTTTTTTACTTTATTATTCATATTGTTTTTAAAGTTTATCTTTTTTCTTTCAAGATAGTTATTATCACCTACTTTATTAATTAAAATCGTATCGATTTATTTTATAATTAACATATAATAACTTCCCTATAAATAATATAGAGAAGTTATTGATCCTATCTATGTGATTAAGATATTTTTTCAACGTATAAATCTATTCATAAATTGTAACATCAACAGTTAGCCCTGGCTTTAAAATTCCTTTTTCTCCGTCTATAGCAATATCTGCTTTAATAATAGTCTCCCCATTTTGCTTAATGGCTCTTTGCGCAAGTCTTATAACTTTTCCTTTAATAGCATTTGCCTTATCGGCATAAGGCATAATCAGTGCTTCATTCCCTATATCTACCCTGCTTATAAATTCTTCTGGAATATCTACACTAATAAAGAGTGTATTTTCATCCATCATTTTAATAATAGCTCCTTCTCCCTTACCCACTTGTGTGCCTTCATAGCATTCCAAGTCATACACAATCAAGTTATCAATATCCGCTATAATAGAGTTCTCTTTAATATAGCTTTTACTTAGTTTATTTTTCATTGTTTCTAAATCTATTTGCGCTATTTTCAGCCTAGACTCTAATTCTAAGACGCTTATTTCGTTTTGTTTATCTGTATTAGTTAATTGCGCCTCGTTATTTTTAAGTCCTGAGAGTAATTGGTTTACTTCTAATACTCTATTTGTTTTGAGCTTTTCAATAGCCATAAGTAAATCTTTCTTTTCTTTTTCTTTACCTATTAGTCTTTGTTTAGCATCCTCTAACTCTTTTGCTGAAATACCCCCTATATCAAAAATTTCTTTGTTTGCTTCATATTCCTTTTGTAGTATTTCAATGTCTGTATGTGTCATTTCCAAGTTTCTTTCTAATGCTTTAACTTCTGGATCTTTATCTCCACTTATATAACCTTGTTTAATGTCAAGTTCTTTTTTTAGTCTGCTTACTTCATGACTTAAAGGGTTAATATTTTGTCTAAGCTTTTTAAGCTGGGCATCATAGAGCTCTATTTCATTTTGCTTTTTCATAATATTCGTTTGATATTCGTCAAAATTAAAGGTCATAATGAGATCACCTTTTTTAATCTTTTGCCCATCTTTTATATGTATTTTTTCAACTATACCCGGAAAATCTATAACAATTTCTTTTATTGATGCAACCTTAACTTCTCCAAAAATATCTATACCTGATTTGATCGCTAGTTCTTCATTTTCTATATTTATCACTTCACTATTTTGTTTTGCCTTATCTGAACAACCTGTAAGTATAACGACCAAACACAATCCCATTGCCATCCATATCTTTTTCATATTCTCCACCTATCCTTATCAAATGACTACCTATTTTCACAAATACAACCATCTCTTACCATAATCAAGTCTGTACCATACTCAGCTGCTTCTCTTGAATGCGTAACTTGGACAATAGTTTTCCCTTGTTTAAGATTAATTTCTTGTAAAAGCTTCATAATCTCTATACCTGTTTTACTATCTAAATTACCTATTGGTTCATCAGCAAAAATAATATCTGGCTTATTAATAAGTGCTCTTGCTATAGCCACTCTTTGCTGCTGTCCTCCTGATAACTCTCTGGGCGTATGTTTACGTCTTTCAGAAAGTCCAACAATCTCTAAAATCTCATCTAGATCTTCCCTATAATCTTTTAGCTTCTTACCATCTAGGAGTATTGGAAGCATAATATTTTCTTCAACATCTAGGTTGGGAATAAGGTTATAAAATTGAAAAACAAAGCCTATATCATTTCTTCTCATTTTGCTTTCTTCTTCATCTTTCATAGCAGCTAATTCTTTGCCATTGATCTTAATACTCCCCTCAGTGGGTTTATCTAGGCCTCCTAATAAATAAAGCAATGTACTTTTTCCTGAACCAGAAGGACCCATAATAGAATAGAAAGCCCCTTTTTTTATTTTTAAGTTAATATTTTTTAAAATTTCTACACTTGTATCTCCTAAATTGTAACTTTTACATAGATCTATGGTTTCAATAACATATTCCATCTAACTTCCCTCACTTACTCATATTTTATAGCTTCAATAATATTAAGCTTTGATGACTTCTTGGCAGGCGCTATTGAAGCCATAACTGTAATAAACATTCCCCCTACTAAGTAAATCCAAAGCACCCCAGGCACTAAGTAAACAGGAATAGGCATCCTCATAGCTTCTAATACATAGGGCACAAGCTTAATCACAGTAACTCCTCCTATTATACCTGCAATTCCTCCTATACTGCCCGAATAAAGTGCTTCCACAAACAACATATTAATCACTTGCTTTTTACTCATCCCAACTGATCTTAAAACAGCAATACTTTGTTTGCGCTCTATAAAACTAATAATAAGGTTATTAATAACCCCTATAACCCCTATAAGAAGAGCAAGTATTGAAAAACCAATAAGCATAGACATAAGTTGGTTATTGCCTTCTCGGTTGGCCTCAAGCATCTCTGGTATGGTCCTTCCTCCTAAATATCTGTCTGCATACTGTTTTTTCAGGGATTCAAGGACTTCCTTTGAATCTTGATTGGCCTTCATATAAGCACTGTTATAAGCCTTAAGCCCCGCATCACTTCGCAAGTAATCCTCTGATATTAAACTGAAGCTCCCATTCCACATAATGCTATTCATAAATCCTATAATAGTATAAACTCTATCACCGTTCGCAAACTTTAAGGTTAGTTTATCTCCTTCTTTGAGATTAAACCTATTCTTCATAATAACAGTTGTAATAATATACCTGCCATTTCCTAGTTCCTGCAGTAGTTCTTTATCGTCTCCTAAATAATTATAATAAAAGTATTCAGAATGAGTTTCATCTTTCACACCATGAATACAACTCATTTTTTCATCAAATTCTTCTACATCTATACTATAAGACTCATATATAGGATAAACCGTTTCTACGCCTTCGTGTCTTAAAAAACCTCTAGCTGCACTTTTATCTAAATTATTCATCCAAACTTGCATATCTGATATAAAAGTCTTTTCATAAAAATTAATTATTTCAACATTTAAATTAATACTAATATTGTTAATCATAAGTAGTGTCGCAATACCTATTGTGATAAGAGAAATACTATTAAGTATACTTTTATTCCCTCTAATATTTTTAACTGCAAGTATCCCAATATTACCAAATAATTTACAAAAGAGTTTTTCCGATAACCTAGAAGTATACTTAATCACTGACGGTAATATACTGATAATGCCAATAAGCGCTAATATAACAGAGATGCCACTTAGTATAACCGCAATTGATCTTGGTGATATAATCGGTAATATAAAAGCAGTTATAATATAAATGATTCCTAATACATCTTTTCTAATCTTTCTTTTTTTATAGCTTCCAATATTACCTAGTACTATTTCTTTAAGCGGTATCTTTGAAACTTTGATAATAGGAACCATACTGCTTACTAAGCAGACTATAACCGATAGAATAAATGTACTTAACAACTTAATAAAAGAAATATCAATTCTTATTTCTATGTATTCTTTAACTTCACTAGCTGTTGTAAAATGTGTCATAATGTATAAAATACCTATTCCTAAAACACATGCTACAATGCCACCAACTATGCCATAAAATAAACTTTCTAGTAAAAGAACTTGATTCATCATCCTTCTGCTTGCACCAATACTTCTAAATGTTCCTATAATAGGTAACTTCTCAAGTGTGATTACTTTAAAAGAAGAATAAATAATAAATATACTCATAAATGTAACAATAACTGTCATAAGAAGAAGCGGCATAGCAATCATAGAAACATTATCACGCATAGCTGCTTTTGAAAAAGGTTCTTCTACCCCATATTTGGGATAAGCCTTCTTAAGTTCTATTAGTAGTTCATCGATACTTATTTTCTCATTTGTTTTAATATATAATGTAGTCGGTTTTCCTTCTGTCTGCATGTAATCGCATAAACTTCTATAAGATATAAGTGCCTTTGCATCTTGTGATTCGTCTAAAAACATTCCTATTGGCAGCGCAATACCATATACATTAATATTTCGCCTTATGCCATTAATGTAAAGCTCCATCTTATCGCCTACACTCAGCTGATATTTTTCGGCTGTTTTTTGACTAATAATAATACTATTTGTTTCAAAAGAAGTATCTGATCTCTGCTTTATAAGTTGTAGGTTATTGATCTTCTCATAATTTTCTAAAGTCATACCTGTAAGACTTATACGATCATATTCCTTGGGGCCTATTTTATATCTCGCTGTACTGGTGATGGCCTTAATAATATAATCTGTTTTATCTTGAAGTCTAAGAGCTGGTGCATCACTAATCACACCTGATGGTGATGCTCTTTTTGGAAAAATCATAATATCTGCATTGCCAGTAGCCTGTCTTAGCTTATTTGTATAAATATCTACAAGTGAATCTGATAATGATGTTGAAGCAAAGTAAAGTGCACCAGATAATGCTACTGCAAGTATAATAAGAAAAGTTCTAAACTTTTTCTCTCTAATTGATCTTATAATAAACTTAATAATTATTCCCATTTTTAAACCTACCCTTTTATAACTTTATAGTTTGTATTGGAAAATTCGTATATACCTCACCTGTAATAGTATATTACATTCCACACTATACTATATTACAAGATAATTGTCAATTAATCAATATATTAGTAAAGATCTTCATATTTTATTTTTTTCTTAATTCTATAGGTTTCATACCTTTAAATTTAAGCTATCATGATAATACATGGTGTAAAATCATTATAAGAAACAACTTTGCATAGATGAATAACTTAAGTTTATAGCTTGTTTCTCTATAAAAGCATAAAAAACAGTGAGTTTATGATAACACTCACTGCTTTTTATACTTTTAAGGTATATAAAGTACCATTAAATATCTTTGCTCTTTCACAGGTCCTATTGTATATTGAAATTTTGACAGCGAAAGATATCTTAATGCTATATCAAAGATCGGTATTTCGTAAATTCTTTTTTTTAGTTCAAGCATTCCCTTTTTAATATCTATTTTTCTTAAATATTGATAGCTTCCAGGTCTTTTCAAACTTCCTGGTAGGCTTTCTACTAAGTCCATAATCTCATTTTGCATAAGTATATCTCTATTATTTCCTAGGTGTATACTTGTACTTGTATGCGTGATACACGCCGCAAAAGTATGTGGATTGTACGTAATAAAAAATTCTACCGGAAAAAACCCACCCTCAAAAATCCCGGAATGCTGCTCTACCCGATCTAACATCTCGTCTGTACATTTATATCCTGCTAACAAAGCGCGTAAAGTAAAAGGGATCATCTCATAAAAATCCGTTACCTTAATTAATCCTTCTGGTCCTTCTACTATATCTACTGGAACAACTGTTGCCCTGTAATCTTTACCATATTCCATATGCATCACACCTTATACTTTTTTAATCTGCTTGTATCTATTATTCATTTTATTCTTAGTCCCATTATTTTATTCATCTTATACTAAACAATCTACAGCTTACTGGTGTGACTCAAAAGCACTCCCTACATCTCCTGCAGTATGAGCGTCTGAACCATATACAAATTCTACTTTATACTTTTTAATCAACTCCAAAAATACCCCTGCTGGATAAACTTCTTTACAAAGAGGCTTTCTAAGGCCTGCTGTATTAAAATCTACTTGGTAGTTTTTAGCTTTTAATGCTTTTACAATTTTTTCTAGTAATTTCTCGTTTTTATAGTCTACTGGATACTTCAAATTAAAAATTCTAACAAGTGTAGGGTGCCCTATGCGCGTTGGCTTAAATTTTCCAAGATCTGCTTTAACTGCTTTTAAAAGCGTCTCATAATAAAGATCATAGAGCTTTTCTAACCCTCCAACTTTATGAGCTAGTTTCTCAAATTCTTCTGGACTATAATCTACACAGTAATACTTGTCTTCTACTTTTAAGATATGAACTGATAGAAGTCCATCTTCTAAATCTTTGCCATACAAGTTAAGCAACCTTTTTGTTTGTTCTTCATACCCTTCGATATAATCGACTTCTAGTCCTTTATTGATTTTTAGCTTTCCTTTATACTTTTCCTTTACTTCATCTATCTTTCTAAAGTAGCCTTCTACTTCTTCTAGTTGTGGACTGCATTCTTTTTGTAGGTCGAGTGCAAGCACCCCCTCTGGAAGCGGCATATGCTCAGTAAAAGTTATCTCCTCTAGTCCAAGTTCTAGTGCCTTTTCTATATAACTTTCTATTTTATCCTTTGTACCGTGTGGACAGTAAGGCGTATGAATGTGGCCATCTCTTTTTATTTCATTTTTTAACATCTTGGTCTCCTTTTCATTACGCTATTTAATTAACGATACTACTTCTTATAAAGAAACTTTTATTTATACTGTAAAATTTACAGTATGAAAACTATTTCTGCAGTACTAAAATCATACTCTCACAGCTTGGCATTTGCAAACCCATGTGTCCGTTTTTAATCTCATACATTTCTTGACTGCCTAGCAAATTTTTGGCACTTTTGCCATAAGGCACATCAAAATCAAGTTGGTTTTTATGATCTGATAGATTAAGAGCAACTATAATACTTTCCTCACCCAATACTCTACTAAAGACAAGCTGCTCATTTTTGACAATTAACTGCTCATACGTTCCATATTGCAAAGCTGGGAGTTGCTTTCTAATCGCAGCCAATCTCTTAATATGCTCACTGAGTAACTGTTTTGAAGCGGGTATCATACTAAGGTCCAATGATGGTCTTATCTCTAGATCTGAACCATTTTGCTTAGTACCTTCTACGCCCCATTCACTGCCATAATAAATGGACGGCACCCCAGGTATTGTAAAGAGTAAGGTGTAAGCGTTATAGAGATGCTCTTTATGCTTGAGCGTACTCGCTATTCTATTTACATCATGATTATCTACGAAGTTATAGAGGCATAACCCTTTATAAAGACCACCTTTGCCAAAAAGCCTATTTAAAGAATGATTAATTTCAAAATAATTTCTATCATTGTGACTTGAATATATACCTTTATACCCTTCATAGTTAGTTGCTGAATGAAGGGTATCCGTATTAGCAATGCTGCTATAATCTCCATGGATCATCTCTCCAAGCAGCCAAAAGTCATCCTTTTTATTATCGCAATATCTTCTTAAAGTTTTCAAAAAGTCTCTATCCATACAGTAGGCAACATCTAGTCTTAAACCATCAATATCAAACTCTTCAATCCATGCTCCAACAGCACCTAAAATATGCTCTATTACATCGGTATTTCTTAAGTTAAGCTTAACAAGGTTATAATGCCCTTCCCATCCCTCATACCAAAAGCCATCTCCATAGGGACTATTGCCTTCAAAGTTAAGATGATGAAACCAGTTTATATATTGAGAATTTTGCCCCTTTGCCTGTACATCTTTAAAAGCCCAAAATCCCCTCCCAACATGATTAAATACGCCATCAAGTATTATACGTATGCCTTCTTCATGAAGCTTTTTAGCTACCATTTTAAAATCTTCATTACTTCCAAGTCTTCTATCTACCCAGTAATAGTCTGCTGTATCATAACCATGAGAATCTGACTCACATAATGGACCAAAATAGATCGCTGTAATACCCATTTCTTTTAAGTGGGGTATCCACTCCTCTACTTTTTCAATGCGATTTATTCTCTCACCTTGTTTATCATTATTTTCTATAGGTGCACCACAAAATCCTAACGGATAAATGTGATAAAACACTGACTCATTAACCCATTGTATCATTTTTCTCTCTCCTTGGTTATATCATTTGGTCTAGATGAATCTTCACTGTAATTATTGATTTTATATGAGTATAGATTTGGCATTTTTAAATTTAAATTATTCACTATGAATAAATTAAGTCTACAGGTTATTTCTCTCTATTTACTTATATACCCAGTATATCACCCGATATAGTTATTATAAAGTCCTTTTGCTCTATGTCCGCAAAAAAGGTGACCTTATAGGCCACCCCCTTGTTTAAGATTATTTTTACGCTAATTCAAGCGCTATTTCCATCATTTTTGTGAAAGCATTTTGTCTTTCTTCTGCTGTACACTCTTCTCCTGATATTAAACTATCAGAAATAGTCATCATCGCTAGGGCATTTACACCTGCTGCTGCTGCATTCATATAAAGTGCAGATGCTTCCATTTCTACTGCTAAAATACCCATGCTCATCCATCTCTCAGTTACCGTTTTATCTGCGTTGTAAAATATATCAGATGATAATACGTTTCCTACTTTATAATTTGCGCCTTTTTCTTTAGCTATTGTTACTGCTTTTTCTAACAGCTCAAAGCTTGCAACTGGTGCATAAGTCCCTGGCAAATTGTATTGATCAACGTAATTTGAATTTGTACTTGCACCCATTGCAAAAACAATGTCATGGAGATTAAGATCTTTATGCATGCTTCCGGCTGACCCTATTCGGATCAGATTCTTACAACCATAAAAATGAATAAGCTCATAAGAATATATTCCTATTGATGGAATCCCCATCCCTGTTCCTTGCACTGAGATTTTGCGTCCTTTATAAGTTCCTGTATATCCAAACATATTTCTAACAGTATTATACTGCACAGCATCTTCTAAAAAAGTATCTGCAATAAACTTAGCTCTTAAAGGGTCTCCTGGTAAAAGTATCGTTTCTGCTATTTCTCCTGGTTTAGCTGAGTTATGTGGTGTTGGCATATATTTTCTCCTCCTTTATTAAATTCATTTTATCCTTTGTAAGCTACTACTTTTATAATGTGATTTCTTCTGGTTTCATATACGTAACATACATAGTATATTCTATTTTAAAGCATTTAGCATGTTTTAACAATAACAAAACATATAAAACTATTTTTAAATTGTTACTATTCAGCCCTCAAAAAATTAACGACTGATACACCGGCTAAAATACAGCCGGTGTGCCTTCGAATATTTTGGTAATATTTTGGAATATATCCATGTTTTTTCGTTTACACGTTTCAACCACACTCATTATCTTG
>CAKZUB010000079.1 GCA_937921505.1 uncultured Clostridia bacterium | reverse complement strand
GGACGGTTCTCCAATCTTGCTGTTTTAAAACAGCAAGATTGGAGAACCGTCCCCTTTTCTATAGCGTTGATAAGATGATTTTACTCTCCCCTTGTATGCTGTAAGTCCCATAGCCTGCTGGAATAAAGATTGACTCTCCTTTTGTGGCATATAAGGTGTCGTGATCTGAATAGATTTTAGCTTCTCCTTCTAGTACTAGAAGTGAATGAAAAGTTGTATGATCGGCTTTCATGACTACTTGTGTTTTGATCTCTAGTAGTTCTACTGTAAAGTATTGACACTTAGCAATAACACCTCTTAAATAACCATCGTATTTTTCTAAATGATAGTCTGATCTGGCTTTATCAGCCTTTGTCAGGTTGGTTACTTCTAGTGCTTTTTCTACATGAAGTTCTCTTGGCACACCATCTACGCCTACTCGGCCGTAGTCGTAGACTCTATAAGTTACATTGGAGCTTTGTTGAATCTCTGCAATCATAATCCCTTTGCCTATAGCGTGCATGGTACCTGGATTAATAAAGAAGACATCTCCTTTTTTAACTTCTACAGTATTTAGTACGTCTGTTAAAGTGTTACTCTCAATATAGCTCTTAAATTCTGTTTTTGTAATATCTTTTTTAAAACCATAGACTAACCTGGCACCTTCTTCAGCTTCAAGTACATACCACATTTCTGTCTTTCCAAAATCGCCCTCATTTCCAAGTGCATATTCATCATCTGGGTGAACCTGTACAGAAAGATTGTCTTTAGCATCAATAAGCTTGATAAGTATAGACAGCTCATCTTGTGAGGCAGACTTTTCCCCTAGAGCGTCCTTTCCCTTAATCCAACCAACTAATGTTTCTCCTTGATCAGTATCTCCGGCTATCTTACATAGGCCATCTTTATGTGTGGAGAGTTCCCAGCTTTCTGCTACACTATTTAGCTCACTTTCCTTATTGTAAAGGGTTTTGAGTTTCTCTCCGCCCCAAATATAATCTTTAAACACAGGCTTTAATTTTAGCACGTTTGCCTCCTTGTTTTTCTACATATTAAGCAAATTATTAATCGCTTTAATAAGCTCTTCTGTCTTTTGCTCTGCATCACTTATACTTTGCCCGACTACCGAGGTATATATTTTAATTTTAGGCTCTGTTCCTGATGGTCTTACTACAAACCAGCTGTTGTCTTCTAAAATGAATTTAATAACATTTGATTTTGGAAGGTTAATAAGCTCTATACTATTTTCACTTGCATTGTATCTTTGAGAGAGCTGATAATCTTCTGATAGAGTGATCTGTATATCCCCTATAGCCTTTGGCGCATGATCTCTTAGGTTTGTAATAATACTTTTAATTTTTTCTTGTCCATCTTTACCTTCCATTTCAATAGAAATAAGATGCTCTTTATAGTATCCATATTTTTCAAATAGATCCGCTAACGCTTCTGATAAACTCTTTCCTTTTGTTTTGTAGTAAAGAGCCATTTCTGCAATAAGTACAGCCGCAATAACAGCATCTTTATCTCTTACAAAACCTCCGGCTAAGTAACCATAGCTTTCTTCAAACCCAAGTACAAAGTTATTTGATCCTGTCGTTTCAAACTCTTCAATTTTTTCCCCTATGTATTTAAATCCTGTAAGCACATCCATAAGTTGTACATTATAATTTTCTGTTACTTTTCTTACCATCTCAGTGGTTACAATTGTTTTAATAATCGTATCTTTTGGGCTTAAAATACCTTCGCCTTCTCGTGCACTTAGCATATATTCTGATAAAAGTATCCCGACTTGATTGCCTGTTAAAACTTTGTACTCCCCACTTGCTTCTTTAACTACAACCCCTATCCTGTCACAATCTGGGTCTGTCCCAAATATAAGATCTGGCCCAATCTCTTTGGCCATATCTATTGCGATATTAAATACTTGTGGGTTTTCTGGGTTTGGATAAGGTGCTGTTGGGAAATTACCATCTGGTTTTTCTTGTTCTTTAACAACCTCTACACTCGTAAACCCTAGGTTTTCAAACATTGTTCTTATAGGAATATTCCCACTTCCATGGATAGGTGTATAGATTATTTTAAGCTCACTTGCTCTTTCTTTAACAAGATTTTTTCTAATAACAAGCTTTTCTACTTGTTCGTAATAAGCTCTATCTACTTCTTCTCCTATATAAATAAGAAGTCCTTTTTCCTGAGCTTCTTTAAGTGTCATCAGTTGTATATCACTAAAAATATCTGCTTCATCAATTAACGCTAAGATCTCTTTTGCTGCTTGGTCTGTAATCTGCCCACCATCGCTGCCATATACTTTGTAACCATTGTATTCTTTAGGATTATGAGAAGCTGTAATAACAATTCCCGCCTGAGCTTTCATGTATCTTACAGCAAAAGAAAGCATCGGAGTAGGTCTAAGACTTTCATATAAATAGACTTTAATGCCAGCACTCGCTAATACCTTAGCTGCTACTTCGGCAAATACATCTGACATGTTTCTTGAATCATATGCAATACAGATACTTGGCTTTTCAAAAGTAGTCACTAAGTATTTTGCAAATCCCGTGGTTGCTTTTGCAACGGTATAATTATTCATCCTATTGGAGCCTGCTGCAATCTTACCTCTTAGGCCTCCTGTTCCAAACTCAAGATTTTTATAAAATCTATCCTCTATTTCTTTTTCGCTTGTTATTGCTTTTAATTCATCTTTAGTCGAAGTATCAATCAAATGATGCTCCAACCACATTTGATAAGTATCTTTATAATTCATGGTTATCCCCTTTCTAATCGTACATAGCGTAATTTTTTAACTTCCTCATTTTAACACCGATTAACTTATAAAGAGCCTTCTCGTTTTATAGAAAATGGCTCTTTATAATGATTAGTCTTCTTCTACAATTTTACTCTTAATAAAGCGCATAATAGATGCACATTGTGTTTGTATATGCTTAGTTGCTATTTCTCCTGCTAAGTGTTCATCTCTTTTTTGAAGTGCTTCTAATAACAGCATATGTTCTGTATGAACCGCTTCACTTTCTTCGGTATTCTTAAGATAGGCAATACGATATCTGTTAACTTGTTCTCTTAAGTTATTAAAGAGATAAATAAGTTTATCATTTTGTGTGGCATTAAAGATTATTTCATGAAACTCCACATCTTTTTGAATCATAGTGTCTAGATCTTTGTCTCTAGCTGCATAATCATATTCGGTTATAGCAAGCTGCAATTTCAAAAATGCACGTTCGTCCATTCTCTTACAAGCTATTTTGGCTGCAAGTGCTTCTAGGGCAGCTCGGACTTCAAGTACATCTTGTATATCCTTTTCAGTAAATTGAGCAACCTGAGCCCCTTTCCTTGGCACCATAATAACTAATCCTTCTAACTCAAGTTTTCTTATGGCTTCTCTAATAGGCGTCCGGCTTACTCCTAGTTTTTCTCCGAGTTGTATTTCCATGAGTCTTTCCCCAGGCTCTAGTTCACCTGTTAATATTGCTTTTCTTAGTGTTTGAAAAACGATATCTCTAAGTGGTAAATACTCATTTATTTTCATGCTATAAGTATCTTCTATCATTTACATGCGCCCCTTTTTGAATTTTAGAAAACGTTGTTGTTATATAGACATCACGTACATTACGCTGAAGCTTAAAATATCCTGCTGCGGCATATGCTTTTTCCTTACTTTCAAATAGTCCAAAAACTGTTGATCCACTGCCACTCATCATAGCTCCTATTGCACCATGCCTCATAAGATCTTGTTTGAAATCTTCTATAATGGGATACATGGGAATTGTAACTCCCTCTAATACGTTAACCATATTTCTTGCTATAGTGTGTACATCCTTATCTTTGATTGCTTGTATCACAGCCTCTGTATCTGGACGCTGTGAAATAGTATTGATATCTAGATTTTTATACACAATAGCTGTTGATACACTAATTGGTGGTTTAACGAGAACAACATGCGTATAGGGCATAGATGGAAGCGGCGTAAGTTCTTCTCCTATCCCTTCTGCTAGAACTGTTCCTCTTAATATGCAAAAAGGTACATCTGCTCCTAATTTAAATCCCATCTCCATGAGTTTTTGCATATCATACTTTGTATTAAATAGTCTATTGAGCCCTATAAGTGCAGCTGCTGCATCTGTGCTGCCCCCTGCAAGCCCCGCCGCTACAGGAATTCTTTTTGTGAGTTCTATAGAAACGCCAACATCTTGACCTAATTGATCAAAAAACACTTGCACTGCGCGATAAACGATGTTTTTTTCATCTGTTGGAAGCCATGAATAATTCGCTCTTAATCTAATTCCTGGCACCTTAGTCTTTCTTATATATAAGGTGTCAAACAAATTAATTGTCTGCATAATCATACGTAGGTCATGATAGCCATTTTCTCTTTTTCCAACTACATCTAATGTTAAATTAATCTTGCCCCTTGCTTTTAATAGAATTGAGTCCATAGCACCCACCCTCCTATATGTCGCTTATTTGTTCTATTATAAACTTAGCTAAATCCTAAAGTCAATTAAAATGCATTTATTGTATACAAAATCCATTTTTACCTTGATACACCTCATAATAACTTGATGTTCTTTATAAATTTGCAAAAAATAAAAAGAGCTTTAATGTACTTAAAAGGTACCTAAAACTCTCTATTTAACCATTAGAATTTTACTTTTTTTAGTATAATAATCTTCTGCCCAACATGAAGCGTGTCTGGCATATCAATATCATTTACTTCTTGTATGTCTTTAACGGATGTATTAAATCTCTTTGCAAGTTCCCATAAGCTATCGCCCTTTTTAATTTGATAAACAGTCATACTTGGGTATTTATCTATTTCTTCTTTGGTCATATCTTCTAGCTCTATTTCCTCGAGTACATTGAGGTTGTTTTTTGTATAGACCTCCGCTGTACTATCTAGCATATACTCTACTATAATTTCCTTTTTGCCTTGAGAGTAAAGCTTAATATCTTTTGCTAAAACTCTAGGTACTATCATCGATTTACTCGGAATACCTTTAATTTCTATCTCCTGCGTAAAGGGGATAATATTAACAGCTGTATCTATTACATTGCCTACTTCTTTTGCTATGTAAATAGTTCTTACTTCTAATACACCTTTAATTGTCAGCTTGTCATCTGTAATAAGCTTCTCTTCTACACTGGGTCTTATTGTTACACTAAACACCTCATTATTTTCTGGCATAAAGTTTTCTATCACAATGGCTTCTTTTTTAGGAATAGATAAGTGTGCTCTATTATAAAGGTGCATATAATCTAATACTTTATCCTTAGTGGTTATTTTTTTACCTGGACAGTGTAAATCAAATAGAGTTGATTGAACCTCTTTATTAAACTTATAATATTTTGCAGTAACCATAAACTCAGACTCTATGACGCGGTCTTCTCCATCATAATCTGGTGCAACTTGCATATACGATGGGGAAACACTTAATGTACAGTCCCAAAAAACTTCTCCTTCATCTTTTGGCAGATCAACTCTTCCTTCAAAAGGAACTTTATGCGTAATAATTTCTATCGTATCCTCTCCGCCTCCAGCTTTATACATCGTACTTACTTCAAGGATACCATTATACATCAGTTCAGATTCTGTTCTTTTAACTTGTTCTTCTTGAATCTGCACATGATTTTTTAAGATTTCTGCTATACTAGGCTTTGTCTGCATAATCGTTAAATCTTCTCTAACTATTATTCTATCTTCTTTTTCTGTGCCTAAAGTAATAACCTCGATTTGTGCTTCTTTTGTTTGAACTGGACTATCTGTGTCTATTGCGCAAATAATGTTAGTTTGTTTACTTCTTGTTGCCGCTGCATCTACTTGCATAATAGCTTTTACATTTACTTTTCTCTCATTTAATATGTTATAACTCATGTGCTCTATATCATATTCAAAATCTATGCGCTGATCTTTATCTACTCCCTCTAAGATGACGAAATCCTCTAGTGGAATACTTCCTTTCATCGTATATACGGTACCTTCATTATTCATTGTTGTATAAAGGACTAGAATGTCTATTTTGCCTCTATACAAAATCCTGTCTTGACTTACATCTAGTTGATCTATATTTATCTTGCCGTCTAATTGAAGTATTCTCTGCATGTCAGGTTTTCCATCTGGTACAATAATGTCACGTTCTTTGATTACTTGAACACTTTCTCTTCTTGTCATTTCATCTAGTGTAATTGGCTTTCTTATCAGTTCTACTGACATTTCGTTTCCCCCTCCTATAGCATTATATATACAAGTTTATGTATACATACCTAAGTAATATGACTCTGCTTTAAAAATTGGACTAACTACTACTAATTTAATATATATTCTGTGCTATCAAATATTATTCCTTTTAAATTACCTTAATCTACCTTTGTTACTTAAGTGGCATTGTATTTCCCGTATAATGCATCATCCTTTGTTCAAACTCTTGCTCTGTATCTGTAAAAATAGGCTTGCTAAGTTCCCTTTCTATCTCTTCATCTGTCATATTATCACTATCAAATTCTTTGATGAAGTCTAGCTTCACATTTGGCTTTATGACTTTATTCTTCCCTTTTTGCTCTTCTACAACAGGTCCTCCCCGTCTGCATTTTCCTATAATCTCATAGCCACCAAGTCCATTAAGCTTAGTAATAGTATTTTCTAAAGCCTCTTCAATAAAAAGTACTTTATGAAATGGACATTGAGCAACCTTTTCTACTATAAATACAGGGTCTAATGCATGAATGAGTACTCTACCTGGTGATGCTGCAAAATCAGCGCCTGCTGTAAGTATTCCTTCAAAATAAGATTGACAGGCTCCAGCAAATATAACTAAATCATCCATACTTGGTTTTATTGCCCGAGCTCTTTTCACTGATTCTATAAAATAATTAGAATTTCTGTATTCATTGACGTCATATAAATCCTTATAATGCTTATTAAGTGAATCGTGTCCCGTAAGTACGAGTATATCTGGCGAGTACTTTTCTATAAGATAGCGTACCTTTTTAGGTTGTTCTGATTCCATAACATGTTCGCCTATAGCAGGTATGTCTAAAATTTTATAATATTTAAGACATAAGTTTAAATAAAAAGCATCTCCATCTATATGCAAAACCGTACCCGTTTTTTGAAACCTTGGTAACTTCCCTTTCTTGTTTTCTTCTCTTTCTCTCATAATTCTCTCAATATTTTGTTGAACAGTATTCATAATATTTGTCTCTTGATTTGTAAATCGCATACCATCTGCAAGCTCAAGATCTCTTATTGGGGCATCTGCTATGACTCTATAAGAAATTCCTTTTAACCTAGCTATTTGACTGGGTGAAATATATGTTATGCGAAATAGTATATCTTTCCCGTAGGATAATCTAACAACATAATCCCCTATATTAAACATAGTTCTTACCCCTCTTTAAGTGCTTATTTATTACTATGTTTATTATGTTTAAGCTAGTCCTATTCTTACTTTTTTGGAAGAATATAAAAACAGCCAGCATAATCTATAGATTATACTAGCTGCGTATTAGCTTTTTTACATCCAAGGCTCTATTATTTGTTTTACAGCATTTTCAAGTTCTTCTACTTTTGAACTCGCCTCTTTTATACTACTTGCTTTTACCCCAAAGTAGAACTTAATTTTAGGCTCTGTTCCTGATGGTCTTATACATACCCACGCATTATCATTAAGCTCATAATAAAGCACATTAGACTTTGGAAGAAGGAGCATCTCTTCCCCCTTTAAACTTGCTTGTACTCTCTTACTTGCCTCATAGTCTCTTTTAGCAAGCACTGTATAGGAAGCTATGTTTTTAAGCTCAAGCTCTCTTAATTTCTCCATAATTGCTTTTATCTTACTCATTCCTTCTATTCCTTTTAATGTAATAGAAAGGATTCCTTCTTTATAATAACCATATTTTTCATAAAGAGAGATAAGTGCTTCATAAAGGGTCATGCCTTTATCTTTATAGTAAGCTGCCATTTCTGCAGCTAACATACATGCAACTACTGCATCTTTATCTCTTGCATAAGTCCCAGCCAAGCATCCATAACTTTCTTCAAAACCAAAGACATAGTGCTTATCACCTTTTTCTTCAAAAAGTCTGATTTGCTCTCCTATAAATTTAAACCCTGTAAGCACCTCTAGAGTCTGTGCACCATAACTTTCTGCAATAGCGCGTGTCATCTCTGTTGTAACAATTGTTTTAATAATAACACTATTTGCCAGGAGTTCTCCTCGCAGCTTCTTTTGAGATAATATATAATCAGCCAGCATTGCGCCTATCATATTACCAGTCATAACAACGTACTCACCTTCTTGATTTCTTACAAGTACGCCTACTCTATCTGCATCAGGGTCTGTTCCCATTACAATATCTGCGTCCACCTTTTTGGCAAGTTCTATAGCGAGTGTAAAAGCATTGGTATCTTCTGGATTGGGACTTTTTACTGTCGGAAAGCTGCCATCTGGCTCAGCTTGTTCATCAACTACGTAGATATTCTTAAAGCCTACTTCATTTAGTATACGTCTAACAGGTTTATTACCTGTTCCATGAATAGGTGTATAAACAATTTTAAAATCATCTGCCACTTTTTGGATGACCTCTAGATTAATTGCTTGCTCTTTAACTTTTGCAATATACTTATCATCTATTTCTTGTCCGATCCAGGTAAGAAGACCCTCTTGTCTGGCTTGTCCTTCAGATATATGCTTAACCTGACTAAAATCTGTTATTTTATTTACTTCTTCTATAATCATCTCATCGTAGGGTGCAATGACCTGAGCGCCATCCTCTCCATAAACCTTGTACCCATTATACTCAGGTGGATTATGGCTAGCTGTAATAACAATGCCTCCGTGACAATTAAGCTCTCTTACTGCAAAAGATAGTTCCGGAACTGGTCTTAAGGATTCAAAGATATAAACATGAATACCATTTGCCGCAAATACAGACCCTGCTTCTTTTGCAAATTCATAAGACATGTTTCTTGAATCATAAGCAATAGCTATCTTTGCTTCTTTAATATTTCTTACGTTTATTAAATAATTAGCAAATCCTTGGGTAGCCTTTCTTACAACATAGTTATTCATACGATTTGTACCAGCACCTATTACCCCACGGAGCCCTGCAGTGCCAAATTCTAGTTCTGTATAAAATCTATCTTCTATTTCTTTTTCATTTCCTACAATACTTCTTAGTTCATCTTTTGTCATGACATCAAAATAATCGTTTTCTAACCAACTTTGATACTTATTAGTATAACTCACTTTAAAATTCCCCTCCTTGTCATATCTTCATCTGTTACTTTACATAGATTATGCTATTACTCTGGTGTTAATACATATAAAAAGCTATTTTGATTATCACTGTTGTCAATGATAATATTCGTATAATAGTTTTGATAGCCTGGTTTTTCGAGTGAAATAGTATAATCTCCAACTGGAAGTGTGGTTCTAAAAGGCGTTTGCCCTTTATACATACCTCCAATATAGATATAAGCGCCTGCGGGGTCTGAGGAAATATTAATAGTATACGTATTACCAACAGTATTTGTATTATTATTATTACTGTTACTGTTATTGCCATCGCCATTGCTTGTTGTAGGTGGCAGCGTTTCATCAACTTCTTTTTCAAGCGTAATACTTAAATCATATGCCACTCTATCAAGTTCTATCTCCCTCTCCCAAGTTTTATATCCTTCTGCCTTTACTGCAACATTGTACTTGTCTTGTTTAACGGAGATAGTTTGTCCCTTTTTAAATACTTCATTACCTACTTGTACGGTATAATCTATTTCCTTATTCGTCACAATAACATTAAGCTCTGTCATAGCTTCTTTTGCATCTTTAAGAGAAATCTCCAGATGCTCTCCCGACATTAGATTAATTTCTGTAGTAATAGGTTCATATCCTTTGATATCAATAACTAATTTGTGTCTCCCTGGTGTAAGACTAATAGGTCCTACACTATCTTTTAATGAAATCATCCTTGTTCTATCTATTTCTAGTCTTCCCTCTAAACTTGGAAGATCAGAAAGTCCAATACTCGCAGCATTTTGTAATACTTTTATACTCCAAACAGTATCATCTACTCCTTGAAGCTGTAAAATATCATATTCTCCTATAAGTGAAGGTGTTACGCCTCGCCCTCCCTCTTTGAACATCATTGTATCTTCTGTAAATGTATAGACTTTTTTCCCTATAACCATTTCACTTTTGGAAGTATTAACAAGTACGCCGCTTAGTTCTGGTTTTACCCAACTGCGTGATGTTTTATTGATGGCTAATATTTTTTCTTTGTCTGGCTGAAAAATTACTTCTACTAAATCTCCTGGTTGTATTAAACTTAGAGGGATCACCCCACCGTAACCATCACTTATTTTTGTCGTCTGAGCTATACTTCTAGTTACTTCTCGTCTTTTTTCTATATCAAAGGCTATAAGTTCATCTTTACTGACTTTTTTAACTAGTGCAAGTATCGTCGAACTATATTCAACTTTTGGCTCTGATGTATCTATTACATTATTTACTTGTAAGTGAGCACTTGTACCACTTTTATCAACATAATATTTAATACCTACAAACATCATAATCATAAGTACGCTAAAACCTATAACTGAGGTGATAATCATACTCTTAATAAATGTCTTATTGTTTCGTCTCACCTTGTCACTCCTTTTTGTGATATGATTTATATCCTTCTATATTCATTTTAACCGCTTAGTGTAAAATGTCAATAAAATAAGCCCCTATTACTAGGGGCGTGTTTACCAAGACTTTATCATTTTAGCTGCTTCTATTTGAAGATTCATATAGATGATCATATTCTGCCATTTCTGCTCAAACATATTATAATTCCATCTTCTTTTTGACCCTAGATACTTAGTGCATATACTATTGTATTTTTCAGGGTAAATCATCATAGCTTTTAGCATTTCAAATTCTTCTTTTAATAATGTCTTTTTGCTGTCATAAGCTTTAATAAGCTCATACAGCACTTCAACATCCCAGTCATTTTTTTGCATAATTCTTCCTAAAATATGTGCTAGATCAATAATTTGAATATCATAATTACATACATCAACATTATTAATGATATACTGTCTTGTATTTGTCTTATTGACAGTATGGTACATATAGTCTTTATGTGCTATCGTGTGGTCACACTTTACTTTTTGGGTAAGCTGCATTGCAAGATCTCGGCTTATGCCATCTAATGCCATTTGTTCAAGTCTTGTATAGTGATCACAGTGGTCTAAAAACATAATTTCGAATTTTGATTTTTGTTTAAGTGCTACAATACCCTTTTTAAGTTTAGTATTTTGGATATTCCTTTTGGTATAGTAGTCATATATATTTTTAACATTTATCTTATCTGCATCTCTGGTCTTACTTATCATATTTCTTGCAGCTTTATGAAACTCTGCTAAAATATAAACAGTGTTTTTAAGGTCTTCAAAGTTTTTAAAATCAGTTTCTTCACCTTCTATGTAATTTTGCATCATATAAAGCTGTTCTCCAAAAACAGCATAGGGGATTCTTTTTTTAGTGGTATATATTGCGTTAATGCTTTTAAAATTATTATCTTTCAAATGAGTATCTACCTCGTAATCAAATAGTATTTGCTCTTTAGGCAGATCTACTTTTCTTAATAAGAACTTCCCCTTATTGGTTTCTAAGTAATAGGCACTACGTATATATTGATACTTTCTTATATTTATATCATATTGAGATATAATCTCTTTATTTAACGGTCTCACTCCTTCACCCCTTTTCATGCAATAATCGTTTTGATAAGCATTAAGTTAATTCTCGTCTTCTTATTTATATGATATAGACAGAGAAAAAATATCTGTTTTAGTTTTATTTTTTATGTATTTGCCAATAATTTGTACTTCCATATCTTGTCATATATGATATAATACTCATGTTCCATAAATCGACTTAAATTACAGAGGTGAATACATGAAACGTAGAGGATGGCTAATACCTATCTTATTTTTTTGCATATCTATAACAGGACTCATTTTTTATCAAAAGCGCCAAGATTCACATTCTTTTGCTGCTGCGACCAACCTTCCGCCTATACTATGGTCTGAGTCCTCAGTAAATATTAATAAGATTCTATTTAGTGAAGCTGGTCATGAAATAGAAGCTCTAAAGATTTTAGATGATTGGGAATTATCTAGGCCTGTTTCTACAAAAGCAGATAACTTGTTAATCTATAACATACTCCTAGCTTTTAAGCAGCCTGCTTTAAATGAGGTCATAGATACTGATCCCTCTAACTTACAAGATTACGGAATAGATTCTTTTTCTCCGACTCTTACCCTTTATACTAAAGATAATCACATTTATGAGTTAATGCGTGGCAAAGTCGCTGATGATTCTAGTTATTATGTCTATTCGCCTATGGCTCATACTATTTATACTATGCCAAAATCAGCATTTGAGAACATACATACAGACTTTGCTCTATGGAGAGATAAAAATTTACTTGATTTAGATAAGAAAGACATAGATAACATAACTCTAACCTATCAAGAAAACATTTATACCCTTTCTTCTTTCCAAACTGCTCTAGATATTTCATTTAGAACAGATGCGTTAGATGAAAAAGTTCTAAATAATCTCATAGACTTTTTAGCAGCTTCTAAAGTTAACAACTTTATTACGGATTCAGCTGACACAGCACTTCTTAGAGCTTACGGGTTTAATGCGCCCCTTTTAAAGGTTGAAATAGCGTTAAAATCCGGAAAAATATTGACTGCTGTTATAGGCCATACAGTTAAAGAAGAAAATTTATGTTATATGGTAGCTAACGATTCAAAGAGTATCATGACTATTCCTTATTTCGATTTATCCGGTCTACAAATAGAAGATGTTGAACAAATAACCACTCCAGATATTTCATCTGAATAAGCTGTGAGGTAACATAAAAAAGTGTTGACTTTATCACTTTAGCCTATTAAACTAGTTATGTGTTACATTGACAAATAAAATTTTATTACTGGAGGATTTACACTATGAAGAACTTAATAAAAAAGGCTTTACTTTTATCGTTATCTGGAATACTTACACTTGGAGTTGTTGGCTGTAGCGGTCAAACTACTAATAGTGTTGATAATACAGCTTCCAAAAAGCCTAGTGAAAGTACAGAAACTACAGTTTCTGAGGAAGTTGAGCCAAGTACACTCGATCAAGATGTTTGGATTGTTGGACTTGATGATTCTTTTGCACCTATGGGCTTTAGAGATGAAAAAGGTGAAATTGTTGGATTTGACGTTGACCTTGCAAAAGCTTTTGGTGAGAAGTTTGGAAAAGAAATTAAATTTCAGCCTATTGATTGGTCTATGAAAGAATCAGAACTAAGCGCAGGTAACATTGATTTTATATGGAATGGTTATACTATTACAGAGGAAAGAAAAGAAAAAGTAAACTTTTCTAATCCTTATTTAAATAACCAACAAGTTATTGTTACTTTAGCTGGATCAGATATCAAGACTAAAGCTGATTTAGAAGGTAAAAGTGTTGGTGCACAAAGTCAATCAAGTGCTGTAACTGCTATGGAAAAAGAAGCTGATCTTTATAAATCTTTTAAAGGCAGCAAAGCCGTTACTTTTGAAGATAACAATCAAGCTTTAATGGATCTTGAAGCTGGAAGAATTGACGCTGTTGTTGCTGATGAAATTTTACTTAGATATTATATTGCTTTAAAAGGTGCTGAAAAATATGCTGTTTTAGAAGAGCACTTTGGTGATGAAGAATATGGTGTAGGTATGAGAAAAAGTGATCAAAGAATGGTAGATGCATTTAATACCGCTTACGCTGAACTAAAAGCTGATGGTACGCTTAAGGCAATCTCTGAAAATTGGTTTTCAGAAGATATTACTAATTAATTTAAATACATATTTATAAGGAGGATTTCCATTGGGTGGCATGATTAACTTTTTTGAATACTTTAGAATGTTTATGCCTCAGGTGTTGCATGGTCTTTTAGTAACTTTACAGATATTTGCACTTACTTTAATCGTTTCTATTCCCCTAGGCATTGTTGTGGCTTTAGGCCGGTTATCTAAGTTTCAAATATTAAATAAGCTTACAGGTGTCTATATACTCATCATGAGGGGAACTCCTCTTTTATTACAAATTGTATTTATTTACTTTGGACTTCCACTAATCGGTATTAAGTTTGGCAGACTTCCTGCTGCTCTTTTTGCCTTTTCTTTAAACTATGCAGCTTATTTTGCAGAAATTTTTAGAGCTGGTATCCATTCTATTGATCTTGGTCAATATGAAGGTGCTGGAGTACTAGGGTTATCCCGTAAGGATACTTTTTTTAGAATTATATTTCCTCAGGCACTTAAGCGCGTTTTGCCTCCTGTGGGCAATGAAGTTGTAACGCTCGTTAAAGATACAGCTTTAGTCTATATACTTGGCTTAGATGAACTTTTAAAGGTGGGTAAAATAGCTTCTAACAGAGATGCAACTTTGCTTCCTTTAGTTATCATATCACTTGTATATCTCACATTAACCTATGTTTTGTCTAAGCTCATGACTCATCTTGAGACTAAGTATGACTACTATAAATAAGGAGAGGCTTTTATGCTAAAAATAGAAGGTTTACGAAAAAGCTTTGGCAACATACACGTATTAAAAGGTGTAGATTTAGAACTATTAAAAGGTGAGATTCTAGTTATAGTAGGCCCTTCTGGTGGTGGAAAAACCACGCTTTTAAGAAGTATTAATTACCTTGAAAAATGTAATGCCGGAACAATCACTATAGATGGTAAATACTTAATTCATGATGGTATCTATGCAAACAAAACTGAGCTTAAAGAAATCCGAAAAATGATAGGCATGGTTTTTCAAGGATTTAACTTATTTCCTCATATGTCTGTTTTAGAAAATATTATAGAGGCACCTACGAGAGTTTTAGGAATATCTAAAGAAGAAGCTATCGTTAATGCTAGAGAGATTCTAAACTTTTTGGGGTTAACAGATAAAGAAAACAGTTACCCGTATGAGTTATCTGGTGGACAAAAACAAAGAGTAGCTATAGGGCGTGCGCTTGCACTCGAGCCTAAGCTTATGTGTTTTGATGAACCTACTTCTGCTCTTGATCCTGCTTTGACAGATGAGGTGGCTAAGGTGATTAAGAGTTTGAGCGGTAAAGGTATGTCTATGCTTATTATTACCCATGATATGGAGTTTGCTAAAAAAGTGGCGGATAGGATTATCTCGATTGATAATGGGATTATTATTGATGCGCATATGTATGAATAAGTAGTTGAAGTTATGTGTCATTTGGATTAGGGCCGCAGAGGGAGATTTTAGGGTTCTCCAGTTGCTAGTCATCGTAATGTTTAGTAAGCCTGTTAATAAAGAGATAAAAATAAACCAGTTTAGGTATCCTATCTGGTTTATTTTTATGTGCCTATGCTAATTCAATTAACTTAAAACAGTTGGTCTTCTGCTTCTATCAGGAAGATTATCCCTATGTGTTAGACTAGTTGTCGTATAGAGGTATTCTATTTTATAATAAGGATAAATACCTAAAGGAGACGATAAACTATGTATTCCAATCATCCATATACAGATAAAGAAAAATTAGAGCTTATAAAAAGAAGCC
>CAKZUB010000078.1 GCA_937921505.1 uncultured Clostridia bacterium | reverse complement strand
GGTGCTGCCTTATTTCTAATAAAGGGGCACGCAAGGCAAAGAAACACGCTTACGGAGGCTCCATGTCAATAGCAAACCGAACTACGAATAATACTAAGTATCAAATATCTTTTATGCGACAAGTAGGTTGACAACTTCCGTGATTAAAGAAATTCAAGGTAGAACATTTATAGGAAGAGATTATTGCTCAGAGCTACTTAGAATATCTAGAGATTTATTAACTAGGAGCATAAAAAGGAGTGAAGAGAGGTAGATGATAATTTTTGTTACTAACTATGATGATAATACTTACTGTAATTATAAAATTATAACCTGTATTAAATCAAAGCCTAATTATATTATGAAGCTTTCCAACGAAGCTACTAAAAAGAATTTACATGAGGCAGTGGAACTGTATGAAGAAAAAAATTTATTTATTATGTCACATGGAGAAGATGAAAGTGTAATAGATAATGACAGAATAATGGCATTATCTTTAGCGGATAAGAGGTTATTGAAAAATAGAAAGATATTTGTATATGCTTGTAAAACTGGGAAAAGCTTAGGCGAGGAGATATCAAAAAATAGTAATGTATATTTTGGCTACATTAATTCAATTCAAGCACCTTATTGGGAAAATGGATTAGATGAATATTTTGTTCCTATTTTTAATTGCATTGTTGATAATCTAACTACAATTAATTCTTTAAATCAGGCTAAAGACTTTATAGATGATTTAAAGAAGATTTGTGAAAATACCTCAGATAACATAGCAAACAATAAAGCATTAAAAATAGAAGATGAGATAGGTATACATAGATCATTAAGAGATATCTGGAGATTACTAATTTGTTGGATTGATGGGAGTAACGAACAATCTTCTTCTGGACAAGTGAATCCAATTAATGGACTATAACATACCTACCACATTATACGACCGATCTCAACAGATGAGATAGTGGAAAAGTAATCTATAAAATAGAAGTTTGGAGAATTGTTAAGTTTAGAATATTATTAAGTATTAATATAAATTTATTAAAAATAGTGAGGTGTTGAGAAATGGAAGATGGTAGTAGAGAGTTAATTAAAGATGAAGTATCTGAAGGAGGTAAAGAAATAGCTAATAATACTTTAGGATTAGTACCTTTTTTTAAAACCTCATCCATACAGATAAAATTTGAATTCATATATCTATTGTCATTTGTAATAATAAGTTGTATATTATTATTTACTGTTCAAGTGGGAGTAGTTACTTTTATTGATTACACAACAAAAGTATATTTATATTCAGTTATAGGTGGAGCACTTGGTGGGTGGGCGTATTCGGTTAAATGGTTTTATCGGGTTATTGGAAGGGGTAAAGATAATCAGCTCCGGTGGACGTGGGAAACAAATAAGTTTTATTGGAGAATATCAGTACCAATTCTATCAGGAATTTCATCATTAGCTCTTTTTACGCTAGCAGTTTCAAATATATTACCATTTATAAAGATTGAGGAATTTACAGGTTCTTCATCTTTTGGATTTTCATTTTTAGTAGGATATTTTACGGATGTAATATTTTCAAAACTTGCAACTTGGATTGAAAAATCTTGGAGTCCACAAGAGAAATAAAAATTTAAATATAAGATTAATTAGTTATATAATAGAACAAGATTTTAAAAATAATGAGACAAGGATTTTGTTAATTATTTAAACACGAATAATTGTAGTTACTATAGGTTACTGATATAATTGGTTGTAAAGTGAGGTATAGAATGATTAATAAGATATACCATTTCACTAGGGCCAAAATATTTTAGATTAAAGAACCTTACTAAAATTTATAAATATTATCTAAAAGATTAGGAGGATAATGATAGCAGTTATGGCTATATATACAATATGTTTTATTAAGCAAGGGAATAAGATATTGCTGCTAAATAGAGAAAAGCCTAGATGGATGGGGAGCTGGAATGGTATTGGAGGGAAAATAGAAGAAGGAGAAACGCCTACTGAATGTGTCTTGAGAGAAGTTTATGAGGAAACTGAAATTAAGCTAGATAATATAAAATATAAAGGTACTATAAATCGGATTGAAAGTAACTCTCAGGATGGAGAAATACATGCTTTTGTAGCAGAACTTTCTGAGGATTATTTTTATGAGACACCTCGTAAATTAAGTGAGGGAATACTGGATTGGAAACTATTATCTTGGATTTTACACCCTGAAAACACTGGTGTTGCAACTAATGTACCAAGGTTTTTACCAATAATGTTAGAAAAGGATGGATTGTACAAACATTTATGTATGTATGAAAACAATCTTTTAATAGGGTATAAATCTATTTTTTTAAAATAAAAACTAAGGTATCATATAATATAGAAATTTAAAATACACACTGATGCTTGGGAAGATGACACTAAAAAAATAGAATAGATTAAAGTTGATTTTCAAGAAGAGCTTCTAGAAAAAAACACCTCGAACCTATGGTTTAACAAGGAAACGATAAGGCATCAAAATTCTATAAAAGAAGGTGGAGCTGTAGAAATAGATCAGTAAGAAATATTCTAGAGTAAATATTATGACTTTTTAATAGATAAATTTGATATTGGATGGCAATCTGAAGAAGATCCAGATAAATTAGATTTACAACTAGTACAGGATGTAAAGATGATAATGAAGGAGCAACATTTTTAGATGATTTGGTCAAAGAGTTGGAACTTTCTATAGATAAACTTCGAGATTAAAATTAAGAAAAAACCAAAGAAGCTTCTACTAAAGCTAAGCAATAAAGACCAAGAAAAGTTGCTTTGGGTAATTTATAAAAGTCCAGAAGGTAATATTAAAACGCTAGCTGGAAAAGAAGGTCTATATAGATTATGTGCAGGAGAGTTTAGAGTGGTATATAGTATTTGTTATGAGGTTATAACCACAACGATTTTTAATATAAGCAATAGAGGAGACATCTATAAAGATTTATAATTAAAAAATGGTGGATAGTATCACTACGACTCACCTCCATTAAGAAATCCTCGAACTACTTAGATAATGAGTAGTTCGAGGATTTTGGAGTTATTAGACAAATATAAAACAAGTAAATATTACATAGAAATGACTAATCCTTGAGCAGTAGAGTAATTATTGTTTAAGGATTTCTTTATAGAAAGATGTTATTGGCATTTATAGGAGACTAATTTTAGTGAAGTAGCAATCATATACTATATTCGAAATTGTTTATTTTAACTGAAAATTGTTTTATAATAGAAAGAAAGCTATTCAATTGAAATGACATATTGAAATAGCAAGGGGAGAAGTAATGACGTTTTTTTCTAAGATTTTTAAACAGATTTTCACCAAGACGCTTACCATTTACATTACTTTTAGGAACAATAGATTCTGTTTATCTTTTACTGTAAATAGAAGAAACCTTACTTATAGTCAAGCGCTTCAATATGCGAGCTTGAATAAATATTTAAAAGGGGCCATACCTACTAACCAAGATTATATTTTTAGTATTCCTTTCAATAATGCCAAGCTGTTATATGATGACTTTCAAAATAATTTCTTTCACAGTCAAGGTATAGAGCTCATATTTTCAGAGCGAACAAGAAAGATGGTTTTTAAAAAATGTGAGGGTGAAGTGCAATTTGCTTATCATTTAAATCTGGAAGAAGGATATTTGAAGCGTAATCTTGTGGCAGGCATGCTACAGTTAACAGCTCATTATTTTTTGCAAGATCATACCATATGGGTACTAGAGAACAATGAAATAAGCCATCTTATAAGGCAGGAAAAATTAGAGGGAGAAGATATTATTAAACTTATTGCTAATAGACAGTCAAATAATATAGCTATTGATTTAAGTTTAGCAACAATCTGTGCTGCAACATTGAGTTGTCAAAAGATATCAGATACACATTTTATCTTATCTATTCTATATCATGTATCAAAGGATGAATGGCTATTTATCAAACATTTACCAAGCTATGTTTTAGTCAATAAGCAACTTTATAGAATACCTGAGAAGGCACTTTTAGAGGAAGCTTTTGCGGATAATAATACCTATCAATTAATAGGTGCACAAATCCCATATTTTGTGGACAAGTACGGACAGAGTATTTTAAATTGTGGAGATGACGGGATTAAGTCAAAATTAAAGCCCAATGAACTGTTGATGCGCTCAAAAGATATTAAATTAGCTTTAAGATGTGAATCTAATATGAAAAATGGTGTAGGGAATGCTGTAGCTATTCCTGTCATTCAATATGAGGAAGAGTGTTTACCAGCTAGTGAGTTACTAGAGGCTAAAAGGGATGCTTATGTTTATGCCTTTGATAAGTGGATTGGGGAAGAGGTACTTAGGTGCATAGGTATAGGGGAAATTGGTAGACTATTAGACGGTACGCCATTAGCATCAGTTGTATTAAATCCTGCTGAAATTATTAATAGGGGAAGCGGTAGGTTACAAAGATTAGCAAATGCCTTTATATTTGACGAGACAGATTGGCAGAGCAAAGGAACGAGACAAGAAATTTTCATATCGCACATGAGATTTTTGAGAAAGTATGGTATGAATGGAGGTGTTGTAGCTACTATAGATGGAATATTACTGACCCTTTTTATACAGTATATGAAAGCGCTCAAAAGTCAAATAGACCAAGGCAAGGTACTTGTTTTAATGAAAAAGAATTATTTAGAACAATATATAACATTAGAAGGGAATCATGATTTTATAGTACTAAAAGGCCAGAAGAGTGATGAACAAGTGTCAGAGACTACTAAAGGTATTATTATAACAACCTATAATAATGTGGAAAAGGTACCTATGCTAAGCAGCATAAAGTGGGATATTATCATCATGATAGAACCAGATGAAGTATTTAAAACCAATGTATCCATGCTTTACAAAACGATTAGCAGTGTTAAGAGTCGCTTAAAACTTGGTATTTTCAAACAAGATTTAATAACATATTCATCGGCTAAATTAGAAGCTATACATCAAATATTTAAATTAGAGGCATCTATCAGTACAAAGCTTATTCGCAATATAGAATTACAGAGCTCTTCTTCTTTACCTAGTGCATATCATTTTAGCAATGAGATGGCAAGTGAGGAAAAAGGGGCACATATTGTGATAGATGGAGATGAGAAAGAGGATATTCCTATTACTTTTAACGTTACATATACGAATAAATCAAATGACTTTCGTGTTACAGAGACAAGTCAATATATATCATCAGGCGAGCAGTTTAAAAGAAAAGCACAGAATAATGCTTCAGTAGGAGGTCTCAAGTCACCTTTTGTACCATTTATGAGTTATTGGCCTACATACGATACGATGACTAAATCACAGAGCAAGTGGTATTTTTATTGGCGTAGTGAGGCAAGGCAAGGGCGTTATAGAGATACTGATTTATCTTATATCTTTATTTATATTTATGAACTTATACATGGGATAGGTTATGGATCAGCTGATGAGGGATATAGATTACTTTTTGCTTTATGGAAGGCTTATAGGGAGGTATATCCTAAATTAGATCATTATCTTATAGATTGGATACTAGATTATACCATACTGAATAGGTTAGAACATAGATCTAATGAGTTTATAAAAGAAAATGCAGCTATAAGCTCAAGTTATTTCTATAACCTTTATTTATATAAGGCTTATATAGAATCCACTCAAATGATTGAGCAAAGTTCAATTATTGATATAATGAGTTATCGCATCACAAAAAGTAAATTTTATAATGCGGGATATGAAGAGATTTTACCCCAAGAATTAACACGAGTAGTGAATGTTATTAATGAGTATATGAAGCAGACTTATAGTAAAAACATCTTCCAGTTCTTTTGCCCAAGAGAACAAAAGAATGTAAGTAGACGTGCATATGCGCGCGCGGTATATGCAGGGAATGAAACATATGAAATGACTTATACAGACTTTTTAAATCATAGGCCGCTTATAGAATTCTTAGATGTTGTAGCAAGGTATACTGAGAATAGGTTAAGAGAAAAGTATCAATTTACAGGACGCTTAAGAGGAATTGAGATTGAAGAAGTATTTAGGCAGATTATTGATAAAGCGCTTGACGTAGTACAGATTAAAAATAGCAAAGAAACTTCTAAGGAAAATAGGGTGAATAAGCCAGTTATCATTACAATTGATGGTGATAAGGTACAGGGGTTACGCGAGGATTCAGAGGAAATAAGAAGAATTTTAGAAACTGAACAATGTACACAGGAGGAAATACCTACAATTGTAGGAGAATTAATGGCAGACGGTAGTGCAACAAAAGAACTGCTAACGGATTTAGAAGAGATTATAGCTGTTATGCAAAGTAGTTCAGAAGAATTTATGGCTATTTTACATCTATTTTATAGTAAGGGTTGGGAATGTACAGCAGTTCAGCTTAGAGAAGCTTTGAGCAGCAGTATGATTGAATGCTTAATAGATGAAATCAACGAAGAGACAATACGCGTGTTGTCTATCCCCTTAATCGTTATAGAGAATGATATCTATATGATTGAGGATGATTTAAGAGATGAGATTGCATATATCTTTAAATTCCCAGAACTACTAAATAGACAAGTAAAACAGGAAGTGGAAATTAAGGAAGGTGGGGAAATTGTTAGCGCTTTTAATTTATTAAAGGACTATCAAATAGAGGTATTACAAGCAATAAGTAGTGGTGAATTAGTAGAAGATAAATTAGGACATATAGCGATTATGTTAGGAATAATGCCAGAGTTATTAATAGATGAGATAAATGAAGTGTTTAGTGAATGTATAGGAGATTTAATCGTTGATACTTCAAGCACACTTCCAAGTATAATGGAAGAATATGAAGAGGAGCTAAAAAGATACTTAATAAGGGTGGTTAGAACATAATGGAAAATGTAAAGATACCAAAACGTATAAGTACAGCAATTATTAATTCTATGACATCAGGGGTAGTACCTCGAGTAGGACTTGAATATATAGCTGTAGGTAGAAAAGATGAGGTTGAGACAATCTTAAGAGATCTTGAAGGCGTATCTGAAGGGGCGGCAGTCTTTAGATTCATTGTAGGACGATATGGAAGTGGTAAAAGTTTCTTATTGCAAATAATCCGAAATTATGCAATGGATAGAGGGTTTGTTGTGGCAGATGTTGATTTATCTCCACAGAAGAGATTATCAGGGTCTAATAATCAGGGGTTAGCTACATATAGAGAACTGATGCAGCGCTTTTCTACTAAATTAAGACCCGATGGGGGAGCTTTAGAGACTATTCTACAAAAGTGGATTAATGCAGTTAAAACAGCTGTGATTCAAGGGGGCATTTCTCCTAATGATGAAAATTTCAATCAGGCTATAGAGGCTAAAATCTATGAAACAATTTCTAATATGGATCATTTCGCTCATGGATTCGACTTTGCTCATGTCCTTTCAACTTATTATAAAGGTTATGTACAAGCAGAAGATACTAAAAAGGAAGCTGCAATCAAATGGTTTAGAGGTGAGTTTGCCAATAAAACGCAGGCTAGAGAGTATTTAGATGTAGGAGAAATAATTACAGATGACAATTGGTATGAATATATTAAGTTATTTGCAAGTTTTATTGCTCAAATAGGCTACAGTGGACTTATTCTTTTTATAGATGAGTGCATTAATCTATATAAAATTTCACATAAACAATCAAGGGAAAATAACTATGAAAAATTATTAGCGATGTTTAATGATGTCATGCAAGGAAAAGCAGAGCATTTAGCAGTTTATATGGGTGGTACACCACAATTTGTTGAGGATGAAAGAAGGGGGTTATTTAGTTATCAGGCGCTTAAGAGCAGATTAGCGGATAATCGTTTTATAAAGGAAGGATATGTAGATTTTAATAGTCCTATTATTAGGTTGCAAAAGCTTACAAATGAAGAAGTTTTTGTGCTATTAGAAAAGTTAACAGCTATTCATGCCAATCATTATCAATACAATTCTACAATAGAAGCAGAACAAATAGTTTCCTTTATGCAAGTTGTGTCTAATCAATTAGGTGCAGACGAATTACTCACACCGCGTGAAATTGTAAGAGATTATTTAGGTCTACTTAATATTTTATTACAGGATCCAACAGCTATATTCAAAAAACTTATAGGCGAAAAAGATTTTAAAATAGAAGAAGCCATTAACTTAGATGAAGCAGATGATGAATATCTGAGATTTGAAGTATGAGTGAGGTATTTGAAAGGCTTGCATCTTTTGTACAAGAATTTATTTACAACAAGGGATGGAATAGTTTAAAGGCTATCCAAGGTAAAGCTATTGAGACAGTATTAGATACAGATAATCATATTTTAATATCTGCAGGAACAGCCACGGGTAAGACAGAAGCAGCTTTTTTTCCTATCGTTTCATTGTTAAGCCAAAGAAGTTGCAAGTCTATTGCTGTTTTATATATTAGTCCATTAAAAGCACTTATTAACGATCAATTTGAAAGGCTTAATGATTTGCTTGAAGAAGCAGATATACCAGTGTGTAAATGGCATGGAGATGTAGCTGCAAGTCAGAAAAAAAAGCTTTTAGATCATCCAAGAGGAATATTGCAAATTACACCAGAATCTTTAGAGGCAATGTTAATTAGAAGAACACCAGACTTAGCAAAATTGTTTTGTGATATGCAATTTGTTGTAATTGATGAAATACATGCCATGATGGGAGAAGACAGAGGTGGGCAGCTACTTTGCCTTCTTACTAAACTTGAACGTTTTGCAGGATGTAAGATGCGAAGGATAGGTTTATCTGCTACATTAGGAGATTGTGAAGAAGCAGCTAAGTGGCTTGCACTGGGAACGGTAAGAAGTACAGCAGTATTAAAGGATAATACGAAAAAAGAGATAGAGCTTGCAGTTAATTGGTTTCAAAAGCCTTTGGATTATTCGGGTAAGGAAGAAGAAAATCCTGAAGAGTTAGCTTATTATGAGTCTATCTATAAAAAATGTATAAGAGGAAATACCATTATTTTTACAAATAGCAGAGGAGAGGCAGAAGAAATAATAAATCAGATGAAAAGCTTAGCGATGCTTAAGTGGGAAGCTGATATCTTTTATGTGCATCACGGGAATATATCTAAGCTTTTACGTGAAGAAGCAGAAGAAGCAATGAAAGATAAGGAGAAGTTGTCAGTAGTAGCAGCAACTTTAACTTTGGAGTTAGGGATTGATATTGGGCTACTTGAACAAGTGCTTCAAATAGGTTCGCCTTACACTTGCTCAAGCTTTATGCAACGACTAGGCCGTTCAGGTCGTAGAACAGGTTTAGCTAGAATGTACTTTACTTATTTAGAAAAAGTAAATCTTAAAAGCGAAACAATAGATGACTTTCCTTGGGAACTCCTTCGAATTATTGCCATTATCGAGCTTAGTGTAAGAGAAAAATGGATTGAGCCCATTAATCATAAAAGGCTATCATTTAGTCTGCTTTATCACCAGACAATGAGTATGTTGTGCAGTATGGGGGAACTTACAGCTTCTCAGCTTGCAAGGGCTGTATTGACCTTGCCCGCATTTCAGAGTGTCACACAAGAGGATTATAAGCACTTATTAAGGCATCTTATAGAAATAGAGCATATACAAAAAACAGATGAGCAGACATTAATAATTGGTTTAAAGGGAGAAACAATTACTAATCATTATAGTTTCTATAGTGTTTTTAAAGATGAAGAAGAATTTAAAGTAAGTTTTGAAGGACGAGTATTAGGAACCATTAATAGTTTACCCTCTATTGGAATTAATATTGCACTAGCAGGCAGAGCGTGGCAAGTAGTGGATGTGGATTTAGAAAGTAAACAAATCTTTGTGAAATCCATTAAAAAGACAACTCAAAAGCTTTGGAAAGGTGATAGTGGGGAGATACATACAAAGGTAGCACAACGCATGAAGCAGGTATTACTAGAGGATGAGGTATATCCTTATTTATTGCCAAGTGCTCAAAAACGCCTGCAAGAAGTAAGAAGGCTAGCTCATAAAATAGCCAGTTTAGAATCAGATATCAGAGCCATTGGAGATAAGAGTTACATTATTATGCCATGGCTAGGCTCTAAAGAAATGAGAACCTTAGGAGTAATCTTAAAAACAGAACAAATGAAAAATGCACTTCAATTATCCAAAGTTACAGCTGCAAATGAATATGCTTTAATTGTTTACTCAGAACTTTCATTGGAGATATTTCGCAAGACATTTAATGAAGAGATTAAGAAAATAAAGCATATTGAGGATAAGGTATTGAAAACAAACATGAATAATAATAGAAAGTATGATGAGTACTTACCTGTGATACTTTTAAAAAAACAGTATTTAAGTGAGTCTATAGATCTAGAGGGGGTTACAACAATAAACTATAGTTAGGTAGTAAAGAAACGTAGCCCCCACTAAAAAAATGTCAATTTTATTAGGTTGTTTAAACGAGAGGAGAAATTATGCAAAATAATAGTTATACATTTATAGATATTGAAACCCCTAACCGTTCTAATGATAAGATTTGCTCTATTGGAATTATTCATCTCAGCAATGGAGAGAAAGATTTTGAAAAGTATTATCTGGTGAACCCAGAAGCAAGTTTTGATGAAGTGAATATGAAAATACATCATATAAAATCAAAAGATGTTATAGATAAGCAGAGTTTTAATCAAATTTGGCCCATGATAGAGAAGTATTTTGTTTCTGCCGTTATTGTGGCGCATAATGCTACATTTGATATAAGTGTTATTAGTAAGACATTACAATTTTATAACATACCAATACCTGAATTCCATTATTTTTGCACATGTGAAAAAGCCAAAAGGCACTTGCCAAACATGAAACATAATTTAAATATACTTTGTGATAAGTTTGGAATTAACTTAGCTAATCACCATAATGCGATGGAAGATACGCAAGCTTGTTTGGAATTATTCCAAGTTTTAACTGGGAAGTATGGACTGCTGCCAGAAGAAATTAATACATATGTTTTTTCGGAAACAATTAAATCCAATGAAGTGATGGTACAGAAAGCTATGAATGAACTTCACGGTATTGTCTACGGTATTGGAATGGATAATGTTATTCATGAAAAAGAATATGAAGCAGTTAGGAAATGGATGGGGGAACATAATCAGTATAAGGCGCAGGAACATTTTAAAGAATGTTATGAATTAATCGATCAGATTTTGGAAGATCAAGTTATCCCTATGTGTTAGACTAGTTGTCGTATAGAGGTATTCTATTTTATAATAAGGATAAATACCTAAAGGAGACGATAAACTATGTATTCCAATCATCCATATACAGATAAAGAAAAATTAGAGCTTATAAAAAGAAGCC
>CAKZUB010000077.1 GCA_937921505.1 uncultured Clostridia bacterium | reverse complement strand
CATTCATTAGAATGTTTGTGACTTATTACTTGTATTTTCTCAAATACAGTTTTGTACTTTTTCAAGTACAGATTCGAACTTCATAATGAAATTCTTTTGAATCGACTGGTTTTATGGTTACTATTCTATTTTCAAAGTTCATTTTTCTTTTAACACCAAGACCTTAGGTCTTTTTTGTTTGCGCCATTTATCAGTGGCGACTTGTATAATATTACACGAATCGCCTACATATGTCAACACCTTTTTTCATTTTTTTTATTGTTTTTTCATTTTTTACTTATAGATACCTTAAAAACCTTGAAAATTCTTACTCTAGCTCGTTCTCTATATTGTTATGGTCTATAAAATGAACTGAGCAACTATGAATTTCTATCATTTTCCTATTTGAGCATTCTTTCTATACTCTGTTGGTGAAACACCCATAACACTTTTAAATACCTTCATAAAATGTTTTTCATTTTCATATCCTACCAAACAGCCTATAGCCGCTACCTTCTCTCGTGTGTTTGCCAAAAGTTCTTTAGATTTATTAATGCGTATTTCTTTAATATAATTTACAAAATTCATTCCTGTGTACTCTTTAAAAATTTGAGAAAAAAAAGAGTAATTCATAGAAACATAGTTTGATACTACTGCCATATTTAAATCTTTATTATAGTTAATATTTATATATGCTAATGCTTCTTTCATTTTTTGTTTACTTTTAAAGTCTTCATGTTCTTGCAAAACAGATCTATTGATAGCTTCTATATATTCATTAAATAACTTCTTATATATTTCTAAACTTTCATGTTTTAAAAATTTCTCTAGCATAGGTTTTTCAAGCTGATTGTTCTCAATAATGACCTGATAAGTACTTGCTGTCTGCTGCAAGACATTCTTTAAAGTTTCTTCAAAATCCTGATAATCATTATATACTACAGTCTTTTGTTCGAATAACCTAGAAAATTGATCACTTCCTTCTTGCACTCTTTCTGTTCCTAGTTGTTGAACAAACTTTGTAATATCTATTTCATTTGCTGCCTTCTCACTCTTTTCTTTATTTTGTATCTCTGAATAATTTGTATACTTGTATTTATTCAAATAGGCATAGTTTCTACTCATATAGGCTTCTGTATAACCTTGTCTTAATGCATGTAGACCTTGATGAGAGTTGCTTATTCCTATAGCCTGTATTCCTTCAAATCTTTCTAAAACCTCGTATTCAGTACTTTGTTTTACTATCAAAATACGATAACCCTCAATATCTTCTAAGTAAATGACATCCTTTTGTCCATCAAATGATTCTGATTGTTTTATTGTATACCAACAATACACCTTGTATGCTTCATTATCTAGAAGCTCTCCATCAATAGCATTATTTATCTTTCGGAATTCATCCGTTGTAATATTTTTATTTATTAGGATGTATTTAAGAAATTGTTCCAGAAGGCTTTTAAAGTCTGTTTCTTTTTGAATATTGTCTTTTTTTTGCGCAACTATTTTTTCTAGTTTAGTTAATATCTTTGTTATATCCTCTCGATGTACAGGTTTTAATACATACTCCCCCGCACCCCATCTTAACGCTTCAACTGCATAAGTAAAATCGTCATACCCGCTTATTATAACAATTTCTGGTTTATTAGGCTTATCATAAATATTTTGGATAAGTTGAAGCCCATCCATCTTAGGCATTTTTATATCTGTAAACAAAATATCTATTACTTCTTTACTTAAAACTTCTAGCGCCTCTTCTCCATTTTTACATTCTAGTATTTCTTCTATTTGAATAGATGATTTTTGTATCATTGTTTTGATTCCTTGTCTAATAAGCTTTTCATCCTCCACAACTAATACCCGCATCGTTGCACCTTCTCCCCATTTATTGATTGACAATTGGAATAATCATCCTCACTTTTGTGTAACAACCTTGTTTTGTACTTGCTTCAATATTAGCTGTATTTCCAAAATAAAGCTGCATCCTTTGTTTGACATTGTTAAGTCCTATCCCGTTATGACCATTAGTCTCTTGTTGCAAAGTTCCTCCTAGCTTTTTTTGTAATAAAGCAAATTCCGATTCATTCATTCCCTTCCCTGTATCTGTTACTTCAATATAATATTTATCTCCAACCACCTTACCTTTAATGTAAATAGTAGTATCTTCAGCTAATTCTTCTATACCATGCAATACTGCATTTTCTATAATTGGCTGAAGTGACATTTTTGGAATTTGTTGCTGCACGATTATACTCGGTATATCAATACTTAGTATAATTGTATAATCATACCTTAAGTTAAGTAATATCAAATAATTCTTTACATATTCTATTTCTTCTTGTACGGTAACCATCTGCGACTTCCACCTCATGCTATATCTAAGTAATCTTCCAAGTGCTGTAACAGCATCTGAAATCTGGTATCTTTCTTCTATTTCTGCCATCATTTTAATAGACTCTAATACGTTATATATAAAATGGGCATTGATTTGGTTTTGAAGTGCTCTAATTTCCGCATCTTTAGCTAAGGTTTCTTTTTTGATATTGGTATCAATTAAACACTTGATCCGACTATGCATCTTCTTAAAACTCAAAGCTAGATCCCCAACTTCATCCTTTCCTAAATCCGGTATTTCTATATCCAAGTGACCTTTTTCAAGTTCTCTCATAAGTTCTATAATATAGTAAAGTTTACCTAATATAATATTAATAACCTTATTTAAAACAAAAGTAAGTATTCCAAAGAGTATAAGGGTTCCAAATATGAAAATGCTTCCATTATTGTTGACATTTTGAAACTGTTTCTTTAGTGACGTTACTTTAACAATCCCGCCCCCTAAACTATCTATGGGTTGATAGCCTATAATCATTGGAGCCCCTTGTATGCGAAAAACTTTATTGAAATCATCCTCCTCTTCTGATTCTCTTTCAACAACTTTTATGATTTCTTCTATCTTATTTCCCCAGTTATACTGATCTCCTTGAATATTCCAATACAACCTATCGTCTTTTTTAACAAACCCCATCCAATGCTCCTCACTTATATTATACATTCCTGGAAAAAATGACTTCATAGGTGCTGAAACCTCTAATACTCCTATATATTTGCGTCTGCTATCATGTATTTCTTTAACCCTAGCTATAAGATGTTCTGCCTCCCCCCATAATGAACTCATTTCTCTCTCATAACTATAGTCTATTTGCCAAGGACTCATTTCTCGTTGTGATTTATCATACCAACTTAGCTTTTCTAGTCTGCTATTTTGATACAGTACCGGCCACATTTCAGGCAGATTATTATTTGATAAATAAACCCTTATGTTGGAAACGTATGGATTTATGTTAATAAGTCTTTGAATAGTCCCTACTTCTTTTCGATTGAACTCCATGAGTTCCTCAATATCAGAATTTTTTTGTATACTATTTTTAGATAAAAATTCTATAAAATACCTACTGTTTTCTATGAATTGTAGGGATGTATTAAACGCCTCGATATTATTTTGCACTTGGTTGTACTCTTCAGTAAGTGCCATCTCCATGTCTCTGATATTATCTCGTATAATTGTTTTCTTATTATAATTAAAAGTAATAGTCGCAAATAATAAAATAGGAATGAGCAGCACAGCTCCATTCGTTAAAATCAACTTATGCTTTAATTTTAAATCGTCTATTTTTTTAAGTAGCTCATTCATACTATATGTCATAATATGCCCTCTCTATTTCTTGATTATTTTAGACTCATTGAAATCCTATTTATTATTATAACGAGTTATTTCAAACTAGAACATATACAATTAAATAGTTTTATAGTATAAAGAGCATAAAACAGCTTGGATTTATAGACTAAACCCAGCTGTTTTATGCTTATTTTCTTATCATTAAAGACCTAGTTTTTCCTTGTTTTCATTCATACGGATTGTTCTATACTCTTGTAATTTTTGAAACCCTAATGCGTCACGTTTTGCTTTATAGTCATTTAAGATTGTATCAAATTCTGCATCTGATTTAGCTAGTAGTAATCTTATGAGTGTCTGTCCATGAAGTTCTTGTAACTTAAGATTTATAATCTCTTCTTCAGATCCTGCTGGTGGTTCTACATCTCCATATTGAGCTGTACTTACTGAGTAAGGATAAGTCCACTCTTCTAGTTGTTTTAGAGGTGGTTGTGGGCCTTCGCTCCATTGAAGATTCATTGCATTATCCATTAACATCCAATAAGTTGAATCTCCTCCGTATTTTTTATCATACGCGCCTCTATCACTTTGAAGCAGTTCTTTTACTTCTGGTTTAACTACTGGCTTCCCATCTACATCATCCCAAGCTATGCCTTCTGCACCATACCATATTGCTTTTTGACCTTTTTCACTCATAAAGTAAGTCATAAGTTGAATAGCTCTATCTGGATTTTTACATTTTTTAGAAATAAGTGTAAGCGTCCAACCATTGATACCACCTGCTGATAATGTATGTGGATCTTTAGCAGCATTTCTAGGCCCATCTATAGCCATGTAGACAGTGTTTGGATCATTTTGGAAAAGTATTTTTTGTTCATTTGCAAAATCAGTTCTTTGGTATAACATAGAGAAATAACGTCCTTGTGCAATCTTCTCTTCCATTTGTACTCTTTTATCTATAAAGATATCTTCGGGAAGCAACCCATCCGCGCCTAAACCTCTAAATACTTTTAGCCATTTAATCGTTTCTGAATCAGTAAATCTATCATAGAACTTACCATCTTTTTCAAAAGGTACTGCTAAGAAGTCTGGTAACATTCTGTCGAAACTATCATTACCTCTTTCATTGAATTCATGCACACCAATCGGAATAAGTGGTTGATTATTAACTGTAGGGAACATCTCTTTAGCCTTTTTAACAGCACTTGCAAACCCTTCTGGCGTACTCATATCTGGGCTTCCTATTGCCTCATACATATCTTTGCGTACTACATATGTTAAGTTTGATGCAATATTATACTTCTCATAATCCGCTGGTGAATAAGATGCATTTGGGTAACCATATACATTACCATCTGCTTTTGTGTACCATGATAAACGTTGTTCATCTGCTACTTTAAAAAAGTACGGATCATATTGATCAGCAAGTTCATTTAGCGAGTGCACAAGGCCCCCTTCGATCATTTGATTAATTTGTGGCTCCCACCACCCTAGTGTTAGGATATCTGGAAGTGTATTTGATGCAATCATCGTATTAAGTTTTTCTGCTTCATTCCCTGCTGGCACAATAAATTCCACATCGATTCCTGTCTCTTCTGTTATAGCTTGTGAATTTGTATCATCACCCCACTTAGCAGGAAACCATGAGTAATTAATATACCATGTCAATTTGACTTTTTCGTCCTTAGTTGTCAGATAACCTGGCTCATTGCCATCATTTGCTTTAGTATCTGCTGCTTCTATCTTTGCCTCTGTTACTTTCTTGGCTTCACTATTTGCTGATTCTGTTTTAGCAGCACAGCCCGTCGCTAATATTGAACACGCAACCAATAACGATGAAATTCTTTTTAGTTTTTTATTCATCTTAAATCCCCCTCATTTTTTATATATCATCTTAAAAGATCGTCTTTTTATCTTTTAAGTTAACAAACTGATTATTCTTTAACTGCTCCAATCATAACCCCTTTTTCAAAATAGCCTTGTAAAAATGGATAAACACAAATAATGGGCACTGCTGCTGCTACCATTGTTGCTAATTTAAGAGATAAGGATGTCGTAGTCTGTGCTGCCACTACTGCTGTACTTCCTGCCATCTGACTTGATCCCACCTCAGCTACCATTCTAAAGAGATAGGTTTGTATAGGCTGAAGATTCGGATTATTAATAAAGATAACTCCTGCGAAATAGTCATTCCAGTGATAAACGCCACTAAAAAGTGCTATCGTTGCAAGTACTGGTTTAGATAATGGTAAAACAATCTTTAAAAATAGTGTCCACTCATGAGCGCCATCTATACTAGCTGACTCTTCTAAAGCTGAGGGTATTTCTCTAAAAAAACTTACAAAAATGATAAGATTAAAAAAGTTAAACAACGCGGGAATAATATAAACCAAAAACTTATCCAATAAGCCTAAGTTCTTTAATAATAAGAAGTATGGTATCAAACCTCCTCCAAAGAACATTGTAATTGTTCCCATAATCATATAAATCTTTCTTCCTTTTAAGTGGTTTTTAGAAAGACCATAGGCTACCATTGATGTAAAAAATACACTACAGGACGTTGCTATACCGGTTCTAAGTATAGTCACTAGAAATGCTCTTAAAATACTGGTGTCTGAAAAAATCACCTTGTAACTCTCAATACTGAATTTTCTTGGCCACCAAAAGATGTTACCTAACATAGCATCTTGCGCATCATTAAAAGAATTTACTATAATGTACCAAATTGGATAAAGTGTTATAAAACAAATGATTACCATCAGTGCAGTATTGAATAAGTCAAATGCAATTTCTCCATTTGTTCTTTGTTGTTTCCACTTTCCTTTTAATCTAACCTTATTTTCTTGACCTTTCATTCTTATGCCCCCTTAGTACAGTGATCTTCCTTGTAATTTCTTAGTGGTATAATTAGCTATTACGAGTAGTGTCATAGCAATAATAGATTTAAAAAGTCCAATAGCTGTTGCATAAGAATATCTTCCTACCCTTAAACCCATTTGAAACACATAAGTATCAACCACTTCACTCTTAGATGCGTTAAGTACATTACGAAGGATGAAAATTTGATCAAAGTTAGAATTAAGCATGTTAGCTACAGCAAGTATAAACATAATTGCTATAGTCCCTTTTATGCAAGGCAAGGTAATATATCTAATTTTTTGCATTTTTGTTGCTCCATCTACAGTAGCTGCTTCAAACATTTGTTGATCTATCCCTGCTATTGAAGCGAGGTATATAATGGCTGACCATCCAAGTTCTTTCCATACTTCTGAAACAATAGTAAGTCCCCAGAAATACTCAGGCTTTGCTAAAAAGACTATAGGTTCCTTAATGACACCAGCACCAACAAGTACTTCATTAATCATTCCTGTATTAGAAAGCCAAGTAATCATGATGCCGCCTAATACTACCCAGGATATGAAGTGTGGTAAATATGAAACAGTCTGTACTAAACTCTTAAACTTTTTCTTTTTTAATTCATTGAGTAATATTGCAAATGCTATAGGGAGTGGAAAGGCAATGAGTAATTTTAGCAAACTTATTCCCATAGTATTTGTCATGACGTTCCAAAAGGCATCATCATTAAAAAACGCTATAAAATGTTTAGCCCCTACCCAAGGAGCGGCTGATATAGGCTTTATAATATTAAAATCTATGAACGCTATAACAATACCAGCCATGGGGATATAGTTGAAAACAAACATCCAAATTATTCCTGGAATAACCATCATTTGTAAGTATCTTTGCTTCCAGAGACTACTTAGCATTTTTTTAGGTCCCTCTTTATTGATAACTTTTTTTTCAGATTCAATTACTACACTCTTCACGCTTTATCCTCCCTTGCATTGTCTTAATCCTTTATAATATCTAAATTATACTATTACTATTTTCTTTTTATAATCTATTGAATTTTATTTTAGGTATCATTTTTTAGTGCGCTCTATACATCACACAATTGTCATTTAGTTATATGATCTATAACATTATACTGTCTAATCCTCTTTCCTCTAACTCATTTAAAAAGACGTAATGATTGATTATCATTACGCCTTAATCTGTCTATATCTGAAGAAATTTTTCTATATCTTCTTCTATTATTTTAAGAGAACTTCTCCAAAACTCAATATTTCTTATATCTATACCCATTTTCTTTGCTACATCTGCAATAGATTCTTTACCAGTTGTGGCAAGCAGCTTTTCATATTCTTTTGGGAAATTTTCTTGATCTTTTTCGTACTTTGCATAAAGTCCCTTGGCAAACAATAGCCCAAAAGCATAAGGAAAATTATAAAAATTGGAACTTGCATAGTAATAGTGTGGCTTCCAAGTCCACATATAAGGATGTAAATAGTCTTCATCTAAACCATCACCATAAGCATCCTTCTGCGCTTTAAGCATTATGCTATTAAGCTCTTTTGGTGAAAGTGGTCCATCTGATCTATTTTCAAACACTTCGCTTTCAAATAGAAACCGGGAGTAGATATCTACGATAACTTGTGTATAGTCACTTATTTCTGCTTCTAATATAGCTATCGTTTCTTCTGTGTCCGCCTCTTTTAAAGCAGCCTTTTTAACAATGGTTTCACAAAAAGTAGACGCTGTCTCTGCAAGTGGCATAGGTGAATCGATATTGAGAATACTTTCAGCGTTTAGGCACTGATCATGGAATCCATGGCCAAGCTCATGCGCCATAGTAATAACATCACTTAAGTTATTGCCATAGTTAAGCATAATACGACACTCACCTATACTATGAAGCCCATAGCAAAAAGCCCCTCCTACTTTACCCTCTTTAGGGAATATATCCATCCACTCATTCTCCATTGCCTTTTTTGCAAAATCAGCTAAACTATCGCTAAATGTTCTAAAGTTCTTTTCTATAAAAGCTTTTCCTTCCTCATAAGGAAAAGGCATTTCTTTTTGCACGATAGGTGCATAGAGCTCATAAAAAGGAAGTCCCTTTGTATACCCTAATTTTTCTGCTTTTTTTCTAAGATACTTTCTAAATAGCGGAAGGCTTTCTTTAATAGCCGATAGCATTACATCTAAAGTCTCTTTATCCATTCTAGAACTTTCAAGAGTCATATCTAAAGGCGAGGCATACCCACGTAGTTCACAGAGAGCAAGTACTTCTCCTTTAATTGCATTAAGCGCCGCTGCCGTTCCTTCTTCTATCTTTTTATAAGAAGCTATTTCTGCCATATAGGCTTTTTTTCTAGTTTCTTTATCTTTATCATAAGCCATATTAAGTACTTCAGTTAAAGGAAGCTCCTTCTTTTCTCTATCTATTTCTACCTTATGTGTAGCAATCAATAAGTTTTTATAGTTTACCCATGCACTAGACGCTGTATTTTGCATTCTAGCAACAATGTCTTCTTCTTTTTCTGATAACATATGTTTTTGCTCACGCACAATTTCTTGCAGATAAAACCTATGATCTTTTAATAAATCTGATTGACTTATTACTTCTTCTAATTTTTCTACCTTGCTGATCCAACTACTTATCTTTGCTTGTGTGCCTGCTAATTGACTCATTTTTTGTTCAAGAATAGCATCATACTTAGTCGCTGCCTCATTTTGTGAATCCACACTTAAAGTAAGTGCTGCAAAAGCACTCAGTTTTTCATGAATACTCATAAGTTCTTTTACAAGCGTGATATACTCTTCCAATTTCTCTTTTTCATAATCATGGCTTATGGTATTATCATTTACCCAATTCTTTATTTTTAAAATAAATGTCTCTAATCTTTTAACATCTTCTCTAAACTGATCATCCTCAAAAGAATGATAAAGCTCTTTTAAACTCCATTTGATCTGCATGTCTTTTCTCCTTCTTTTAGTGCCATTTCTATAATACCAGGCACTATAGTTATTCAGTTATTAATAGCAATTTATGTTCACTCTTATTATTATACACTTTTATTAACAGCCTATGTTACAAGAAATAACGCATAAAGCATGAAAAAATCCTTGCTTTATGCGTTGTTTTTTAAATTTGCTTAAGATACGTCATACTACGTGCTACATCAGATAATCCATCTGGCACTGGATTATCATTTTCTACAATCACCCACTCTGTTCCTATTTCCTGAGCAGCACATAAGATACCTTTAATATCATTATGTCCTTCTCCAATAGCACAAGGATTACCCTCTAAGTCTCCATCTTTTAAATGTATAAGACTTATGTAGTCTGCATTCTCCTTAATATAAGCATATGGATTTACACCACTGTTGAATACCCAGTATGTATCTACTTCGAGTTCACAATATTCTTTAATCAGATCCATTGGCACGCTGCCATCCTCTACTACTTCAAATTCATGAGAATGATTATGATAGGCTACTTTAAGTCCATAAGCTTTTGCAGCTTCCTGGGTAGTCTCCATTACGCTTTGAAGACGTTTTAATTCTTCTAGATTTGAAGTAGGTGCATAAGCACATATTATTATTTTGGTACCTAATTTATGATTATAAGTTAATAATTCTTCAAGTTTTGACTCTAAGTCATCCACACCATAATGACTTGAAATAGGTTCTAGGCCAATTTGACTTAGAAAATCTCTTAATTCTTCTGCTTGTAGGCCCGCATAACCTGCAAACTCTACACCCTCATAGCCTAATTCCTTTATCTTTATTAAACTCTTTTTGAATTCTTCACCATTTGTATAAGTATCTCTAATACTATATAACTGGACTCCTAATTTCATAATTATCTCCATTCTATCTTACAAATAAATGATTGTAATTGTAACAGATTAAATATTTACAGAAACAGATGCACCTTTTTGTGCAGATTCAAATACAGCATCTAATACTTTCATGACACGTAAAGCTTGTTCGGATGTAACAATTAAGTCCGCCGTGCCTTCATCTGCCTCTTTAAAATTACGATAATAATCTTTTGCATCTGTTTCAATTTCGGGCAGTGGAAAACGCTCTATCGTTTCTTCAGGCCTCGGAGCCATTGTCCTTGTAGGCCCTGCAGCCGTGTACACGATGCCCTCTTCCCATTTCATTTCTACTGTGTTTGCACGAACGATCTGTCCTGTACATTCAAAGCCATCTACCTGAGCCGTTCCTTTATCTCCAGATACATGCCATCTTGGTAAATTAATAAAGGTATATGTATCTACTTCTACTAAAGCAGAAAGTCCATTTTCAAATCGCATCATGAGTTTAAAGTTATCATCTACTCCTGGGAATTTGACAGAAAGTAAGTGTGCATAGATCTCTGTTACAGGGCTCTTAACCATCCACATAATTTGGTCAATAAGATGCACACCCCAATCTAACAGCATGCCGCCACCAGCTTCTTTTATACAACGCCAATCTCCAGGAACACCTTTACTTCCTTGCACTCTAGATTCTATATAGAAGGGCTTACCAATACTGCCTTCCTCTATTATTTGTTTTATAATAAGAAAGTCTTTATCCCACCTTCTATTTTGATGCACTGAGAACTGGCGTCCTAGCTTTTTACTCACTGCTATAACGTCCTCTAAATCGGCTGCACACATCATAACTGGTTTTTCACATATTACATTCTTGCCTGCCTCCATTGCTTTAATGGAAAGCTCTTTATGAAAATTATTTGGTGTTGCAATAATAACAGTTTGGATTAATGCGTCTGATAATAATTCTTCTAATGTATCATATCCCTTTAGTCCCTTTTCCATTGCTGCCTCAGTCTTTTTTGGGTTAATATCATATACCCCTGCCAGGTGAAATTCCTCTGGCATAGCCATGATAGACTTCGCATGCCAACTTCCCATGCCACCATATCCAATAATTCCTATTTCATACATTACGTCACCTCTACTGTGTATTCTATCTAAGCCTTATACATATTATCATGTATGCTTTACGCCCACCACATACCTCCTGTTTCTTCAAATACCATAACTTCTTTTAAGAAGGAAATCGCTTTTTGCAATCCCTCGTTTGGTGACATCAAACTATCTTCATGTTCAATGCTTATGATATCATCATATCCAACCATCCTTAAATTACTAATGATATCCTTCCATACTTGATGTCCATGGCCATAGCCAACACTACGGAACACCCAAGAACGACTGATTTCATCTCCATAATGTTTTGTATCTAGTACCCCATTCACCCCTACATTAATCTCATCGATTTTTGTATCTTTTGCATGGAAGTGAAAAATAGCAGATCCTAAATTACGAATGGCTGCAACAGGATTAATACCTTGCCAGAATAAATGACTTGGATCAAAATTAGCGCCTATTTCTGGCCCAACAGCTTCTCGTAATCTTAATAATGTTTCTGGATTATACACACAGAACCCTGGATGCATTTCTAGTGCAATTTGTTTGATACCATGTTGTTTTGCAAAGGCTACTGTTTTTTTCCAATAAGGAATTAATACGTCATTCCACTGGTAATCTAAAACAGCAAGAAAGTCTTCTGGCCAAGGACAAGTTACCCAGTTAGGATACTTTGAGCCTTCTGAGTCTCCTGGACATCCGGAAAAAGTAACAATACGGCCAATTCCTAGCTTCTCTGCTAATAAAATAGTTTTTTCAAAATCCTCATGGAATTTTTCAGCTATTTCTTTTTGAGGATGGACAGGATTGCCATGGCAACTAATCGCACTTAATACTATATTATATTTTTTTAGAAGGTCTTTAAATGCTTCTAATTTACTTTCGTCTGCCAGTAGTTCATCAGGACTTGCATGAGCTGTTCCTGGATATCCTCCTGTACCAATCTCTACTGCTTGCACGCCTGACTTACTTAAATACTGCAGCGTTTCCTCTAAATTTTGATTTCCTAAGACAACTGTAAATACGCCTAGTTTCATATCATACTACTTCCTTTCAAACTATCAATTTTTTCATATAATTAACTGTAAAATCAACTCCCAAGTCTCCTAACTCATCTTTCCAGTTGGCAGAGTGAGGTTCTATACTTAATCCTTGGTCGTACTTATGTGCATAAAGTATAGCCATAAAAGCACTCCAATTTGTTTCATCTAATCCTGCTGGCGGATCATCAAAACGCTCTCCATCTATAATTAAAGAACCTTTAATATGCACATGATAAAACCGGTGTCCCCACTTTTTCATTTCCGATAGGTAATCACCACCATCATAGCGACAATGAGAGGGATCATACTTAATCCCTAGTTCTGCCATATGTCCATGAATCACTGTCCATGCCAGATCACTATGGATAAAATTATTCCATCTACAGTTATATGTGGCTATTTTTACACTTTTATCTTTTCCATATTCAATAAGTTTCAAAAGATATGCCATAGCTGCTGTACAATTGTCATAATAAGATAATCCTTCAACATAATTACATCCACAAATAAAATTTTGGCAACCTAGTTTCTTTGCAGCATCTATTAATTGGTATGAAATTTCTAATTCTTCTTGAATGATATGTCCCTGTTCATCAATACGATCTGTACCCCATCTTCCAATGGATTGAATCCCTACGTTATATTGTTTACTGTATTTTTCCACTTGATCTAACTGAGTTAAAAAGTCATTAACTGACTGGTCTACATTGATACAAAGTTCTAAAAATGCCAGCTCTTTATCAGCAGCCATCTTAAAGCTCTTTTCATCATAATTTCCTATAATGCCTAATTTCATTATAATTCTCCTCATTGCATGATTAATTAAAATAAACTGGCTCTCCTGTTTTTGCTGATTCATAAATAGCATCTAAAATTCTAGTTACTACTGCTGCTTGCTCTGGTAATACAGTTAATTCGCCTTCTCCTAAAATAGCCTTTGCAAAAACTTGTTGTTCAACTACATCAGGCGTTGCACTACTACCTTCAAAGAAAGCAACTCCACCTGTTTTTAATTCTGGTTTTAAAACATATTGTTTGTCATGTTTTACACCATTGATTCTAAGGCCATCTTCCATGTCTGCTCCGGCTTTAGTACCACAAAGCGTCGTACTAGCTTCTAGAACATCTAATGTGTTGAGCGCCCAACTTGATTCTAAGGTAATTGTCGCTCCATTTTCCATAACAACAAAACCAAATGCACTATCTTCTACTGTAAATTCCTCTGTTTTCCATGTACCAAATGTATTTCCTTGATCTGTATCATTATTTAACTTATGGTAAGTTGTACCTACTGCATACTTAGGTTTATAATTATTCATTGTCCATAAAGTGAGATCTAAGGCATGTGTTCCAATATCAATAAGAGGTCCGCCTCCTTGCTCGTATTCATTTAAGAATACACCCCAAGTAGGTACCGCACGACGACGAAGAGCCTTAGCTTTAGCATAATAAACCTCACCTAAAGCACCCTCTTCACACTCCATCTTCAAATATTGACTATCCAAGCGATAACGATTTTGATAGCCGATCGTTAAAATCTTTCCAGTCTCTTTTTGAGCTTTAATCATAGAACATGCTTCTTCATAGTTAAGTGCCATTGGCTTTTCACACATAACGTGCATTCCTGCATGTAGAGCATCTACCGTAATATAAGCATGTGAACGGTTAGGTGTACATACATAAACTGCATCTAACGTCTCTTTTAATAGCTCTTTATAGTCAGTAAAAGTCTTTGCATCTTCTTCGCCAAACTCTTTTGCAGCCTTCTGGGCTCTTTCTAGTTTTATGTCACAGAAAGCTACTATTTTAGCAATTCCTGCTTCTTGAATAGCGGGCATATGTTTATTATTAGCTATTCCCCCGCAACCTATAATTCCAACTTTTAATTGACTCATTTTTATATTTCCTCCTATTATTTCGTCTATTTATAAATATATTGTACCTTTTCAATAATTGAATTATAATAAAATCTAGCTTACTTGTCGTGCCACTTATTTGAATAGGTGTGCCATAAAATGCTACATATCGGAGGTCCTATGCAAAATTACTTTTGTTACGAATATTCTAGAGATATCAGAAAACGACCAGTCTGTTGGAAAGCTGAAAATAACACCTGTGGTGCTCACTTTCATAGCAGTATTGAGTTTGTTTATGTAACATCTGGTGAAACAAAGGCTATCTTAAATGGTCAAGTATTTTATGTAAAAAAGAATCAATTTTTGATTGTTCCGAGCTACGCCATTCATACTTATACTGCTGAACAACATTCCAGTTCTTATGTACTTACTGTTCCTTTAGATGCCATTCCTTCCTACAAGAGTGTCTTATCTAAAAAAACTTTTGCTTATCTTCTAGTCGAAGAACCCTCTTTAAATAAAGAACTCAAACATTGCCTAGATGCCATCTGTTCACTTTCTAGTGATACAGATTCATTGAACCAATTTAATATTGTAAAAGGATATACTTATGTTTTTCTAGGTTTTCTCATAAACCATGTAGGACTCGTAGATATCTCTAGCAGCAAGATTTTGCCTCTTGCTCAAGATATCTTAATTTATCTGCAAAACAACTATCTCCAGCCACTTTCTCTTGAAGAAATAGCTGAACACTTTGGTTATAGCAAAAGTCGCTTTTCACATATTTTTAATAGCTACTTTGGTTGTGCACTCGTAAACTATATCAATGGACTGCGTTGTCGTTATGCTTTAGAATTAATGAAAGAAAAAAACAATACCATCACGGAAATCGCTTTAGCTTCTGGTTTTGAAAGTACACGTACTTTCTACCGTGCCTTTAAGAAATGTTTTGGAAGTACCCCAACAGGGTATGATGAAAATTCCAATTGTATGCCTTTTGAATAAAGTTTACTATACAAAGCCCTCTGGTTTTAAAGTTGTTTTTTTATACAACTTAAAACAGGGGGCTTTGTATAGATTTAGGACATAATTTAATGATACTTGAATATATATTAAGTAATTATATATTCATAATTTGTAAATTTAGTACAACGTTCATTAATCAAAAGGAGGGTATAACATGTTTAGAAAACTAATTACAACACTTTTAGCAACATCATTAATCACACTCAGCCTAACTGGTTGTGGAGGCAAATCATCCAAAGATAATCTTGTGGGTGTTGCAATGCCGACACAATCTCTTCAACGCTGGAATCAAGATGGTGCTAATATGAAAGCAGCACTCGAAGCTAAAGGCTATCAAGTAGACTTACAATACGCTAACAATGATGTTAATACACAAGTTCAACAACTAGAAAATATGATTACAAAAGGTTGTAAAGTTCTTGTAATAGCATCTATTGATGGATCTGCCATCACAGATGTCCTTTCAAAAGCAGAAAAAAATAAAGTCCAAGTTATAGCTTATGACCGTCTTATCATGCAAAGTCCTAATGTAAGTTACTATGCAACCTTTGACAACTTCAAAGTAGGCGTAATCCAAGGACAATACATAGAAGAAAAACTCGGTCTTAAAGAAGGCAAAGGCCCCTTTAACCTTGAAGTATTTGGTGGCTCACCAGATGATAATAATGCAACCTTCTTCTACAATGGTGCTATAAGCATCTTAAAGCCTTATATCGATAGTGGTAAACTTGTTGTTCCAAGTGGGCAAACAGACTTTACTACGGTAGCTATTCAAGGTTGGGATTCAGCTAAGGCTCAAGCAAGAATGGATACACTTATTACAGCTAAATATGCAAACGGTGAAAAACTTGATGTTGTTTTATCTCCTAATGATAGTTTAGCCATCGGTATCGTTGCCTCCCTAAAAAATGCAGGTTATGGAACAGGCGGCAAAACTTATCCTATCATTACGGGCCAAGATTGTGATAAACCAAATGTTATGGCTATGATTAACGATCAACAATCTATGTCTATCTTTAAAGACACAAGAACGCTTGCATCTAAAGTTGTTGAAATGGTAGATGCACTTCTTCAAGGTAAAGAGGCTCCTGTTAATGATACAAAAACCTATGATAATGGTACTAAAGTAGTTCCTTCATTCCTTTGTGACCCTGTCTATGCAGATAAAACTAACTACAAAGAAATCCTTATCGATAGCGGTTACTACAAAGAAGACGATTTAAAATAAGTAATAAGCTCTTATCATTTAAAGCCGAACGCTCTGCTATAGAGGGTTCGGTTTTAGATTAGGCCAATATCAGGAGGCGGTATAATTGGACACATTTATTCTTGAAATGAGAAATATTACAAAACTCTTTCCAGGAGTTAAAGCGCTTGATCAAGTTAATCTAAAAGTTGAAAAAGGAGAAATTCATGCTCTCGTTGGAGAAAACGGAGCGGGTAAATCTACGCTTATGAATGTTTTAAGTGGTGTTTATCCCCATGGTACTTATAGCGGTGATATTATATTTGAAGGTAACGAATGCATTTTTAAAGTAATTAAAGATAGTGAAAAGATGGGTATTGCTATTATACACCAAGAACTTGCTCTTATTCCTTATTTATCTATTGCAGAAAATATCTTTCTAGGCAATGAACAGTCCAAAGATCATTTTATCAATTGGACACAAACACATATAAAAGCAACAGAGTTTCTTAAGAAAGTTGGTCTTAATGAAAACTCTTATACATTAATTAAAAATATAGGAGTCGGTAAACAACAGCTTGTTGAAATTGCAAAGGCTCTCGCAAAAAATGTTAAACTACTTATACTTGATGAGCCTACTGCAGCTCTTAATGAAGAGGATTCTAACAACTTACTTAAACTATTACTTGAACTTAAACAAGAAGGAATTACTTCAATTTTAATTTCTCACAAACTCAATGAAATATCAAAAGTAGCAGACAACATTACCATATTAAGAGATGGTTGTACGATAGAAACACTAAAAAAAGGCGCAGCAGCTATATGTGAAGATAGAATTATTAAAGGTATGGTAGGACGTGATTTAATAGATAGATTCCCAAAACATGTTTCTAAAATAGGTGATATTGCTTTTGAAGTCAAAAATTGGACAGTCTATGATCCGATGATAGCTGATAGAAAAGTTATCGATAATGTTAATCTAAAACTACATAAAGGTGAAATACTTGGAATCTCTGGCCTTATGGGCTCTGGCAGAACAGAGCTTGCTATGAGTTTATTCGGTAAAGCTTATGGTACGTCTATAAGTGGCATGATGTTAAAAGACGGCAAAGAAATCGTACTTCATACCATTCGCGAGGCTATAGATCATGGTCTAGCTTATGTAACTGAAGATAGAAAATCAGCTGGCCTAGTCCTTGCTCAAGATATTAAAAGTAATATTTCTCTTGCAAACCTCAAGGAATTAAAAGGTAAGCTCCTAATAGATGCAAACAAAGAAATCAGCGTGGCTGAAGAATACCGTAAAAAATTAGGTGTTAAGTGCCCAAGTATTCTGCAAAAAGTTGGTAATCTTTCAGGTGGTAATCAACAAAAAGTGGTTCTTGGTAAATGGATCTTCACAGCTCCTGATATTCTTATCCTGGATGAACCAACCCGCGGCATAGATGTTGGTGCTAAATATGAAATTTATGAAATCATCAATAAGCTGGCTGATGAGGGTAAATCCATCATCATGATCTCCTCTGAGCTTCCAGAAATACTGGGTGTTTGTGATAGAGTCTATATTATGAATGAAGGCAGATTTGTAGGTGAACTTGATAAGGGCCAGGCTTCCCAAGAAAGTATTATGAAATGTATTATGCAGAGCAATAGGGGGTAATGTAAATGAAAAATATATCAAGTTTATTTAAAAATAACATAAGACAATATGGGATGCTTATTGCTCTCATAGTTATTATGATTTTCTTTCAAATTACAACTCACGGTATTCTTTTGGTACCTATGAATGTATCAAATCTAGTTCTTCAAAATGCCTATGTACTTATACTTGCAATAGGTATGACCCTTTGTATTGTATCAAGTGCAAACATAGACCTTTCTGTAGGCTCAGTATGTGCTTTTATCGGTTCTATCATGGGAACTTTGGTTGTTAATATGAAAATGAATGTATCTCTTGCAATTGTTATTTGTCTTATAATAGGTCTTCTTATTGGCATTTGGCAAGGCTTTTGGATTGCTTACATACGTATACCTGCTTTTATTGTAACGCTTGCTGGCATGTTACTCTTTAGAGGTCTTACGATTACCATTCTACAAGGCTTAACACTTTCTCCATTTCCAGATAGCTTTACATTCATTAGTTCTGGCTTTATTCCAGATATTTTCAGTTTTCTTGGCCCCAACCTAAATGTTACATCAGTACTCATAGGTATTATTATTTCTATTATCTATATTTTAATAGAGATTAAAAACAGAACTGAGAAACAAAAATACAATTTTGAAAGCCTACCCTTTATCTTTTTTATGACTAAAGTTATACTTATTGCCTTTGTCATTAATTTATTCTTCTTCTGGTTAGCACTTTATAGGGGGATTCCCATTATCCTTGCCATTATCGGTATACTTGTTTTAGTTTATTCTATTTTTACTACACAGACTGTTCCTGGACGTTATATTTATGCTATGGGCGGTAACGAAAAAGCAGCTAAGTTATCTGGTATTAATACAAATAAAGCTCTCTTTTTAGTCTACGTAAACATGGCATTTTTGGCAACTCTAGCTGGTATTGCCTTCACCGCTCGTCTTAATGCAGCCTCTCCACAAGCAGGTCTTAACTTTGAGCTTGATGCTATTGCGGCTTGTTATATAGGTGGCGCTTCTGCATACGGTGGAGTTGGTACTGTAATAGGTGCTATTGTAGGGGCTTTGGTTATGGGAGTTCTTAATAATGGTATGTCTATACTCGGGGTTGGGAGTGATATGCAAATGAGTATTAAGGGGCTTGTTCTTTTAGCTGCTGTCGTATTTGATGTATTTTCTAAGGCTCGGTCAAAATCATAGACCTACCTCTAGATTTTTAATATCTATCTCTAAAAATACACAAAGGGGATCTATCCATAAGTTTATGGCTGATCCCCTTTGCTATACGTTTATTCTATATGCTTATCTCTATTTCTATATCCCATTCTTACAGAGATTTCCATAGCTGTCTGTTTTACAAGATCTACAGCCTCTTTTGTTGGATGCTGTACAAAGGTTTCACCTTCTCCTGCAATACTAATGGCCGCTATGATTTTTCCTCTATAGTCGTAAATAGGTGCTGCTATACAAAAAATATCATTTTCATGTTCAGCATTATCTATAGCATATCCAGTTTCTCTTGCCATTTTAATTTCTTCTAAAACTTGTCCAGGTGTTTCTAAAGTATTCGGTGTAAATTTTTCAAAATTCACTTTAGAAAGTTTGGCTAGGATAGTTTCATCTTCTTCTTGCAAAAGCAAAGCTTTGCCCACACCAGAGCAATATAAGGGAATTCTCTTTCCTATTTGGCAATACATCCTTAGACTATTAACAGTATGAATCTTTTCTATAAAAATAGCCTCTGTTTGATCACGAATAGCCATCTGTACTGGTAGTTTTAAAACACCTACGAGCTGTCTAAGATAGGGTGATGCTTCTGTTTTAAGCTCTATGTTATTAAGCTTCATGCTACTTAACTCCACCATTTTAAGTCCTATAACATAGTTACTTCCTACCCTTTCTAAAAATCCTCTATTTTCTAACGTTGCAAGTAGTCTGTGGGTTGTAACCTTATTAAGTTCTAGTAACCCCTCTAACTCCTTTGTGGATAGGCCTTGTGGGTATTCTGATACAATCTCTAATAACTGTAATGCTCTATCTACAGTCTGTAGTGTGCCTTTAGCCATCGTATAATCCATCTTTCTTTATCATATTTAAACCCATTGCATATCACAAGATTTTTGCTTTCAACCTTCTATGCAAGTCTATTTTATCTACTATTATATAATAACTGATCTTAAACAACAAGACTGACAAAATCGTTTTGTCAGTCTTGTTTAATACTTGCTTATTCTTATTTATCTTGCTAACCAACCACCATCTACTGCTACAGTGTATCCATTGATATAGTCTGCAGCCTGTGATGCTAAAAATACCGCTGGCCCTGCTACATCTGCTGGTATTCCCCATCTGCTAGCTGGTATTCTTTCTAGTATACTCTTATTCCTATCTACATCTTCTCTTAGAGCTGTTGTATTATTAGTCTCCATGTATCCTGGTGCAATAGCATTAACATTAATATTATGTTTTGCCCATTCATTTGCAAGTGCTCTTGTTACACCCATAACCCCACTCTTACTAGATGTATAGGAAGGTACTCTAATGCCACCTTGGAAAGATAACATAGAAGCTATATTGATAATTTTACCTCCACTATTTTGCTTAATATATTGTTTTGCAACAGCTTGTGAGAAGAAAAATACTGTTTTGATATTGATGTTCATAACATCATCCCAATCCTTTTCTGTAAAATCTATCGCATCACAACGTCTGATGATTCCCGCATTATTTATAAGTATATCAACCTTGCCAAACTTCGCCACTGCCTGATCAATAATCCCTTGTATAGGTTCTATTGTAAGCAGGTTAGCTGTTATGCCTAAGAAGTCTTTCCCTAATGCTTTAACTTTTTCTTCTGTTTCTGGCATTTCCACGTAATCAACACCTACTATAGTCGCTCCCGCACTAGCAAGACCTAATGAAATGCCTTGACCAAGACCAGTAGACGCTCCTGTTACAATAGCCACTTTACCATCTAATGAAAAATTATCTAATATATTATTCATATTTATCTCTCCTTAAAAGTTTTTATTATCTTAAATCTGTTGTTTTAATATGATCCATGTCATCAAATGTTTTGTTTTCTCCGACCATTCCCCATATAAATGTATAGTTCTTTGTGCCACATCCTGAGTGAATAGACCAACTTGGCGAAATAACAGCTTGCTCATTTTTCATAACAATATGACGAGTCTCGGTAGGCTCTCCCATATAATGGAATACAACAGAATCATCTGCTATATCAAAGTACAAATAAACTTCCATTCTTCTTTCATGTGTATGTGAAGGCATTGTATTCCATACGCTTCCTTCTTCTAACATTGTAAGTCCCATCATTAACTGACAACTCTGCAAAACATCTGGGTGAAGCAGTTGAAAGATTGTTCTTTTATTTGCAGTAGCTTGATCTCCTAAAACAACTTTTTTAGCATCTTTCATGCTGACATGTTTTGTTGGATATGCAGTGTGTGCAGGGGCACTATTTAAGTAAAACTTAGCAGGACTTGCTGCATCATCACTTATAAATTCTACTTTAGCTGTTTCTTTTCCCACATATAAAGCATCTCTATTGCCTACATTATACGCTACACCATCAACGATCACTTTACCTGGAGCGCCAATGTTAACAATACCAAGTTCTCTTCTTTCTAGAAAAGAATTTGTTCCGAGTTCTTTTATTGTATCTACATCATCTGCAAGTTCAATCGCTTGATCTGTAGGTGTTACGCCTCCAACAATAATTCTGTCAATATGGCTATAAACCATATTTTTTTGACCTGCTACAAATAAGCTCTCAACTAAGAATTCTTCTCTTAGTTCCTCTGTCGTGTAATATTTAGCGTCTTTTTGATTGGCACCATAACGAATATCCATACTCAAAACCCTCTCTTTTTTCATTATATGAAACTGCATTTCTTATAAAATCATTATACCTTAACCTATATATACAGTCAATATAAATTTCATTTTATGATTTATAGTTTCATATAATGAAATTTTTATCGATTTTTACTTAAATTAAGAGCCTACTTAACTTCATATTTTCATATGATATCAAGTAGGCTCCATTTATTTAGATTTATACAGTTAGTATGCCAAAACGTCTACAATTTTATTTAAAACATACTCTATATTTTATCATTTTATGAATCTAATTACTTTCTTTACTTTCCTTTAGTACTAAGATAATTTTCTCTGTTGATATTTCTAAAAATAGCTCTAGCGTTTTTAATTCATTTCTGCATAGCTTTAATATTCTTTCTCTTGCTAATTTTCTTTGATAATAATCATGGGTATATCTATTCCTTAGCTTCACTATATTTTGAAGCTTTTTTGAATCTTCTAGAGAAATAAACTCAAAATGACTTACTAATTCAATAATTTCAGGACCTGATTTGTTAGGGATATAATTATCCGTAGTAACTAAGTAGGTTTCACATATATCTATAATAAATTCACAAAAAGAATTAAAATAGGATATCATTGCTTCATCTATAATATCATCATTACTATTAGGATTTCTTTTGATACACTCCCTAATCTTAACTAAGAAAACTTTGCTTTCAGAGAACTTCTCCTGTAATTTTTCTTTCTTGTATTTATAATACACCATTTTTATACCCCTCCAAATCTTTCAAGTTTTGATTTCTAATAATCTCAAGATTTTCTCTATCTCTTTTAAATACCAAATACCCAAGTGTATAGTCCAGATAAGCTTCTTCATCTACAATAATTTTATCTTTACTAGCTAGTAAAAGTTCGCTAAAGGGATAATTAAAGCCATGTATAAAAGTATAGTGAATGTTTTCATGAGAAAAGTATTGTGGTAAAGTAGTTTGAAGATACTCTTCTATTTCAAATTCCTCTTGCCAATCCAATTCGTTTTTTGTTAAAATAATCACATCAATATCACTACGTTCTTTACAAAAACATTCTTCATGATAACTACCAAAAACCCCTATAGAAATAACTTTAGATAGTTTTTCAAATTCTAATTTGCAATTTTGCAACATAACCTTACTCATCTCAATCACCTCACAATCCACCATTAATCATTATTAGTATATCTTCTTTACATTATATCCAACTAACTAGGTTTATACAACTTCATTGTTCATATACTATGTATAAAGGATAATTATTCCCTCTAGCTTTAGGGAATGCCCTATCGTATTTGCCTTTAAAAACCTTTTAACGTATATAGCACGTGCAAGACTTAGAAAGTTAACTATCTCATGGATCCTTATTTTAAATCAGGTGGCGAGAATTTTATATTTTATGTGCTTTATACTCTATCGTCCCCACTATCTCTCTATGATTATTTGTATTACTATATTTTAGAAATTCATTAAAATTATTTATGTAGACTTTCTGTATCTCGTTGCTATAACCAAGTACTATATGTTTTTGGCTTTTTCTATAGTTCTCTAAAATTTGACTCCCTGCCTTTTGTGATGATATGTCTATCATAGTTACTTCTTTATCTCTATCATTTAATATAAGGTTTCTATATGTCGCGGTTACTCCATTTATTACTTCTGTTCTTTCTCTGTAATAAACCCATATAATGCTCTTATTATCAATAATCTTTGTAGCTGGTCCATCTAAATAAATTGTCCAACGCTGTCCAACCCATATATGTTTATCAATGAGCTCTGCCCTTAAAAAGTCTGTCTCTATTTGTTCCATGAGTATATTTGTATTTTTCTTTAAATATTTTTTAATATTTGTTTGGTAAGTACCTGTAAATGCTCTCAATAACATACAAAAGGCGTAGAGTGTAGAAAGAACTCCAATGATTGTAAGAATAATTAATGCCTCCTTTATTGACACATGCATTATCTCTATAGATCCCTGAATTTCCTCTATAATTTCAAGGTTAGCAAGTATTAATATTGCAATTGTAGTAACTAAGAATATTCCTAATTTCCTTGCTGCTACTTTAATTCCTTTTTGCCTAAGTATAAATAACATATTTTTTTCCTCCCCAAGTTCTCTAATTCCCACTTCCGTTAAAAACATAAAATCTATCTAAAATCACATTCATATTCTATCTATATTTTACCATGTCTCTCAAACCTCCACAACTTACTTGTATTAATATTCTAAATTTTATCACTTATTATATCGTTCAATTGAACTCCTAGGAGCTACAACGTAATACTCCGTGATAAATCTTCCGGATACTTATTCTCTCTAGCGTAGGAGCAATGACTATTCTTGGCTTTTGGATAATAATAAGAGTAATAAGTTCCATGCACGTGGCAAATGACATAAAAAAGGCCATGAGATTATAAATCTCATGGCTCTCTTTTATTTGGTTAAGCGGGTGATGGGAATCGAACCCACGTGACCAGCTTGGAAGGCTGGTGTTCTACCATTGAACTACACCCGCATATTATAAAAAACTCCGCATAGGCAGAGGTTATTTTTTATGTAATCTGGCAGCCACCTACTCTCCCGGCTCGTCTCCAAGCAAGTACCATCGGCCGACTAGGTCTTAACCTACGTGTTCGGTATGGGAACGGGTGTGTCCCCTAGTCGCATCGCCACCAGAAATATTAGATTGT
>CAKZUB010000076.1 GCA_937921505.1 uncultured Clostridia bacterium | reverse complement strand
CTTCTGAGATCAAAAAGCCTTGATCGGAAGGTTTATTTCTTGTGTCTAAAAATCTCTTCTAGACTCTTGAAAATCTGTTTTTAAGAAGTTTAGTGTAACTATCTTTTTAATTTGTTTTTTCATAAATTACTTTACACTACCTTTCATCATAATATTTCATTAAGGAACTTGTGTTCCTTTTTGATGCAAAAAAAATTAGATTAGCTGCTCCATACCTCGTTTATGATACTCAAACAATGTATGGATACTGTATTTAAGTGATGCTTTGCTCTTGAAGTCTTTTGCAATTTCAATAATTCCTTCAATAAAGCTTTTAGCTAAAATAAAAAGTATGAACGTATCCTGAACAAGTTCCCAATTGACTTGTTCTTTCATGTGCTGATAAAGCAAATCAATTAACTGTTTCTTGAATCCTTCATATTTTGTTCCCTGACTTTTTTCGGCGAGGATAATAAATTTCCTTTGATCAGCAAGAATCATCTTCTCTACCATTTTCCTTATTTCAACATCTGAAATAATCTCCTTGTCATCATGATCTAATAAATGCATAATATCTTTAATTAAATAACGATAAAACCCATCCATTACACTATAGAAGATATCCTCCTTGTTTTTGTAATATAAGTATAAGTTACTAACACTTATACCCACAGCACTGGCTATTTGGCGCATAGTGGATTGCTCAAATCCTTTTTGATAAAAAACATCCTCAGCTACAGAAATTATTTTATTTTTTATTTCATCCTTAAGAACCTGCATAATAAGGAACCTCCGTTCCTTATTAGTTTATAACTATTTGTAGAGATTGTCAATACAAATAAAATTTAAGTTCTGTGTCACCAAACGCAATAAGTATTTAGTATTTTTCTACTGCACTTAGGTATTTGAATACAACCTCATCGTTCTTCTCTTTCTGATTTTTAGCATAAAAAAGAGGCAGAGTCTATAGGTCGTTTAAGTTGATCTAAAAACTCTGCCACATATATATTCACTTATTCACTATGCAATCGTCCTTCAAAACTAATACTAAATCATCGATTATTACGAAATTTCCTATGTTCATATATTTTAAAACAAATGTTATGAATGCAAGCATGTCCCCATGGTCTATTATCCCTCATATTATTGATAAAATATCAGCGGCCAAGTTCTTTATGGGCTTATAAGACATGCCTGTCAGGGAATAGCTAGAAATAATTGGTGTTACAGATAGTATAGCTTTATCAACCATATTTTGCTCCTTCAGCATCGAAAGCCTACCAGAAAGCATTTTTGGTGTAATAATCTGTAACTCATTTTTTATTTCCTGGAATCTATCCTTGTTGTTAAGTATAGAAAACATTATTGGCAGGTTCCACTGTTTGTACAGCAGATCGACGCTATTAATCCTTTCAGCGGCTTTGTTGATTGCAATAGCCGCTTCTCTGTACAGCACTCCTTTCTCAGTAAGAATATATTCTGGAAGCAATGGATGACGTCTTTCATAGGGCGATATGTGTTTTATCAGTCCTGCTTGGCACATTCTTTTCAGATTCTCGCTTAACCTGGCTGGTGCAGCTCCCGTTTTAGTCTGTAAAGGAGTAAACCTGTCGCCATTCAAGCTTATTGATAGCAAAATGGGAATGGTCCATCTTCCTGATATATCTTTTGAAAGCTCTAAAAGGAACTTCCATCTCTGTTCCATATTAACAGTACTCTTCTCCTTCAAATGTCTCAGACAACATCAGACTATGTCCATCTGGGTCAACAAAGGTTGCCAGCTTAGCCATACCTGGAACCGTTTCAATACCACCTATGAATTCCACACCTCTGTTCTTTAGCATCTCATAAGCCTTTTCAATATTTTCTACCTCGAAAACCATTGAAGAAGTGGATGGCACTACTTCATCAGCACAGGAAAAACCGATCGTACAATCAGTTGTATTTGTGCACATAATCACATTTCCTCCATCCTTATCGTGGAAATACAGCTCAAAGCCAAGTTTATTAGTATAAAATTCTTTTGTAACCTCAATGTCCTTTACACTGTACCAGATTGTTAAACCATTTTTGTACATTAGTATTCCTCCTCATATGTTTACTACCGAAAATATACCAAGTATCTTTTTTATTGTCAAGTATTTTTCCTAGCAGCTTTCTCTGTGTGCCTATGTGATCTATATAATAGTTTTCTTTCAACATCTTCAGTAACATAGGTTGGTGTAATAGTGGTCTGTAGTCTGTGGTCTATGGTCTCTTCGTTAAGCTCTATCCCACAATCTATTTTCATTTTAAGAATTAATGCACTATCCAAGTTAAATCACTCTTCCATCTTCAGACTTCAGGAATTGCAATATATGTATATTATTCTTTTTTGACAGAATTGTTTTGTATGCTTTATAATTTGTCATGAGCTACACTAAAATCTTCTTTTTCAAATACCCTTCATTCAGTAAATGCAGAGTTTTAAACCTTCCTTCATAAAATACTGCATAATTATTAAATACGCCTGGGACAGATTTAGCTTTTTCTAAAGTATCTATCGTAATCAGGTTTAAAAGAATATGATTAACTTTGCAAAATTTTTCAACCTGATCTATACAGTTAGGAATATATGGGCATTGCTTTGAGTAATAAATTGTAAGTTCTTTAGTATCAATTTCTTGCTTTCGTGCATTATCAGCGAAAGTAGGTTTTGCGCCATTAAATGATAACGCCAATAGCTCATAATCTCCAATTTCATCTACTACTTCAAATCCATAGTTCAGCATATATTTTTTGTCTGTAAGAAAAGGTGTTTTTTTCTTTGAACTAATGACACAAATGCCTGATTTCCCTTGCCTCTTCGCATCTTCAATGCAATACTCTAATAAATTTTTTCCATGTCCCTTACTTTTGAAACTACCTGAAACCCAAAAACAATATATATAAATGTAGTTCTCACCATTAACAGGAACCCACGCAGTTTCCAATGGAGCGTATTCTATAAACACCTTTCCTTTAGCATCAAGTTTTCTAAAAACATGCCCTTCTGGTATTCTTTCAGCTAACCAAGACCGCTTCACACAAACACCATCCTGATGTTTCTTATCAGTAATTGCACAGCATAGATGCTCTTTAGCAATGTTATCCATTTCCACGTTAATATAGTTATCACACATCTTGATACCCTCCTTTTTTAAAACCAAGAAGGCATAGAAATACATCTATGCCCACTTAGTAATTATACTTTTTTCCAGCGTTTTAATGTTGGGAAGAACTCCTTCATCATTTTTCTGGCCTCATCCTCATTCATGCCAGAACTTGCAGAAACCATGTGGGGAACGCAAACTTCAATCATTTCTTCCATAGAAATATCTGATGTAAATGCCCCGTCCATGTAACAATACTTGCAATAATCTTCATTCTTGGTTCCATCTAAATTTGTTCCATACATTTCATTCGTATCACCCATCGGCATAGCACAACACTGACAATACTTCTCTTCCATTGGTAATCACTCCTTATCATTATTTATCTAGATTATAAACTATCTAATATGACAACATAGTGTCATATTAGATATATTTTTTTAAAGCTTTTTTCAATCTTTCTTGAATAAACTCACGTATATGCACAGGCTCAAGCACCTCAATATAGTCTCCAAATGACATGATATAACCATACATCCATTCGTCCTCTGGGAAAACAACAGTTGAAATGAAATTGCCGTCCGATAGTTTTTTTATATTGTGAGGTTCAAACTCGTCATAAACGCGATAAGCCATTTCTGGAGCAATTTTCAATCTCAATTCTATATAGTTGTAGTTTTTTTCATTCTGTAACGCTTCACTTAAGATCATCGAAGAACTTCTTTCATTAAAACACTGCTCTGTAAATATCAAGTTTTTCATCCTTGTCAGCTTGAATAGTCGTATATTCTGACGCGAAAGGCAAAATCCTTTTAAATACCACGCCCGATGCTTGAAAAACAACTGCATCGGTTCAACACTTCGATTTGTTTTTTCTCCTTTTGCACTATAATAATCGAATACTACAACGATTTTATCAAATATCGCTGTCTTCAGTTTGCTAAATAATTCATTGTCTTCACGACCCCAATCGGAAAAATCCACATCAATCCAATTGACTGCCTTTGTGTTAAAAACAGCTGATAGTTTTGTTAAAGCCTGAGTCATTTCCTTGGGTTTAACCGCTTCTAACGCTTGTAGGGCAGAAATAATCTCTTCTTGTTCTTTTTCAGTTAATAGAGATTGATTCAGAGTAAATCCAGGGAGTAGACTGATGCCTCCGCCTTTGCCCTTCTCAGTATATACGGGAATGCCTGCGACGCTAAGCGCATCTATATCTCTGTAAATAGTGCGTTGAGATACTTCGAAGCGCTCTGACAGCTCTTTTGCTGTTACTCTACCTTTGCTCAATAATACGTATACAATTTCAAAAAGCCGGTTCATCTGCAATCTACTCACCACCTGTTATCATTATAACAAATATAATACGACAACACCATGTCATATTAACTAAATAAAATAATTACATCTAATCTATCAACTCAACTCTAACTAAATTCAAGTCCTCTTTTCACTCAAAAATATACCCTTGATATGTTCCTATGAACGCATATCGCGGGTTAAAGTGTAAGACTTCATATAATTATCCCTTTAAAGTGATTTGACCACCCTAATGCTACCATGTCTTTTTTACAATAATAATCCACTTCTTCAAACCTTGGTATAACAAGGTGCGGTAGTGTCGTTAAAAATTAAGAAATTTAGTATTTATTTCTTCTCTTAAACCTATATTCTTGTTTTAATCTTTCAAGCATTTCAAATACAACCGGACAAATACTTGCTGAATTAACAATACTTGATAAGCTTAACAATCTTTCAGGCTTGTCTGTAAATGGATAACTTCTGCAACTTTCAGGCTTACAAGCTTCAATTTCACATGTACCATTTTCTTTCAGAAAACAGCATGGAGTTGCCTTAAGTTCAAACCCTCCAAAGGTATTTTCAATATACTTATCTCGAAACTCCTCTTCTGTCATATTGAGAAAAGATGCAACTTGACTTAACTCTTCCTCTTCAAAGCTTGCTGAGTACTCAATACAACAGTTTCTGCATTTGCTACAGTCGTAGTTTAAAAACAATTCATTGTGCAACTCCAAAAACTGCTTGTCCAATTGATCAAGGTCTGCATGATTTTTCAAATAGGCTCTAAAAGCGTAATTTTCATTTTCCACTTTATTAGATACTTGTTTTAATTTTGATGGTTCAACCATATTATCCACCTCCAAGTTTAAAGTAATCTTTTTGCGATATCATCACAGATTTTCATAAAAAGACGCACACAAAACATTTTAGATAAACCACTTACTCGTACACCCACTCCGGTAATTTGTCATTTTCTTGTATATACATATAAGTTTTCTGCAATGACTTCCGAGGTATGACTCCTCTTTTTATGGCATCGTCATATTCCTTTAACCAATATTCTTTAAGTTTATATTCAAGCAATAGCTCTAGTAATATATATAAGGAAATTTCTTTATTTCGTTCAATATGATTCTTGTTAAAATAATCAATGGCTTTTTCATACTCACATAATACTATATTTATCCTGAAAACCATTTCTGTCAAGTTATTAAGCCTCTCTTTTCTCTGGTACTCAGAAAAATCTGCATTCCGTGTTTTCTTTGATGAATTGTTTTTTTCCAATTCTGTTTTTAAAGCCATACACTGCTCAATAGCAATTTCTTTATAATCGGAAGTTTTGAGATTCTTTATCAATACACAAATCAAAGATGAGTGCAGCGTTTCCCTATCAACTCCGCTATTAATAACCAGCGCAACAACTGACTTTACTGATTCTTTACTTATACCACTCCCTAATTTTCTAGCGATAATCATATCAAGGAACGTCGTTTGTTCTATTCCAACAGATCTAAAAGGATTATCTGTATTAAAAATATAATAACTACAGGCATAGTCCAACATCTTATAAAACTTTTCCAGCAAATCCGTCGACGTTTTTCCCTCACGACTTTCTACTGGAATAGTCTGTAGGTCCTTGATATATGCTTTGACCTTAAATCTCCATTTGGGTCTGTCTTTCTTATGGACAAAACTATTGGGAGCAAAGTAATACTGCTTATAGGCATAATCAACAAACAAGTCGATTTCCGTCTTTAAATGCTCTATATCTTTTTGTATCTCCTGTGTGCGCTCAATCTTACCTCTGCCCATGTATGCCTCAACATCCTGAAGCAATAGATCAATATCTTTGTCTTCACGAAACTTTTTAGGCATAGACTTATACATTTCTAGTATAAGTAATCTCAAATCCTCTTCTTTATATCCTTTCAGTACTTCTCTAAGATGTGATACCAACATCACAAATACTCCTTCCTTTAATGTATCTATCATCACTATTTCTCAACGATTTGGTCTGAATACATTTTAAATTTTTTATATTAATTTACAATATTCTCTTCTTCTATACACAATGGCATATATAATAACTGTCATATCTACCTCATTTATCTTATAAAATATTTACTTATATTCTTTAATTTCACTATTTTAAAGCACGTTTGTAAACAATGAATCCTCACTTGGTTTTATTATCTACAACATTCACCCCTTTATTCCTTTACTTTTATCTCTGTAGAGCAAAGTGATACTATGTTATGAAAGCAGACACTACAAACAGCATATTCTGGCCTGTATAATTAAACTTAAAATAATCAAAATTAGTATGGCCTTCATTCACTTAAGCCAGATGTAACTCTACTATACTCTCTATTGTTTTATTATTCCATACAATTTAGCAAACCATTCCATTTTTATATATAACAAAAAGCACCCAATCTTATCTCTAAGACCCAATGCTCTTGATCATATCTAAATATTATATTTCCTCAATCATATTGTCTCAGTAATAAAGCAATATCAATTTCCAACCCCTTATAAACTCAAGATTTCAGCCTATCTCTACTTAGCTTTATGACTGTCTCCACGTACGTGGATACTTGTTTATAGTACTACATAGCACTTGGGGGACTTTTGCGAAATGATTTTAATGACTTACCCCTCCATAAAACCTAGTTATTTTTAAAACAAGCCTTTATAATCACGTACTTAATTATAATTTTTTCCCTTATTCAATAATTCAAATACCTCTATACCTGTTGAAACTTTATCATACTCATTTGCTTCCCCATATTTAATTCCGTTCTGTTGATTTTTCATAATACATTTTATAAAAGTTTCTATCCCCTCTTCTTTAATAAATTGCACAAAAGTTCTAACTCTAATATTATTAAACATATTGCCTGCACTGCAAGGGAATTTTTCGCACTCCCAACACCCATTCAAATCGCTCATCATCGCACATCTTTTATGGTAGCATTCAATTTCTTCTACCTGAATTCCTTGGTCTTTATCCCTGCAGCTATCACATCCATTGCAAAACATACATACAAGTCCACAATATCCTATACCTTGTAATATTTCCTTATTATCCATCATCATTTTACCTTTACTATTTTATTTTTTATATGCAATTGCATCAATTTGCACATGTAGGCCGTCCGGCCCCCCTATATGAGCAAACTCTGTCTGAATTGTTTTTCTAGCAGGATATGTACCTTTAAACCGTTGCTTAAACACCTTTTCCATAACTGGAATATTCCATGCGTCCTTTAATAGTACATCTATTTTAACTACATTTTGTAAGGTTAAATTTAATTTTACTAAACGATTTTCCATATCATCTAATGCACCATTAACCTGATTTTCAATTGAAGCGCCTACATTACCCACACAAAAATTAAGAAAAACAAAGTCTCTAGCTTCAACTATTTCTGAATATGCATATTCCTCATTTACATTATATCTTCTAATACTACTCATAATTTTCCTCCTACTTATGCATAATAATGTCCTTGCCAAGCACCAGCTCTTTTGTTCCATAAAACTCCTATGCTTTGTATCTTTGGCATAATATACCACTCTAAAAACTCTTTCTCACTATTACCTCCTTTTGTAACAAATATAGCAAAAGAAGTATGACACCTGTATGTCACACTTCTTTATATTGTTCTAATATTACATTACAATCAAATCTAATTCTATCGATTAAACTAGTGGGCTCAATGATTTTTACTCTATTAGTAAATGCTAAAATAGTTCCATACCAAAAATGCTCATTCTCCGGAACAAGAAATTCGTAAATAAAGTCTCCATTTTGGAATTCTTCTGTTATAGTACCATTTAGATACTCTGTACACTTAGATTTTATTATTTTCTTACATAATAACTTAACCCTAATAACATTTTGTTTTTCTTTGGATTCCTCCCACATTCTTTTCGCTTCACTCACACTATGTACCTTACTATTTGTCTGTTCCGTAATCGCTATCTCTTCCATTCTAACAATCTTAAATATTCGATAGTCATTATATTTGGGATAATAGCATAATAGGTACCAATTATACCACTTATACATCGTAGCAACTGGTTCAACTTCATGTTCTTTCTGTTCATTTTCTGCGTTAGTATATAAGAACAATATCTTTTTCCGTCTATTAATTGCCTGCTGTAGAATAACTAATTTTTTATTAGTATTTTCATTTTCTTTGAGCACACCAAAATCCAGCACCATCTCCAAATTAGACACTGGATATATTGCTTGCATTTTTTCTAATGTATCATTCAACTCCTTATGGTCAAATGCAGACTGTAATCCTTCTAATGCGGTAATTATGTATGAATAGTCATTCTTATTAGCTAATTGACGTTCCATTTTAAATGAATCAAGTATTTCATATCCTCCCTCTGCCCCATACATAGTAACGATAGGAATTCCTGCTAATGATAACGTATTAATATCTCTCATTATAGTTCTAGTCGATACTTCAAAACGTATAGCTAATGTTTGAGCTGTTACCCTTTTATGGTTAAGCAAATATATCGTTATTCCAAGTAATCTTTCAATCTTCATTTCAATTTCCAGCCTTTCAAAAAATCAACTAAATTAAATAGTAGGAAAAGCATTCCACTAAATGTAAAAAACAACTTTTTTAATTGCTATAATTTTCTTGCTTTGATTACAAATGTTACAGGAAGCATTTTGGCTTTTTTAGCAAAATCACTATCCTTATATAATTGAATAATCTCATCATCAGACTCTTCAATCATTTCTTCAATGAGAAATCCTGCTTTTGTTAATGCATTGATATAAGTTGATAGTTTACGATCCGATAAAGATATTGCACCTCCTTCAAGAGATACAGAATACCAAGATTCATCAAAATAACTTTTTTTAAAAGAAAGCCAATCATTTTCGATAGCAACGCATTTATGTATTGGGTGAGACCAACTGAAAATAAATACACCGTCTTTTTTTATATAAGAAGCAATCCTGCAAAAAGTACTTTCAAGGTCAGTAGTCCAACCCACACCGTAAATCGAATAAACATAGTCAAAATAATCTACAGGTATTCCACAGTCTTCTTCCATTGGTGAACAGATCAATTTTGCAGAAAAACCATACAATGATAAATATTCCCTAGCTTTTTCTATTTGCTTTTCAGAAATATCTATCCCCCATAGTTCAGAAGCTTTGCGGTCTCCATGATATTTTAGAGAATGCCCGGTTCCGCAGCCTACTTCTAACAACTTTTTCCCTGATACATCGCCAAAAAGATGACATTTTTCCTCTGAAACAAATGCTCCATACTTAGGAAGTGCAGTTGTACCTATAATATCGTTTCCTTTAGTGTCCCAAAAAGAACTGTTAGTTTTATGAATGTTGTTCTTGTCCATATTAACCGAAATAGCATAACCAACTTCGCCAGCACCTATAATGTTAGTTCTATGATTAGGATTATTTTTCATACCGTTTCCCTCCATTAATATCAGTTTAAAGCTCAGGCGTGGAAATGTTTTTAGAACCACCCCCTCGTCCCTAGCCAAAGATGGCGCTATTTTGTGAAATCGACTGAATGCTCTTGAAAAAGCTGCTTGAGATTCATATCCATAGCGTATAGCAACATCAACTATTTTTTCACCCTTTTTAATATCTATTGCAGCCATAGCTAATCGCCTGCGACGAATATATTCGGACAATGGAATTTGAGCTAAGAAAGAAAAAATTCGGCGAAATTCCCACTCCGAGCAGTTCATGATCTTTGCCGCTACATAATAATCGATATCACAAGATAGATTGTTTTCAATATAATCAAGTGCTTGGTTCATGCACTTCTGCCAATCCATAACCTCACCTCCTCGTTACAAATATATCAAATATTTAGGGAAGAATCATTGCATTAGGTGTATTTTAATGCAATGAAGATTATATAAATAATCTGTACTAGAAATTCCCCTTTATCTTCTTAATTTATTAAAAGTTGTATCCACAATTTATCTACATTCTATCATATGATTTTTCCATCTACTATCTAAAAAGGATCAAAAGAAAAAAAGCCAACCAGAACACTCTGTCCCAGTTGGTATCTTTTATTGATTTTCTTCATTTTTACAGCATCTCTTAGCTTATAACCCACCATCGAGCCGCCTTCTCCGTGATCTTTAACTTCTTTTCTATTAAAACAATAGTTAACGTGGGCCGTGAGGACAGCATTGATGTCTTTCGACCTGCGTTGAGCAGACAATAATGATGTGGCCAAATCCTTGTGATTCCTTAGTGGTAGGGCATATTTCTTAAAACTAATTTCTTTAGATATCTTTGACTTCTACTGTTGAGAAAACACGTCTTCATGCGCTGTTTCCTCAAATATAAACATATATAGTTTCAATAACATAATACCTTACATGACAAACCTCTTTTCGTCTGTTTTTTTAAGTTATTAATTTATACCGTATATTTTTTCCATTATCCAACTTTTCAATGGCTGATTTATTCAACAAACTTTTAAGCAACTTTATCGCCATAGGCTGTGAAATAGATAATTCTTTTTCAATATCTTTTCTTTTTATGGTATCATTTGTAATGAACATATCTAATATGCGTTGTTCATTATCATTAAAGAATATTTCTTGCTTTGGAACATCTTTTGAAATGAGGGTATTTGGCAAAGTAATTTTAAAAGCATTATCCGTTATTTCAATCTTGGGTAGAACTGTATATTTATCATAGCTTTCCATTATTTTTGGCATACCTGTACCATAAGCTTCAATAAGTTTTAAGCGATAAAATATATCCGCAAGATTTTTATTTCTCAAAATTGATACACCTAATAAAATATCTTCCTTTGAAATACCTTTAATCAAACCACCGATCGTTACAATTTCAATTCTATCATCAAAGATACTGATTAACGTGCTTCCACTAAATGAATAATCTCGATGAACGATGGAGTTAAGAAGTGCTTCTCTAACTGCTGTTATAGGATATTCTCTTATATCTATTCTCCTTAAACCATTAAATTCAGCACGCGTTCGATTATAACGGTCTATTGATGAATAAACTTCTTTTAATTGTTTAAACAAAGAACCAGAAAATTCATAACGATCTTTAAAAATTTCTTTGCTTGTTCCCTCGAAAACAGCTAGTTTAACCGTATGAACACATTGCTCCGACAATAGTAATCCTAAATTGCTGTATAAGCCGTCCTCGCCAATAATATGAAGTGTTTTCATTTGTACGAGCTCCAATTTCACATTTGCGACTTCAAATTCTTTTTGCAAAGTGTCAAAATTGAGTTCTTGATTTAACGAGCGAATTTCTTCATAGTTTTCCCCGTCCGTTTCTTTAATCATTTTTAGAATTGCAGTTGCAGTTGCAGGTACTGAGGATGCTCCTTGTCTAATATAAACACCTTCTGGTCTAATTCCTTTGCTTGATAAATAGTACGGACATCCCGTGCCTTTCTGAACCGTTAATACTATGACCATTTTTTCTTCCATAACCTTTATTTCACAGGTAGTAAAAAGAGTAATATCCGGTTTAATAGAATCTCTAATGGCATTAGTCAATTTTAACATTGTGTTATCACAACTAGGAACACCTATTACGTTCCCTCCATCTTCAATGCCAATATAAAGCTTTCCACCGTTTGTATTTGCAAAAGCAATTACCGTTTTCTTAATGTCTTCCACATATTCTCTCTTATATTCAACGTTCAACCCTTCAGTAAGCATATTTGATTCCTTTCTTCTGACAATACTAATACTTTCTAATACTATTCTAATACTCTTTCTACTGTATGTCAATAATATTTGAATTCCATATATATCAACAACCTTTTCTGTATAACAAAAAGCACCTATCACCATTCTGAGGATTAGATGCTCTGCTATTCCTATATATAAATTTTTACATCAAAGTTACACCAATGTGCGTTATGAAAAGATGAAGAACAAACCTCCCATTCTGGATTATTCTGAATGAGAGTTGTATAATAAGAGACTTGTGTCATATATAGAAACATATCTATCTACAAATACTTATTTTACGCAATACTCTTCAAGATAGGCTTCCATTCTTGCTCTCATTGCATCATCTATAACAACCTTGCCATCCACTGGCACATTATGAAGCGTATCTATAATTTCTCTTACCGTTACAATAGGATAAGCTGTGATACCAAATTCATCGTAGATCTCTTGGATCGCCGTTTTATTTTGCGTCCCTCTTTCCATACGGTCTACAGAAATAATAAGTCCTGCTATTTCCACGTCAGCTGCTGCCTTTAAAACAGGGAGACATTCTCTAATGGCTGTTCCTGCTGTAATAACGTCTTCAATAATAACAACCTTATCAGCATCTTTTAGCTTATAACCCACCATCGAGCCACCTTCTCCGTGATCTTTTACTTCTTTTCTATTAAAGCAATAGTTAACATCTTGATCATATTTATTAGATAAAGCAATCGCTGCAGCTACTGACAGCGGAATCCCCTTATACGCAGGTCCAAATAGCGCATCAATATTCCCCTTAATATTCTCACGTATACAGCTTGCATAAAACTCCCCAAGCTTTGCAGCTTGATAACCTGTCTTATAATTGCCCGTATTTACAAAATACGGCGTCTTACGACCACTTTTAGTCGTAAAATCTCCAAAGGTAAGCACACCTGCTCTTACCATAAACTCAATAAACTCCTTTTTATAGCTCACACAAAAAACCTCCCTATTTTTCACTTACTATCTTGTGTACTAACGCTAGATTAATCTGTCTTTATCGTTCTAAACCTCTAGCTAGCGGTTTTTACATCTGAAATAGATTTAGCCTCACATCGATGGTTAGCAAGTGATTTTAGTATTCGGAAGTTGCCTATGGAGTGTTTCGTAAAGAAAATCTTAGCAGTTTTTTAAAATGGTTCTTAGGGAGACTGTTTGAGCAGCACTTAATAAATTTGTATACAAATTTATTAAGCCGCGAGTTTCGACCGTTCATAACCTAAAATAAGAAATGCACTTATTTTAGGTAAAAAAAACTGCTTAAATTTTTAGAAACACGGAATCAGCAACTGGAGAATACTAAAATCATCTTGCGGCCCCACTTGATACCGCCTACATCTATCAATCCAAAAACGCCTCCCTAACCTCTTGAAGCGTCTTAAAACCATACCTCTCCATATACGCTACAAGCTCCTTCTTAATCATTACAGGTGCTGCCGGGTTTACAAAAGCAGCCGTCCCCACCGACACAGCATCTGCGCCCGCCATAATAAACTCAACAACATCTTCACCAGTCATAATACCGCCAAGTCCTATAATCGGTAAGCTAATCGCTCTTCTTACTTGATAAACCATTCTCACAGCTACAGGCTTAATAGCTGGTCCCGAAAGCCCCCCCATCTTATTAAAAAGCACATGCTTTTTCTTATGCACATCTATTCTCATACCCAAGAACGTATTAATAAGCGATACTGCATCTGCGCCTTCTGCCTCTACTGCTTTTGCAATCTCAGTAATATTAGTCACATTAGGTGTTAATTTAATGATAATAGGTTTTTTGGATACTTTTCTTACTTCTCGAGTGACTTTAGCTGCCATTTCACTATGCGTCCCAAAACCTATGGTAGGACTGTTGGCTAGGGACAGTCCCTCTTACGAGGAACTTGTTCTGAGTTTGCTAAAAACTGCCTTCAAATTTGAACTCTCTTAATTTACTGCATAGAAAAAGACACTCTTGATTGAGTATCTTTGTAAATCAATGTATTTAGTTTTACAAAACTTAAGTATTTCAGTTATTTAAATAATTTGCTACTTCTATCAAGTTGTCTACTATATCTTTAAAGCTTATATCTTCTGCATATTGGTTTTCATTTTGATAATTGAGCCAAAGCTTTTCAAGTGCAGGTTCCTGCTTAATGTCTTCGCAAATTTCCATCCAATCTTCCATTTCTTCTAAAGATCCTCTTTTTCTTGCCGTATTTTCTACTGCCATTTTAAATATTTGCATTTGGATTTCTTCAAATTTGATCTTAAACAATACATATAAGTCATAAAAATCTCTGGCTCGTGTAGTTCCAATATTTCTACGAATAATTGTCTCATATTTTTCAGCAAGAATCGTCTCTATGCTGTAAGCCATAACTGGAACAGCTTTATCTTCAAACAGCAAACGATAAGAATAATTAATCGCTGCTGGAGTTATGCTGTCACCTGTTGTAATATCTATTTTCATCGGGGCATCAATTTTCCCATAAGCCGCCTTAACGTGTACACGAAAATTATTGTAAACATCATCTTCTCTAATAGGTTCTATTTTTTGAAATGTAAATTGAATACCATCCTCAACATCCACTTGAAGCAATTCTATTATTACTTTCCGAATATGCCCCTCTTCCATAGGAAGTCCTCTAACTGTAGTATCCATATCTAAGGTACTTCTGCCTTCCACTCCAATCATAGAAGATATTAAGAGCCCACCTTTTAAAATAAAATTATCCTTATATTTGGATAAAGATAATCTTTCAAGAATTCTTTCAAACAGAAACATCTGAAGAACTTCCTGTGGTTTTAGTTTTTTCTCTTGTGCAATATTTCGAATGGCTCCCTTTAACTGCTCTGGCGTTTTCATCTACATCCTCCTACCCCAGCACTTCCATATAGGTTCGTATTTTTTCTTCTATCCCGAATTGTTTCCCATACTTTAGTAATTTTCTTGCATTATTATCAAATTTAAAATACTCCTTAATCGCCTGAGTATAAAGTTGCATATCCATTTCATGCTTATCACGAATCAAATCACAAATACAGCGTTCTTTATCGTATACCCTTACTTCAGCTCCCATTGGAGATTTTATGTTCATTATCCCCAAGCCCCAAATTTCTTTTTTTACATAATGAAAGCGAGCTGACAAATAATCTTTTTTAATCCTAGATACATTGTAGCCTTGCGGTACAGTCACATCTATAATATGTGGCACCCGATCAGACATTCCAAGCAAATATAGAGCTGTCCCATAAGAAAAAATTATCTTCTCACTTCGCATCTGTATCAGCTTATACTCATCAACCAACATATCTGATAAGGAATACACCCCTTGAGATTCCTTCACCAAAAATCCATCTTCTAGAAAGGATTTGATGAATATTCTACTCACTCCAGCTTTTTCAATCTGTTTTGTAGTAATAATACCATCTGAATTTTTCGCAATTTGCCTAATGGTTAAAACTGTCGTATCCATAAGATCACCTCACTTCATTTCCACTATTTACTTCTGTACTTTAATTATAATATTTTAAAGCACGTTTGTAAATAATTAATCTTCATTTGGTTTTATTATCTACAACATTTACCCCTTTATTCCTTTACTTTTATCTTAATAGCAGCCTCTTTAAAAGCAACCCCCAGTACACTAAATATATTCTTTGCCATTCCGTCATCTCCTTTTGCTAATCAAAAATATGTATCACTATAAAAAGAACCTGATTATAGGCTCTCATCTAAATCTTTATTATATCTAAACATTGATACATCTCTGACGGAAGATTTTACTGCTCCTTCGAAAACTAATTCCTTTAAAAAATCGCCAGAAAGGAAAGCACCTTCTACTCCCCTTTTTCTCATGTCATCATAATGTTGAGAAATTTGCCCGGCTAAATACTGAGGTAATGAATTATAAGAACCACTACCTTCTCCACCAATTTCTTTACATGATTTTAGTTTTTTTACGATTGTACCCTCTCGCTTATTAAGCTCCATTGCTAACTGATAAGGTGTTACAAATGGTTGTCCAAAATGATGCTGTGGATTTGACCTAAATTTAACATCCTTAAGTATTCGGATTATTTTATCTTCTAAATTTTCCTTTTGCCATATACTCATTATGACCACTCCCCTTACAAAAATTCTATATTAGACAAGGTGATTTTCCCTTCTATTCTCTGTATTACTTAAACCATACTTATTTTGTCATGCTCTTCTTTTATCATATTCTGTTTTAATAAATACTTATAAGCTTTTTCAACTGCCTGAGTAATATTTGCACCTTTTCTGTTGTATCCAAACGCTCTAGCTGTCGCTATCAATAAATCTTCTTTATGTATTCCGTAACTTTTACTTACTACCCTCATCATTCCTTCGCCTAATTCTTCTGTGCTTATATGTTTAATACTTCTTAGTTCATCATCCCTTTTTGAGATTCTAGGAATAACTTTCTTACCATTTTTTATAAAATAAAATTCTTCTCTTACTCCAATTTCTTGTATTAGATTATACTTAAGCACATAATCCACGGAATTGCGAACCTTAATAGTCGCTTTTTGATTGCCAAATAAGCACGCTACTCTCTTACATAGCACTTCATAATGAATAGGCTGTTCTGTCTCAATTACAAAGGCTATAGCATCAGCTAAAAATTGTGTGTCATCTGGATGTCTAGCTATACTATAAACATCTGTTTCTCCATAATAATCAAACTCGTATGGATTATGTATATCCAAATGACTTGTTTCAACTTCTTGAATCTCTAAGTAATCTTTGGCTTCCTTCTCTTGGTCATCATGTATTACTTCTTTGTAATATATATCTTCAGTATTTTGATATTGTGCTAATGCTTCCTCTATAGCTTCAACTAATTTTGCGCCCTCTGTAACAGGATCTTTAATCCAATCAGTAGACCATATGCGATATACTTTCCAACCAATTTCTTCTAATACTGATTGTCTTAATCGATCACGTTCTCTTGCTGTTCTGCCCGAATGATATGTTGCTCCATCACATTCAATTGCTAAAACAAATCGTCCACTTAATTGAGGATGTTTAACTGCTAAATCTATCCTATAGCCTGAACATCCTACTTGTGTAGCAACTTTATATCCTTGAGAAATAAGAAAATCATATACTGCTTCTTCAAATGGAGAGTCTACATCTATACATTCTGGAACTACTAATTCATTTTCTAGTGCTTTTTGCCCATGTATTGCAAATTCAATATAAGATCTAAGCATTTTTACACCTTCAGAATTAGTTCTATCTAAATCAATATCTGTTGGTAATATTGATCCTACAAGCTTAACGTTGTATTTAGCTCTAGTTATTGCTACATTTAAACGTCTATACCCACCATTTCTAGATAACGGACCAAAGTTCATTAATATTTTCCCATGACTATCTTTACCGTAACCAATACTAAAAATAATGGTATCTCTTTCATCTCCTTGCACATTCTCAAGATTCTTAATAAAAAAGGCATCTTCCTTATCTTCTTTGAAGAATTGCTCATACTGTGGATGTTTTAATCTTTGATCTCTAATCGCCATTTCTACTGCATGTTGTTGTGCTTCGCTAAAAGTTACCACTCCAAGTGAACGATAGGGAAACTTTTTAAAATGCTCTATCACCATTTGTGCCACTTTTGCAGCCTCAATGCTATTACATTTTTTTCCACCACGCTCATAAATTCCATTTGGAACATAGATATACTCTACACCGTTATCTGCCACTTTATCTACAGCAGATGGAAATGTAATAAGTTCACAATTATAAATTTTCACATTTGAAAAAGCTATTAAGTGCTCATGCCTACTACGATAATGCCACTTTAAAGTCCTTTCTGGTAAACATGTTAGTGCTTCATCTAAAATAGATTCATATCCTTCACTGTCATCCTCTTCCTCTTCACTATCTATGTCAAATTCTACGTCAGACGTACTTGTTGTAAAAAAGTTAGTTGGTGGTAACTGCTTATTATCCCCCGCTATAATAACCTGTTTACCTCTAAATATAGGCCCTATTGCATCCTCTGTACATATTTGGGATGCCTCATCAAATATAATAGTATCAAATTGATAACTATCTGCTTCTAAAAATAGGCTCACAGATAAGGGAGACATCATAAGGCAAGGTTTCAATGTCGTTAATAAATGAGGAATTACTTTAAATAATTTCCTAAGTGGCATTATTTTCCTTTGTTTTCCTAACTCTCTTTTTAAAATACCTAACTCATCTTTTGCAAGTGTCATATAATTCACATCAGGCAATGTATTTATTATTCTTTCCCTAAGTCTTGATCTTGCAATACTCATTTGTAATTTATCGAGTTCTATAAACTTCATTATTCTATGCTCTTGTACTCTTCTTCTAAAATCTTTAATGCTAGGATATTCTGTTAATATCGCATCTAGCCACAGCTTATAAAATCGCTTCAGGAAAGTTGGCACCACTTGTATTGCCTGAATATGTTGGCTCTCCACCTGCTCAATAAATCCCCCTAGTCCTAACACACTACATTCTTTTCTAGAACCACGATAATCAATCCATTCTTCTAACGCAGCCATGTTGTTTACACATCTATCAATTTGCTTTATGAACTCTTGTAACTCCTTTATTTGAAGGCACTCTGGATTTTCAAATAGGCTTATAAACCATTTTAATTTCTCCACTACCTTTGCATTTGTTTCATTTAGCAACCTGTATCCTTGTTCACATGCACTTTTCATAGGTTCACTGGTACAAACCTCTTTACTAAATTCATCTGATAAGTTATATAAACTAATAGTATCCTTAAACCTTCCAAACCAATGCAATGTATTTTTTATCTGCTCCCAGTCGGTACTCATTCCTTGGTATAAAAATGCATATTTACCTTTTAATACATCTTCCATATTTTGTATAATGCTTTCTATTTCCTGTATTCTAATAACTTTATTTAAATCGCTTATTATCTTTTCATAATTATATTCCTTTATGCCATAACGTTTAATTTCATTATATAAGCTTAAACCACTCTCTATTTCGGCTAATCTCTCTTCAAGATAACTTTTAATTTGCTCCACCTCTAAAGATCCCTGTAGTTTGGTACAATTAAATAATTCTTCCATGCATATATTCTTTTCCTCTTCTAATACTTCTGCAATTTCTTTATAGCAATCATGGGGCAGCAATATTGATTTACCTTCATTTATAATTCTTCTTACCTCTTCATTAATACTAGCTGTATCAAACCAACTATTAATCTTTTCAAAATCATTAATGGCTTCTTCAACAACATCCCATTTTGTGTTCATACCATCATAATACTTACCAAGTCCTTTATTAAAAGTTCCTGTCTTGGCTTCTATTTCTTTCTTTAGTTCATGGACTTTAGAAACCTTCATTAAAATACTTACTGCTTCTGTATCACTTATCTTTTTTGTTATTTCTTTTCTATGCCCACGAAGTACATTCTTATCTTGTTTATAAACTTTATTAAAAATTTTAAACGGGGACGTATATTCTGTCTTAAACCTCATAAGCATCTGCTCATAGTCAATCTCTAGTACTTTTAGTTCATATAATTCTTCTATTTCAACAAGTGTCTGATTCAGCAAATTATGTTTGTCTTTTGCCTCTTTATGGGCATGTTTAACCTGCTCCATTCCCTCTGATTCATACCATAATCCCGTGGGATATATTTCTTTATGTAATAAATTCAATAGTTCATTAAACTTATTGATTTGTTTAATGGTCAAATTTTCTCTATGTAGTCCTAATATTTCTGCTATCATTTGCCCTTCTTGAATAAGAGTATTATAAATACCCATCCACTCTTCAACTTTCTGTTTCATATTAGGCAAATTTTCTACAACATGTTGCGTCACATGATAAACGCCAGGATTTAAAGATTCCTTAACTTGATTTATTTTCTGCTTCAGTGCTTCTTTTTTTTCTTTACTACAAATTAAGAAAATTCCTTTTTCATATTCTTGCTCTATGCTTTGCTTTTGTTCAGTATGCTCTTTTTGCAGAGCATCAAAATATAATATCTCTTGTGCTAACTCTTCTACATCTTCTTCTTTAAGCCAATTTGCAGGAACTATGGGGGACTCTTTGGCTATTTGCAAAACATCTAGGGTTTCATTAATTCCCTTTATGGAGATTGCAACACTACTTAATTGAATATTCTTTAATATCTCACTATAAACATCATACAGTTCTTGTATTTGTGGAAGTATTCTTTTTAAGTTGGTCTCTACATCATGTCTTAACTCATTTGTTACATAGCCAACCTGACAATCTTTCCACGGATTCGTACTAAAATCATCACTCATGTTCTCTATTGTTCTTGCGAATTTTTCTAATGTATATTTATATCTATTTAGCTGATCAGATGATATCCCCCTAACGTCTTCTATATCGAATATAATATTAGGTGTTTCTACTAATTTAGTGTCATCCAGCAAATTAAAAGCACCATCGTTAGTCACATTATTTGAGCCTAAATCGGCCATAGTTTAGATAGACGATGCACATTATCAGCAAACGATTAGGCACATTAAATGAGCAGTTAGCTACTCGGTGCATATTAAA
>CAKZUB010000075.1 GCA_937921505.1 uncultured Clostridia bacterium | reverse complement strand
CTTAATGTTTTCATGATAACAGAAGAAGTTAGCGGATAAAATAATCTGATGCATAATGCAACAGAATAATTTGTCTACTAACTTCTTTTATTTTGTCTGATATTGGTTTAATCAAAAGCAGGTAATGTGTGGAATAACATTGTTAGTAGAACCATTGATTATACAGGTAGCTTAAGGAACTTATGCAACAGTTTTGATAAAGATATGGCGTTAATTAAGGGGAGTAGTATAGCCTTATTAAAATATTTGCTTATTAATAAAGTGCTTGTTGTAGATATAAGTGAGAAACTTAATCTTAATAAGCATTTAGAGTTAAACGCAGGGATTATGGAAGCGAATGGAGGGACCGAAATAGGATGATTTATGCCAATGAAGTCTATAAATATTTGTCTCAAGGGAATGAGGATAGTTATATAAGAATTATAGCTATTTCAAAGGAAGGGACTAGGTTACATTATGTTACTTTATATACTCATTTAAGTATGCCTACGAGTTATCAGATAGATACCTTCTTAGATGAGTTAAATCAAGGAATAGTTATAAAAGTACCTGATCCCTATTTCAAAAGGGTAGAGGAAGACAAATTATCTGCTGTAAGCAAGGAAAGTAGAGATTTTGATTGGAATATAGTGAGTAAGTATTGGGAAGAAGAAAAAGAAAAGATATTACTTAAAGCAACTAGAAGTACTTGCTTTAAAAAGATAGCAGCTGAAAATACACAATCTATTAGCAGAGTAAAAAGATTATTTACGCGCTTTTGGCAAAGGGGGATGAATAAGAATGCTATGCTTTCAGATTATGCTAATTCTGGAGGAAAGGGAAAAGACAGAGCCTTAAGTGAAAATAAGGTTGGAAGGCCTAGAAAAGCAGACTATGAAGGAAATAGTATAGAAGGAATTAATATTACAGGAGAAGTTAAAGAGTTGTTTAAAAATGGCATAGATAGGTACTATAGAACAAAACAGCAGGCTTCTCTCATAGAAGTCTATCATGCTATTTTAAAGGATTTTTTTTCAAGTCAATATAGGGATAATGGGGAGATAAAATACCAGATTTGGGATAAAGAGCGCATTCCCACCTATGGTCAGTTTTATTATTGGTTTAAGAAGCTAGATGAACCTCTTAAAAATATCATTGAGAGAAAAGGTATAAAGGCATATGAACTTAAACATAGACCCATTTTAAGTAACTCCACAATTGAAACAATAGGACCAGGTACACGCTTTCAAGTAGATGCTACTATTGCAGATATTTATGTAGTGAGTAAATTAGATAGAAATAGGATTATAGGACGTCCTATTGTATATGCCATAATAGATGTTTTCTCAAGGTTAGTCACAGGAATATATGTAGGCTTAGAAGGGCCATCTTGGATAGGTGCGATGATGACACTTGATAACATGGTGGCGGATAAGGTTACATTCTGCAAAGAGTATGATATTGCAATAGAAGAATATCAATGGCCTTCTAGGCACTTACCAGAAATCATCTTAGCAGATAGAGGAGAATTTGAAGGTTACTCAGTAGAAAGCTTAATTAATAATCTTGGGATAGCAATTGAAAATACACCTCCTTATAGAGGAGACCTTAAAGGTATTATAGAAAGAAGCTTTAGAACAGTTAATACAAAACTTAAACACAAAACACCAGGCGCTATTATGAAGGAATTTAGACAAAGAGGAGATAGGGACTATAGATTAGATGCCACATTGACTTTAGAAGAATTTACAAAAATATATATTCAGCTCGTTATCCATCATAACAATACACCTGTAGCAAAGTATCCTATGGAAAAGGAAATGCTTGCAGAGGGTATTACACCTATCCCAACATTACTGTGGAAATGGGGAATAGAAAATAAAAAAGGTTCACTTAGGACTATTGAAAGAGAAGTTATGAGGCTCAATGTATTGCCAAAAGCAAACGCAAGTGTTTCAAGAGCCGGCATTAAATTTAAAAATTTGATGTATGGCAGTCAAAAGGCAATAGAAGAACAGTGGTTCATCAACCAAAAGGTACGAAGCGTTGAAATAGTGTACGATCCTAGAAATATAAATACTATTTACATTCCTGAGGAAGACGGCAAGAGTTATGAAATATGTTACTTATTAGAAGGAAGTCTGCAGTATAAAGATGTTATATTAGAGGAACTTATATTTATGCAAGAATTGCAGGCAGAGCTTATGGAAAAGCAAAAGCAACAACAGCTTCAAAACAATGTTGACCTAGATAAAGAAATAGAAGCTATTGTTAAACAAGCTCAAAAGGAAAAAAGTAATGCAACTACTTTATACGACCAAAGCAAAACTAAAAAGTTAAGAAGTATTAAGCAAAATAGAGCAGTGGAAAAAGAACTTAATAAAGTAAGTGAAGCTTTTGAAATAGTGAAGCCTAATACGCATCAAATTGTTGAAGTAACTGAGCTTAAATCTAATCCGAAAACAGAAGAAGTCATTGTAATAAAGGAGTCTACTCAAAAAGAAAAGCTAATGAATAAGCTTAAACAGAAAAGAGATGAAAATCGTGGCAAAGGATAATACGTTATTAGTTTTAAAGGGTGAGGTGGAGGAAGCTTGTTATAAAGAAAAGGAACTCTCAGAATACAATGAAAATCCGTTTATTGAAGCATTACCACCCATATTTGATATTGATGAAGTGATTGATAAATTTACTGTAAGTCCGCCTATTAATGATGAGGATAGGAATAAAGCAACTAATATACGGTATCATGTTATTAAGAGACTTAAAAATTTTGTGCAACCACTCCCCATCCATTTTACTATTGAAACAAGACTTTCAACTTTGATTAGAAGAGGTTATTTAGCAAGAAATCCTATGGATGCAACTTATCTTAAAAGGATAAGGATCCTTAATGAACTAAGAACATCTGACCAAGTAGGATTAATAGATATTGAAGAAAAAATGAGCTATATGCGTTCTACAGCAGATAGCATGGCTATTATAGGTATATCAGGAATTGGAAAAACAACAGCCATTGAAAGGCTGCTGCTGATGTATCCGCAAGTTATTAAGCATAAGGAGTACAAGGGAGAATCTTTTACTAGAACACAACTTGTATGGCTTAAAATAGATTGTCCGTATGATGGCAGTTTAGCTACTCTATGTAAAAGCTTTTTTAAGGCAATAGATGATGTTTTAGGAACAAGGTATTTAGAAAAGTATGGGTATGCCAACAGGGTCACCTCTTCTATGATGCTTCATATGACTACACTCACAAGCATATATGGAATAGGGATATTAGTTATCGGAAGTTGTCAACCTACTTGTCGCATAAAAGATATTTGATACTTAGTATTATTCGTAGTTCGGTTTGCTATTGACATGGAGCCTCCGTAAGCGTGTTTCTTTGCCTTGCGTGCCCCTTTATTAGAAATAAGGCAGCAC
>CAKZUB010000074.1 GCA_937921505.1 uncultured Clostridia bacterium | reverse complement strand
CGGTGCTGCCTTATTTCTAATAAAGGGGCACGCAAGGCAAAGAAACACGCTTACGGAGGCTCCATGTCAATAGCAAACCGAACTACGAATAATACTAAGTATCAAATATCTTTTATGCGACAAGTAGGTTGACAACTTCCGCAAACGTCCTTGTGTGGTCTTGTTTCAATGAGATAATCCAGTTCTTTTAACACAATATCCTCATTGTCTTTATAAAATATACTTTGTGGAGAACTTATGTAATTAGAAGGCCTTACTCCATAGTTAACCCATTTCGCTGTATCCCTCTCTATAGAATCGTGAACCAATTTTCTCAGCTTTTCCGTAAGAAAGTTACAATCAAACCTACATACAAGCTTACCTTGCTTTATACTATCAAGTAATATGCAATAGCCTCCAATACCCATATCCCCATAATATACAGATGTATTTAATTTATTTAATAGTACATCGGAAAATTTTAGAGCCCTTTTATATGTTTCAGAATCTTCATTGGCATATCTGATTATGAAGGCAGCTATTTCTGCGGTAACGCCTATGCCCTCTACTTCATTTGCTTCCATATTGTACGTCCACCATGGAGCATGAGCATAGTCATTATTAGAAGGTATATTGAAATGCCAACCACTTTCTGAACAGTGAATTCCACTTTCTAGGAACTTAAATATTCTCCGAATAATCGGATGTTTTATATCGGTAAATTCTATACCCCTTAAAATATTAATTGCCGTTAAAGTTGTATATGGTGATGAATTTGGATTCCAGCTATCCGCCTCAAGGGCATAGCCAAATCCACCATCCTCATTCTGATAAAATGATAAAGAATTAAGAACTGCCTCCTTACTGCCTTTTTCAAAATAATACTGCCACAGTGCTAACTCAATCTGTCTAGCATTCCTGTACATCCATAATTTAATTTCTTGATAATCTTCTAATGTTAAATTTCTCATAAATATCACCTTTCTATTTATCCTTAATTTACACCAACAGAATACTATATTTAAAAATATTACAAGCCTTTATTTCGCTTGAAATATAATTGCACCTTAATAAAACTAAATCCTGAATTTTTGAGTTGCTACTATGTTTATCTAAAATTACGTGTAATAATTATGCCTCTGTAATTTGAGTTAATACATGAAAGCATATTATAATTAAATTGCCTCCTGAGATGATATAGTCACTCCCCTCTTCTATTTTAAATTCTCCCAATTTTGCATAACGGCCATGCCCTCAAGACATTGATTAAAAAATATTACCTAAAGCATCTTGTAATCATACTTATTTTTTTATTAGTAGCATCCAACTTAATCTCCGCACCTATTGGCAGTGTTAACATTGGATGCGCATGACAGCAATCAAAATCTGCGATAAAAGGAATTTTTCTTTCACCCAGAACTTCTAGCAAAATTTCATAAGGTTTTCTACCTGTTTTCAAATCATCAAAGAGTTCATGTTTTCCAAGAATAATACCTGAAATCTTATCAAAAATACCATTCAATTTTAGTAATGAAAAGCTTCTTTCAATAGTTGCTGCATCCTTTAAAGAATCTTCAATAAAAAGTATATCACCTGTCTTTATTTCAGGCATGTATTCACTTCCCCATATACCTTGCATAGTGTTTAGATTTCCTCCGATTAACCTTCCCCTTGCTACCCCATCATAAACAGTAATCCACTGATTTTTCATTCTCGTTTTTTCTTTATTTTGTTCTATCCAGTTTACATATTCATCTGTCCAAAATTCAGGCATTGGAAATTCATAGGGTATAGGAGTATCATCAATTAATATCTCTTTGAAATAACTATATGTATAGTCTACAAATGAAGGAAATTCACCAAAAGAAGCAACTAATGCCGGTCCGTAAAAAGTGAATATACCTGTTTTTGCATATATTGCAAGCAAAATAGCTGTAACGTCTGAATAGCCTATAATTATTTTAGGATTTTTCCTAAATGCTTCATAATCTAAGTATGGAAGAATAGAATTGGAGTTCATCCCCCCAATAGTAGACATAATACAGTTTACGTCAGGGTTTCTAATTAAAGCATTTAGTTCATCTGCTCTCTCTTTTATTGTCCCTGATCTATAATGATCATTATTTCTAGTCAAGGCTCCTTCAACTATCTTAAACCCTTTAGCCTCTAAGAAAATTTTTGCCCTCTCAAATCTTTTTGGTACCGTATATGTTATAGGTGATGATGGTGAAAATATTCCAATATAGTCTCCGATTTGCAATTTTTTCATTTTTAGCTCCCAAAATCGAGTTTTCTAACAACATTTTTTACACTTTATATAGATGTCGACTAACGTCTCTGTATCTCCGCCACCTCTGAACTGCACCCGCTGAGCCCTTATAAAAACATCTAATTTACCATTCAACTACAACTTAAAATCATGTCATATAATTTGAGACTATAATCAGTTTTTCCTCTCCAAAAAATCTCAAAATAAGAGAAAATAAAAACAGTGAATAATACTGCTATTATACATGTTCCAAAGACAAAACCTAATATCCATTTAATCTTTTCTTTTGCAAATAGAGTAATAAAACATAATATCACAGTATTTATCACTATGTAGCTGAATAGATTAATGAAGTAATTCTTATGCCCACTAACACTACCCATTCCCAATAGATTGACTGGAGTTTCACCAAATACTAAAGGGAATAAATAGAAATTTATAATTAGTGTCAGTGAACTTAATGTAAATCCAATCCATGATATACTCTCTTTAATTATAATTCTCATACACCCCATACTCCTAATACTTTTATTTTTCTATGTTTTTGGACTCTAGTGTATTTCCCTATGCTATCCCCATGGAAGGCGGGTTTCTGCGCTATCTTTCATGTAACGGCCTCACACTCAAGACATTACTCAGCCTTAGATAGCTCTTATCTTAAGCTGAACAATGTGCTTTGGCTATCTTTTCAAGCCAAAGCGAACTTGAGTTTATTGTTAGCTTCTTATAATCTAAAACTAATAATATACATTGCTGTAATAACTACCCCATTAGAAATAATATTGGCAAGCAGTGTCCCTATAGCTATTTGCTTAACTCTGTATTTTTTATAAAGCATAATTATATTTACTCATCAAAAATGATTCAAAAACTTGAACATGTTATTAGACGACGACCGTAGTATAGATTAAAGCTGCAAAAATTCAAGGCTTAAATTTCTCTACCCTGTACTCATTAATTTTAGCTCTAGATGGTTCAAAATGTTCGGCAGTATCATAGTAAACCCAATCTCCAACTATATCAAAAACATAATTTGTTACTTCCTTAGTGATGATGGTCTTATTAGATCCATCAAGTTTTATTTTATTAATATAACCAGTATTAGCATCCCTATAGAAAACCCAATCTCCTAATACCTTTAAGTCTCCTACATTAACACTGGAAATCTTAATAGTAGTGCTTCCATCCGTTTTGGTTTTAAAAATACCAGCCTTATCTGTAAGGCCATGATATATCCAACCATTAACAACACACCATAAATCAATATTATTATTTGTTATTAATTGATTATCAGTTCCATTAGTCCTCATTCGATATAATGGGAAATCAAATTCATCGCTACCTTTTTTCTCTTTACACTCCCTATAGTAGATCCATCCATCTGATACTTTTATATCACCCCATCCATCTGACTGAATTATCTCCTTTTTATTCTGACCATCAAGTTCCATTTTAAATATTCTTCCATCATGAAGACCATAATATATGTAATCGTTAACCACTTCTAATTGGGTTATTGGAGCAGTCAATAATATAGTCTCATTCTCTCCATTAATGTCCATTTTGCAAAGATTAACATCACCTTCATATTCCTTATATCTATCAGCATGAATATAATATATCCACCCATCAAGTATATTTATGGCACTATACATTCCCCCTGATTCATCATCAACCAATCTAGTATGATTAGACCCATCTAAATTTACTCTGGATAAAGGTATATTGCCTACATAATGTGAATAAAATATATACCCATTACTCATTGCAAAATATCCGTAATTCCCCATCAAATTACCTCTTTTTTCATTGGTCGTTATTGGTACTGTTTTATTCTTATCGTTCAAATTAATGGCATTAAAAGTTTCCAATACAACTCTAGTAAGTAAGATTGATCTATTATCTTTCACCAATGTAGGTGAACTAGCCTTTGCGTTAACACTTAATAAAACTATTAATGTACATATACCGAAAATCTTTTTCATTATTTTCTCCTTTAATAGTATTGTTTTTTAACTGAATAGTAGCTATTTATAAGGCTATACGTCACTAATTAAATCCTACTTGTCGTCTACCACTTCGTGTTCCATACATTTTGTTATGTGACGCACACCACGGAAATAGCTAATATCCGTCAACGTAGTATTGAATCACTTTCCAAAACTAACTAAATTATTTATATTTTGCACCATTTGAATTTCTTCATTATTTAATATCAATCCATTATTAAATGATACTTTAAATACTATATTATCAGATCTACATTCATTAATAATATTGCTTAATTCTGTATATGCTTCTAAAAGAGATAAGCCATCTAATGATTCATTCTTTGAAAATTGAGCTGTCAATTCTACTGATGGATTGAACTTTGAATAGTATACTATTGTAATAATAGGTTTCAGGTATTCGGTATCCTCTTTCTCCAAGTGGTTAGTCACATAAACATCATAATATTTTGGCATTTCATCTTTTTTCTCTTTTTTCTTAAATATTTTAAACATAATTACCTCCAAACTTTATATCTTCAAATATGTATATTGACTGATCACATTATATTTCACACCTCTTTAGCCCATTCATAGCATAAAAATGTTTAAGATCTAGGGGTAGGTGTCATAGTTACGGTAGAAACATGGATTGCTCTATGTCCCCCGCGCGGATCCCGGCGTGCGGAACTACCGCACCGGGCTCTTCAAATATACTCGCTTCCGTAATTAGGCAAAACATTCCTCAAATCCTATTTGATTATAAGCTTTTTCAACTACCCTTGGTTTAATTAGTCTATACCATTTCATTTTTGCAGTAAATTCTTTCCAGTTAAAGCTTTTCCTCTGACTTCTACGATTCATCCACTTATACAATATCTTTAAGGTTGCTTCATAAAATTCATTGATGCCTTTACTATTTCCTATTACACCGTAATAGTTATAATAGCCTTTGTACTTTGAATTTAACATTTCCACTATTCTTCTAATTCTTTTGCTACGATTGTCTTTACACCATAGGCTAAAATTCTTTATTGATTTTCTTAGTTTGTTCCGACTGGTTCTTCTTTTTATGATATCTTTACCCTTTTGGGATACTGCCCAGCGGAATTCAAAGCCTAGAAATTCAAAGCTTGTATTTTCACACTTTCTAAAGCGTGAGAAGCTTACTATCTTAGTTTTCTCCTCTGCTAGTGGGCTGCATATATTTGTTAACCTCTTCCCCATGTGGCCGGCTTTCCCGTCCTCAGAGTAGTGTAGGTTAATCCGACTTCTCATAACTCTTTAGCCATCCTCTTTTTCGATTGAGTAGGCTTACCAACTACCGCGTTGGAAGCTATGAGACCTCCCAAGTTCCTGGTATTTTTCTCTATACATGCCACGTTCTTTGACCCCGACAGACCCTCATAAGTCTCGCCTTTTTCGACTTACTTGTACCCCCTTCCGTGACGTTAAACACGTCGTCATCTGTATTTTAGCGTTTACGGGGCTGAATGTGCTTCAGGGATTACGGTCTCCCCTATGGCCTATATAGTTCTCTGTGTACACTTCACTTTTACTGTCGCCAGTATCAGCGCAACACTCGATATGGGTGGGTGGCTAGCCCTTACCCAACAGGGACTTGCACCCTGTCAAAAGTACCAAGCTTTGCTTGGCGTACTAACGTCCTCGCACTCAAGACGTTTCTCAGCCTTAGATAGCTTCTATCTTAGGCTGCAAAATGTGCTTTGGCTTCTTCGAAGATATGCCCCCAAACAGTCAAGGCGAACTTGAGTGCATTGTTAGTTGATGTAAAAACTTGACAGCGATAGCAGGTCTCAAGTCAAATATAGTACATTTTAAGAATAGTGTTTAATCCCCTACTACCTGTTGTTTTGCCTTTCGTATGAGTTTACCATATAAATTAACATCAAATTGGCTAAAATATTTTATACTAAATTTGTCCAATTCGAACCAACTAATATCACTATTTTCATCTTCATTAATTATTAGTTTCTCATTTTCATCTGCAATAAGAATATATGCAATTGAAAGGTGAAGGTGGGGATTAACATATTTATTCTTTCTTATATGAGCATTTACTACTCCAATATCAATTGATACAATACTTGGCATAAGAGGGGTCACATTAATAATACCAGTCTCTTCTTTCGCTTCTTTTATGGCAACATGTAATAAATCTGAATCTCCGTCTGCATGACCACCAGTCCATGACCAAGTGTTACGTATATTATGATGAACCATTAATGCTTTATCTAACGAATTATTCATTATAAAACCAGAACTTGTAATATGAGCAATTTTATTACCTCTTAATAAGACATTTTTAGGAAACAACTTTATATAATCTAGAATTACTTTCTTGTCTTGTGTTTCTTGCTCATTAATCGGAATGTAGTCAATAATTTGTTTAACAAAATCCATTAATGCAAATCCTCCTATCATTTATGTAGTTATTCTCATGTAATATTTACTTTAAGCAACAAATTCTAGGACCAACAAACTGCATTCTATACAGAAAATTTTTGTTTCAGCTAACATCTGTGATTCCAGACGCCCTCGAAGTATGAGAGGGTATGCGAAGCGCACTGGAATCAACTTGTTAGGCGTAGGAGCATGCCCCATAACTCTGAGGCGACATCGGTGTCGGTGCCTCAACAATCTTTGTTGGCTTTATATCCTATATCCGACCGAAAGCGTCAACTCCTAAATTTACCAACGCTGCATCTTTTACAATTAGTATAGTCAATTTGCCAATTGGGATTTTCTTTGCTGTATCAACCTTTCAACTTCTTTACTATTATTCTTTGCTTCATCTGAGCCGTGTCCTGATTCTAACCTCATGATGTCATCATATGAAAACCCTTTTGTATTCCCCCATTTTTTCCATGGTTTTTTATCATATTTATTATGAAGATAAAACTTTACCGGGTTAATTGAACCGGGTGCGTAATTATATGTTCCTATGTTAGCTGGATCAGTTACTATTTTCCCAGTTTCAGTATTATACACAGCTTCAAACCTTCCATCAGCTGTTAAAACCTTAATATTTAAAGCTCCATTTATGCTCCCATAATTAAACCTATGAAATGTTGCACTAAACAACTGCCACTCACCTCTGGCAGTTAAATCTATCATGTCTAGTAAATTTGCAGGTGCACCACTATAAGAATTCAATGTATTTCTAAAAAAATGCATACGCTCTGTAATACTGTCCAACTCTCTAATATTTTTATCAAATGTTTCAAAAAAACGTTTATAATTTTTATGATTTTCTAGGCTATTTGGGTTATTTTCCAAATCATCCATCATTTTATTGACCACTGCTTTTGCCGCTATTTTATTTGATTCATTCAAAATACCCAATTTGCCATTTTCTTTTTTTATTTGTTCAAACAATAAGTTCACTTCACAAAAATATTCATCAGATAAAAACAAGGATTCATTTTTATCTATATACACGGTAATATCTGTGCTACATACTTCTTTATGCAATTGGAGGCTATTCTCTGAGCAAAAATTAAAAAATAAAATACCAACAACTATAAGTACACAAAATGCAATTATTTTTTTTTTCATTGTCAGCCCTCCTTAAATTATTCAATGTAATGTAACTCTAACATTCTATTCGAAATATTACATTCGCCACATAATAAGACTATTGAAAATTATTTTGACCTGCAAAGTCCTTCCTAGATATTATTCATCCGCAACACGATGTCGAGGTCTATCCCATGGTCTTTCGCCTAACGTATTCGGTGTTGCCGAAGTTGATTGGCTAAATAATCCCTGATAATTGCAAACTTAAAGCCAATGAATTTTGGCAACAACTTGTTAGCTGAAGTTCACCACTGACCGACTTGTAGCGTCATTAATTTTAGAAATCACTTGAGCTGCATGATTGTTCCTGCCGCCCTAAGTATATGTAAATCTCGAAAACAAATAAACTTTGCTACATACTTCTCACCACGATACGTTTCAATCGCATTAATAGCCTCATCTATACCCTTCCAAACAAGTCGAAATCCATGATCTAATTCATTCTGCGTGTAATTAGGTTCAATCAATTCCCCACGAGTTTTGCATAAAAAACTATAAGACATCTGGAGTTGCTCAAATTGTTCTCTGTATTCAATCGTCATTCCAAGTTCATCTAAAATCTCTATACCTGTTCCAGCTTCTTCGTAAACTTCTCTAGCCAATGCGTCATGAATTGATTCATTCTCTTCAACGCCTCCACCAGGAAGCTTGTAATAGCCATCTTTAGTAACATGCAATAATGCAACTTGATTACTTTCATTGACCAAAACGGCTCGTGCAGCTTTCCTTACCTCATATTTAATTATCTCACTAGACCTATCTAGTCCAATATCATTATGATAAATCTCTTTTATAACCTTCATATACCCTCCTGTATGCAAAGTTCGAAGTGGGGAATTTCAACTAACGTCTCCGTGTTCAAGACGCCCAAGACACTTAGCCAGACCTGGCTTAGTGTCTTGGGTGTGTGCAGCTCTGCTCCAAAGATATGACCCTACTGCACGAACTTGAACACATTGTTAGTTGATGTAAATTACGGAAACAGCCAAACAGCTTATTATTAGTCATTCTTATCAAATGTCTTTTTATCAATCTTATATAATACATGTGGCCTTAATGGGCTATCTTCACTAATATTAGGATGCAGAAATGTGTCTTGCTCTATTAATCCTATCTTTTTCATTACATTAATCGATGGCTTATTTATTTTTGAAGTAAATGAAAATATATCATTCAATCCTAATATATTAAATCCATAATCTAAACACTTAATTGCTCCTTCAGTTGCATATCCCTTATTCCAAAATCTATCATCTAGTCTCCAGCCAATCTCAACACATGGAGTAAAACACGATTCAAATTTAGCTGTATAAAACCCTATAAATCCTATAAACTCATGAGTTTCTTTAATATCCACAGCCCACAAACCATATCCATAATCTTTAAAATGATCCATAATTCTTTCGATAAACTTATCAGATTCTTCTTTATTCAAAACACTGGGAAAATATTGCATTACTTTATTATCTGCATTCATTCTAGAAAATGGCACACTATCTTCATCTCTCCAAAGCCTAAAACCTAATCTATCTGATTCAAATTCGTATTTTTTATACATGTGCTCCTCCTGTTATGATGTAAATTGGCACTATATGACACAGTAATTTATGTCAATTAACGTCCTCGCACTCAAGATGTTTCTCAGCCTTAGATAGCTCATATCTTAGGCTGAGAAATGTGCTTTGGCTTCAACTTCCAAAGAGATGCTACCCTAATCAGCCAAAGCGAACTTGAGTGCATTGTTGAACGAAATCGCTAGCGCGACGGCTTTTTCGATTAACCTAGTTTATTCTTTCTGTAACATAGCCTTTAGTATTCTGCATACTCATGGTATACTAAACTTAGTTATTTACAATTTTGTGGTAATTAGTTCTATATTTTCAGTCATAACCGTTTGTTTTATTATGGGAAACATACACTTCCCTAGTTCCGCGACTTCGTTCAACAAGATATCTCAGATAACACACCCTGTCTTTGGATAGGGTTGTTTTTTTGTGTTATCAGATATATCCCTAAAAGTTAGGCGATGCCCCCCCCTTAAGCCACTGAGAAAGTTCCAATAATGTTTTCCCTATTTTTTATTAAACTTAAAGCTACAGTAAGAGTCCTTTTTACATGAATTAAGTCGCTCATCACCTCATTTTCTGACATTAACTTGCTTAAATTTACCCATATAGCGAATGCTGATATACTAGTTAAACTTAGTAGCCACGAATTTACTTTTGTTGAAGGCTTCATTAGTTTCTCCTTAAATTATGGGTTTGCCTAACGCTGTGTTAGGGGATGAGCGAGGCATATTAACTACTCTGCTTAATCTAAAATATTGGTTTTTTAGTCATTTCTGACAGTTCTACTTTAAAATCACATCCATATTTTTCAATGACAGATTTGACAACATCTACAAACCAATTCTGAGCTGATGGACATACTACAATCGCTTCGACTAATTCTCTAATATCAACCTTAACTAAATCCCCATATCTCTTGTTACCATAAGACTCTGGTAGATTATAACCAAGAAGATACATTGCTCGAAGCTCTTTTTCATATTCAAAGTTCTGTCTTTTACTAAGAAAAGGTGCCCATAAACCTTGATCATAAGGTATAAAATCATGCTTATAATCAATATAATTTAATTTCCCAACGAAAACCATTTGTGAAGCTTGATCTAACGACTTAGTCAATCTAAAATATGTAGATCTAACTGCAATTCCTAGTTCCCCTTTTAAATAATTCCGCCACATACCATCCGATTCATATTGGCTCAGATGCCAACAATTAATATGTACATTATGCCTATATATTTCATTCTGTTTTCTTATTTTATTCGTGTAGTCATCAATCGGCGCTATGTGATTAATGTCATCCTGCATTTCTAGGTTTACCTTTGTATATGAACCTTCATGCTTATCATCAAAACATGTAGAATTACAGAAATATAGAGATTCTGTACTAAGTAATGAAATAAACTTAGCTAGATTCATGTATCTCCAGATTTTGCTTTCTTCATTCTCTGGAGGAGTAAAGAAATCGCTTACGTCAAACATTCTCTTCTAATCCCTTCTTGTAATTTAGTATGCCTATCAATTTAGATTTGTCTCAATTTTCTCCTAACGTCTCTGTAGTCACGATGCGAGAGAGGCTTAGGGTGTCTGCCCTTAGCCTTTGGCATGTTGGAACTTCAGAGATGTTAGGTGGCACTACCACGACAATACCATTTTAAACTAATCAGCCTTCTTAAATTCAATGATAGTCATGCTCTCAGGTAAATTCTCATAATTTTCTTCATTAAATATATTAATCTGTTCTGTAAAACTACTTTTTCTTACCCGTTTATTTATAACTTGATCGGTATCTCTAATAAGGTCTAGTATTTGTTCTGCCTCTACTATTTTAGGACCATAGTCTGAATTCGGAGCAAACCATTGCTCAACTGAGTACGATATACCTTTTACTGGCTCACTACACCATAAAGGGTTATTATCACATTTAGTTTTAAATGTAATGAAATGCCTTTGATTAGTACTCCAACCATTTGGAGCTGAAGAGATTGGTACTAGCCTTAAATCTGAGATATCTGGTTTAGAATATATATCATCAATATCAAATAGCATACCACACGCGTATGAAACACTAGCATTTTTAAGGTCGCTTAATCGTAATAATGTTTCATGTTGGGATAATCCAGTTCTTTCATTCGGTTTGAGTGATAATTCTGATCTGTAATACGGTGTAGCATATCCAGTAGGCATATGTTTACTTTTTCGTGTTATCTTATCTACCATTTTGAACTGTAAAAAAAATCCTACATATAAACTATTTGCCGTAGTGCTTTTTGACCTTATCGCTTCTTTTAATTCGTTGTATAGTTCATCAGTACTGACTAAAGTATTAACCCATGCTTGGTCAAATCCTACCCACACTTCATTCTGTGGAGATGGCTTAAGTAATCTTAGATATTTAATACCATATAGCTTAGAATAATACTCTACCAACGCCTGTAGAAAGTACATCTCCAAAAGTGCTTCGTTTATAACGTCTCCCACATTTTTCACCCTATCTTTTTTCATTCTATTTATTATGTTCCTTATAGGTTTTCATCTTTAAATAAGTGTCGCCTAACGTCTGTGATTCTAGACGCCCTCGAAGTATGAGAGGGTGTGCGAAGCGTACTAGAATCAACTTGTTGTACGACGTTACCCACCTACGGCCATTAACGAGTATCACTTCTTTGGTAAAATAAACAAATTATCACCCTTACATAAAAAGAAATTTAATTCTTGGGTTATTACAATATTTTTTCTTCAATTCATAATAATATTCTTCATCATTATTATGGATAATTCTTTGATACTGTGAAATAAATTGCGGATACTTCGAGCTAATGAAATCTTCCATTTCTATATTAAGGTTCTCTTCACTAAAAATCCTTAATTTATCAAGAAATATTGGTATTTTGGGGTTCAAAGCATTGATTAACGAATCTACATCCATTATGTACGGTAAGATAGGTGTAATAAACGCCCAAACTTTTATTCCATTGTTATGCAACAAATTTGCTATTTCAATATTTCTACTATTTATTCCCTTACCAACTTGATTAATATTAGCCATTCCCATTAACACAGTAAGTCGTGATCCAAAGCTCTTTAATAATTCAAGATCATCTAAAATTAATCCATTATCAGATTTGGTAGTTATCATTACTTCAACGGTCCCTTTTTTTAGAACTTCTAAGCATTTGCGCGTTAAATGGTAAGTACTTTCTAACTGCATATATGGGTCACATTTACTCCCAAAATAGAGAATTTCAGATGTCGAGTGATCGCTATAGTTCTTATTCAACACTTCAACAATATTTTGTTTTACATATATATTCTTGTTCCAATCAGGATCAGTTCTTTGGAAGCAATATGGGCATAGTAACTGACAACCATCATATGGGTCAATCATTATTGTACGCCCCTCATCAGGTTGTCCCTCAATTGTAAATGGGTTATCAATATCAATTTCTATAATCATTATTAGTCCTCCTTAGTTTATCAGCTTGTTCAATATTAATGCTTTGCTTCGTAGTGCGCAATGTCGTACAACGTTTCGTACTTTCAACGTTCCACAGCCTTAGATAGCTCTTATCTTAGGCTGTGGAATGTGCGAAGCGAATGGAAGTATTTTGTTATATGTTGCCCCAATACGGGAATTACCCAAAATTTTCTTTATTATTACAGCTGATTCATTTAATGAAACTTTGTATTGTCACTTCCTAAGTTTGTATAATACTATGCAAGACTATTCTACGATAATTCTTTCATCATTAGATATTCCGTAACACCCTTTTTATATAGATTCGGGATAACCCCTACTTCAACATAACCACACTTTTCGTACAATTGCTTTGCTCTTGGATTAAAATCAGCCACTACAAGAAAAACCTTTGAGCTTTGAGCAACCACTTTTTCAAAATAATTTAGTAATTCTTTTCCTATACCAAGATTCCTAAACTCTTCTTTAATCGCAATTATATGTAAATAGGGAAACCCATGAAATGCACCATTACGTATAACCCATATAAAACCTAAGCATAATCCTTTGTTATCTAACGCAACTAAGATTTCTTGTTTTGAAATGCCTTCGCTTATAGCCTGAATAACCTTGTTTTCCTGAGGAAAGTAAACTCTTCCTAACTCTGAATTCTGCAATGCTAATGCACAATCATTAAGGTTCTCACATTCTGCTTTTATAATATTATTAATCATGAAATATCTCCTTTAATTCACAACATAGTATTGGGGTTTCATATAACGTCTCCGTGTTCAAGACGCCCTAGATACTTAGCCAGACTCGGCTTAGTGTCTAGGGCGTGTGCGGCTCCGCTCCAGAGACTTCACCCACCGCACGAACTTGAACACATTGTTAGTTTAAGTAGTGGCTCTTTAGAAATAACCCACTTTTCTCATTTCAGATACAGACTTCTTTAATCCATCTATTGTTTTAGTTTCGATAACACTTGTACACTTTTGTTTGATCCCTAACTCTATAATTTTGTGTATATCTATCTCTCCACTAAACAACGGTAAATGATTTCTTATTCCTATAGCATCATGTATATGTAGGTGTTGCAAATAATCTATATTCTTCATCATATATTCTCTATCTAAATTACCACTGGAGTAATCATGCCCAATATCCCATGTCAATGCAATATTATTACTCATTAATAATTCGGATACCCCTTTTGTTACAAAAGAATGATTGTAAATTCCCGTATTCTCAATACTTATCTTTACATTGCTGTTCTTTAATAATTTATCAACAAATCTACCAAAATATTTCAGGTGATCTAAATACTCATGAAAATGTGTTGAAAACAAATATACCTTCTTTTCTGGTAATGTGAAATATACTCCTAAATTCATATGCATATTTATAATTGGGCTGTTGATATTTACAGCTATTTCAATGATGTCTTTTGTTATATCTAAATAAGCATTTCGTACTCTTTTATTAAAGTTAGCTATATCAAGTTCTTCAGGTAAGTGAAATGTAAAAAAGATATCATGTTTTTTCTGGTAATACTTTAGCTTACATACATCTAACTTATCTGGTTGGAACTGTGGCAGATTCATGTTTATTTCAATAAAATCCAATCCTAATTCCATGCATAAATTTATATTATCTTCTAAACTATTGAATTCAACTAACGTAGGCATACCTATAACTAGCCTATCTTCCATACTCAAACCTCCACCCCATAACTTGTGAAACTCTAAACTCGATTTTTTACCCAAAAGGAATACCACAGACCAACTATTGTAACTAACGTCCCCGCACTCAAGACGTTCTTAAGCCTTAGATAGCTCTTATCTTAGGCTTAAGAATGTGCTTTGGCTTCAACTTCTAAAAAGGTACTACCCTAATCAGCCAAAGCGAACTTGAGTGCATTGTTAAATGAAGTTGCTCCCCCATAGTCAAGAGTTTCCATAGATGCATCCTCACAACGCCTATAAGACCATTTTACAACTAATAAATTCTTCTGCCTTAAAAGATTCTTAACATTTTGTTTTACTCAATTTCCAAAGAAAATATCCACTATTTTCCTTAACTTCTGATAAGTATTTTGCATAATCAATAGCTCCTTTCACAGTCGCCCCTGCAGCGCCAATCAATGTTAGGCCCCCTGTAAAAAAACTAGTAACTAAACTTCCTGTAAATGCAGATATATCTATTCCTAGAATACGAAGAATTTTATGATATTCTTTTTTAACATTATTAACTTGTATTTCATTAAGTTCATAAGAAACATTCTCCAACCTAATTTTTAGTTCATTAGGGTCAGTTATTGTTCTTAAATCAAGCAATTTTGAATTTAACTCAGCTCTAAAATTGTGAAACGCTTCACCATTATTGCATCGAATGCTGATAATATCATCTAGGGATACTGCATCAAATAATGGAAGATTTATTTGCATTGATAAATTTGCTAAGTCAGTACGAATATCTTTTTGTGGAATAGAAATACCTAACAAATCAGCGGTAAACTGTGATTTCGCAAGATACATACAATCCACCTGTTTTGAAAGAATAAGTTCATCATAAGTTTCTTTAAAAGTTCTCAATGCCGCTCGATTAATAGATTGCGATACCCAAGCGCGAAAAGTTGGTTCATCAATTGTATCAGGGATGTATTGACGAAAAGTACATTTCTGTGTTTTTTCGTCAATACCTGTTATTTCTGAATTAACAAATTGATATATCATTCCATTTTTAATATGGTCACCATCAAAACCAACATGTATTGTAGTACCTAATCTCAATAGTTTATCTTCTCCATAACACATGCTCCCATCTATACGATCAATATTAGAAACTCTTGCTTTGGTATGAAAGAATTTAAATATTTCAGGTGGTAAAGCGTCTGAATAGTTATTTTCAGAATAGAATATTGGTAAGTTTTTAGGAGGCTCATGCAACAAAGAAACTGGAAAAAACTTAACGAACTGGTTCGCAACTAACACTGTCGGAAGTTGTCAACCTACTTGTCGCATAAAAGATATTTGATACTTAGTATTATTCGTAGTTCGGTTTGCTATTGACATGGAGCCTCCGTAAGCGTGTTTCTTTGCCTTGCGTGCCCCTTTATTAGAAATAAGGCAGCAC
>CAKZUB010000073.1 GCA_937921505.1 uncultured Clostridia bacterium | reverse complement strand
GATAGAGATAAACTATCATCGTACCATCCTTGGTTCCAGCCATTGTTGTTATAATGGTACCAAGGTGTTTGTGAAGTCGAGTGCCATAATTTACCGTATGACTGAGCAAGTCCCTCAATCTCAGAATAAAATTTTGGACTTCCTGTTCCATTTGTGGTCGCGCCAGATGCATTTGAAGCGCTGGGCCATTCAAATCCATAATAAGGAATGCCAAGAATGAGTTTTTCAGCTTGAAAGTTTGTTTTGTTTAAATAATCTAAGACTGTCCAAGTTAACGTGTAACCTGGTCCTGAGAGGGGAGAGTTTGGCCCTGTAGTGGAGCTTCCGCTGTAATGGTAATTATAACCCATGATAAATAATCCATCGCTTATTGATGCTAGTGCATTATAATCCCACGCATTGCTCCAATCAACAGGAGGCATTGCTAATGTAACTTGAGATCCTGGGATTGCAGTGTGAAAAGCTTCTGTGAGGTCTGTTATAAAAGTAACCATGTTATTTCGTTGTGATGCTGGGAATGATTCGAAGTCAATGTTTACACCATCAGCGTTACCAGCTTGAACTTGAGACAGTAAATTATCGATTAAATTCTGTCTGTATTGAGCGCTGCTTAATAACGTTGTGATATCGCTACTATTAAAGAGGGTTGCACATAATACAACTTTTGTTCCATGCTCATGAGCTTCATTAATTAGACTAGCAACTGGCCACCCATGTAAATTGCTAAGTCCGCCTGTGGATGTTACTTCCGCGCTAAAGTAAGCTAGAGTAGAAATCAAATTAAAATTATAACTCGTCCATGCTGTACCCATCCAATATGGGTGATAGCCAAATACCTCTCTAGATGGGTTTCTTGTCCTGTTAGAAATCGGATTTATTACAATGTTAGTGTCAGTTCTTTCGGGCATTACATAATTGGCGTTGTAATACTCTAGTTGCTGCTGATGAATACTTTGATAATGTTGAGAAAGCAAAGATTGTATCATTAAAAAATAAAGAATCAATATTTTTTTATACATTGCATCCTCTAAATATGTCTTCGATTGATTCTCTTTCTCTGATTAAGACTAATTTTTCTTCATCAATTAAAACCTCTGCTGGACGCGGCCTTGTATTAAAATTATGTGACATTGAGTACCCATATGCTCCACTATCCATTATCGCACAAAGTTCCTCTTCATTTATAGTTGGCATATCGTAATCTCTAGATATGCGGTCTGTATTTTCGCATATTCTTCCTGTAATGTCATATTTAAGAGTTTTACCATCGTTTTCACCGATTTTTTGCACTCGATGGAAAGCTCCATAAAGAGCTGGTCGCATTAATGTTTCCATTCCTGCATCAAGGCCAATAAATTGTTTATAAGAAGACTTAGTTCCAGTTACTCTAGTTAGTATGAATCCAGTATCAGCAACTAATATTCTCCCGGGCTCAATACATAGTGTTGGCCAATTTTCATTATCATCTCCATAGTAACCTTTAAATACTAGGCTTATATTTTTAAATAATTTTTGAAGATTTACAGGCCTTTCCTCATCTCGGTAAGGGATCCCAAATCCACTTCCAATACTAATCTTTTCTAGTTTTCGTTCTAAAGAATTTTCGACTTCTCTTGCAGATTTTAATATCTGCTCGGTTATATCACTGAATGTATCTGCATCAAGTGTAGAAGATCCAGCGTGGCATTGAAGTCCAAACCTTTTTACTCCAAAACTTTTTGCTTTTTTATAGGCTTCAACAATATTCTCTTTCGGAATACCAAATTTTGAATCTTTTCCGCCTGTAATAATACCTTTAAATTGTCCATGCCCTTTTCCTGGGTTTAGTCTGAAGCTTACGTATTCAGGCACTCCAATTGTTTTCAGCCTATTAAAAGAATTTAAGTCATCCAAATTAATTTCTGCTCCTGCATTAAATGCGGTCTTAAGGTCTTCTATTGACTCATAATTACCCGTGTAAACACAGTCTGACATGTTAACGTTTGCTTTTTCTGCCGCGAATAATTCTCCTGGACTAGAACAGTCACATCCCAGGTCATTAAATTTATTTTTAAGTATTTTAATAATGTTAATGTTGCTATTTGCTTTTACGGCATAGTATATCTGGTAGTTAGCAAAACTCATACTTATCGCTCTCTGCAATTCACTAATATTATGCTCTAACCTACTTTTCGAGTAGACATAAGTAGGCGTGCCATATTGATCTGCAAGTGCTTCTAATAATTTTGTCTGTGAAATAATGTTTGATAGAGGGTGATTAATCATTTTTGTATGTATTATTGTATATACGAATTTTACTTAAAATTTTTTGGACAGTTAAAGATTAAATGCTAGAGCTTTTTTGCTTTCGCAAAGGATGAAAACATTAAGAATGTTTTAATTGAGTAGCGTAATATTATAACGTAAATATTATGGAATCATACGCATGATAATTAAGCTGGCACAAAGAGTATTCCTTCTTGTAGCTATTTTATCCGTTTTAGCTAAAGGGCAGGGGAAAAACAACTCCCCGTATAATATATCAAGGAACCTGGATATAAAAATTGCAGGGATTAGTGGCGGATTATTATTAGGCTCTATGCTAATGGACTATACGCCGATGGATTTAAGTGAGATAGCTGGTTTAAAACCTAGTGACATACCTGATTATGATTCTAGGGCAATAGATAATTGGAATGTGGGCAGTATAAAAGTGAGTGATCTATTATTATTTTCTAGTATTGCTGTACCTGGATTATTGATGTTTGATCAAGAAATTAGAAGCGATTATCGCAATTTCTCTTTTGTTTGGGCTCAAAGCCTTTTTTTAACCTTAGGTTTTACAAATTTCACTAAAGTATTAGTAGGTCGGCCGCGACCATATTTGTACGCAGACAATGCATCGGATAATTACAAATTGAAAAAAGATAATAGAAAAAGTTTTTTTTCAGGGCATACATCTATTTCTGCAGTTTCATGGTTTCTAATGGCTAGTATGCATGAGGATTATAGACCTGGAAGCAACATTTCACCGTATTTATGGGCATCAGCATTTTTAGTTCCTGCATACACAGCGTATTGTCGTTATGATGCAGGTAAACATTTTCTTTCAGACGTAGTAGCGGGTTATCTAGTGGGTAGTGCAATTGGGGTACTTGTTCCTAAGTGGTACACAAAAAATAATAATAAAGTAAATCTATCTTTCATATTACAGCCAACTGGTAAAATTAAAACTCGCTTAGCCTATGAGTTTTAATTAATATAGAAGCACATATAAAATAAATATTATGAAAATATCTATAGAATATTGTAACGTTTGAAACTACTTACCTAAAGCCTCCAGTTTGGAGGAATATTTAAAGAGTAAGTATGACGCTCAAGTAGAACTTATTTCAAGTGGTGGAGGCGTATTTGAGGTGCGCCTTGATGAAAAGCTTATCTTCTCTAAAAAATCTCTCGGTCGGTTTCCTGAACATAGCGAAATAGACGATCTTATAAGCAATAATATAGTTTAGATCATTTCAGTAGTTGACTTATATCAATATTCTTTTATAAAATACTTACGAGTAACTTACGAGTATATAAAATGTTTAGATTAAAAAATAAAAAGCAAAGAGAAAATTCATTAATAGTCATGCGTGCAATTAGTCGTATTAAAAAATATGAAATGAATGAGAACAGTTCATACGGGTTATATAATCCGTTATTAAAAGAACAAGCTAATTAATATTTAACGTCATGAAATCACTGTCCCTAAAGCAAAAGAAATTCTTGGATTTCATAAATAATTTTACCCTTATGCAAAATGAAGCACCTACATATGATGAGATAATGATAGGGCTTGGTTTTAAATCTTTAGGGACGGTGAATTGGTATGTTAAGACTCTTGAGGAACAAGGACACCTATATCGAACAAAAGGATCTAACGGCAAACGAGCACTAACATTAACTCAAGAGCACGCCACGCATCCCGAGGCTTGTTTGCCGTTATTAGGGCTCATTGCAGCAGGTGAACCTATCGAAGCATTAGAAACACCAAATAGTATTACAGTACCATCATCATTAGTTCATCCTGATAATTTTGTCTTACAGGTTCGAGGTCAATCAATGATAGATGAACACATTCAAGATGGGGATTACATTGTAGTAAAAAAGACAGCATCTGCTAGATCAGGGCAGATTGTAGTCGCAATCATTAATGATGAAGCTACACTCAAATGTTATGTACCTAAATCAAATCATGTTGAGTTACATCCTCGGAATCCTGAATTCCCAATTATTACAATTAAAGAAACTGATAAATTTCACATAAATGGCGTGCTTTTATATTCTTTCAGAGAATATCCTAGCTAGTATACGCCGTGAATGTTACCTGAAGTATTTTATTTAAATCTAGATTCCATAGAGTTACAAGCTGAAAGGGCAATTGACCCGACTCTAAAAACCCGGGCAATTGCTATTATCTCTTCTTCAGATAGCAATGGCACTATTATATCATTATCTCATGAAGCAGAGCAAGAAGGTTTATATAAGGGGATGAAAGTCTCCATAGCAAAAAAGAAAAAAAGTGCAGTTCAATTTTTGCCATATAACCGTCCTTTATACCAGCGAGTAAATAAGTATACATATGATACCTTGTCTAGCTTTTCGCCAGTTATAGAACCAAGTGGTATAAGTGGTTTTTATATGGATATGAAAGGTATGTCTTTTTTGAATAAAGATATAAAAGACATTGCCTTGTCTATTTTAAAAAAAGTAGAAAGCCGTATTAGCCTTATATCCATAATGGGTATTGGTGCTAACAAACTCATTAGTAAAATTATAACGAATGTTATTCCTGATAATATCCACGAAGTTACTCCTGGTATGGAAGATCGCTTTCTTGCCCCTTTAAGCTTTAAGGTTCTACCAACTGCTAGACTGAAACCAGTATGTAAAGTACTTTATTTTCTATTAATCGATAGAATAGCTCAACTTCAGACATTATCAAAACACGCTGATGATTTTCGTACTCTTTTTGGAACACATTCCATTCAATTAGCAAACGAAACAGTGGGAGTAGATACTTCATTAGTAAGACCACCTATTTTAAAAGATCATTTATTAGAACAAATAATTTTGCCAAAAAATACTAATAGTGAAGATATGTTATTATCTGCGGTTCAAGACCTATCTGAGAAAATAGCATTTATTTTAAGAGAGCGTGGTCAAGTATCAAAAAATATTAGAATCGAGATTCATTATATTGATGGATTTAGCTCTAGTAAAGTTGGAGGAGTAGATCATCCAGATGATGCATCTGTTGGTAAAAAATGTAAAGAATTATTTCTTAAAGCAAACACGAGGCGTATATCGATACGAAGTATCTTATTGGATGTCAGTCAATTAAGACCTTATGTTGAACAAAGAAATTTATTTTACATACCTGAATCGCGTGATATGGAAATATCAAGAGCTGTAGAAGTCATACGTCATAAGTACGGTATTACTTCTATTAAAAAAGCAAATGTCTTACACGCTTTAGGTCATTGAGTAAATCTTAAAATTATTGCTCTTATAGTTTAATTATTATGTTTACTCATTTAAATATTCATTCAATTTATTCAAAAATGAGGAGTACGCTCAGACTCGAAGAGATAATTACATTAAATGAGTCTCAACATGTGGCGTTGACGGATGTGAACACAGTTAGAGGATTTATAAATTTCGTTCAAGCTTCTCAGTCAAAAAATGTTAGGCCAATTGCGGGAGTTAATCTTATAACAAATATTGATGAGGTTGTGATTCTAGTAGAAAATGACATTGGTTATGAGAACATGTGCCGCTTAATTACTGATTGTTACTCAGATCCAAATCGTTCTGCTGGAGATATATTAAAAAAATATTCAAGTGGTTTATTTATTCTCGCACATAAATCATCTTCACTCAAATCTTTAAAAGACATTATCCCTAATGACAGGCTTTTTGTTGAATTGCGTCCGGGAATGCAGGAGTCTACAGCAAGGAAATTATCAAAAAAATACAAACTAGAAATGATTGCGACAGCAGACGTCTATTTTAAGAACGGATTAGACCACATATATCATAAGACACTTCGAGCAATTGACCTCAATAGTACATTAGATGATTTGGTTAGGAATGAGTACAAGAATGAGGAGCATTGGTTTAGAAACGAATCTGATATGATAGACCTGTTTCCAAATAGCTTGGATGCGATTAATAATAGCCACTATTTAGCAAAACGGTGCAAAGATAATTGGGCATTTATTAATACTATCTTCCCTGGGTTATCATTGAAAGATACGTTTCAAGCGAACAAAAAATTAAACAAGTACACCTACGAGGGTGCTGCAATACGGTATGGAGAGATATCAAGTGCGATAAGTATTCGCATTGAACATGAATTGAACCTTATTGTGCAGAAAGGTTTTGCTCCATATTTTTTGATCGTAAAAGACATTGTCTCTCAAACTAAATCAACAATTGGTAGAGGATCTGCTGCCGCATCTGTGGTTAGTTATTGTCTTTTTATTACTCAGGTTGACCCAATTAAATATAACCTATCATTTGATCGTTTTATTCACCCTGAAAGAGTGTGTATGCCTGATATTGATATAGATTTTCCTTGGGATGAGCGTGATAATATAATTGACTATGTTTTTAAAAAATATGGTAATCA
>CAKZUB010000072.1 GCA_937921505.1 uncultured Clostridia bacterium | reverse complement strand
AAGGAACTTATTGGTATACCATCTTTTTTATAGCCTCTAGGAAAGATTTTTCGATTCGTTTTAAGTCTAGGATATCTTGTGCCAACTGAATTTTACTGCATTTTTCTTTTTCATAAAGGACAATATCAAAAGGTAATACAGCCTTTCCACACCGCAGCATAACCGTAACAAACTGATGCCCATATACCGTTTTCCCTTTAAGATGAGACTTATGAAAAGAACAATCTTGAATAGTATTTTGTGCCTTTGACGAGGGCACGGTTTTTTCATTAACAGTATCATCTATGATAACGTAAATAGGCTGCTTAGTTTGACATGATAACTGCCAAATGCGTTTAATAGCGTAACCACGTATTTCTTCACCCAAAAGATTTTCATTCCAGGGACTATTGTTTAGGAATTTGCCAATAATGGTTTAGGGGGGGCATTATGGAATTAAAGTAAGATCATTTTGGTATTGATTGATAATGAGCAAAGCAAAACAGAATATTTTGATTAACTATGGCTTCGAAGAGGTGTATTATCTTTCAGGTGGCCATAAATTTTATAAGGGAAGTAAAAAATAATGGAAATTAAAAAGAAGATCATTAGGATGACGGAGGATGAATGTCTAAAGGTGCTCGATGGTGATACACTACCTCTGTTCATACAGCAGCCTTACTTAAATTCATGTAAATTCTGCTAATGCTAAAAAGTAGCATACCTGTTATAATATAATTAACATTAACATTAACATTAACATTAACATTAACATTAACATTAAAATGACATTGACATGGCAATGCGGTATATGTATGTACGTAGGAGGTCATAAATGAATCAAAACCAGGTAAAACTTGATTTTATTTTGAATGTAGATGAGTTTCAGAAAATCCAAAATGATATTGCTAATGCAACGAATTTTTCAGTTCTGACAGTGGATTATAAGGGGATTCCTGTGACACAACATAGCCAATGTAGTGATTTTTGTAAAACCGTACGTAGACATTCAGTATATGCAAAGTTATGCGAAAAGTGCGATTCCCGTGGCGGTATTGAGGCGGCACGAATACAAAAGCCCTACATTTATTTATGTCATTTTGGGCTTATTGATTTTGCAGTTCCAATTATTATTAATGACCATTATTTAGGTGCTATTATGGCAGGCCAAGTTATATTAAAAAAGGCAGATCATGAGAGTATTGTTAATCCACTGCAAAGTAGTGAAACTACGAAAGAGAATACAAATGTTAATGCAGATAAAAATAAAGATATAGATGATGAAATAGAATGCATTGTTAATGTACAATACAAATTTATCGAATTGGAACTTGAAAATGAATTATCACAGTTAAGAAAAAAACTGCCCGTCGTTACATTGGAGCAAGTGCGTAGCGTATCGAATTTGATGCAGTATGTGAGTAACTTTATCGTTAAAGAAGCTAGGAATAACCTGTTAGCACACAATGAAAAAAATCAACCTAAGGTGGAAGCTGATGTTCAAGCGACTCATCATGAGGCATTATTAGGTTTTCAATCCAATAATGCAGTACTAAAGCCAGGTCTTGATTATATATATTCACATTATGGTGAAAACATCACATTAGAAGATGTTGCTACAGTTTGCAATATTAGTAAAACGTATTTTAGTCGATTATTTAAGCGTGAGACAGGGCTAAGTTTTCCAATGTTTATTAATGAATTACGCATTGATAAAGCGAAAGATTTGCTAGTAAAAACAGATCGTCCAATTATGACTATTTCAAGTGATATTGGATTTGAAGAATGTGCATATTTTATACGTGTTTTTAAAAAGATTGTTAATATGACGCCAGCTAGTTATAGGAAAAAATTTATGCATAAATAACATATTAAGCAAGAAATCAAACGAAAGTTTATATAATTTTTTTTAAAAAAACAAAAAAATGACAAGAAAATGCTATTTTGTGTGCAGAATAATATTATTTAGACAAAAAGAGAATAAGATTATCCCAAAAGATAGTAATTTTTTATTATAGGAAAAAGTGTAATCATAATATAATGGAGTTAGGCTAGAGTAGTGAAAAACTGCTTCAATAAATTTAAATAAAAGGAGAAATGACATGAAGAAAATATTAATATCCCCTTCAAAGTATGTACAAGATAATGGTGCATTAGCTGATTTAGGTGCATATGTATTACCTTTTGGTAAAAAAGCGCTTATGGTAGCTTCAAGCGATGATCAAGGTAGAGTTCAAGCGATACTTGATGAAGCAGTTACAAGAAATGCATTTGAATTAGTCTATGGTGGATTTTGTGGTGAGTGCACACTTGCTGAGGTAGAACGTCTAAATGCTCTTTGCAAAGAACATCAATGTGAAGTGGTTGTTGGACTAGGCGGCGGTAAATCCTTAGATACAGCTAAAGCAGTGTCCCATGATCTTGAGCTTCCTGTTATTACAATACCTACCATTGCTTCAACTGATGCTCCTTGTAGTTCACTATCCGTTGTATATAATGAAAAAGGCGAGTTCCAAGAATATCGTTTTTATAGAAGCAATCCTAATGTTGTGCTAGTTGACACCGGAATTATTGCGAAAGCTCCAACACGCTTTTTAATTGCAGGTATGGGAGATGCTCTTTCAACATACTTTGAAGCACGTGCATGCGAACGGGCATTTGCAGGCAATATTCCTGGTGGTAAAAGCACAAAATTAGCTGTTGCAGCGGCTAAGTTATGTTATGAAACGCTTCTTGAGGATTCATTAAAAGCAATTGCTGCTTCAGATAATAATGTAGTTACTCAAGCGCTTGAAAATATAATTGAAGCAAATACCTTACTAAGTGGTATGGGATTTGAATCTTCTGGACTTGCAGCAGCGCACGCTATACACAATGGTCTTACAGCACTTGAAGAGACCCATCATTATTTCCACGGTGAAAAAGTATCCTTTGGAACGATTGTGCATCTAGTTCTTGAAAACGCACCAAAAGCTGAATTAGATGAAGTATTAGCTTATTGCAAGTCAGTAAATTTACCAACGTGCCTTGGTGATCTTGGTGTTAAAGATATTACACCAGAAAAAGTGCGTGCAGTTGCTAAGTTAGCTACAGTACCAAATGAAACAATTCATAACATGCCATTTGAAGTAACCGAAGATGATGTATACGCGGCAATTTATGCAGCAGATCAACTGGGTAGAAAATAGGTAACAATACAGTCATGTTAACGCACATCTGCTCAGCAGAAGTGCGTTGCGGCCAAATCGCCTAAAGTATAAAAGATATAAGCTGTGATATAAGCTCGCTTATATCACAGCCTATATCTTTTATACAGCATGACTAACTTATAAACATATCTCATTTTGAAAGGATAGACTATGAAAAAAATAATGAATACTCCAGAATCTTTTGTTGTAGAAATGTGCGAAGGAATGGTTGCAGCACATCCTAGACAATTAGCTTATAATAAAAAATACAAATTACTTATGCGTAAAGAATTAAATAAAAACAAAGTAACGCTTATTAGCGGAGGTGGCTCTGGCCATGAACCAGCGCATGCTGGTTATGTAGGTGTTGGAATGCTTGATGTAGCTGTTTGCGGAGATGTATTTGCTTCTCCATCAACGATTCAAGTTTACAATGCTATTACACAAGCAGAATCAAATAAGGGAACGTTATTAATTATTAAAAATTACTCAGGTGATATTATGAATTTCGAAGCTGCTGCTGAGATGGCTGCGGATAATGATGACATCCAAGTGGCAAAAGTGTATGTCAATGATGATGTCGCTGTAAAAGATAGCTTGTATACCGTAGGACGTCGTGGTGTTGCGGGAACTGTTTTTGTACATAAATTAGCAGGAGCAGCAGCAGAAGAAGGACAATCCTTAGAGGAAGTTAAAGCAGTTGCTGAGAAAGTAATAAAAAATGTGAAATCAATTGGCTTTGCACTCACCTCCTGTACAGTACCGGCAAAAGGAACGCCAACATTTGAACTTGGTTTAGATGAGATAGAATTTGGAGTAGGAATTCATGGCGAGCCTGGTGTTGCAAGACAAAAAACATTGACTTCAGATGAGTTAGCACAACAATGTTTAGATAAATTACTCGCTGAGCTACAGTTTGAAAACAGCGAAGAAGTTGTATTAATGATTAATGGATTTGGTGCAACACCCTTACAAGAATTGTATGTGTTTAACCAATCAATTTCGAAGATTCTTCAAGAAAAAGACATTGCCGTGTATGACACTATGGTAGGCAATTTTATGACAGCTATTGATATGGCAGGTGCATCGGTAACATTATTAAAATTAGATGATGAACTAAAAAAATACTATGATGCACCAGCTAAAACTCTTGCAATTGTAAAATAAATTCAACTCAATGAAGGAGAAAAGTATGAACGTAATAACAACTAGTTATATGATTAACATGGTTGATCTTATGGCAAATATAATTATCAAAAACGAAGTGTATTTTTGTGAATTGGATTCTGTAGCTGGTGATGGAGACTTTGGGATGTCCGTTGCTAAAGGGTTTAAACAGCTCAAAAGTGAATGGGATGATATCGCAAAAGATTCTATTGGAGCATTCTTAAAAGATGCGGGTATGATCATAACAGAGTATTGCGGTGGAGCATCAGGTCCTATTTGGGGATCAGCATTTTTAGCAGCTGCAAAAAGTACTAAGGGCAAAGAAGAAATTAATCTTGACGAGTTTGCGTCGATGATGGAAGCAGCTGTGGCTGGAATACAAAAACGAGGAAATGCTCAACTAGGAGATAAGACATTACTTGATGCATTAATACCTACGACAGTAGCATTGCGAGAAGGGGCACAAAAAAATAGTGACATGCTTACAGCAATGATCAATGGAGCAAGAGCAGCAAGAGAAGGCGCAGAAAAAACAAAAACGATGATTGCTAGCCGTGGTAGAGCAAGTTATGTTGGAGAACGTAGTTTAGACTATCCAGATGCAGGAGCTATGGCGCTTGGAATAATTTTTACGGAAATGACAGAAATATTAAGTAAGTAAGTGTTTTTCGATAGAAAAGTACTGACGTAGCACCTAGATTCTACGTCAGTACTTTAAAAAGCATTCGCAAAGCCTTGATAAATATGCGTTCCTTTGAAAAGCATGGTAATGCTAAAAACTTTATCAAGTTGACTTGAATAGAATAATTCGAAGGAGTCCAATATGAATGAAAACATAAAAAATGGAAAGCTAAAAGCGGTTGTTTTTTTTCCGACATTTTTTTTACTTGTAATAGTAATAGCATTAAATTTCACTAATTATAATACTTTTCTAAATTTCACAACTATTGCGAAGGACTTTATGACTATTCAATGCGGATGGATATTTAGTTTGATGGGTGTAGCGAGTATATTAGTGATAGTTGCGGTTTACTTTTCACCACTTGGAAATGTACGAATCGGAGGATCAGAGGCAAAACCTTTGCTGAAGAAAAGTTCTTGGTTTTCAATTACACTCTGTTCGACAATTGCAGCAGGGATTATGTTTTGGGGGACTGCTGAACCCATTTGGCATCTGGCTTATCCACCTGAATCATTGGGAATCGAACCAATGTCTGCAGAAGCAGCGAAATTTGCTATGGAGACTTTATATTTGCATTGGACATTTATCCCTTATGCAATTTACGCGGTTCCAACGGTGGTATTTGCATTTGCTTATTATAATATGAAAAAATCTTTCAGCGTTGGCTCTCAAATATCCCCCATCTTGGGAAATCGTGATCAACGTAAATTAAATATTATGATTGACGCAATCGTGTTGTTTTCAGTGGCAGCTGGAATTTCAGCATCCTTTGGTACTTCTATTATGAACATGGGTGGGGGGATGAATGCCCTATTTGGCATGGACAACAGTAAAGTTTTATGGGTCGTTTTAACAATTTTAGGGACGACTGCATTTATTGTTTCTTCTGCTACGGGAATGTTAAAGGGAATCAAGTATTTATCAGACTTCAATGTTTATCTGTACTACATTATTCTGATAGCACTTGTCGTATTGGGCCCTACTGTTTATATGTTCTCTTTAGGAACAGAGGCCTTGGGTGGTTTCATGACCAATATATTTGATAAAGCATTATTCACTGGTGCAGCTGCGTCAGACACATGGGCAACAGGTTGGACGACTTTCTATTGGTCTAATTGGATGGCGTGGGCGCCAGTAGCCGCTGTTTTTTTAGCAAGAATTACGTATGGTTACCGGGTTAAAGATATTATTGTGATGAATTTTGTGGTGCCAAGCATATTTAGTACCATCTGGATGACGATTTTAGGGGGAACTGCTATTAATTTTCAAATGACTGGAAAAGTGGATATTCTGTCAATCATGTTGGAACAGGGTTCGGCAGCCGCAGGATATGCTGTTTTAGATTATTTGCCTTTCTCGAAAGTTCTTATGGGATTGTATTTGGTTGCAGTATTTGTCTCTTTTATAACGGCTATAGATTCAACCACCAATGGCATGGCCAGTATTTCAACTTCTGGGTTAGTTGATGGGAGACAAGAAGCTCCTGTATACATTAAAGTTATATGGGGAGCTACAGTTGGAGCGGTTTCCTTGATTTTCATAACAACGATGGGGGTTGAAGGTATAAAAATGCTTTCATACCTTGGCGGATTTCCGGCTCTATTTTTAGCAATTCTCAGTGTGATGTCGTTAATTTATGTTATGGGAAATCCCCATAAATTCGAAGGACATACACAACATAAAGATAAAACTGAAATGGAAAATAGCGATGTTTAATGATCTATTAGTCAACGAAGGTTGTTGTCATTGCAAACGAAGTTTTAGAATGGACAAAGGCGTATTTAGGTATTAAGTATCTTTGCCCAAAAGTTGCAATCAATAATTTATTGAAAATAATTAAAAGGTGGTGGTGAATAACGTTACAAAGTGTAAGAGACAGTCTTATTTCTTCGCGAAATAGTGTTCTGCGAAGCTAGTTTTAGGGAATATGTTCAATTATTTAAAAGGGAGGGGTATTACAGGAACTAAATGATACTAAGATAGTCGAGCGTCTTTCTACACTATGAATTTAGGAATATTTCTTCGAAGTAAAATGACAGGAATAAAAAAATTTTATATAAGAGAAGGAGAAAAAAATGAAAAAAGAAAATCTTGGACGTTATTTGCAATTTGCACTTGTTATACTTGCCGCAGGTTCTATTTATCCATTAATTTATTTGAAGGCTCAGTATCAAGAAACAATATTAGAAGTTTTTAATCTGTCTATGCCACAATTAAATTCAATTTATTCAATTCTTGGGTTAGTATTTGTTATTGGTTATTTTCCAAGTGGAATTCTTAGTGATAAATTTTCAGCAAAGAACTTATTGGCACTATCTTTGTTCGGAACAGCAGTTGGTGGGTTTTGGTTTGCTCAGGTACCTTCTTATAACTCTGTTATTGCTATTTTTGCACTTTGGGGATTTTTCTCAGTTTTTACATTCTGGAGTTCTCATATGAAAGTAGTTAAAATGTTATCAACATCTGATGAAGATGGACGTTTTTTTGGTATTCTTGATGGTGGTCGAGGATTAGTAGAAGCAATACTAGCTAGTTTAGCGCTCGCTATTTTTTCAGGGAAACTTGGAACAAGCCTAGAACTCGTTGACAAAAAAGCAGCACTTATACCTGTAATTTATATGTATTCTACTGTGCTTCTGGTAACTTCCGTATTAATTTTTATCTTTGTTCAAGATGATAAAAAAATGACTAAAGGGGTACATAAACAAAAGCAAGAAAGTGGATTTAAATTCTCTGACTTAGGAAAAGTATTTAAGAATAAATATGTTTACCTTCAAGGACTAATAGTATTTGCTGGCTATACTCTTTTCTGGACAAATTATTATTTTGGTGGACATCTACAAACAAATATTGGAATAACTCCTGTTACTGTTGGTACAATAATGGTTGCGGTATTGTGGATGCGCCCTATTGGAGGTGTTGTTGGCGGATTCCTTGCGGATAGAATAGGGAAATCAATTACTATTACTAGTGCTCTAGTTGGTGCTGGAATCTGTTTATTATTACTAGCTATTTTACCAAAAACACTACCCGTTGCATTTTTTAGTGGACTCATTATAATCTCAGGTCTATTCTTATATGTAATCAGGGGAACATATTGGTCGTTATTAGGTCAATCAAAAATTGATGCTGCGATTATGGGAACAGCAATTGGTGTAATTTCATTTATTGGTTACCTTCCTGATATTATTCTACCTAAGCTAAATAGTTTTTTATGGAACGCGTTTGGAAATGAGGGTGGGTATAAAGCTTACTTTATAGTTAGTATGTTAATAGGTTTAGTCGGTGCTGTTGTTGCAATGAGTTATAAAAAAATGCATGACGCTGATAAAATTAATAAAGAGAGAATGCCACAAAGTCCAGAACAATTAAAAATTTAATTTTTAATTGTTCAAAAGGGCAGGTTCATTGACACAAAGTACTTTTATAGTATTCTTGAAAACTTTGTGTAGATCTCTTGAAAATTAAAAGGAGGAATAGCTGTGATTAATAACGATAAAGATCGATTTGAAATTAAAGAAGGCCATAGAACTATGAAAGCTGTTGTTACAGTCGGGAATGGTGGGTATGATATGCTTGTGTATAAAGACGTACCTATTCCGGTAATTGATGAAGGAGAAGTATTAGTAAAAGTATTAGCTGCTGGCGTAAATAATACTGAAATAAATACTAGACTTGGTTGGTATTCAACTAAAGTAACAACAAGCACAAATGCGCTTACACAGACTGATGATGAATTAACTGAAGCTGCTAGTGAAGGAGATGGAGGATGGAATGAAGTTACACCATTCCCATTTATACAAGGAACAGATTGCTGTGGTGAAGTTGTAGAAGTAAAAGATGAAAAAAATAAAGACCTTATAGGCAAAAGAGTATTGATAAGAGCTTGTATTCGTCATGAAGGCTGGGATTCAATGGAGAACATCTGGATGGCATCAGACTTCGATGGGGCGTTTGCACAGTATGTTAAAATAGCAGCTACGGAAGTATTTCCCGTAGACTGCGATTGGACCGATGCTGAGCTAGGGACGATACCATGCTCATATGGAACTGCTGAAAACATGGTAAACAGGGCTGGTGTAAAAGCAGGAGACCGTGTCTTAGTTGCCGGTGCATCTGGTGGAGTAGGTTCTGCCGCTGTACAATTGGCTAAGCGAAGGGGTGCTTATGTAATAGGGATTGCAGAAGGCGATTTCAAAATAGAACAAGTAAAATCATATGGTGCAGATAAAGTAATAGGATATGGTACTGATACACTAAAAGAATTAGGTCAAAAATCTGTAGATGTAGTAATTGATAATGTTGCAGGACCTAACTTTCCTCAAATGATGAAAGTATTAAAAAGAGGAGGGAAATTTGTATCATCTGGAGCTATTGCAGGTCCAATTGTTGATTTAGATATGAGAGATTTTTATTTGAAGGATCTGACTTTAATTGGTTGTACTGGTTGGGACGAACCTGTATTTCCAAATCTTATATCAGCAATAGAAAAAGGAGAAATCAAACCAGCACTTGCTAAATCTTTTCCATTAGAAAACATTGTTGAAGCTCAAAAAGAATTTGCATTAAAGAAGCATGTTGGAAAATTTGTTTTAATTCCTAATCATAATGACTAGTATAGAAATGTTTTGAATGATGAAATAGTAAGTTAATAATATTTCTTGTATTACATAAAATTGATTTTGGAAAAAGACTATATTGGAGCTTTGCATAAACTATTAGTGATTTTTAGTTGCCTTGCAAAGCTCCTTAGTTATGAAAATTAAAAAACAGATTTGATAAACCAAAAAAATCGCTAGTGGTTAACGTATTTTAATGACGTTTTGTGCCTTGAGCGAAACGAAAGGAATGGGTATAATGATGAATTTAAAGACTTTATTTGACAGAGTTAAAACAATACCTCATACTGAGCTTACTAAAGAAAACTGGGGGGAAAAGCAACCTCTAAAAAAAGTAAAACTAGGAACATTAGAGTTTTATATAAGTCAGCCTAGCTCTTCATTTTGGGTATACTTGTTAGGAATATTAGTAACTCTTGCAGGTGTAAAATTTTTTATGATACAAGGAGAGGAAGTGTCAAGATTTTGGTGGGGAATTTCTCTTGTTTTATGGGGAGTAGGAGCTATAATTGCTGGTACGAGCTATCAAGCTTTTGGATATGAACTTAAAGCTGCAAGAAGAAAAGTTTGTTCATGGACTAGTTGGTGGGAAGTAATATATTTGATTTTCCAACAGTTGAGTATGAATGCAATGACAGTTGCAATAGCGTACTCATGTACAACAGGGACTTTAAAAGAAATACTGATTTGGTATTCACTTATAGTTTCCATTATATACCCTATTATCACTCTGATAGGCGCATTCGTACCCGTTAAATCGCTTATAACATTTGAATGGATGGTAGAAATATCATTGCCTAGCTTCATAGTGTTCTGTATATTAAATAGTGTTAGATATATTCAATTTGGGTATACAATGGATCTGGTTTTAATTGGATCTTGGATATTAATTTATTTATCCTGGTGGGGGTACATAAAGTATTGGAAATCTGGATTGACAGAAATACTATGGAAAAAAGGAATTTGGTTCTCTGAAAATGATATATTACATGTTATACTAGTTATATGGGGACTGTATGTTTTATTTGTAATGCCAGAGCATATTAGAGATTTTGAACATTTATTAAAATAAGTTCAACAAATTTAAAGTATTTATTATAAACGAGCATAAATGCTCCCAACTTATTACCAAGGCATATTATTCCAGTTGATGAAGATATAATTAGTCTCTATGCTACTTTTTTGATTTTCAAAATGTCTGCTAGTGGAATACCCTCTTGAGCTTTTCTATATATCCAACTAGGCAAGAGATTTTATCTCTTGCCTAGCTTTTTTCAATCCTTTACTAAAGCCAAGAGAATCACCTTGAACTTCAAGCTCACAGTAAAGATAAGTTAACATCAAAAGATACATGTATCTTCTAATGCCTCTGGATGTATGGATCTGATATTTATCAAAGCCTAGCTGCCTCTTACTTTCTCTAAAAAATGTCTCCACAGGCCATCTTTTGATATAGTGATTAAGTAGCTGGATTCCAGACATCTTTATGTCTAAGCTAACAAAAGCTTTCATAGCCCTAGGATTCCACAAAGCATCTTTAGGCCAGCTTATAACAATCTTAACCTTTCTAGCGCCTTTAATTTTACCAAGATAAGTATATGTATAATAA
>CAKZUB010000071.1 GCA_937921505.1 uncultured Clostridia bacterium | reverse complement strand
GGACGGTTCTCCAATCTTGCTGTTTTAAAACAGCAAGATTGGAGAACCGTCCCCTTTCTTACGCTAGTTTGCGTCCCATGAAAACGCCCATTACAGACGCCATCATAAGCCCACGAGTCCAACCGCTTGAGTCACCTAGACAGTAGAGTGATTGTATATTAGTATTTAAGGCTGCATCTAGTTTAACCTTATTGCTATAAAACTTAATTTCAGGTCCGTAGAGAAGAGTTTCTTTGCTTGCAAAGCCAGGTACAACTTGATCCATAGCCTGTATAAAATTAATAATATTCATCATAGGTCTATAAGGCATAGCTGAGGTAATATCACCTGCTACAGCGTCAGGTAAAGTAGGTCTTACATTAGAGCGGTCGAGTTCCTTTTGCCAGGTGCGTTTGCCTTCTAGGATATCTCCATATCTTTGAACTAGAATATGACCATTTCCAAGCATATTCATAAGTTCACCAACTTTTTTGCCATATTCAATAGGTTCATTAAAAGGATAAGAAAAATTATGAGAACTCAATATGGCTAAGTTAGTATTATCAGATTTAAGATTTTTATAAGAGTGACCATTAACAACAGCAAGATTATTATCATAATTTTCTTGACTTACAAAGCCACCAGGATTTTGACAAAAAGTTCTTACTTTATTGCCAAAAGGTTCAGGATAGCCAATAAGTTTGGATTCGTAAAGAACATTATTAACTTTTTCCATAATTTCATTTCTTACTTCGACTCGTACACCTATATCAACAGTACCAGAAGTATGAGTGATGGTATGTTTTTCACACATTTCTTTTAACCAATCAGCACCTTTGCGGCCAGTAGAGACGACTACCGTATCAGCGAAGAGCGTTTCGGTCGTAGAAGCACCTTTAGAAGATGCAATAACAACTCCAGTGCATACACCCTCTTCAATGATTAGATCTTTTGTAACAGTATTAAATAAAATATCAACCCCATGAGCGAGTAAATAATCTTCGATTTTGGCATAGATTTCTTGTGCTTTTTCGGTACCAAGGTGACGAATAGGACAGTCAACAAGCTTAAGTCCAGCCTGAATGGCCTTGCGTCTAATATCTTTAACTTCTTCTATGCCTTCAAGCCCCTCTACTTTGTGGTCTGCGCCAAATTCTAAATAAATACTGTCGGTATATTGAATAAGATCAATAGTTTCACTTGTTCCAATAAGTTCTGGTAGATCGCCACCAACCTCAGGGCTTAGAGAGAGCTTACCATCAGAAAATGCACCAGCTCCTGAAAAACCTGTTGTAATATGACAATAAGGCTTACAGTTTACACAGACTTTAGTCTTAGCTTTTGGACATTTACGTTTAGTAATACTATATCCTTTTTCAATAACAACTATCTTTTTATTAGAGTTATTTCGTAGAAGTTCAAGTGCTGTAAATATGCCAGATGGGCCTGCACCAACAATAACTATATCATAATTCATACTATTATCCTCTCATTCTTGTCTAGAATACAAATATTTTAAGGTACACTTTATTTTATAGTATAACCAAAGTGAAATCAATGCACACAGCATTTAAATAGCTTGACATCCTATAAAGAATAAAATACTATTAATCATGTAGAATTATATCGTGTAAAAACGCTAATAACTAAAGGAGTGTGAGTATTAATGGACGTCGGGCCGAGTTATAGGTATACAAAAAGTCAATTCTATAAAAGAATACTCACAATCATTTATTGCTAAGAGTGGTTTTGCATTTTTATGTACTTTCTCCTTGGCAATGAGTAAGTGTGCCATGGAGGATGGGAAAAATGAAGCATATCTATAAGACATTTGATACAGGACTAAAGCAGGTTGATGTTTTTGAGGATGGTGCATGGGTTAACCTTATTAATCCAACGCCTCAAGAAATTAATGAAATAGCAGATGAGTTTAACATAGAGGTCAATCATATTCTATCTGCGCTAGATGAAGAAGAAAGAGCACGTATTGAAGTAGATGATAACTGTACCGTTATTATTGTAGACGTGCCTATTAAAGAACAAGAAGAAGGCCTCGGAGCCTATGCGACTATTCCAATGACTATTATTTTAGGAGATAAGTTTATTATTACTACTTGTCTTAGAAATGTACAGCTTCTGGATGATTTTAGTTCAGGGAAGGTTAAGAGATTTTTTACTTTTAAGAAAACAAGATTTATTTTGCAGCTTCTTTATAAAAATGCTTCGTATTATTTGCAATACCTTAGACATATCGATAGGATGAGTCATAAAATAGAGCATGAGTTACATAAGTCTTTGAAAAATAAGGAACTTATTCAACTCTTAGATTTAGAAAAAAGTTTAGTTTATTTTACCACATCCTTAAGATCAAATGAAGTGGTACTTGAGAAAATGATGCGCATGGAAAATATCAAGCAATATCCAGAAGATCAAGATTTACTGGAAGATGTTATTATTGAAAATAAGCAGGCTATTGAGATGGCGAATATTTATAGTAATATTTTAAGTGGTACGATGGATGCTTTTGCATCAGTTATATCAAATAATCTTAACATAGTCATGAAAACACTGACTTCTATTACAATTGTAGTTGCTATTCCGACTATGATCGGAGGGTTCTGGGGGATGAATGTTAAAGTGCCGCTCGAACAAAGTCCTTATGCATTTCCAATCATTATAGTCTTTTCGATAGTACTAACAGCGATTCTTACATTATTTATGGTAAAAAGAAAGTTATTTTAAAAAGTGGGGCAGATTGTGCCTCGCTTTTTGTATATAGAGCTTTGGCGCGCAAAGGAATTGCAGCGTTATGTAACTAAGTAGATAAACAAAAAAAGGAGAGGTCAGACTATGTATACCGCACAGTATTTTATAGAAAAGTTAGAAATGACAGCACATGTAGAAGGTGGGTATTATAAAGAATGTTTTGTATCAGATGTTGGTGCGTGGAGCAGTATTTATTTTCTTTTAAAGCAAGGAGAGGTATCTCATTTTCATAGACTACAATCAGATGAATTATGGTACTACCATGCAGGATCATCTCTTACTATTTATATAATAGATGAAAATGGGAAACTAACTGAAGAACAACTGGGTATTGATATAACAAAAGGGCAGGTGCCTCAAGTTCTTGTGCCAAAGGGGACTATTTTTGGATCAGCTCAAAATGAAGAAGGATTTTCGCTAGTAGGATGTATGGTAGCTCCAGCTTTTACATTTGATGGCTTTGAACTATTTGAAAGAGATATGCTTTTAAAAAAGTATCCTGTACATGAAGATGTGATTATGAAATTAACAAGGTGATATGTAATGAAAATAGGCATTATTTCAGATACTCATGGCATGCTAAGACAAGAAGTGGTACAAATATTTCAAGACTGTGAGTTTATTTTTCATGCTGGAGATATAGGGAAAGAAAAAATTATAAGTGAGCTTTCAAGTGGAGCACCGGTTATAGCAGTAAGAGGAAATAATGATAAGGATAATTGGGGACAAAAGTTATCTGATGAAACATATACTAAAGTTAATAATCTAATGATTTATATGATTCATGATTTAAAAGAGAGTAAGGTATCCTTTGAAAAGAGTAACATAGATATCATCATAAGTGGACATTCTCATATCTATAAAGAAGAAATTAAGAATGGTATCTGCTATCTTAACCCAGGATCTGCTGGGGCTAGACGTTTTGGAAGACCAGCTACAGCTATGGTTTTAGAAATGGAATGCAAAGTATTAAAGATACAAAAGATTATATTCTGAAATTTGATAGACCACTGTAAATATGATATGATAGATACACATTTACAGTAAAGCACTTATCAAATCAAGAAATTATTTAACTAAGAAGTTAAGTGGTATTTAGAGAGGAAGTTAGCATGCAAAAAACATATCAATATATTCTATTTGATTTAGATGGTACAATAACGGATCCGAAGCTTGGTATAACAAAATCAGTTCAGTATGCGTTAAAACACTTTAAAATTAATGTGACAAGCCTTGATAGTTTAACTGCTTTTATTGGACCACCTCTTAAACAGTCATTTATGGAATATTATCATTTTGATGAACAAAATGCACTTGAAGCCATAGAAAAGTACAGAGAGTATTTTAAGGAAACAGGCATTTTTGAAAATAACCTTTATGGTGGCATGGAGAACTTATTACATAACCTAGTTGGAAGTGGTAAGAAACTTTTTGTCGCAACTTCAAAACCAACGGTCTTTGCACAACGTATTCTTGAGTATTTTAAGATAAGTCAGTATTTTACTTTTATAGGAGGAAGTGAACTCGATGGAACACGCTCTGATAAAAGTGAAGTTATTCAATATGTATTAGATCAAAATGATATATCTGATTTGAATAATGTCATTATGATAGGTGATAGAAAATTCGATACGCTAGGGGCAAAAGAAATAGGTATTGACTCTATTGGTGTTTTGTATGGTTATGGAGATTATGATGAGCTCACAAGTACAGGAGCAACTTATTTAGCGAGTAATATTGATGAGGTAGCAGAGATATTACTTTAAAGTAGGTGATCAGTACAGTCGTTTTTTATACAATACAATAAAGAGGATATGCCGTTTTACGTGGCATATCCTCTTTTCTTATATTAAGCTTATTAAGCTTTCTTTACAGTAAACGTAACAGTTTCACCATTTACTTTCCATTCTTTTGTGTAGCCGTCAAGAGTGCCTTCAGTTACGCTTTTTGCAAGTACTTCTTGAGCAATCAGAGAACTGTTTTTAGACATAACCTGAGCAATCTTTTCATTGCCAGTATAGGCAACTAAGATATGATCTTGGACTTCAAAATCAGCTTCTTTTCTCATAGTTTGTATTTTAGAGATAATTTCTCTTACAAAACCTTCTTCAAGGAGCTCTTCGGAAAGATTTGTATCAATAACGACTGTATAGCCTTTATCAACGGCAGATACAAAGCCGCCTTTTTGAGCGATATCAATGAGTAAATCTTCTTTTGTAAGTTCAATTGTTTCATCTTGAAGAGATAACTTTAAGCTACCGTTTGTATTTAGTTCATCCATAGCTTTTGAACCATCGAGTTCCATAAGTGCTGCTTTGATTGCATTTAGGAGTTTACCATATTTAGGTCCTAAGGTGCGCATTTGTGGTTTAAAGCTATAAGATATAAATTCACTGGCATCTGTTTTAAACTCTACATTTTTAACATTTAATTCTTCGGCTATGATCTCGATAAATTCTGGAGCAAGAATCTCTGAAGCGCCTACATACATTGTACCAATTGGTTGGCGATTTTTGATATTTGATTCGTTACGGCAGCTACGACCAAGTACAACAATTTGAAGCACTTGTTCCATAGATTTTTCAAGATTTACATTAATCATTTCCAGGTCAAAGCTTGGGAAATCACAAAGATGTACACTAACAGGCTCCGACGCATTAACAGTCTTAACAAGATTTTGATAAATTTGCTCTGACATAAATGGCACAAATGGTGCAGAGATTTTAGCAAGCGTAACAAGTACTGTGTGTAGTGTCATGTAGGCGTTGATCTTATCTTGTGGCATTTCACTTTGCCAGAATCTTTCACGAGAGCGACGTACATACCAATTAGATAATTCATCTACAAAGTCTTGCATAATACGTGATGATTCAAAAATACGATAATGTTCAAGGTGTTCATCGACCTCTTTAACGAGGGTATTAAGTTTTGAGAGTACCCATTTATCCATCATGTTAAGTGAAGCATAATCTAAGGTATATTGAGTTGGATCAAAGGCGTCAATATTTGCATAAAGTACATAAAAAGCATAGGTATTCCAGAATGTACCCATGAACTTTCTTTGTGACTCACTTACATTTTCAGTACCAAAACGGCTAGGAAGCCATGGCGAACTTGCTGAGTAGAAATACCAACGTACAGCATCAGCACCTTGCATATCAAGTACGCTCCAAGGATCTACTACATTGCCTTTGTGCTTACTCATCTTTTGACCTTCTTTATCACAAACATGTCCTAAAACAATGACATTTTTATAAGGTGATTTATCAAAAATTAAGGTAGATATGGCCATGAGTGTGTAAAACCAGCCTCGGGTTTGATCTACAGCTTCTGAGATAAAGTCAGCAGGGTAATTGTCTTCAAAGATTTCTTTGTTTTCAAATGGATAGTGCCATTGTGCAAAAGGCATAGACCCACTATCATACCAACAGTCAATAACATCTTCCACTCTTGTCATTTCTTTTTGACATTTTGGACAATTAAGGTGTACTGCATCTATATAAGGTTTATGAAGTTCAATCTCAGCGGGACAATCCGGACTCATAGACTTAAGCTCTTCTATGCTGCCGATAAGATGTTTATGGCCACACGTACATTCCCAAATAGGAAGTGGAGTTCCCCAATAACGAGAGCGAGAAAGTCCCCAGTCAATAACACCTTCTAAGAAGTTACCAAAACGACCTTCACCAATTGATGGAGGAAGCCAATTAACTGTATTATTATTTTTAACAAGAGCTGAACGCATCTTTGTCATAGAGATGAACCATGTATCACGTGCATAATATAAAAGAGGTGTATCACATCTCCAACAATGAGGGTAACTATGCTCATAAGACTCAGATTTGAATAATTTGTTATTTTCAGCTAACCACTTAAGAATGTGTTTATCTGCGTCTTTTACGAAAATGTTTTGCCATAAATCCACTTCTTCTGTGAAGTAGCCTTGCTCATTAACGAGCTGTACGAAAGGAAGGTCATTTGCACGGCCTACTTTTGCATCATCTTCACCAAAGGCAGGAGCAATATGAACGATGCCTGTACCATCTGTAAGCGTTACAAAAGTATCAGACACGACAAACCATGCTTTTTTATCTGGCTTTGCAAAGTCAAAGAGCGGTTCATAAGACATGCCACAAAGGTCTTTACCAGTATATGTTTCTAAAACATGGGCTCCTTCGCCAAGGACAGAGGCCACTAAAGTTTCTGCTAATATATATTTGTTGCCATCAAATTCAGCTTTTACATAGGTGTGTTCTGGGTGAACACAAAGAGCCACGTTTGATGGAAGGGTCCAAGGAGTAGTTGTCCATGCTAAAAAGTAAGTGCTGTTTTCACCTTTTACTTTAAACTTGGCAACAGCAGTTGCATCTTTGATATCTTTATAGCCTTGAGCTACTTCGTGTGAAGATAAGGAAGTGCCACAACGTGCACAGTAAGGAACAATTTTGTGGCCTTTATAAATAAGGTCCTTATCCCAAATTTGTTTGAGTGACCACCATACTGATTCAATATAGTTATTATGATAAGTGACATAAGGGTCATTCATATCTACCCAATAGCCTACACGGTCAGACATTTTTTCCCATTCGCTTTGGTATTTCCATACACTTTCCTTGCACTTGGTAATAAAGTCTTCAACACCATAGTTTTCGATTTCAGGCTTACCGCTGATGCCAAGAAGCTTTTCAACCTCGAGTTCTACGGGGAGACCATGTGTATCCCAACCAGCTTTACGAAGTACTTTATAGCCTTTCATTGCTTTGTAACGAGGGATAAGATCTTTGATGACTCTCGTTAAAATATGACCAATATGAGGTTTGCCGTTTGCAGTTGGCGGACCATCATAAAAAGTAAAAGTGGGTCCCCCATCGCGGGAGTTTATAGAATTTTCAAATACATCATTTTCCTTCCAAAACTTAAGGATATCTAGTTCTCTATCCACAAAGTTCAGGGTGGTATCTACCTTTTTATACATACTTTGCCTCCTAAATTGTAATTAAATGTAAACATAAAAAAACTCCTCCATCCATTAACAGGACGAAAGAGTAGTTAGTGACTATATCTCCCGCGGTACCACCTGATTTGTTTCTCTTACTGAGAAACCGCTCGTTATACCTTTCCTAATAAGTAACGGTAGGATTCCGTCAGAGCCTACTTGATTTCGGTCTGCCACTCCAAGGGGATTTTTCATATTTTCTATCGTATGGGCTTGCACCAACCCCACTCGCTAAAAACGCATCGAAAATAGTACTTTTCCTTTTCATCGTGTTTATGTTATAAAATTTTATATAGACAACATTATAAATTTAAATGGGTGACTTGTAAAGGGGTAAATGAAGATTAGTAAATTTAGCTAATTATAATATGGAATAGTCCGCAAGGAGATTTTAGGGTTCTCCAGTTGCTCAGTTCCGTAGTTCTAAAAATCTAAGCCGTTTTTTAAAATGAACGGTCGAAACTCGCTTACGCTCAAACAGTCTCCCTAAGAACCATTTTAAAAAACAGCTAAGATTTTCTTCACGAACTACTGCACAGGCAACTTCCGAACCCTAAAATCTCCTTGCTATGTCTTGGATATATTATATAAGCTAAAAAGAATTTTGAAATAAACGACGCAAACTCGCTGCGCTCAAACAGTGCGTCTAAAAGCTATTTCAAAAAACTGCCAAGATTTTTTTACGAAATACTGCACAGGCAACTTCCGAACATTGAAATCCTCTTGCTTCGTTACGGAATATACGACTTATTTTCTATTTACTATTATGATACCAGTGGAGACGAGTAAGAGTGAGATAAAATGAACGGGCAGCAGTGCTTCGCCGGGGATAAATAGGGCTGTGAGGACGCTTCCGGTTATTGGGATAATAAACTTAAACATAGCGAGTTCACTGATTTTGCGATGTTGTAAAATAGTATACCATAGATAAAAAGCAACGCTAGAAACAAGTGCTAAGTAGAATAATAATCCAGTTGAAAGAGGGGTAAAATGTAAAGTAAGAGGATTGCCACCCATGATAAGGCCTACCAGGAATAATAAAATAGAGCCAGTGAGCATTTGCCAACATGTAAAAACGAGTGGTGGAAGCTCTTTGCCTATTTTTTTAGCAATAAACATAGAGAGTGCACTTGTAAGTCCTGAAATAATCATAAAACCTTCTCCAAGAATTGAAAAATGCAGTAGACCTTCACTGCTTTTATCTAAGTTAACAAGTATAAGACCACTAAAACCTAGTAAGAGGCCGAGTATCTTTTTTAGATTTAATTTATCATTTTGATAAATAAAGTGAGCGAGTAAAATTGAAAAGAATATAGAGATTTGTGCAAGGATTGAAGCTTTTATGCCTGTCGTATTATTAATACCTATATTGAAGAAGAAATATTGAAGGGTGGTATTAAAGAGGCCTAAAGTGACAATAAGTTTTATTTGCGATCTGCTGATTTTTAATAAGGGTGCGGAAGTTAATAACCCAAAGATAAATAGTAAAAATCCGGACAACATGAATCTTAGACTAATAAGCGTAATGTTGTCAGCTAAATTGCTGCTTACAATGCCCATTTCTTTATAAATGATTTTGAGTACCGGGAAGGGAGTTCCCCATAATATGTTACAAAATAGGGCTATGACGGTAATTAATACAATAGGCTTATTTGATACTTTACTTTTTAGCATGTTTATTCTCCTAAAAGTTTGAAGAGACTTTATCTGGTATTTAAAATAAATATTCAATTGCGATTAAATATTTAACTAGAAATGACGAAATATGGTATAATATTATTAACAGATATTTTACAGTATAATACAACTCATAGTATGAGTCAAAGATAGGAGCTTATCATATGTCCACAAGGAATTTAACGTTATTAACTGATTTGTATCAGCTTACTATGATGCAAGGTTATTATGAAAATGATGTTAATAATCATGAAGTAGTATTTGATCTTTTTTATAGAACTAATCCCTCCAAAAATGGCTATGCAATATGTGCTGGGCTTGCCCAGACAATAGAATATATTGAAAATATATCTTTTAGGGAAGATGATATTAGATATTTAGAGAGTTTGGGGTTATTTAAAAAAGACTTCTTAGAGTATTTAAGAGATTTTAAGTTTACGGGAGATATTGATGCTATAGAAGAAGGTACAGTAGTTTTTCCGGGGGAGATTCTTCTTAGAGTAAAGGCGCCTATATTTGAAGCTCAGTTTGTTGAGACAGCTCTTCTTAATATCATTAACCATCAAAGTCTTATTGCTACAAAGGCAGCAAGAGTCGTAAAGGCCGCAGAGGGGGATCCAGTACTCGAGTTTGGACTAAGAAGAGCGCAGGGGCCTGATGCTGGTCTTTATGGATCAAGGGCAGCTATTATAGGAGGGTGCAACGCTACTTCTAATGTACTAGCTGGCAAAATGTTTAATGTACCTATTGCAGGGACCCATGCTCATAGTTGGGTAATGAGTTTTGAGGCTGAAATAGATGCTTTTAGAGCTTATGCTAAACTATTCCCCAATAAATGTATTTTGTTAGTGGATACGTATGATACGTTAGAATCAGGAGTTCCAAATGCTATTAAGGTTTTTGATGAAATGAAAGAAGCGGACATTCATTCAGGGGCTTATGGTATACGTTTGGACAGCGGCGACTTAGCTTATTTATCAAAAAAAGCTAGACAGATGTTAAATGAGGCAGGACATGCCAAAGCTATTATCAGCGCTTCGTGTGACCTTGATGAGCTGCTTATTACAGACCTTAAAAGTCAAGGAGCTAAAATAAGTTTGTGGGGAGTTGGGACAAATCTAATTACCTCATCTGATTGCCCTTCGTTTGGAGGTATTTACAAGTTATCAGCAGAGATAAGTAAAGAGGGGATAAGTATTCCTAAAATCAAAATCTCAGATAATCCAGAAAAAGTGACTAACCCAGGTGTCAAAAAAATTGTAAGAATATATAGTAAGGCTACACAAAAGATACAAACAGATATTATAGCTTTAGAAGAAGAAACGTTCGATGAAACTAAGCCTTTGACCCTCCTTGATACGCATGCTAGGTGGAAAAAGATAAAACTTAAGGCAAACACGTATAGTGTAAGAGAACTTTTAGTTCCCATATTTAGAAAGGGAAAAAAGGTTTATGAATCACCGTCAGTTATGGACATTAAAGAATATGCGCTTAAGGAGCTAGGCACACTTTGGGATGAATATAAAAGACTTATCAATCCACAGATTATGCCAATTGTGCTATCAGATGGGTTATATGATCTCAAATCCAAAATGCTAGAAGATTATAAAAAAGACTAGAAGGGGGGATTGGATGATTGGAAATATAAAAGTTTTAAACGCTATGATCATTCACTATATTGCAACTATAGGAGAAAGAAAGAAGTACAGCTATGGCAATTTAAAATATAATAAAAAAGAAAGCAGAGAACATATTTATAAAGCGGCTCAAAGCCTATCTCGAAATATGTTAAGAGCAGGTGGTATCACAGTTGAAGTTTTTGGGCATGAGAACTTACCAGAAAGAGGACCAGTACTTTATGTTGCTAATCATAAGAGTATTTTTGATACTGTTGCTCTTGTAAGTTTAATAAATGATCCTGTAATCTTTATAGGAAAAAAAGAAGTAGCAAAGATGCCTATTGTAGGAAAGTGGTTTGATGCATTAGGCAATATTTATATAGATAGAGAAGACATAAGACAATCACTTAAGGCTATTATGAGAGGAATTACTGAACTTAAAGAAGGACAATCGGTAGTGATTTTCCCAGAAGGAACAAGAGCTCATGGAGACGAACTTAAGGAGTTTAAAGAAGGAAGTTTTAAGCTAGCGACAAAAACAAAAGTTCCGATTGTTCCAATAGCCATTCAAGATACGTACAAGGTGTTTGAAGAAAAGAAAAGTGTTCAAAAGGGTAGAGTCTACGTCAATATTGGCAAAGCTATTTATCAAGAGGAACTAGGCGAAGAGGAACTCAAAAAATTACCTCAACATATACAGGCAGTTGTACAGGATCTATTAAAACACATTACATTTAATCATTAACTCTAAAACATAATGGGGGTGAGAAATATGTTAGAAGATCAAAAAGTAGCAGAAGGTGCTGTAGATCATAAACCAATCAATGAAACTATATTTATCGAAATATCTAGAGATAAGATGCTTGCAGTATTATGGTTGGAAGAACCTAGATATGGAGGAGCCAAGTTATCTATTGAGCAGATTAAAAGAGAGATAGATAACAAGGGTGTTAAAAAAGGTTTAGACACAGAACTTCTAAATCAAATAGCACACACTAGAAAACATAGTTATAAGTATATTATTGCAAAAGGCATGCAGCCAGTAGATGGAACGGATGCGATACTTACCTTAGATTTTGATGCTGGGAGTATTAAAAGCTTTAAACCTAAAACAAATGAAGATGGTACAGTTGATTTTAAAAACCTTAATGCTGTTCATAATGTAAAAAAAGGAGAACACTTAGCACATAAAGTTGCAGCGACAGAAGGAATAGATGGGTATAATGTTTTAGACCAAGGGATTCGGGCAAAAAAGGGAAAAGACCTTAGAATGCCAAAAGGTAAAAATACAGAGTTATCACCAGATGGACTTGATTTATTTGCATCAGTAGATGGTAAATTAGAATATGATGGGCATAATGTTTATATTAATACAGTTTATACGCTTAATGGAGACTTAGACAGCGGCATAGGTAATATTGACTTTTTAGGCAGTGTCACCATTATGGGAAGTGTAAAGTCTGGTTATACTATAAAAGCTGAAGGCTCAGTAGAAGTAAAAGGATCTGTAGAAGATGCTATTATTATAGCAGGTGGGGATATTTTACTAAGCTACGGTATACAAGGGATAGAAAAAGGGAAGCTCATTGCGGGTGGTAATGTCATTGCAAAATTCATTCAAAATACTACAGTAGAAGCCCGCAGAGATGTTGTTGCAGAAGCGATTATTCATTCTAGCGTTTCAGCCGGAAATAGTATTAAAGTAGAGGGTGGAAAAGGAACAATAGTTGGAGGATCAGTTGCAGCTACTAATATGATTTTTGCTAAAAGTATAGGTTCGCCTATGGGAACTTCTACAGAGGTACAAATAGGTATCTTGCCAAGTCTTTATCAAAAGCATAAAAAAATAGAAACTTTACTACAAGAAAAAAGAGAAAGCTTAACTAAGGTTGAGCAAAGCCTAACGTTTTTATTCACAAAATCTAAGGGAGTGGGACTCGATGCACAAAAGCAAATGATGCTTCAAAAGCTTAATGAGTCTAGAATGCCTTTAGTAGAAGAAGTAGAAAAACTTAAAAAAGAACATAAAGAATTATCAGACACACTAAGAGAGGCACAAGATGGTATTATCAAAGTAATAGATACTATGCATCCTGGAGTTAAACTGATGATAGGGAATACAATTAAGTATGTAGATGATACAAAAGTACGTTGTACAATTAGGAAAGTAGATGGAGAGATACATATTGGACTATAGGAGCAGATATTTTATCTGCTCCTATTTTTTATAATATCGGAGATACTAGCCGGGAGATAGACTCTTTGAATTTAATCAGTAAGCCACGCTTATTATAAATGTCTTTTGTAAGCTCTTTGCAATCAGCTAAATCATTATGAAATATGATAGCAAGCTCTTTAGATACAGAGGTGTTATAGATAAAAGAATTTACTTCAAAGTTGAGGTTAAAACTACGTACATCAAAATTAGCTGTTCCGACAGAGCAGATCATTTCATCTATAACAATTGTTTTAGCATGTAAAAATCCTTTTTCATAGGTATAGCATTTTACACCAGAGTCAAGAACTTCTCCTACATGTGCATAGGTTGCCCAATATACACAGACATGATCTGGCTTATTGGGGATCATGATTTTCACATCAACACCAGAAAGTGCAGCGAGCTTAAGGGCAGTTAAAACTGATTCATCAGGTATAAAATAAGGTGTTTGAATATAGACGGATTTTTTAGCCTCATAAATCATTTTAAGATAACCATCTCTGACGCTAGGATGCTTTGAATCAGGGCCGCTAGACACAATCTGCATACCTATATTTCCAGCGGCGATATTGGTCTCAATAGGAATATACTTATCAAGCAGAATATCTTCATTGGTTGCAAACCTTCTATCTAATAAAAATTGCAAGTTAAGGAGCCTTACGGCGCTGCCAGTTATTTTAAGATGCGTGTCTCGCCAATAACCTAATTTTTTATTAAGACCTACATACTCATTTCCGATATTAAAACCACCTAAATAGGCGATAACACCGTCAATAACACAAATTTTACGGTGATTTCTATAGTTTGCTCGGAGTTTGAGAAAAGGAATAAAAGACGGAAAGAAGCAAGCTACCCGAGCACCTGCATTTTTTAATTCATAAAAGTATTTTTTAGGAACGCCAAAACATCCCATATCATCATAGAGTAAAAACACTTCAACGCCTTCTTTGGCTTTAATAATAAGAAGGTCTTTAAGAGCTACGCCTAACTCATCATTACGTATGATATAGGACTCAAGATGAACATATCTTTTAGCATTTTTAATGCTTTCGAATAACTCGTTAAATAACTCTTTACCATCTATAAAAACTTTTACAGAATTATCTTCGGTATATAATGCTTCATGTGCATTAAGATGAAGACTTATGAGCTTTTCAAAACTTTTAATGAGTGGATTGTTAAATTCATTAATAGGATAAGACAGAGAAATTTTTTGTCTGTGCGCAACAGCTAAAAATCTATCTTCTTCCTCTTTTTTACTAAAAGTTTTTCGTTTGCGAAGGTCTTGACCGATAAAAAGATATAAAATAAAACCCACAAACGGAATGGAAAGCATAATCATAATCCATGCCCAAGTCGTACTAATGTTTTTTCTAGATAAGAAAATAACAGAGAGAACTAATAAAATATTAATATATAAAAATGTATCAAGCCAAGTAAATCCTCCTAAAAAACTATGTATCATTTCAATCACCTCAATTATAGTATTGTACTAATCAATAAAAATTATTAACTACATTGTTTTATAAGTTTTGGTATGCTATACTAATCTAAGCTTAATTAAAAGTTATAGAGGAGGCATTAAGAGTGAACTGGACGATATTTTTTATTGTACTTGCAGTGATAGCTGCTCTTTTGGCAGGCTTATATTTTTGGGGAAAGAACCTACAGAAAAAATATGATAATCAACAGCAACTTATTAATCAGCATAAACAAGCAATGTCCATATTTGTAATAGATAAGAAAAAGGATCATGTCAATAATCTTAAACTACCTAAACAAGTTAAGGACCAACTACCATGGATTTATAAAAAACGTAAAATGCCTGTTGTTATAGCAAAAATTGGACCACAGATACAGACACTTATGTGTGATGAAAAGCTATATAATAGTATTCCTATTAAAAAACAAATTAAAGTAGAACTAGCAGGTATACTTATTGTAAATATTTTATCAGGCAAGCTTCCACCAGTAAAGAAGGACAGCCTTATATCTCAAATAAAAGCTAAAGTTGCGCCAATAAATTTCAAAAAAAAATAAAGTTTGTATACCTAAGTATACAAGCTTTATTTTTTTTTGAAAAGTAAAATTTATACAATGGATCATTATAAAGTATCTAATAAACGAATAAGGTTAATAATAATTGAAACATACTCATTGAGACATACTCATATGTTTTAAGAAAGGAGGGCGTATGATGAATAGTAAAATTGTTTTGTTTTCTAAAAAACTAGTAAAAAGATATATTGCTCATAATATAGCAGCCACAAGTGCTCAAATTGCTTATTATTGGATTATGGCTTTTTTTCCATTTTTAATTTTTATTATTACACTGCTTACCTATACCAAAATACCAGCGGTTATTTTGCTTGAGTATATCGCAAAGATTGTACCAGCGTCACTTGTTCCTTTTATACAAACTACGATTAATCAGTTTATTATTCATAGGAGTACTACTTTATTATCAGTCGGGATGCTTATTACGCTATGGTCAGGAGGGACTGCGGTGAATGCACTAACAAGAGGTATTCACTTAGCTTATAACTCTAAGCATATTAAACCTTTTTGGCTTTCAAGGCTTACAGCAGTTGTTTATACTGTTTTACTTGCAGTTCTTATTATTGTGCTTATGGTTAGCCTAGTATTTGGCAATAGATTAGGTGCTTACGTTATAGAGAATCTTCATATGAATAAAGGTATTTTTATGCCTTTATGGCAGTTAGCACGTTTAATTATGCCCTTTTTAGCGCTTATTAGTATCTTATATATTATTTATAGAATCATTCCAAGAAGACATCTGAAACATAAAAATGTTTGGCCAGGAACGCTTATTGTTTCTTTAGGCTGGTACTTTTTTTCGCTGGTTTTCTCCATATATGTAGATAATTATAGTAAATACAATCAATTATATGGTAGTATAGGAGGTGTATTTGTACTTCTCATTTGGCTTTACTCAAGTTGCATGTTACTTCTTGTAGGAGCAGAGATAAATTCCCTCTATCAAGAACTAAAAATAAACCGGATGGTACGCAAGAGAGATCATACAAGGATAACTTAAGTTTAAAGGAGAAGTTTATAAAAATGAATCCATTAAATCAATCTTTTTATTTAAGAGACAGTCTTATCGTGGCGAAGGAATTACTTGGGAAGATATTGGTTAGGCAAATAAAGGATAAATATTACAGATTTCTTATTGTAGAGACAGAGGCCTATAGAGGTATAGCGGATAAGGCTGCACATGCTTATGAAGGTAAAAGAACAAATCGTACTTTACCTATGTTTAAAGAAGGTGGCATAACGTACATTTATCTTATTTATGGGATGTATTACTGCCTCAACATTGTTACAAATGTAAAGGATACTCCGCATGCAGTACTTATAAGAGCCTTAGAGCCTTTAGATGATGAGGCTTTACAAGTTGCAGCTCTAAATAGGCCTATTAAATCTAAAAAAATATTTGATCTTACTAATGGACCGGGCAAACTTTGTAAAGCATTAGAAATTGATAAAACATTAAATGAGAGTGATGTTACTAGGAAAGGTCCTATCTGGATAACCGAGGGGTCTCATGAATTTCAAGTCATATCAGATAAAAGAATAAATATACCGTATGCCATGGAATATCAAGATGTAGAGTGGCGGTTTTATATAAAAGACAATAAATTTGTATCTGTTTTAAAAAAATAATTAAAAGAGTAATTGAAGGTGGAGATGAGTATGTTTGCAAAAGAAATTATTGAGCTCAAAAGACCGACCTTTTCCTTTGAAATTTTCCCCCCGAAAAGTGGAGGGAATTTAGAATCTATCTATGAGACAGTTGATGCATTAGCGAGTCTGATGCCAGATTTTATTAGTGTAACCTATGGTGCTGGCGGCAGTAACCGAGAAAATACTGTAGAAATTGCCTCGGTTATCCAAAATAAATACAACATACCAACTCTTGCTCATCTAACTTGTGTAGGCAGTTCCAAAGACCAAATGGATAGTATTCTTAAAGAATTAGATGAAAAAGGGGTCAAAAATATACTTGCATTAAGAGGTGATCTGGGTGAGACATCTGTTTTAGGAGATTTCAAGTATGCCTCTGACTTAATTAGTTATATAAAAAGCAATTATGATTTTAATATAGTCAGTGCTTGCTATCCAGAAAAACATTTAGAAGCTTATAGTGTGATAGAGGATTTAAAGTATCTTAAGTCAAAGGTAGATAATGGAACAGATATGTTGGTATCACAACTCTTTTTTGACAATCAGGTTTTTTATAACTTTGCCCAAAAGGCTAGACTTATTGGTATAGATACACCAATTGTGGCAGGCATAATGCCTATTACTTCTTCAAGACAAATTGAAAGAATGGTATCACTTTGCGGTGCCACAGTACCAGAGCCTGTTCAAAGGTTTATTAAGGCCTATGGGCATAATGGTATGGCTATTAAAGAAGCTGGTATAGCTTATGCCACGCAGCAAATCATAGACCTTTTAGCAAGTGGCGTAGACGGAATACATCTTTATACAATGAATCAAGCTGATACGGCTAAGCGTATCGCAGAAAATTTAAGAGGAATTTTATATTCACTCAGAGTGAAAAGGGATTAGACATGCTTATTTCAAATGCAATGATACAAGAGGCGCTCAGATATATGCAAATGCCCCAAGATAAAGCAGATGATGATATAATCCAAAAAATAAGAGCTACATATAATGAACTTGAACAAATAAAAGGGACAAGAGCTATCTATAAGGTGTTTTCTATTTATCTAGAGCCACAAGCTATCTTTCTTGAAAATACGCAGCTTAAAATTGAAAGCCAGGACTTATTAAAGTTACTTTCAAACTGCCAGAGATGCTATATACTTGCTGTCACTTTGGGACAAGAAGTAGATAGAAAAATTACTATAAAACAAAAGATAGATATGTTGGATGCAGTTATCTTAGATGCCTGTGCATCTGTATGCATAGATAGGGTATGTGATGATCTCGAAAGAGAAATAGTAAAAGAGCTTAAAGATGATGAATTTCTTACGATGAGGTTTAGCCCAGGATATGGAGATGTCCTTTTAGAGGTTCAACAAAAACTTCTGGATATACTAGATGCTTCAAGGAAAATAGGCATTAGCCTTACTAAGACAAATATGCTTATTCCTACTAAATCCATAACAGCTTTAATTGGAGTATCAAATCAAAAGGAGAATAGACTAGAAAGCTGCAGCAAATGCAACTTAACACAAGTATGCCTATATAAGAAAAGAGGAGATCGATGTGGTTTGTAATCTACTAGGTAAAAAACACTTATTTTTCGATGGAGCGATGGGGACGGTTCTCCAAAGTAAAGGTTTGGAGCTTGGAGAACTGCCAGAAAACTATAACTTTACACAACCTAGGGTAATAGAAGGTATTCATAGAGAGTACTTGGAGGCTGGGGCTCATTTTATAACAACAAACACTTTTGGAGCTAATCGCTATAAGATGCAAAATACTTCATACACTGTAGAGCAAGTTATTACAAAGGCCGTAGAACTGGCGTGCAGGGCAAGAAAAGACTTTCAAGATAGATATATTGCATTAGATGTAGGGCCTAGCGGCAAGGTATTACAGCCTATTGGAGATATATCATTTGATGAGATCTACGAAGTATTTAAAGAACAGGTTATAGCAGGAGAGAAAGCCGGCTGTGACGTTATTTTATTCGAAACTTTTACTGACTTGTATGAACTCAAAGCAGCAGTGCTTGCAGCAAAGGAAAATACGTCATTACCCGTGTTATGTACGATGAGCTTTGAAGAAAATGGACGTACATTCTTTGGAACAAGTATAGAAGCGATGGTGCTTACACTAGAAGGACTCGGAGTTTCGGCTCTTGGTATAAATTGTTCTTTAGGACCAAAGCAGCTAAGGCCTATTGTAGATCAGGTACTTCGTTTTGCATCAATACCGGTTATGGTGCAGCCTAATGCAGGACTTCCTGTGATGCAAGAGGGTAGCGTTAAATATGATATTACAGCAGATGAATTTGCAAGTTGCATGAAAGAATTTGCGATGCGCGGGGTAAGCATACTTGGAGGCTGTTGTGGGACAACCAGTCAGTATGTAGCAAATATGGTTGACCAAATAGCAACGCTAACTTATACTCCCCCTGTGAAAAAAGAAATAACAGGGGTATGTAGTTCTTCAAAAGCAGTCTATTTTGAAGATATAGTGATTATAGGAGAAAGGCTTAATCCTACAGGAAAAAAACTTTTGCAAGCAGCTCTTAGAAATGATGATATGGATTTTGTGTTAAGAGAAGCCATTACGCAGCAAGAACAAGGTGCACATATATTAGATGTGAATATGGGACTTCCAGATATAGATGAAGTAGAAATGTTAAGAAAAGCTGTTATAGAAGTACAAGCTGTTGTCAATCTTCCGCTTCAAATAGACTCTTCAAATGTAGAAGCTTTGGAGGTAGCCACTAGAATTTATAATGGTAAGCCTATTATTAACTCAGTAAATGGCAAAGAAGAGAGCTTAGAGAAGATTTTGCCTATTGCTAAAAAGTACGGAGCATGTGTACTTGGACTGACTCTCGATGAAAAAGGCATTCCAAAATCAGCCCAGGAGAGATTTGCAGTAGCTGAGAAAATTGTAAAAAGAGCAGTAGCACTTGGTATTCCTAAAGCGGATATATTAATAGATTGTCTTGTAGTTACAGCATCAGCGCAGCAAGAACTAGTGATAGAAACACTGAGAGCCGTTAGACTTGTAAAAGAGAAGCTCGGGGTCAAGACCGTGCTCGGCGTAAGTAATGTATCCTTTGGGCTTCCAAATAGGCATCTTATTAATAAAACGATGCTTGCTATGGCACTTATGCAGGGACTTGATGCACCTATTATGAATCCTGGAGACACAGGAATGGTAGAGACGATTAATGCTTACAGAGTGCTTAGTGGAAAAGACAGTGGTTCAAAGGCATATACTGATCGGTATAGTGATGTGAATAATAATCAAAGGTTAAAAGAACAAACACAAACGCTACATCGAGATGCTGACTTAAAGCAAGCCATTAAGAGTGGACTGAAAGAGGAAGTGAAAGTGGCAACAAGTAATTATTTAAAAGCTATGCTGCCACTTGAAATCATAGAAAAGCATATTATGCCTGCACTTAATGAAGTAGGAACTTTATATGAAACTCAAGGTATTTATTTGCCACAACTTATAAGGTCAGCCGAATCGGCGAAAGCGTCTTTTCAAATATTGCAAGAAGAACTTTTAAAAAGTAATACAGAACATACTTTTTCAAAGACAAAGGTTATTTTGGCTACAGTTTATGGCGATATACATGATATTGGAAAAAACATTGTTAAAGTTATCATGGAGAACTATAATTTTGAAGTTTTAGACCTTGGAAAAGATGTTCCAGCTGAAAAAATAGTCCAGGCAGTTAAAAAGCATGACATAAAAATAATTGGACTTAGTGCACTCATGACTACAACTGTAAGCAGCATGAAAGACATAATAGCTAAGCTAAGAAAAGAGTGCATTGGTGTCAAGATTATAGTAGGTGGTGCTGTACTTACAGAGGAACTAGCGCGTTATGTAGATGCTGATTATTATGCAAAAGATGCAATGGAGACTGTAAAATTTGCTAAGTGCATCTTAGAAATAAGGTAGTCTTGAACAAATTATAAGAAATCTTGTTAGATAATATTTGATTTTATTGTCGACTTAGTATAAATTAATACTATAAGAATGGGGTAGGAATAGTTTTTCTCTAAGGGGGGAGGGCGAAATGGATCGTGAACTAGAACAACACAAACAATCAGAGGTGGAATATTTAGAAGTAGAATTACAACAACAACGCGGTATGCTGTGGCTGCTTGGTGAAATTATGAAGGAAGCTGTAAATATTAGTTCTTTTAAACAGCTTATGGCCATCTTAACCGATATGTTGATGGGCGTAATGGGTGTTACAACTTGTTATCTTTGGATAAAGCATAAAGATGACTATAAAGTTTATTTTAGGAGCGTAGAGCTTCAAAATGATTTTAGAGAAATTAGAACACTGGATATACCAATGATTCTAAGGGACTTACATGGTTCTTATACATTTGGAAAAGAAGAAATAGTTAGCCCCTTAATTGACTGTATTAATATTCCTTTATCCAGACTTGCAGTGCCACTTAAAGACTTTAATGACAACAGCATCTTTGGAGCGCTCGTGCTAGAGCATGAACAACCTAACTTTTTTACAGATAATACCATTGCCTTTTTTGAAACACTTACTATATTTATTTCTATTAATGCACAAAATTCAAGATTGTTACAAAGTGTTTCAATGGAATCCCAAACAGATCCTTTAACAGGAACTTATAATAGAAGACATCTTGAAAAAGCTCTAGATAAGATTTATATAGCTAAAACAGTGATGACTGTAGCGGTTATGGATACAGATAACTTTAAGCAGATTAATGATGCATTAGGACATCTAAAAGGTGATATGGTTCTTAAGGCCATTTCACAGCTCGCAAAAGGCTCTGTGAAGGAATATGGCGGAGAAGTTGTAAGGTATGGTGGAGATGAATTTGTTATACTCATTCCTGTTCCTATAGATGAAGCAATACATATCTTGGAAGAATTTAGGAGGGTTGTATACTATATACAGTTAACCTATGATATTGATATGCCTGTTACAGTAACTTTAGGGGCGTGTTCCTATCCTGATATGGTAGATGATCCACACTTAGCAGTAAGAGCAGCAGATAATGCCCTTATAAGAGGAAAAACAAAGGGTAAAAATAGAGTAGTTCTGGCTATAGAGGAAGACATAAGTCAAAGTAAGATGGGAGTATTAAACGAATGAACAAAATAAAAGTAATGAGTATATTTGGAACTAGACCAGAGGCTGTCAAAATGGCACCGCTTGTTAAAGAATTAGAAAAGCATGACGCTATAGACAGCATAGTGTGTGTGACCGCACAGCATAGGGAAATGCTAGACCAGGTGCTTGATATATTTAAACTGAAAGCACATTACGATTTAGATATTATGAAAGCAAGACAAACTCTAACAGAGATTACTACGAGAGTTTTAAAAGGCTTAGAAGAAGTTTTAGATGAGGCAAAGCCCGATATTGTACTTGTTCATGGAGATACGACGACTTCTTTTGTAGCAGCACTTGCAGCATTTTACAAGCAAATACAAGTAGGCCATGTAGAAGCGGGGCTTAGGACTTATAATAGATATGAACCTTTTCCAGAGGAAATGAATAGAAAACTAACAGGATCACTTGCCAACTTTCATTTTGCACCTACACCGCTTGCTAAACAAAATTTGCTAAATGAAGCAGTACCGCAAGAAAGCATATTCATTACAGGAAATACTGTCATCGATGCTCTTAAAACGACGATAGCCCAGGACTATAAATTTTCTGTAGAGGAACTTAATGCTATTAACTATGAAAAAAATAGGGTTATTACAATGACAGCTCATAGGAGAGAGAATTTAGGCCAACCGCTTGAAAATATATGCGAGGCTGTTCGTCAGATCGTTTTTGAATATGAAGATGTAGAAGTTGTTTATGCAGTGCATAAAAACCCAGCTGTAAGAGATGTCGTAGAGCGTGTCCTTGGAGATGTACCAAGAGTACATTTAGTGGAGCCTTTAGATATAAAAGATATGCATAATTTAATGCGAAGATCTTATCTTGTACTTACAGATTCAGGAGGGTTGCAAGAAGAAGTTCCTTCACTTGGCAAGCCAGTGCTGGTTCTTAGAAATGTAACAGAAAGACCAGAGGGCATTGAAGCGGGAACCTTAAAACTTGCAGGCATAGAAAAAGAGAGTATTTATAACCTTACAAAGGAACTCTTAACAGATCAAACACTTTATAGTCAAATGGCACAGGCTAAAAATCCATTTGGTGATGGGGAAGCCTCAAGAAGAATAGTGGAGGCTATACTTTATAGCTTTAAAATGAGGGATGAAAGACCTGCGGACTATTGTTATAAGTAAACTATTTGGTAAAGGGCCGCAGTGGCAGGGGTGTTTTTCGCCTCTCCCGCCTACCCACAGCCAAACCCGAGTCGAGTCGAAAAACACCCCTGCCACTGCTAGCCTATGAAAGTTATAGATGTACTTATAAAACTGGGCTAGAGCGCCCGGGAGGAACCATAAGAGGAGGTAGAGTAATGAAATATAATAATTGGGCACGTTCTCTTCTACTTGTGTCGCAGTTAGGAATCTCTATGGTTACGCCTATTTTATTATGTGTGATATTGGGAGCTTTTTTGGATAATAAACTTAATACAGGACCATGGCTTACTATTATATTTATCCTTTTAGGAGTGGGTGGCGCTTTTAGAAATTTATTTTATATTGTAGGTAAAGAAATTAAGAAAGGGGAAAAAAAATGAATAAGATCTTTATTAAAAAGAATTTTATGCCATTTAGTATGATAACATTCTCACTCGTTGTATATACTATAGGCATATTCATAGCTCATGATGTATGGAGCTGGACTAAAGGTATATCATTTGGTCTGTTATTTTCCCTTTTAAAATTACGACTTATGAAAAATACATTTGATAAAGCAGTTGTAATGTCAGAGGCAAAGGCAAAAAACTATGCGACGATGCATTATGTACTGAGATATCTTTTAACAGGAATTGTTTTATTTGTTGGAGCAATAGACCCAAGTATTCATATACTAGGGGTATTCTTTGGGCTTGTTTCTATGAAGGCTGCGGCTTATATGCAATTTTTTTTAAAGGAGTAGACGAGGCAACAAGAGCTTTTAGGAGCTCATTGCATATATATTTTAAATGGAAAGGGGTGTAAGTAGGTGGAACAAAATATAGATTTTGGTGTAAAAACTGTCATAAAATTATTTGAAGTAGATGGTCAAGTTTTTGGTATAACAACGACGCATATTAATACTTGGATTGTTATGGCAGCACTCATAATTATTGCACTTATAGTAAAGATTAAAGTGAAGCGTTTTAAAGAAGTACCAGAAAGTAAATTTCAAAACATAGTTGAACTGATAGTAGACGTTTTTGAAAATTTTACAGCAAGTACTATGGGTGAAAAAAACAGAGGATTCTCTCATTTCTATGGACCTATGTTTTTATTTATTCTATTATCAAATCTTTCAGGATTAGTTGGCCTTAGGCCGCCTACTGCAGATATTGCAACAACACTTGCACTAGCTTTAACTACATTTTTTATGATTCATGGTTATGGTGTAAAAGTAAAAGGGCTTAAGTATTTTAAAGGATTTTTAGAGCCTATGCCTTTTTTATTACCACTAAACATTGTAGGAGAGCTTGCAACACCAATTTCACTGAGTTTTCGTTTGTTTGGAAACATACTAGGCGGAACAATCATTATGGGATTGTATTATGCTATGATGCCGTGGTTTCTTACACTTGGGTTACCGGCTGTGCTGCATCTTTACTTTGATGTCTTTGCAGGGGTGCTCCAAACGCTTATTTTTGTCATGTTAAGTATGACATTTGTATCAAGTGCCATGGACTAAAAAGAAATGAGGTGAACAAAGTGTCAGGAATTTTTGATTTACTTTTTGGTTGGATGGCAAATGTAGATCCTAGAGCCCTTGTGCTTGCATTTTCAGCAATAGGAGCAGGACTTGCGATGATTGCAGGAATAGGACCAGGCATTGGTCAAGGTTATGCAGCAGGTAAGGCAGCAGAAGCTATGGGTAATAACCCAGAGCAAGGAGGAAAACCAGCGACGCTTGTTATGCTAGTTGGTGCAGCAGTTGCAGAGACATCAGGTATTTTTTCACTGGTTATAGCAATTGTTATGCTATTTGCAAATCCATTAATTACAAAAGAAGGTGTAGGACTTGTACTGGCATTTTCCGCGATAGGAGCAGGACTTGCGATGATTGCAGGAATAGGACCCGGTATCGGTCAAGGCTATGCTGCTGGTAAGGCGGCAGAAGCAGTTGGAAAGAGACCTAAGCTCCAAGCGGTTGTTGTACGGACAATGCTTCTTGGACAAGCAGTTGCTCAAACTACAGGTATTTATGCGCTTATTGTTGCACTACTATTATTATTTGTTAATATCTTTAAATAATGGATTATATAATCAAAAGAAATTATCCTAAGGAGGAATTTGATTATGGAAGTCAACACAAGAGCATTAATTTTAGCATGTTCATTAATAGGAGCAGCACTTACTGTAATAACTGTTTGTTAATATCTTTAAATTATTAACTATATAATTAAAACATACTATTTTAAGGAGGAATTTAACTATGGAAAATCAAATCGATGGAAGAGCATTAATTTTAGCGTGTTCAGCAATAGGAGCAGGACTTGCGATGATAGCAGGTATAGGACCTGGTATTGGACAAGGGTACGCAGCAGGTAAAGGTGCGGAAGCCGTAGGCCGTCAGCCAGAAGCACAATCAGATGTAGTACGTACAATGCTTTTAGGTGCGGCAGTAGCAGAAACAACAGGGATCTATGGACTTATTGTAGCTATTATTCTTTTATTTGCTAACCCTCTTATTACAAGATATCTTCAATTAATAGGATAATCAAAAAAGCATTACTAGCATAGAAAGGAGGGAGCTTCCCTTTGAATACATCATTTATTACATTATTAGCTGCTACAGAGCCTGGGAAAATTATCGGTTTTGATTTACCTTTGCTTTGGGATTTAAGTCTGATATGGATATCGCTCTTTGTGATTATATGGATTCTTTACAAGCTTTTATTTAAGCCTGTAACAGACTTTTTAGATAAAAGAAAGAATACTATTGCAGAGACTATCAATGACGCAACAAGTAAAAAAGCAAGTGCGATTCAATTGAAAGCTGACTATGAAGCGAAACTTAGAAACATTAAAGATGAAGCTAACCAAATTCTAAAAGATACAAGAGCAAAAGCACTTGTAAGAGAAGAAGAGATCATTAAAGCTGCAAAAGAAGAAGCCGAAAATATCAAACAAAAGGCCCAAAGTGACATTAAACTTGAACAAGAACGTATTAAAGATGAGCTTAAAAAAGAAATGATAGAAATCTCAACTATTATGGCCAGTAAGTTTGTGAGTGCCTCTATAGATGAAGCAAAACACCATGCTTTAATAGATGAAACTATAAAAGAAATGGGGGATGTACAGTGGCTAAGTTAGTTATTAAAAGATATGCTACTGCCCTATTTGAACTAGCTATTTCGGATAATAGGATAGAAGATTATAAATCCGAAGTGGAACTTGTTATACAGTTACTTCGGGATGAGCCAGATTTTATAGCACTACTACAAAATCGAAGAATAACTTTAGATGAGAAAGTTTCCTTAATAGAGAAAATATTTTCAGAGCAGGTGTCTTCGTCAGTTGTTGGACTCATGATACTTATCATTAAAAAGGGCAGACAAGAATTTTTACTTGACATTTTTGAAACCTTTTTACAAATGATAGAAAAACAAAAAGGCATTTTAAAAGCAACCGTAACTTCAGCGGTAGTTCTTGAAGCACGTCAGTTAGAAGAGATTAAAATGCAATTAGAAAATAATACAAAAAGTCAGATAGAGCTTGATACTATTGTAGATGAATCTATTATAGCGGGGCTTATTATTAGAGTTGGTGACAAAGTTGTAGATGCAAGTATTAAAGGTAAGATGCAAACATTAAAGAAGCAGTTAGCTGAGCTTAAACTTGCATAGAAAGGGGTGTAATAAGTTAATGAATCTGAGACCAGAAGAAATAAGCAGTATCATTAAAGAACAGATTAAAAACTATACAGCACACCTAGAGATAGCTGAGGTAGGAACTGTTATTTCAGTAGGCGATGGTATTGCGCGTATTCATGGCTTACAAAAAGCAATGGCAGGAGAATTACTTGAGTTTCCAGGTGATGTATTTGGTATGGTGCTTAACTTAGAAGAAGACAATATTGGTGTCGTTCTTTTAGGTTCAGATCAATATATTAAAGAAGGCGACACAGTTAAATCAACGGGTCGCGTTGTAGAGGTTCCAGTAGGCGATGTGCTTGTGGGACGTGTTGTTAATGCGCTTGGTCAACCTATAGATGGTAAAGGCCCTATTAACACTGATAAGTATAGAAGAGTTGAACGTGTAGCACCAGGCGTTATTGAAAGAAAATCAGTAGATACACCACTTCAAACAGGACTTAAAGCAATTGATGCAATGGTTCCTATTGGACGTGGACAAAGAGAGCTGATTATCGGAGACAGACAAACTGGTAAAACAGCTCTTGCAATAGATACGATCATTAACCAAAAAGGTAAAGATGTACTTTGTATTTACGTTGCTATCGGGCAAAAAGCGTCTACTGTAGCTCAAATTGTAAGTACGCTTGAGAAAAATGATGCGATGAGTTTTACAACAGTTGTTGTATCTACAGCAAGTGAGCTTGCACCACTTCAATACATTGCGCCTTATGCAGGTGTTGCTATTGGTGAGGAATGGATGGAAAATGGTAAGGATGTTCTTATTATTTATGATGACTTATCTAAACATGCGGTAGCTTATCGTACAATGGCACTACTTCTTCGTAGACCACCAGGCCGTGAAGCCTATCCTGGAGATGTATTCTACTTACACTCTCGCCTTTTAGAAAGAGCGGCTAAGCTCTCAGATGCTAGAGGTGGTGGATCGATTACAGCTTTACCGATTATTGAAACGCAAGCTGGAGATATTTCAGCCTATATTCCAACAAATGTTATTTCTATTACAGATGGACAAATCTTCTTAGAAACAGAACTTTTTAACGCAGGGATAAGACCAGCTATTAACCCAGGTCTTTCAGTATCTCGTGTTGGTGGGGCGGCACAAATTAAAGCAATGAAACAAATTGCAGGCCCTATACGTGTTGAACTTGCGCAGTATCGTTCACTTGCATCTTTTGCACAATTTGGTTCAGACCTCGATACTGCTACTCAAAATGCGCTTATGCAAGGGGAGCGTATTATGGAAGTGCTTAAGCAGGCGCAATATGCACCACTCAGTGTTGCACATCAAATCGTTATATTATACGCTGCAACTAGAAAATACCTTTTAGATATACCAGTAGACAAAGTCGTTAAATTCCAAAATGAATTAGTTGAATTTGTAGATACTAAATATCAAGAGATTCTTGCAGAACTTCTTAAAAAAGAAGGTATTACAAAGGAATTAGAAGAAAAGTTAAAAGCAATTGTTGTAGAATTTAAACAAGGATTTCAAGTAAACTAACGGATAGAGAGGGTGCGATAAATGGCGTCTTTACAAGATATTAAAGGGCGAATACGAAGCATAGACAGCACCAAGAAAATTACGAGTGCAATGAACCTTGTAGCAACATCAAAGCTTCATAAAAGCAAGGAAGCGGCACTTAGAACAAGACCTTTTTTTAATAAAATGATAACAACTATGCAATCTATAGCTAAAAATGCAAATGGTGTGGGATCTCCTTTTTTAAGAGCTAATGGAGCTGATACAGCAGCGTATATCACGCTTTCATCAGACAGAGGGCTTTGTGGAGGCTATAATGCAAACATTTGTAAACTCGTGATGAAGCATATTGTAAACGCTGAAAAAACGCATTTAGTTGTTGTAGGAAAAAGAGGCAAAGAGCTGTTTAAAGCAAGAGGGTATGCTATCCCAAAAGAAATCATAGGGGTATCAGAAGAACCTACCTATAAAGTGGCAAGGGAAATTGCTGATTATGTAATAGATAAATTCAGTAAAGGTGAAGTTGGAGAAGTATATCTAGCTTATACAGGCTTTAAGTCTTCGATCCAACACGAGCCTACGATGATTCGCATTTTGCCAATCGATATAGATAGTATAAAGAGTGAAGAAAGAGCCGAAGAAGGAACGCTAAAGGATCTTTTAGTTTATGAACCATCACCAGAGGCTGTACTTGGATATGTTATTCCAAGATATGTAGCAGATGTTATCTATGGTGGTATGGTAGAAGCGAGTGCGAGTGAGCAAGGTGCAAGAATGACGGCTATGGACGCTGCAACAGAAAATGCAGAAGAAATTATGGAAAAGCTAAATATTCAGTACAATAGAGCAAGACAAGCAGCAATCACTCAAGAACTATCAGAGATTGTAGGCGGCGCTGAGGCACTCAAATAATTCATAATTAAACTGGCAGCCAAAAAGCGTCCAGTATTAATGCAAACAAAGGAGTGAGAAAGTACATGGCACAAAACATAGGACATATTGTTCAAATCATTGGTGCAGTCCTAGATATTAAATTTAGTCCACAAAATCTTCCGGCGCTGTATAATGCGATTAATATTAAAAGACAAGATGGAGAAATGCTTGTTGTAGAAGTAGCCCTTCATCTTGGAGATGATGTAGTACGTTGTATTGCAATGTCAGCAACAGATGGACTCGTAAGAGGTATGGAGGCCGTAGATACTGGAGCACCTATTTCAGTTCCAGTAGGAACTGCGACACTTGGACGTATATTTGATGTAACAGGACTTGCAGTAGATGGTAAAGAAAATCCAGATGTAGAAAAATGGCCTATTCATAGACCAGCTCCTACATTTGAAGAACAAGCTACCTCATCAGAAATTTTAGAAACAGGAATTAAGGTTGTTGACCTTATATGCCCATATCTTAAAGGTGGAAAGATTGGTCTTTTTGGAGGAGCAGGAGTAGGGAAAACAGTACTTATACAAGAACTTATTCGTAATATAGCTACTGAGCATGGTGGGTTTTCTGTATTTGCGGGTGTAGGTGAACGTACAAGAGAAGGAAATGACCTTTATCATGAAATGAGAGAATCAGGCGTTTTAGAAAAAACGACTATGGTATTTGGTCAGATGAATGAACCACCAGGCGCTAGAATGCGTGTTGCTTTAACAGGACTTACGATGGCGGAATATTTCCGTGATGAGTCAGGACAAGATGTACTCTTATTCGTAGATAATATTTTCCGTTTTATTCAAGCAGGTTCAGAAGTTTCAGCACTTTTAGGACGTGTTCCAAGTGCTGTTGGATACCAACCAACTCTAGCTACAGAAGTGGGGATGCTTCAAGAGCGTATCACTTCTACTAAAAAAGGGTCTATTACATCAGTTCAGGCAGTCTATGTGCCAGCCGATGACTTAACTGACCCAGCACCAGCTACAACCTTTGCTCATCTAGATGCAACAACTGTTCTTTCACGTGCAATTGTTGAACAAGGTATTTATCCAGCGGTAGATCCACTAGAATCTACCTCACGTATTCTTGATCCTCAAGTAGTAGGTGAAGAACATTATGAAGTGTCTCGTAACACGCAAGAAATCCTTCAACGTTACAAAGAACTTCAAGATATTATAGCGATTCTAGGTATGGATGAATTATCAGAAGAAGATAAGATAGTTGTTAACCGTGCACGTAAGGTTCAAAAATTCCTTTCACAACCATTCTTCGTAGCAGAAACATATACGGGTATGGAAGGGAAATATGTACCTGTTAAAGAAACTATCCGTGGATTTAGAGAAATTCTTGAAGGACTTCATGATGATCTGCCAGAAAATGCTTTTCTCATGGTAGGTACAATTGAAGATGCTATAGAAAAAGCTAAAACATTGTAGGTGATGATGTGGAAAAAAACAAATTAACACTTCAAATTATAACACCACTTAGAAAAATCTTTGACGAAGAAGTAGAGTCAGTGATATTGCATACGACAGAAGGGGATATGGGGATATTATATGACCATGAGCCTGTTGTAGCCCTGCTTGGATATAATGTGATTCGTTATAAACAAGGTGGCGTTTTGAAAAAAGCAACCACTATGGGAGGCTTTGCAGAGGTAACAACTGATAGGGTAATTATTCTTACAGATGCCTCGGAGTTCCCAGAAGACATAGATATTGAGAGAGCAAAAAGAGCCAAAGAAAGAGCAGAAGGCCGTTTGTCACAGCAAGATATGGATAGAGCAAGAGCAGAAATTGCTCTTAAGAAAGCTGTTGTAAGGCTGAATTTAAAAGATGCAAAGTAAGTTGATAGATTAGAAAGTTGGAAAAAAGAAAGTGAGAGAGTGTCCTAAGACCTGAGTGAAGGGTTTTGGGATGCTTTTTTTTAATGCTTTATACTTTATGGTTAGTGATTAAAGTCCGAAGAGGGAGATTTTAGGGTTCTTCAGTTGCTCACTTGCGTATTTTTAAAAATCTAAGCACTTTCTTTAAATGAACGGTCGAAACTCGCGAATTATAAAATTTGTATACAAATTTTATAATTGCTGCTCAAACAGTCTCCCTAAAAACCATTTAAATAAACTGCTAAGATTTTTTTACAAAATACTACAGAGGCAACTTCCGAACCCTAAAATCTCCCTCTGCTAGGCGTTGGCTATTTAGACTTTAATTAGTTTTAAGACAGTCTGCCATATATAAAACAAGGACGATCTAAAAGAATATCCTCACTCCCCTGATAGTATTTCTCAACTGTTACTAAAACATCTGTTAACATATGATTGCCGTAATCAATAGATGTTAGGATATTATGCCATACATTAAAGTTACATATATTTTTCATCAGTTTTGCTTCAGAATTAATAATAGATTTTTTATTCATATAGGTCTTTATGTTTAGAGATATACAGTTTATTAAGATTAGCGAGGCTGGTAGGAAAGGCGTAAGATATCCCTGCTAGCCTTGCGAACCTAATATAGATGATTAACCAATAAAGATTATCCGTAGTTTGCAGATAGGATGATGGAGTGTGAAATAAAGTCTTATATTGCTTATTTTGAGAAAGATGGGTAAAAAAGTAAAAAAATAATATTTCCGAGGAAATAATGTATTTTAATATCTAGAATTATGGTAAAATAAGTATAAAGTATAAATGGTCTTTTATAGGGAAGGGATTTTGCTATGGATTATGCAGAGAGATTACTCGCTTGGTTTGACACAAATAAAAGAGCAATGCCATGGAGAAATACAAATGACCCGTATGCTATATGGGTGTCGGAGATTATGCTTCAGCAGACACAAGTGGATACGGTTATTCCTTATTATGAGAAGTTTATGGATAGATTTCCGACTATTCATAGCTTAGCTAGTGCTACGCTTGAAGAAGTTTATAACTATTGGCAGGGACTTGGGTATTATAGGAGAGCTGAAAATCTGTATAAGGGTGCGAAAATGGTGGACGAGGAGTATGGGGGCGTTTTTCCAAAAGATATAGATTTAGTTAAGAGAATTCCAGGTATTGGTCCATATACATTAGGAGCTATTTTAAGTATTGCTTTTCATACGCCAGTTCCAGCAGTAGATGGTAATGTGATGCGTATACTATCAAGACAATTTCTTATAGAAGAAGATATTAGTAGAGCTAAGAATAGAAAAGTATTTGATGAAAAGGTGATGGCGCTTATGCCTGGTGATCCTAATCGTTTTAATCAAGCACTTATGGAGCTTGGGGCACTTATATGCAGTCCTAAAGATCCGGGGTGTATAGAATGTCCTATGCAGCCAGGTTGCATGGCTAATCATGAGGGAGTTACAAATTTATTTCCAGTAAAGACAGCAAAACAAAAGGTTACTGTTTTGACCTATAAAGTTATGATTATAAGGCGAGATGATACTTATTGGATGGAAAAGAGACCAGAAGAGGGACTTTTGGCTAACTTATGGGGGTTTCCTTTGGTACCTAAGGATAAGTTTAAAAGACATGTAAACAAAGATTGGCACATAAATAAGCTTAAAACTGTTTCACATGTGTTTACACATCGCAAATGGGAACTCGAGCCGCTTCTTATCGAGTTTAGAGGAGAAAGGGCATTGATGAAAATTATAGAACAAGCTCAAGAGGGAAAGTTTGTAAGCTTAGCACACATGAATAGTATTCCTATTGGAACAGCTTTTAAGAAAGTCATTAAGGAACTACAAACTTATAGGCACTGAGTGTTTTTTGGGAAATTTTAATAAAATAGTGTGTAATATTATTATGATAAAGAGATAAAATGTCGATAAATAGTGAGAGATATTTATCTGTGAAAATAATATAACATAGAAATAATTAGCATATATGGAGGACGTGAAATATGAGAAAAAGAGTAGCTGGTTTATTAACAATTATAATGCTTCTAAGTTCTTTAAGTGAAATAAGTGTAAGTGCAGCACCTCTAGTATTTGATACTAAATATAACTACCAATTAGTATCAGATCAAGGTCTTTTAGATGGAGAGGATGGTATAGAACTCAATAACAGTGGACTTAGTACAAATGAAGCAGGCGTTAAGTGGGATATGAAACAATCAGGAGTTTATACCTTGAGTTACTATGTTGAGCAATCAGGTATTACAAATAAAGTGAATCTTGAGTTTGATGTTAATGCTGCTAAAAAGGTAAAACTGAAAGCTACAGTATCAAATACATTTGCTACGCCACCAACATATTCTTACAGACAATATAATGCAGGCACTTGGAATTGGGAGACAAAGGCTGCAGGTACACCTGTCTTTGAGTATGAAGACTTGCATTTAGATGCTATAGGTGCGATTATCCCCTTCGATAGGCAGCAACTAAGTCTCCAGGCAGGAGCATTACCAATCCGGCTGATGATTAAAGGACAAACCATTCATGTCAGCACAGAGGGGGTTGAAGCTGGAAATATTACGGAATTTAAACTGCAATACTATAATGGATTAACCGTAGAAGAAGGAAGCTTAAAGACTATAAAAGGGTTAAAGAACTTCAGGATTTCACCTACACACTTAACGCCGATTGATGGTTTCACATCTAAAGAGTTACTTAAAAGCGGAGAAGAAGAATTAGGAAGTCATCCAGGGGTGAAAGTAGACTTTGATAAACCTAAAGTGATACAAGGTGATAATTTTGCACCTGTAACAGGAAATGATATTAAGGCTGTATTAAATATGTGGGTATCAACTTCTGCAACAGGGGGCAACAATGTAAATAGCAGCAATGGTATAACACTTAAGTTTCCTTTATCAGCAACCCCAACAACACCAGAACCAATCACTGATGAAATGGGAGTGGTTAATGGGCAAGTGCGAGCAATAGGCAGTACGATGAGCATTAATGTCAATAATTCTCTAAGTTATGTAGATCCTGCGATTGCGAGTCAGGTAGTAAAGTGGGATAAATTAGATGCCAGTATGCTTATAGGTGTAGGACTTACTCTAGAAGGTGGCGTTATTGACGAATTACCTGCAGAAAAGAAGCAGTTTAATCTTGAAAATAATGGGCATACCTATTTGCAGTATACAGTTTTTAGAGCAAGTGAGAGTCAGGTAGGTATTCGTATTATACCTTATAATATCAATGGGGCAGTAACATACACCTTAAAACAAGGAGCGACGCAGACGAGTCTCGTTAAATCTATAGATCATTATTATCCCAATAGAAAGGATAATACGGAACCCATCTATATTTACATACCTAATATTGGATCTGAACGATTTTATCAAATAGAAGCAGATATTGGAGCTGGAGAAACACTCAAGTCACAAATTATGCAATTTCAGATTGCTAATGAAACAGCCCCACCAACAGTACCGAGAATCCAAAGTATTAATAATATTTATGCAGTGCCATCACATGAAATTGGCGGGCAGCCACAAGCTGTGGGCTTTGATATAGAATGGCAAGCACCACCAAAAGATGAGCTAGATGTTCTTTTAAGCAAAGGGTCTATTTACTATGAGCTTTCTTTACATAAAGTTAAAAAAGAAAATAGAACGCCTGGAGATTCAGCAGTTATTAAAATATTTAAAGTTTCAAAAGTAAACGGAGATATTAAGATAACAACAGAAGCTGGGACAACGGGAGTTGGAAGGTATATAAGTGCCACAGGTACTTTTGCGGTAGAAGGTGTGGTAGCAAAACATATTACTCAAGCAGGTTGGGAGTATATACAAGTTAACGATGCTAGATTTGCAGGAGTTGATTACCTAGTTGGAACAGCTGCAACAATGGATGCATACCATGTGCCAGGAATATATTATGCAAGTATTAATGCCATATTTGATCCCACATTTGATCCCCAAAATCCACTTAGAAAAGTAGCACAGAGTCAAGATTCCAGTGATGTTTCTGTGTCAATAGATAATGTAAATGAAATTATTCCAGTACCAACAGAGCTTGAGAGTATTAATAGATCAATAGTAAATGAAACTGAGCAAGCTATTAATTATGATATTGAAATTCAGAAAGTTAATATCAGAGATTATGTCAAAATGATGCTCACACCGGCAGAACTCTATTTAGATGCAACGAACTCTCCTACTTATAAGGGCACTTATGAAATATTTTTATATCAAAAGAACGATAAAAAGCAAATATATACTGATCAAGACTTAAAGAATGCTATAGCAACAACGGGATCGGCTATCACGCTAACGACTACAAATAATTTAGTTTTAAATAATACTCAGCTTGATGATTTAAGAAATGGAAAAATTATTCCAATCGTTTATCCCATAGAGTCATTAGAAGGGCAGTTAGACCGCGTAAAAGTAGCCATTCAAAATATGGATCCTAATCAAGTATATTATGTGAAAGTAAGAGTAAGATTAAATACTTTTAAAAATTTACAACCACATGATTTAAGATACTCTATATTTTCAAAGACGCTTAGTTTTACAACAACATCACTTCCACAGCCGCCTAAACCAGAAGATAAGGTACCGCCTGTTCCTGAAAAATTTTGGGTAGATTCTCAGCCTAATAATACAACAGCTATATTAAAATGGGCTGAGGCTAAGTTTAACAAAGATGAAGATACTGAAAAGGTATATTACGAAATAGCAAGGGTCGTAGATGCTCAGCTTAAAGAAAGTGAACGCAGTAATAAACTAGATATAGAAAAGCTTATAACGATGAACAGTAGTTTAGTTGGATTTAATACATCAGAGTCTAACATAATGACTATTGGAGGCACCCAGACTACTTGGCAGCAGCTTCAGCCGGTACAATCCTCAGATGCATTTAAATTAGATGATCTCAATCTTTCTCCAAATACTATTTATTATTATTATATTCGTACAGTATGTATCATAAAGGGTGTGGCAGTAAGATCAGAATGGATTATGGTGCCAGTAACAACGCATCCAGTAGAAAAACCTATTAAACTACAGGTAGAAGTACCTAGTAAGTATAATTATAATCCTAAAACAGAAACAGTTATTAGCTTTTTAGCACCCATTCCAGCGGGAGCTGCCATACCCAGCCAGTATGAGTTTGAAATAGCGATTCAGAGTGAAATGGAAAATACATATAGACTTGACTACAACAAAGTAGCTCTTACATCTTTAGAAGACCCAAGTCTTATAACTTCGGGGTACAGGCACTTTGTATATAAGATTTATGACTTAAAACCAGGGAAAAGATACGATATTAAAGTGAGGATAGTAGATAAAACAAATGCTAAGCCAGAAAATGCAGATTATCCAAGATCACTTTATTCAGAAAGGGTAGTTGCTAGAACAGAATTTGATCAAGATGACCAAGATAAAGATAATAAGTTTGCTGAGTATCTTAAACGATATGATGATGAAGTTGAGAAGTTAAGAAGAAGATCTTATTGGGAAGTAGAAGGGGATAATAGGTTTTCAGCTGCTTATAAATATAGACAGTCCTATATTAATGCGGAAATAGCAGTACAAAATATTTATGAGCTTCAAACAAATAAAGATATGAACAGGCTCACCTATTATTTGCCTGCTGATATGTTAAGTAAGGCCAGTGATTTTAATGTAGTCATTAGTGCAGTGTTAGGCAATGAATCAGTTAATGTAAGACCTTATACACTTACTTTAGATAATAAAGATATCAAGGAAGCGATTAGTCAAGTAGGTCAGAAGAGGATTGCAGATTATTATATAAAGTTAGACTTTTTTAAGATGGCATCTTCAGCTGTGATTAATGGTGAAAGGGTTATATCACCTGAAATTTGTGTTGATATGGATATTGTTTATCTAGAGACAGAAGACATGCTTATAGAAGATGATATCATGATAGAGCTTAATAATTTAATTGATAAGGAAAGAAAGCATATTATTACCTTGTTAGAAAAGGAATTACTTAAAGGTAAAATTAATGATGAAATCTTAAAAGATATTATTGATGATGCGGTGCAAGCTATAAGAAAAGATCATCAGAAAGATGTAAGAGGTATTTTAAAACGTGAAACTTATAAAACGGTTAGTATAAAGGAAATAGAAAAGCCAATACTTCTTACAAGTATTTTAGAGAGTTATTCGGTTAATGGGTATTATTTAGAAGGATCTTGGAGTAGTGTAGAAGTTATTCAGGCAAATGGTGGATTTGCGATAGAGGCACACAAGCTAGGTATTTATGTTTTTACGGGCAGCCAAGGTATAGGCAGCGCACTTCCAGAGCTTATTATGTATCAAAATATTATTTCCAAATATAATCTTACTGACTTTTTTACGCTAGATGCTTATATGATTAAAACGGGAGCAACTAAGAAACAAGTTTATGGAGCGATTGCAAGAGTACTCGGTGCCAAGCGAAATACAGATTATATGCTGTATTTAAAAAATAGAGGTATAAAGGGTATAACAAGCGTAGGCACAGATAAGGTTATCAGACAAGATGAAGCCGTTTATATTCTTATGCAGGCCTATGAAAAGATTTATAATAAACCTATTACAGCAATTAGCATAAAAAACAAGCAAAGCATTAGCAATATAGGTGCTTTTCAGGCGCACTACAGAAACTATGCTTATGCAGCTGTTGAACTTAAGGTTATCCAAAATCCAAATGCAATAGTATTGCCTAGTAAGTTGATCTCAGCAGAAGAAATGATCCAAATGCTTTCTAAAATAGTACCAAGGTAGGAGGAAACTTAAATGTATAAAAAGAAGATATTAGCTTGGTTGCTATTTCTAATAATGATTATTAATTTATTGCCTATAAATGTGTTTGCTAATGCTCAAACACCATCAAAGAGCACTACAATAGCTAAAATAAATGTAGCGAGTATTAAAACTTTGTCAAGCTTTTCACCAAATGTGACAGTTCAGTGGAATGGTGTTAAAAATGAACCTAAAGTGAATCAACCACCAGATCATCCTACTCAGTATTATAAATTTATAGTAACTGATTCTTTAGGAACTGCGCCTATGCCAAGTCCTACCTTTGAGGCAACAGGAGATAGTACAACTGAAAGTACAAAGACCTATATTTATAATGTAGGCGAACAACTAAAGAGCAGCACTTTTACAAATGGTAAACTTTATAAAATAGAAATTGTACCAGGACATGATCACACTAACGATGGTGTTATTACTAAGCAGTGGGCAAATGGCAACGAAGGAGTAGGTTACTTTATCACTGACTTTAATACAAAGATGGAAAAAAGTAATGGTCAATTAGAAATAAACTGGGAATATATACCTGGAGCATCTTACAGGATAGGTTATTTGCAAGCTGATAGAACAACAGTCAGTGAAATTGAACAAGGAATTAAAAATAATAGTGGAGCAACTATTCCACCTACTTTTATACCAATAGACAGAGATTATGCAGAGGATTCAAATAATCAAATCACAGTTAATGGTGTTAAACGTGTTAAATATATTATAGAAGATGCAGTGCCAGGACAGATTTATTCAGCGTATGTTGTTCCTACTGCAGTTAACAATTCTTTTATAGGTAGCTATAGTTTTGATAAAATAGTTAAAAATCTTGAAAAAGATAGTACGGGACCTAAAGTAGCACAAGCGTCAACTAACATAGCCTTAACGGTATTTAATGTAGACCCTAATAACATAAGATTAGAGTGGAATCTAGGCTCTTGGATTACCACAAATAAAAAACTTTTAAAAACAAGCATTTATAAAATTGATGAAGGAATGACAGCGCCACAGCTTATAGGAACAATAACTAATAATTCGCTGCCAGAAAATAAGGATTTAGGGTATTATCAATATCTTAGACCAACTAAAAATACACGTTTTTATGTAGAGTTTCAGATTGAGGGGCTTAACGAGCCTCTCACAACTGAAATAGTAGAGTATATTCCAGGGCAAGCAGTAGAAAAGCCACTTAAACCGCAAATACCAAAGCCTTTTTCAGAAAGTATTGATTTAAGTGATACAAATATCAATATAAATGAATATAAGGTAATAGGAGATGATATAGACAGGCAAAATATCAAATTCGAAGATAATACTTTTCATGTTAAAAACAAAGATCCTTTAGGAATACAATTAGTATGGAATGCTCCTACGAAGCTAGATGCAAGTAATAAAAAAGTAATAGATTATAATATTAAATATGATATCTATGTGACAAAAGAAAGTAGTTTATTAAATAATGCAAGTCTTGTACCAGTAGCAGAAAATATAACTTTTTATGAAGATAAAAAAGAAAATCTTATTTTAACTCAAGATAAAACAAGAGTAGTTGGATTTAAGGCCTTACTAAGCCAATATGTAAAGGCTGATAATACGCTTGTACCGTTAAATGCTAATAGTACTTATTTTATTAAAATAGTTGCTAAAACGCCTTATGGAAACTCCTATATTTTATCTGATCCAACGACTGTATCCATTACAGTAGATAAAGATGGAAGTGTATTTGCACCTCCTGTGCTTGCAAAACCGCCTTTGAAGTTACAAGGGACAACAACAAATTCTGCCACCTTAAGATGGCGTACGATATGGCATGAAATTTATGCCAATGATAGTGTACTGCGTTTAGCTTATCCAGATGATGAAAAGCAACAAGCCAAACAGTGGAATTCTACTGTTTATACAGGAATAGCAGAGGAGCCCTATATCAGATTTAAGCCTTCAACAGGACTTAATGAACATATTCTTATAACGTCTAATAAAGTAGATGATGTTAAAAGGGAAGTTGCACGTGTTACAACAGACGCTGCTTATTATATCAATCATTATATTGATAGAACAGTGACATTAGGCAGAGATTCAAATTATGAATTTCAAGTATTAAGTTATGATGAGGTAAATCAAAAAATAAATAAGTATTATGAAGATAATGGTGTGCGTATCTCTATCCAAGATTGGCTTGCAAAACCAGAAAATATTAAGGCTGAAGAATGGGAACGTATTACTCCGAAAATACCAGAAGATAATAAAGAAGCAGATAATAATAACTGGTTAGAGTATGTAAGAGAAGGGCTAAATCCTAATACACGATATGTTTTACTTATAAGGGCTTATAAAGTGTTGGATGATGGTACTAGGCTCAATCAAACTTATCCAAGTTACGTACTTGCTACCACTCTTTCAGATTACCAAAGCCCAGAAGAGACTCCAAAAACACCAGACCTTCAGTTAGATACTAAGGATGATACGTCGATTACTGTATGGTGGATGTATAACAGTAGTTTTGATTATGAAATAGTATATGGAAGAGTAGAAGACCCGGAAAAAGCTACTGCATGGAATTTCAAGATATCAAATGTTCCTGGAGAAGAAAATTATGTTTCAAATGGTGCAAAAGCAAGTATAAAAATAACAGGACTTCTCCCGGAGACTACCTATAATGTTTGGATAAGAGCTAAACAGAAAGTGGGGGATAAAATATCTGCATGGAGTAATCCAGTAACCGCAGCAACAGACGCATTAGGAATACCAGCAGCACCTACAGGACTTGGACCGGCAGCTTATCAGAGTATACTAGAACTAGGTCAGGACTTTCCCCCAATAACAAAAGACTATATTACTGTAGAATGGGTTAAAAATCCTAATGATATTGAAGATACTGAGAAGCCAGAGGGGCTAGAAAAAAATTACAGCTACGTTGTAGAATTTGCGGATAACCCAGAATTTCTTGATGCAATTATTGTTAATACATCAGGAGAAGCCGCAGAAGGAACACCAGATACAGAAAAACAATATGAGATTCTTTCTAAAAATATGATTAAGTTTACTAACCTTATATCAAATAGACCTTATTATGTTAAAGTGAAAACTAAGCTTACATTTAAAGATAAAGACGGCAGCAGGGAAATTGTTAAAGAATCTGATTATACTAAATGGGTTAGAATTCTTACTAAAAAATCAACAGATGAATATGACGGGGGTGAGAATGATAATATTATTCTTTATCCAGAACCTATCACACATGATTATACAAATAATATATGGACTATAGAAATTGTAGATACAGCTAAAATTATTTCAGATATTATGAAAAAGAAAGATTATTTCTATACAATTAAGGCCGAGAAGTATGATAATAGGCGAGATGCGGAAATAAGAAGGGTTAAAATACCTAAGTCAGTCATTGATACACTTATTAATCAAAGAATGGAACTTAAAATAATAACGGCTATAGGTATTTATGAAATACCAGCAAAGGCACTTGCCATTTACACGAGTCAATATGATGCCAAAGATAGCGTTCAATTTGAGCTTAAGACAATAGTAGACTATAAGATAGCTAATATTTTAAGACCTTATCCAGAAAAGCTTTTAAAAGGTGAGCAATTAGATATTGTCATAAGGGGTAAAAGTGGTACGACAGCTATTAAAAAACTAGACGGATATCTCAAGACGAAGATAAAACTAGATACGACCAAAGAATATTTATACAAAGATTTATTTGCCTACACCTATAATGTTGATATAGGTAATTGGCAAAAAGAAAAACATACTATAGATACGCTGACAGATACTTATATCACTTATTCTACGGCCATTACTGGTATTTATAGTGTTTATGAAAAGGCTAAGACAGCGTCAACTTATACAAGTACTTATGGTATGAGATCCTTAGCTAATACGTATGGTATATCAGCTCTGGGTACTGTGTATTTTCAAAGTGAAGTTGTACATAGAAATCAGTTTATTCATCTTCTTTTAGGAATAGCACAAAATAAGTCATCAATAGACCTTGCGGCACCTATTTACTCAGATACGCTTACAAGAGCACGAACAACGGGTATTTATACAGAAACTAGCTCAGGTGGGGTTAATGAAGAGCAAGCAATAGCCGGAGTAGTGAAGCTTTATGAGCTGAAAACAGGTTATAAAATTAAGCCTTCAAGTGTTGCATTTAGCCATGTAAGCAGTCCGTATAGAGAAGCTGCTAGAAAAGCCTATGCAATAGGGTTAATAGAATCTATGAATCCAAAGCAGCCAGTGAGTTATGCGACTTTGTGTGACTGGATTTTACAAGTAACTGAATAAAGGCAGTCGCAGTGGTATAAAAAAAATAAAATCCTCCCATACTCTAACTACTATTTAATGTAGAGGCGTATGGGGGGATTTTTATGAGAATTAATAATAAATTAATTATTTTAATCACACTGGTACTATCAACTAGTTACATATTTGGTATTGATTATTATGATAGAAAAGAAATAAAGGTTAAAACATTATATGAAAAGGTAGCTTTAGCAGACGTCACATATACTGAGATTAGTAGTTCATTTAGAGGTATAAAAGAAAATGAATCATTAAATAAGAGTGAACTAGGTTTTAAACATGGTCAGATCGTTCATGAACTAGCTCATGAAGAGAACTGCTCTAAGTTATGTACACAAATACATTCGGTTTACTGTGAGTCTGAGTTTATTGAGGAGGAAGAAGCGCGTGAGATAAGAGTAGCGTGGAGAGAAACTGCGACACCTTATAGGCTTTCTATAAAAACTCAAAAAGATATAGGCTACAATACTTATTATAAAATAGAGATCAAAGGATTAGAAGATACACGTCAAATAGATCATTTAAGAAGTAGGACTATGCAGCTTCTAGAAAAATGGGATGTTAAATCTAAAGAAACTTTATATTTTAAGGGAACAATTCAGGGGAGTATAAATAGAGGTGAAAGACAAGCTCTTGTAAATAATTTGTTAGAGAAGCTTAATGCCAAAGAGACAGGTTATTATCAAAATGATTATAGTGAAGATACAGAAGCTTATTATGCGTATACTAAAGCTATAAAAGATTATATATTAGATCAAGATAATAAAAAAACTAATATACAGATTAATTTTTCGTACAATGAAATACAGCATAAAACGCACATGATTATAGCCTTCCCATTTTATAATGAATCATTTTAACTCATAAACTTGTCTTACTTTCATATAATGTATTAAAGAGAGGGTATACAGACATAGGAGGAGACAAAATGAAGGAGTTTATAAGGATGATATGTTTTATAGGAGGATGCTTGTTTTTTATTCCTTTTATGATTGTATACGTGGGAGGCTATCAAAATAATGATTTAATGCAAAAAATGAGTATACAAGCGAAGGTTCAGGAAGATCAAGAAGATACAGCCCCTCTTATTCATGAAGAGCAAATGATAGGCATATTGGCTAAAGAAATCCCCTATACTTATGAGTATGAAGTCATCAAAGCACAAGCAGTTGTGATAAGAACCTATATGGCAAGAAGAATTTTAGGCATACAAAACAAAGGAGAACTCATTGGATATACCCAAGAAGAAATGCAGGAACTATGGGGAAAGGATTATCAAAATATTTATGCGACCTATAGTGAGGCAGTTAAAGAAACACAAAATGAAATCATTATCTATCAGAACGAGCCCATAGAGGCATTGTATCATAGATCAAATGGTGGGAAAACAAGATCGGCACTAGATGTTTATAATGTTGAAGTTCCTTATTTGAAAAGTGTGGACGGTGACAATAATCCAGTTACAAAACAAATACAAGTTCCAAAAACAGATATAGCCAGTAAGCTTAGGCAGGTATATGAAGATATTAGTATAGATGAGAAAACAATAGAAAATCAGATCCAAATAGTAGAAAAGGATCAAGCAGAATATATTAAAAGCATCCAAATAGGAAACAGTATTATAAAAGGAGAAGAATTTAGGAAGATACTGGGGCTGCCATCAAGTAATTTTAAAATATTTAATCAAGGAGAGACTTTGATTTTTGATATAAAAGGAGCCGGAAATGGGGTAGGGCTTAGTCAAAATGGTGCCAATGAGCTTGCCAAACAAGGTAAATTGTATCATGATATTATCAATCATTATTATACAGATATTACTATAGAAAATTATCTTATTAAAAAATAAATTGATATGAATAATATTAAAAAACTCTGGCGATAATTTAAACGTCGGAGGTGTAATAAAATGAATATTAAAAAAATAGGACAATTTTTAAAAAGACATATCTTTTATGTTGCTGTAGGTGTAGTCAGTGTAGGAGCACTTGCTGCTATATTCCTTGTTCCTAACCGGGTAGGAAATGTAGATGAAGAACCAAACCCATATGCAAGGAATGAAGAAACAGCAGGTAAGGTCACAGATAACATTGCAAATGATATTGGTGAGGTGATTATAGACTATGATTTTGATCACCAACAATCAGAAGGCAATATAGAAGATAATGCTCTAGCAAAAGATCAAGAAGCAGCTGATGAGACAAGACAAGCCCAGAATGATCCAACTACTAAAAAAGAAGACATAGTAGCTGAGACATTTGAGTCTACTACAGCGAGTGCCACAGTGCAGCCTTATTTTGCAGATGGTGATACTTTTATGTGGCCTGTAGTCGGTGAGACAGTAGTGCCTTATACAGATGAAAGTACAAAACATTGGTTTAGTGCATCACTCAATCAAACAATGCGTACATTTGGCATATGTATATCAGCCGAAGAAGGGCAAGTAGTAAAGGCAGCAGCAGATGGTAAAGTCATCGATATTATAGATGACTCTAGTACTTTAGCATCAGATATGCCCTATGTGGGCAAGCTCGTTATCCTAGACCATGGCAATGGTTACAAAAGTCTATATGGCTTTCAAAATGGAACACCAAATAAAGATCTGCTAGGAAAAATAGTAAAGGCCGGAGAGCCTTTAGGAAAAGTAGGGTCTCCAACAGGTGCATTTATTACTCAGGGTAATAATATCTATTTACAAGCTATGCATAATGACAAAACTATTGATCCATTAAAGCTTTTAGATTACAAGCAAGCATCTGCCCAAATAGAAGCAGTTGATATGGGACATACCCCAGACGGTATACAATAGTTTATACAAGTAGTACAAAGTGGCAGGCTTTAAGCATCTGCCACTCTTTTTATTTATCTAGACGGCTTTATATTTTCTCGGCATAAATAAGCTTCCCAGAGCATATGTATAAAACAAGAGTTGTGTTAAGGGGGGGCTTTTCTTGAAAGCCTATATAGAAGAAAGAGCCGTAGAAGCTGCTAAATTTATTATTAATTCTAACGCTACAGTCAGAGAAACAGCAAAGAAATTTGGTATAAGTAAAAGTACAGTTCATAAAGATGTAACAGAGCGACTAGAAAAGATAAATCCTAAACTTGCCACTGAAGCTAGAAAAGTTTTAGAACTTAATAAGGCTGAAAGGCATCTAAGAGGAGGACTTGCAACCAAAGAAAAATATTCAACTATTATGAAATAGTTCAAATAAATAGCATCTCTATATAGCATCTCTATATGGAGATGCTATAATTATTTTTATACCATAAAGTTTTTTAAATAAAATTTAATATTTTGCAAAATAGACAGGTTTAATGGTATAATATGATAGATGAAATATAAACTATAGAGATAATACACTAATCATTTAATCAATCATATATTTATTATACGAAGGAGAAACCCAATGTTTGGATTAGGAACAGATATAGGAATTGATTTGGGAACAGCCTATGTGCTGATTTATGTAAAAGGAAAAGGAATAGTCCTTAGAGAGCCTTCCGTAGTAGCTGTTAAAGTAAGAACAAATGAAGTTATAGCAGTAGGAGAAGAAGCAAGACGTATGATTGGAAGAACTCCTGATAGTATACAGTCTATTAGACCCCTTAGACAAGGTGTTATATCTGATTATGACGCTACAGAACAAATGATTAAATATTTTATACACAAAGCAATAGGTTATAAACTCATCAAACCAAGGATAGGCGTATGTGTGCCAAGTGGTGTAACGGAAGTAGAAAAAAGAGCAGTAGAGGATGCCACCAAACAAGCCGGCGCAAGATATGTAGATACTATTGAAGAACCAATAGCTGCAGCAATTGGTGCAGGGATTGATATATCAAGACCCTGTGGCAGTATGATTGTAGATATAGGGGGAGGCACAACGGATATAGCTATTATATCCTTAGGAGGAGCAGTTGTAAAAAAATCTCTTAAAGTAGCTGGGGACGATTTTGACGAGGCTATTATTAAATATATAAGAAAAAAATATAATATCTTAATTGGTGAAAGAACAGCAGAAGATATAAAAATTAATATAGGAAGTGTATATAAAAGAGAGGTTTCTGCCGAAATAGATGTTAGAGGTAGAAATTTGATACTAGGGCTTCCTAAAAATATTGTTATTACTTCAGATGAAATTAGGACGGCTTTAGAAGAGCCTATCACGAATATTATAGATGGAATCCGGGCAGTGCTAGAGCTTAGCCCACCAGAACTTGCCTCAGATATTTCAGATAGAGGTATGGTGCTTACTGGGGGAGGAAGCCTCATTTACGGTCTTGATAAACTTATTTATGATGTTACAGGGATTAATGCAGTTATTGCAGACGATGCGATGTCATGTGTAGCAGTAGGAACTGGTATGTGGGTAGAATATAGGTATGCACATGGGGCAAAACAAAAGTAAAGGAGAATGGTATGATAAGAGGGTTATATACGGCTGCAACAGGAATGAATGTACAAACTAAAAAGCTAGATGTGATTTCTAATGATCTAGCCAATGTTGCCACAACAGCTTATAAAAAGGATACAACTATTATTGCATCATTTCCACAAGTTTTAGCAAGTAGAATAGATGATATGCAAAATCATACTCCAAATAATGGAACAATAGGCAATATGAGCTTAGGTGCAAAAGTAGACGAGGTCTATACGAATTTTATTCAGGGATCAGTTATAAAAACAGATAATATGCTTGATGTGGCTATCCAAGGTGAAGGGTTTTTTGCAGTCCAAACACCGGGTGGGGTACTCTATACAAGAGATGGCAACTTCTCTGTTAATCAAGAAGGACAAGTTGTAACAAAGGAAGGTTACTTTGTTCTTTCACAAGAAGGCATACCTCTTGAACTAGGACAAGATTTTTTGTCAAATGGAGGAACAGTTGTTATTAAAGAAGCAGGAGAGGTTTATAGAGGTAACGAATTCATAGATACACTAGCGCTTATTCGTTTTGAAGACCCCAAAACACTTACGAAGGTTAATGATAACTTATATGAGGCGGCAGCACCCGGCACTCCGGCGCCAGGAAGTTTTATACAAGGATTTCTGGAAGCATCTAATGTTAATCCAGTTACAGCTATGGTAGATATGATTACTGTTTCAAGAGCATATGAAGCAAACCAAAAGGTTATACAGACTCAAGATACACTTTTAGACAAAACAGTTAATGAATTAGGAAGGGCATAGGAGGTAAAATAATGGTAAGAGGATTATGGACGGCCGCATCAGGCATGACATCTCAGCAGTTAAATGTAGATACAATAGCTAATAACTTAGCCAATGTGAATACTGTAGGATACAAGAAAGAAACAACTAATTTCAAAAGTTTGCTTTATCAAACAATGGCGGCTCCAGAGATAGAGAATGGGCAAAGACCTACTTCTATGCAGGTTGGTCATGGTGTAAGAGCTCTTCCAAATTCCAGGAATTATAGCATGGGAATACTTCAAGAAACAGGGAAAAATACAGATATGGCTATAGAAGGAAAAGGATTCTTTACGGTATTAAAAGGTGAGCAAATGACTTATACGAGAGATGGAAGTTTTCGTATTTCTATTACAGAAGATGGCGCTTATGCGCTTGTTACCTCAGATGGCAATACTGTTTTATCTGTGGAAGATGAACCTATTCTTATAGGAACAGAGATCCCAGTAGACAAGGTAATTGTAGGTAAAGATGGTTCTGTATATTACATAGATGAAGAGCTTAATATAAGAATGGAACTAGCTCAACTTAAGATAGTACAATTTGCAAATGTAGAAGGACTAGAAGCTATTGGGTCAAACTTATTTATACAAACAGGAGCCTCAGGAGATCCTCTTGTAGAAGGAGAAGAAGATGGACTTGTTAGAAGTAGTATTAGAACAGGCTATTTAGAAGGATCCAATGTGCAAGTAGCGGAGGAAATGGTAAAGCTTATTGTAGCGCAAAGAGCTTATGAACTTAATTCAACAGCTATTAAAACAGTAGATACTATGCTTCAGCAAGCTAATGATCTTAAACGTGGATAGGGAGGGATATAAGTGGATATCAGTACCTTGCAATTAAATCCTATTTTTGCAGAACAAATGACTAGCAAAGTAGAAGAAGATAAGGCAAAAGATTTTGATGCTATTTTTCAAAAGGTATCAAAAAGTCAGGATGATAAAGCTTTAAAAGATGCATGTGTTCAGCTAGAAAGCTATATGCTTTCACAGCTTTTCAAACAAATGAAAAAGTCTATGGTTTCAGAAGAGAGCTTAATCCCAAAAGGAGACTATGAAAAAACCTTTGAAGAGTTCATGATTAATAATCAATCTGAAGAAATGGCAAAAGCTGGTGGTATTGGACTTGCAGATATGATGTATAAACAAATGACAAATATTTATGGTAAACAAACAAAACCTGAAGGACAAAATATTTTAAAAATTGACAAAGAAGCATAGAGAAAGATATACGTTGACAGCAGATTATTAGAGTGTTAAACTATATTATGAAATATAACTAAATAGAATTCTTATCCAGAGAGGTGGAGGGTATGGGCCCTATGAAACCCGGCAACCTAGCATAGGCTAAGGTGCCAATTCCCGCGCATCATTTATGCGTAAGATGAGGACGAACGATTGCATACTACTAACCTCATTTGAAATGGGGTTTTTTTATTTGCTTTATGTTAATCCTAACAGTAAAAATAAAAGGAGGATTTAAAAATGGCAAAGAGATTATTTACATCAGAATCAGTAACAGAGGGACATCCAGATAAAATGGCAGATCAAATATCTGATGCAGTATTAGATGCGATTTATGCCCAAGATCCAAAAGCTCGGGTTGCTTGTGAAACAGCGCTTACAACAGGACTTGTACTTGTTATGGGAGAAATATCAACCAATTGTTATGTTGATATTAATAAAACAGTAAGGGATACGATCAATGAAATAGGGTATAATAATCCAGATTATGGTTTTGATGGACATTCATGTGGGGTTATTGTTGCTTTAGATGAACAATCAGCAGATATTGCAATGGGGGTTGATAAAGCGCTAGAAGCCAAACGTGGAGAAATGTCAGATAGTGCCATTGAAGCTATAGGTGCTGGAGATCAAGGGATGATGTTTGGATTTGCGTGTGATGAAACACCAGAGCTTATGCCGATGCCAATAGCACTTGCACATAGATTATCTAAAAGATTATCACAGGTGCGTAAAGATGAAACACTAAACTACCTTAGACCAGATGGTAAAACACAAGTTACAGTAGAGTATGAAGATGACAAAGTAGTTAGAATAGATGCAGTTGTTGTGTCTACTCAACATGCAGCAGAGGTAACACAAGAGCAAATTCATGCAGATATTATGGAACATGTTATTAAGCCTATTGTTCCAGCGGAACTTTTAGATGAAAATACCAAATACTTTATTAATCCAACAGGACGTTTTGTTATTGGAGGACCAGTTGGAGACTCAGGTCTTACAGGACGTAAGATTATTGTAGATACGTATGGTGGTTATGCAAGCCATGGAGGAGGAGCTTTCTCAGGAAAAGATCCAACAAAGGTAGACCGCTCAGCCACTTATGCGGCAAGATATGTAGCTAAAAATATAGTAGCTGCAGGCCTTGCTAAAAAGTGCGAGATAGAACTAGCTTATGCTATTGGTGTTGCAAAACCAGTTTCAGTACTTGTTAATACGCATGGAACAGGTGTACTAAGCAATGAAGCTTTAGTAGAAATCGTGAATAAGCACTTTGATCTTAGACCAGCAGGTATTATCAACATGTTAGATTTAAGAAGACCTATTTACAAACAAACAGCAGCTTATGGTCACTTTGGACGTACTGATATAGATCTTCCATGGGAAAGAACAGATAAAGCAGAGCTTTTAAAAGCAGAAATTAAATAATCAAAAAAGTAACCAACTTATGTTTAGAGTTGGTTACTTTTTTGATTAAGAATATGCCTTGAAGTTTACAGATTTGTTTGTTATGATTAATGAGTATGGAAAAATAAAACAAAAATGGAGGTTTGATATGAAAAGAAAAATAATAGCCATAGTTATGACACTACTCATGTTGCTTGGCACTGTAGGATGCAGTACAGAGGGACTTAATCTTTATGAAGAAATGAAAAAAACATCTGCATGGGAGTATGCAGAGACTAAAGGAAATGTACTAGTAACGGCAGAGGTTCAAGGAGAAAAATTTGAACTTGGAGCAGACTTTAGCGGCTATGCCAATACAAAAGAAACACAAGCTTACATAGAAATGAATATTAATAAGGTTAAATTAAGTGACAGTGCTGTAGGTATCAAAATGTCACCAGTCAAAATGTATGTTGATAAACAAACTATTTATATTAGTAAAACCTATTTTACTGATTTAATGCAGCTTTCAGGAGAGCCTATTTCAGAGGCGCTAAAGGCTATTGATGCAGAGTACATAGGAATTGATTTAAGTGCAGATACTCAAGTAACTGTGCTTGATCAAGAAAAGGCTACGCAGCTCATAGAAACTTTATTTAAAGGTTTTCAGGTAAAATTGCCTATTACACAAAGCGGCAGAACATATACTATAGAACTTGATGCTGATCAAATGGTAGATTTATCAGTGCAGTTTATAAAAGAAGCTATAAATAACATTGATGAAATTAATAAGTTCAGTGATACTGGAATGACACAAAAAGATATAGATGAGAATAAGGAAGAAATAGAACTATCTTTAACACAAGGCAAAGAAATGGTTAAGCCTATGATAAAGGGAAGCCGTGCAATGCTAAAGTATAGTTTTGAAGATAATCTATACAAAGAGAATATGGATGTGGCTATTAAGTTTGCCTTTGGAGAAGAGAAAATTAATCTTAATATGGTAGTTAATGCCGATTCTATAAAGGTTACTAAAAAAGATTTTAAACTTCCAACAAGTAAGGTAATCTACACTATAGAAGAGCTTATGGGAATGCTTGTAACAATGAAAACAGGCAGCGCTTTAACACTCGATGCGCGTATAGTTCAAGTTAGCCTAGATCAAGTTATCACTAAAAATAAAGAAAAATATATACCGCTTAGAGACACTATGAGCCAGTTAGGTTTAAAAGTTAATTATGATGCTAAGACTAAAAAATCAACTATTATAGGAAATCATGAAGAAATTTCAATTAATACTATTACTGAAAAAGGTATTTCTTATATTGCTTTAAGTGAGCTTGGCAAGTTAAGTCAAATAGATCAGTTTGATATTATAGATGATGAGTATGGTATAACAATAATAAGATAGTAATGATATTGTGATTTAATGTAAAGGCAGGCTGCTACGCCTGCTTTTTTGTGGTTAAAATTGAAAGAAAAACACTTTCAATATCCACCCGTTGTGAGGAACTTGTGTATATGTTATACTTTTTAGATAAATAATGTGGACAAAAATCATGCATAAAGTGGTGAATGAAATTGGATGAACAAGTCGTAATAGAAGCAACCATAGAAGATATTATCTACCAAAACGCAGAAAATGGCTATACAGTATGTACGATTGACTATGATGGTGAAGAGATATCTTGTGTTGGAGATATGTTAGGCATTTATTCAGGAGAAGATGTAAAGATTATTGGAAGCTGGGTTACTCACCACATCTATGGCAAGCAGCTCAAGGTGAAAATGTTTGAAAGAAGTATGCCAAAAACAGTACAAGGTATGGAGAAATATTTAGCTTCAGGGGTCATTAAAGGCATAGGGGCTAAAACGGCTAGAAAGATTGTGAAACATTTTGGACTAGATACTTTCAAGATTATAGAAGAAGAGCCGCTTGTACTTTCACAAGTTACTGGCATTAGTAGAAAAAAAGCTGCAGAAATCGGAGAAGTATTTCATGCACAATATGAACTAAGAAGGGCCATGCTTTTCTTGCAAGAGTATAATATTACGCCTACTTATGCCATTAAAATTTATAAACACTATAAAGAAAAGACAATGGATATTGTTAAAAACACACCCTATAGATTGGTTGAAGATATTTTTGGCATAGGTTTTAAAAAGGCAGATGAAATCGCCTATAAAGTAGGGATAGCGAAAGATGATCCACATCGTATTAAGGCTGGGGTGCTTTATATATTGTCTAGTTTTTCAGCAAATGGGCATACTTATATGCCAAGAGCACTTCTTATCACTGAGTCAATGCAGCTGCTTAATGTACATGAAGATTATGTAGAAAATGGGATCATAGAACTTAATCTTACAAAGCAAATTATCATCAAAAACTATGATATCCATGAAAATGGCATCCCTATGACTTGTGTTTTTGCAACGTCTCTTTATTACAGTGAACAAGGCGTTGCCAGAAAGCTTATTGACTTAGCTGCACTCTATCAAAAAGAAGGTCCAAAGGATATTGAGCAGGAGCTTCAAATGACAGAAAAAGAACTAGAAATAGAGCTTGTTGATGAGCAAAGAGAAGCGGTAAAGCATGTGCTTTCTAACGGCGTAACAGTTATAACAGGGGGGCCTGGTACAGGAAAGACCACTACAATCAATGCTATTTTGCATATGTTAGGTAAGGCTGGAGAAGAAGTATTACTTACAGCCCCTACAGGAAGAGCAGCTAAGAGAATGAGTGAAGCTACTGGTATCGAAGCTCAGACTATGCATAGACTTCTTGAGATTAACTATGTAAGAGAAGATAGCAATCGGCAGATGTTTAATAAAAATGAAGAGAGTCCCTTAGAAGCAGATGTTATTATAGTTGACGAGATGTCTATGGTAGACATTATTTTGATGCACGCTCTTTTAAAGGCTATAATGCCAGGACAGAGGCTTGTACTTATAGGGGATGCGGATCAGTTACCATCAGTGGGAGCGGGCAATGTCCTCAAAGACATCATTAAAAGCAATAAAATACCTGTTATAAGGCTTATGCAAATCTTTAGACAAGCTAGTGAGAGTGCTATTATCATGAATGCACATCGTATTAATAAAGGAGAATATCCTGTGTCCAATGAAGAGGGAACAGACTTTTTCTTTATTAAAAAATCAGCACAAGAAGAAGTAAGAGATACAATTATTGAACTTATTACAACACGGCTTCCTAAATATCAAGGGTTTGACAAACTAAAGGATATACAAGTGCTTGTGCCGATGAGAAAAGGGCCAATAGGCGTTAATGAACTAAATAGAGCAATACAAGCAGCAATTAATCCTTATAATGAACTTAAGTTAGAAAAAGAATACAGAGGGATTATATTTAGAGAAGGCGATAAAGTAATGCAGATCAAAAATAATTATAACACCCCTTGGAAAATATATTCTAAACTCGGTATGCCTATAGATGAGGGCGTTGGGATCTTTAATGGAGATTGTGGACTTATTACTATGATTAATAAGGAAACAGAACTTTTAACCATTACCTTTGATGATCAGAAGGTTGTAGAGTATGAATTTAGTCAATTAGATGAGCTTGAGCTTGCTTATGCTGTTACGATCCATAAGTCTCAAGGAAGTGAGTATTTGGCGGTTATTATTCCTATTCATAGCGGTCCTCCCATGCTTCTTAATAGAAATTTACTTTATACAGCTATTACACGGGCTAAAAAACTAGTTGTTGGGGTGGGGCTTAAAGAAACTTTAGAGAGAATGGTTGATAATAATAAAGAGATAGAGAGATATTCGAGTTTGGCGATGCATCTTAAGCAGCTGCTTTGAAACTTAAGTGATTTATAGAAGGTCCGCAAGGAGATTTTAGTGTTCTTCAGTTGCACAGTTTCGTATTTCTAAAAATCTAAGCAGTTTTTTCTACCTAAAATAAGTATATTTCTTATTTAAGGTTATGAACGGTCGAAACTCGCGAATTATAAAATTTGTGTACAAATTTTATAATTGCTGCTCAGACAATCTCCCTAAGTGCCATTTCAAAAAACTGCTAAGATTTTCTTTACGAAATACTACACAGGCAACTTCCGAACACTAAAATCTCCTTGCTAGGTTCTTATATATCCAACTTTTTTTAAAATATCAAAGGATGTGAAAGGCAGTGTATCGTTATCTTAGGCAACTTATTTATCCGAGTAAATGTATGATATGCCAAGTTATATTGGATGATAGGGTGGTTGGGCATTTGTGTGATAAGTGTTATAGCTTTGTGTTTAGGCATAACCTTTGTCCGCGTTGTGGGAGGCCTTATCATATAGGAGGCGATGGTTGCGCGTATTGTGAGAAAGAAGAAATGGATAGTGATATGCGGATTATAGCGCTTTTTCCTTATGAGGATGCATTTAGACAAGCGGTGCTTAGATGGAAGTATAATGGGCTGCGTAAATATGCAAAGGGATATGCGGACTTATTTGTCAATGATCTGTGTATGATAGATAAGTTGCAGATCGATGCATTGATTCCCGTGCCGCTGTCTGGGTCGCGGCTTAAAAAAAGAGGTTTTAATCAAGCTTTAGATTTAGCAAGAGAAATATCTAAATTAACTGGGATTAGAGTATATGATGTTTTAACAAGGGTTAAAGAAACTAAGCCACAGTCAAAGTGTAGTAAACAAGAAAGACGTGGTAATATAAAAGGGAGTATCGAAGTAAAATCAGATATCAATTTTTCAGAGGTTAATCATATAGCGATTCTTGACGATATATATACTACAGGAGCAACAGTAAAAGAGTGTATACACGCTATTAAAAGACAAAACATTATAGAAAACAAGAAAATATATGTACTAATAGTATGTATCGGAGTATAATAAAAGCAAATGAAATGTTAGGTATAAGGGGGCATAGTTATGGATGTTCGTGTATGTAAAAGATGTAAAAAAATATTTCAGCATGTAACCGGACCAAATATTTGTCCGAAGTGTAAACAAACAGAAGAAGAAATGTTTCAAATTGTCAAAGAGTATTTAAGAAAAAATCCTGGGGCAGCCATGCATGTTGTGAGTGAAGAAACAGAAGTTTCGGTTTCTCTTATTGAAAGTTTTTTAAGGCAAGGCAGACTTGAAGTTTCACCAGGATCAGCTATCTCTTTGACTTGTGAAAACTGTAACGTGGCGATATATACAGGTAAATTATGTGCTAAATGTAATGCAAGCTTAATGGGAGAGCTATCAGGGGCAGCCAAACAAATGACAGCAAACAAGCTCACAGAAGATCTAGAGAAAAAGAAAACGGAAAAAATGAGATTTTTAAAGTCTGATCGTATTAAGTAAATAATTAGAAAACATTAGGGGATTAATAACATCATAGTCCTCTAATTTTTTTATTTAAAAAAGATATCCATCTATTTATCTAATTAACCTAAAGTAAAAAAATAGAATAGACGATATACTATACATGTAAAGATAACACGCTAAAGGGGTGAACAATATGAGAATAGATCACATTAATAATATATATGAAACTTATAAAAAACAATCTTTATCTAGCACTAAGCCAGTTACTAAAATGCAAAAAAAAGATGAGGTAGAACTTTCTGGCACTGCAAGAGACTTTCAAGCAGTTTACAAGGTTCTAAGTACAACGCCTTCTATAAGAGAAGACAAAGTAAATGAAATAAAAGAAAAGATAAGTTCGGGCACTTACAATGTAAGCTCAGAAGAAGTGGCAGATAAAATATTATCTAGTTTAGACCTTAAAGGGTAGGACGATTTATGGCTGGGATTATATATGAACTTATAGAGGTGTTAGAAGAGCAAAAAGAATGTTACGAGGGGCTTTTGACCTTAGCGAAATATAAACAAGATGCTGTAGTAGATAAAAAGTTGGATTTGCTGCAAGAAATAGTCATTACCGAAGAGCAATTTGTAGGAAGAGTTAATACGTTAGATAAGAAAAGAGAAGTATTGCTTAAAGACATCTCTATCGTAACGGGCATGGCGTATAAGACTCTTAGTATAACGCGTATAGTTGAAAAACTAGGCGAGGAAAATGAAACGAGTCAAAAGCTTCTTGAAATTAAAAATAACCTTAATATCATTATACAAGAAATAAAAAAACAAAATGAGCTTAATACAGTACTTATTAATCAATCACTTGAGCTTATTGATTTTACTATAAATGCTATTGGCAGTACAAAAGGGTATACTCATGTTGGAAGTTACAACAAACCAGGAGAAGACCCAAATACCGAGAGACAGCAGAGTTTCTTTGACAAAAAACAGTAAGGAGTGAATGTATGTCATCTATTGCAAGCCTAGGAAGAATGATGTCGGGGCTTTCCACGTCTCAAAAAGGACTTCAAGTTACAGGACACAATATATCAAATGTGAATACACGAGGTTATACGAGACAACAGTTACTCCAACACGAGAGCAGCTATCTCAATATAGGCTCAGCTGGAAGGCTGCTGCAAGTAGGACTTGGTGTAACATCAACAGAAATACGTCAGATAAGAGATGAACTTGCGGATAGACGTTATAGAACAGAAAATAGTATTTTAGGTTTTTACCAAACTAGAAATACTGCGCTAAAAGAAGTAGAGGCTATTTTAGATGAGCCTTATGGTGAAAGTATTAGTAAGATGCTGGAGAATTTATGGGCACAAGCCCAAAAACTTAATACGACTGCAGATGGGGTAGAAGAAAGATTATCTTTTATACAAGCAACCAATGTACTTATAAAAAAGGCTAACCATATCTCAGACTCTTTTGTCGGTTATCAAGACAATCTCAATAATGAGGTTGTAAAATCAGTAGTACGTATTAATGAACTTATTAAAGGGGTTTATGAACATAATGAAAAAATTGCATTAGCAGAAATTAATGGTGATCATGCCAATGATTATAGAGATCAAAGAAATTTACTTATAGATGAACTTTCAGGCTATATGGAAATAGATTATTACGAAGAACCAGACAGCCGCATAGTACTCAAGGCCGAAGGCAGAACGGTTGTAGAAAAACAATTTGTAACGCTTTTAGAGCTAGATCAAACAGTACCTGCAAGTCCTTTTGTAAAACCTATATGGTCAAATACAAAGGAAGATGTATTTAAGTTAGACAAAGTAATAAGCCCTGCAAAAGAAAATGATACAGGCAGACTTAAGTCTTTACTGCTAACTAGAGGAGAGGATTATGTCAGAACAGATCAGTTTGGCACTGATGGTGGAGGCAATCTTATAGTAGTAAAACCTGGTACAAGCTGGGCGGATGTTGCACTTAACGATAACTTTAGTGTAGATGATGCAGGCAATAGTTATCTTATTCCTAAAATACATAAAAAATTTAATGAACTTATTAATGAGCTTGCAACCATGACTAATGGCATATTTAATGGAAAAGGAATTGGGACTCATGAAGGGAATATGGGAGTTCCAATGTTTGTACCTATAAAAACGCCAGTTGACTATCCTTTTAGTACGACTATAAACCCTGCAGTTGATTATAATGGCTATATGCAAGCCTACTATGATTACCTAGGTGAAATAGAAGATTATCTAGTGCCAGGCAACATTCGAATCAATCCAGAATTACTTGAGAACGGCGGTTATAATAAGTTGGGAACTGTAGAAAAAGCTGGAGATGTAGGAGATAACACAAAAGTAACTAAGTTTCTAAGTGAGTGGAGTAAAAATCGCCCTTGGCCAAAAGATTCTACAAGTCCTACAGCACCTTATAGTAAAACGATAGGTATTATGGGGTTTTATTCAGAATTTGTTACAGATATAGGTCTTGAAGGTTCTGGTTATAACAGTAAAGTAAGAGAAAAGCAAACAACTATTCTTAATATAGAAAATCAAAGACAAGCTATGGGTGCGGTATCACAAGATGAGGAGTTTACAAGTATGCTTAAGTATCAATATGCTTATAACGCTTCAGCACGCATGATCACGATGTTAGATAGCATGATGGATACTATCATTAATAAGATGTAAAGGGGGGGAGATAAGTGGCATTTTTTGAATTTAATATAGCAGCGAGTGGCTTATTTGCAGCACAAAGGGGACTATCTATAACCTCCAATAATATAGCAAACGCTACAACCCCTGGGTATTCAAGACAAGTACTTGGACAAAAAGCAGATAATCCTTTAAAGGGTATGGGTGTTGGGATGCTAGGAACTGGCGTTGCAACTACAAATGTAGTAAGAATGCGTGAATCTTATTTAGATACTAAATTATGGTCACAAAATGATAAACTTGGCGAATATAGAATAAAAACAGAACAAAGCTCTATTATAGAATCAGTTTATGGAGAACCCAGTGACGTTGGGTTTACTAAAGTATTTAATGAGTTATTTAAAGGAATAGATGACCTTAGTAAACTGACAGATGAGATGGAGCGAAAAACGGCACTAAGACAGCAAATGATAAGCTACACAAAATATTTTAATAACATATCTGCTTCTCTTTCAGGATTTCAAAGAGATCTAAATTTTGAACTTAAAACTAAAGTAGATGAAATTAATCTACTTGGAAGTAAAATTCAAAGCTTAAATAGCCAAATTTATCAGGCTGAAATCTATGGCGATGATGCAAACACTTTTAGAGATGAAAGAGATCTTTGTGTGGATAGACTCTCACAGCTTGTTAACGTAGAGACAAAAGAAAGTGAAGTAACTATAGATCATAAAACTTTTAAACAATTTTCTGTTAAAATAGCAGGGCAAACTCTAGTAGACCACTTATTTATCAGAGAACTCGGGATAACAGTCAGAGGCGCAAAAGAAGATGAAATGAATAGATTAGCTGCGCAGCTCTTAAAGGATACTGATGAATGGAAAGCGACTCCTACGCCAACAACACCAGCAGAAACAGCTGCAATGAATGCACTCGAAGCCAAAATTACTGGCACACTAAATAATCTGAAAAAACTTGATCCATCACTTGTAGTTACTGGTGAATTTGATGATCCAAGTAAACTTGATTATCTTGTTAACTATAAAATTGAATTAGGAAGTAGTACACTTATCGCAAATGATCAGCAAACTATGCTTACCAGAAAGAAAATCAATAGTGAAGATATTGATAGCCTCTATGATGTGGTATGGAAAGATGGACTACCTTTTAATATGGCAGATAACAAGATGTCTGGAGAAATAAAAGGTGTTATAGATATGAGAGATGGGTGTGGTACAGCGTCGCACGTCACCTATAATGGTATTCCTTATTACATTAAACGAATGGATGATTACATCAGAAAATTTGCAGAGACGATGAATGAAGAATATAGTAAAGATGCAGATGGTTATATAATTCTTGAAACAATATCTCCGCCGGTACCACCATTAAAAGAAGCAACTTTTAAGAAAATAGATTCCAATGGAGATATGCAATACTATGATAAAGATAAAAAGCTACTAACTCCTGCTGAATTTAGTGCGAATAACTATCAGCCTAAATATCAAATGTTTACCTATACAAATGGAAGCAGTATAGGAGACCCAGAAGCAAATCCCGATTTATCAAATAACTACAAAAATATGACCGCAGCTAATTTTTCTATCTCCAAGACAATCTATGATGGTTCAGGTAACATTCGAACAAACTATGAACACTATCCAGAGAGTGATACCAATCCTAATATCAGCAATAATAATCTGTTATTAGCTTTATCAGCACAAAAGTATAATAAAAAGATGTTTAAAGAAGGTGATCCTAAGGATTACATGATTTCTATATTTAGTGAACTAGGCATCAATGCTCAAGAAGCTAATATGTATCAAAAGACTCAAAACACTATTACAAAAAACATTCAAAATCAAAGACAGGCTGTATCTCAAGTAGATACCAATGAAGAATTTTCAAATCTTATTAAATATCAGCAAGCTTATCAGGCGGCAGCAAAACTTATTAATACGATAGATGGTATCTACGAAACGACTATATTTAAACTAGGAAACTTTTGATAAAGGGGTGAAACTGTGAGAGTAACAAATGGCATGATTAGAAATAATACACTTAATTCTTTGTATACCAATATGGGTAGATTAGATACACTATACACACAAATGACTACACTCAAAAAGATACAAAGACCATCAGACAATCCAATTGTAGCTGGTAGGGCGCTTAAACTAAGAATTAATGTATTAGAAGCAGAGCAATATAAAAGTAATACAGATGAGGCAATATCTTGGATGAGTATTACAGAAAAAGCTCTTGATAATATTACAGGGATTATAAAAGACATTAGATATAAATGTGTACACGCTTCAACGGATACACTTGAAACAGAAGATAGAGAAAAAATTAAAGCAGATATCGATCAGCTTTGGGAACAACTTCAACAAGAGTCTAATGTAACCTATGCTGGTAGACATGTATTTTCTGGTTATAAAACTAATGAGCCTGTGATGTTAGTAAAGGAAACTAGTCTTACAGAAGAAACTAGTGTAATAAATGAAATGACACTATTAAAAGGGACTGTTATTCCAGTAGGAGGCATGAGATTATCAGATGGCACCCTCATACCAGCAGGAACTTTGCTTACAGATATACAGCTACCCATTACTACAATTCCTAGTACAACGATGCTTGCTGTTGATAAAGTTTTAGCTGAACCAATTACTTTACCGGTTGGAACGGTTATTACCGCTGGAGATGTAAAACTTCCTGATGGCACCACACTGCCAGCAACAGGTTCTCTAGCACAGGAGCTAACTATACCAGCAGGGACGACTTTAAAAGCAGGATTTACCCTTCCAACTGAGATAAAAGCAGGGACTATTTTACCAGTAGGTACAAGTTTACCTAAAGGGACAATTAATCCAAAAGTTTTAGGGAAAATAGAGGGGCAGAATCTTCAGTACGAAGTAGGTGTAGGGAGTACGATTACTGTCAATACTTTAGGTGTAGATAAGCTTATGAGTCAAATTTTTTCAGATATAAAACAAATAAAGGACGCATTAGATACACATGAAGATCCAGATCCGGCGAATCATGCAAATTTACATGAAATATTTGAGAAGATGCTAGGTGTATTTGATAAAAGACTATCAACAGCATCAGAAATGACGGCTGATTTAGGAAGTAGAACAAATAGACTTGAATACACAGCTTCTAGATTAACAGATGATAAGGCTAATTTTACAGAGCTTCTTTCAAATACAGAAGATGTTGACCTAGAAGAAATTTATACAGAGTTTAATGCCCAATATGCAGTATATCAATCAGCCCTTCAAGCCACTTCAAAAGTTATTATGAATACACTTGCAGATTTTTTAAGATAATTGTAGAAGGAATTTATTAAAAAGGTTTAGAAGAGTAGCAGCTTTTCTAAACCTTTTTTGCTACTCTATTCAAAAGTTACGCGCATAGAAAGCTTTGCATATGAAATGAGAAAAGTATAGGTCATTACTAAAAATAGTATAATGAATTTATATAAGTTATAGAGAGGATGGATGTAATGAAAACAAATACAAAGCAGTTTGGAGATATTGAAATACAAGAGGATAAGATCATTACCTTTAAAGAAGGTATACCGGGTTTTGAAGATTTAAAGCGATTTATTTTAATGGAGGAAAAAGATAGTATCTTTCATGCTTTACAATCTATCGAAGATGAAGAGATTTGTTTTATCATTACAGATCCTTACTACTTTAAAAAAGACTATGCTCCTACTATTAGAGAAAGTTATTTTAATAAGTTAGGAAGAGGTGATAATGATGCATTTTCACTATATGCTATAGTAACACTAAAAGATCAAGTAGAAAACAGCACACTTAACCTGGCTGGTCCACTTCTTATACACATAGAGAATAGACAAGGAGTACAAGTCATTATAGAAGATGCTGGTTATACAACCAAGCATAAAATAGTAGATTTAATAAACGAAAGGAGATGATATCATGCTGGCATTAACCAGAAAGAAAGACGAAGCCATTATTATAGATGGGAATATAGAAATCAAAATATTAGATGTTCAGGGTGACAAAGTAAAACTTGGTATATCAGCTCCAAAAGAAATCAATATTTATAGAGAAGAGGTGTATGCAAAAATTAAATCAAGTAATAAAGATGCTTCTAAAAAGAATCAAACTACATTAGATATCCTTAAAAGTCTCATAAAATGACAACTTAGAGGGAATCTATTTGAAGGAATACAAAAAAATAAAAAAAATATAGAAAAGCACTAAAGTAATCCAATAGGAAGTCGATATATAGTATGAAAAATAAGAGTTAAATGGCCAAATAACTTTTAGTGAAAAAATTAAAAAGGGCATGGATGCCCGAAAAAACTCAAGGAGGAATTTATTATGATTATAAATCACAATATGTCAGCAATCAACTCACAAAGACAAATGTACAAAACATCTACAGGTCAAGCAAAGGCAACAGAAAAATTATCATCTGGTCTTAGAATTAACCGAGCTGGTGATGACGCTGCTGGTCTTGCAATTTCTGAAAAGATGAGAGGACAAATCTCAGGTCTTAATCAAGCTTCTCGTAACGCACAAGATTCTATTTCTCTTATTCAAACAGCTGAAGGTGCTTTAGATGAACAGCATTCAATGCTTCAACGTATGAGAGAACTTGCTGTTCAAGCGGACAATGGGACAAACACAGCGGAAGATCGTAAACAAATTCAGTCAGAAATTGATCAATTAAAAGAAGAGATTACTGCTATTACAGAAAAAACTGAGTTCAACACTAAAAAATTATTAAATGGAGATCAAAGTTTCATAAATGGTTCTGCAATTACTAAGGCAAATTCTTCAATAACTAAAAAGACATCTATTTCAACACTAAAAGGTAGTATGGCAGTTAAAATGGCTTCAATAGAAATTAAGATGACATCGATATCAGTTAAGCAAGCATCATTAGATACAAAAATAGCAGAACGTGATAGTAAAATAGGAACTACTTCTTATGCGGCTCTTGATGCATCAGTGGCAACATTAACAACTAGCGTAGGTATAAAGCAAGCTAGTGTTGCTACACTACAAACATCTATTTCGAAAAAAACAGGATCAATTGATATTAAACAAACATCATTCAACACGTTACGAGCTTCAGCAGATTCTATCCTGGAACGTAATATTAAAACTGGGGATGCTACTGGTGGATTAACTTTCCAAGTAGGAGCTAATGCTGGTCAATCTATCAAAGTTGGTATTAACAGTATGAAGGCAACTGATTTAGGTGTTGATGATATCAATGTATTAACCATATCAACTAATGCTGGTTCAGCGTCTAATATCAGTAAAATTGACAAAGCTATTAATATGGTATCAACACAAAGAAGTAGAATTGGTGCGGTTCAAAACCGTCTTGAACATACTATTTCTAATGTAGATAATGCGGCTGAAAATATTCAAGCATCTGAGTCTCGTATTCGAGATACAGATATGGCTAAAGAGATGATGAATCTTGCCTCTAAAAACGTGTTAGCACAAGCTACACAAGCCATGCTTGCACAAGCTAACCAAAAGCCAAATCAAGTACTTCAATTATTACAATAAAATATTTAGTAAAAGAACGGGCTGCGTATGTAGCCCGTTTTTTTACTAAATATTTTTAAAAGCTCTAACAAAAAGTATGATTATATCCGATATATCATATAACGAGATAAAATAAAAACTAAATTAAAGGAGAGTTGGAAGATGATGGTCGGGAATAATGGGATAAATAGCAGTAATATAGAGGATAATGTTCAAAGTAGTAGCTACAAGCACACAAATACAGAAGGACCGAAAAAATCATTACTGAATGAAAGACCTACTATAGAAAACAAATTAGAGACATCGAAAGAAAGTTTAACAGGGCAAGATGCACAAGGGAAAAAGAAAGCTTTACTTCAAGTCCTTGAAAAAGAAGATAATAAAATACAAGGTAAAACAACTAGTTTAGAATTTGCAATGCATGAATCAACAAACCAAATTATGGTAAAAGTAATTGATAGTAATACACATGAAGTCGTTAAAGAAATTCCTTCTGAGAAAATATTAAATATGATTGCTAAAATGATGGAATTAGCTGGACTTTTTGTAGATGAAAAACGTTAAGGAGGATGACATATGGCGATAAGTACAGGGAAAGTACAGTTTACAGGTTTAGCATCAGGACTGGATACTGATGCTATTGTAAAGGCGATGTTAAGTACCCAAAAAGCCAGAATTGACGCAGTAAATCAAAAAAAAATTTTACTGGAGTGGAAAAAAGAGATATGGACAGAAACTAATAAAGCTATTAATAAATTTCAAACAGACTTTGTTGATAAATTAAGATTTGAGTCTACTTTTAATGTCTCTAAAGCTACAAGTTCAAGTACTGCTGCTACAGTAACAGCTAGTGGAGAGGCAGCAGAAGGGCTTCACGAGCTTACTATAGAAAAATTAGCTGCAGGTGTATTTGTAGCAGGAGAGATGAATTTAGAAGCTGGCGTTGATGTATCAGCTAAATTAAGGGATTTAATAGGGTTAACGGCGAATGAAGTACTTAAAATCAATGATAAATCTATTACCATTACAAAAGATGATACCTTACAAACCGTAGTAAAGAAAATAAAAGAAGCAGATAGTAGTCTCGATGTAAGCTTTGATACCAAAAATAATAAACTTTTTATTTCAACAAAGCAAACAGGAGAAAGTGCGAAACTAAAAATAGATACAGCTGGTGGGGGAGTATTAGATCGCCTCGGCTTTAGCAATATGAATACACACGGTACCAATGCAGAATATACTTATAACGGCACAGTTTCATTAACTTCAGAATCTAATAATATACAAATCAATGGCTTGAATATCAACTTGAATGATACGACTGCAGTAGGGGAAAAGATAAAAATTCAAATAAGTAAGGATACAGATAAAGTAGTAGAGTTTATGAGCAAATTTGTAGAGGCCTATAATACATTAATTGATGATTTAAATACCAAATTATATACTAAGTCAACTTCCTCAAAACCACTAGCGGATGCAGAAAAAGAGAAAATGACAGATAAGCAGATAGAAGACTATGAGGCCAATATTAAGAAGACCTTATTAAGACGTGATGAAAGTCTAAGGACCCTTGTGGGTACCATGCGTTCTGATCTACAGTCAGTCGTTAAGGGAAATGCTTTTGGTAGTCTTTCAAAAATAGGTATTACCACGGGTTATTATTCAGAAAAAGGAAAGCTTACACTAGATAAAGATGAGCTGAAAAAGGCCTTAGAGGAAAACATAAATGGAGTTATGGAATTATTTACAAGTAAAGGAACTACCAATGTAAGTGGTAAAGTATCTAATAGAGGAATAGGAACTATTTTAGACAGTAGCTTTAAGGCATTAGAAAAAAGCATAAAAGACACAAGAAGTTATGATTCTTTTTATAATGATAAGTTACTCCAAGATAATATTAAAACATCGAAAGAGCGCATTTATGATTTAGAAAAAAAATATAGCAAAATGGAAGCCATTTATTACAAAAAATTTACAGCGCTAGAGAAAGCTATGACACAAATGAATACACAAGGGGCTAGTATTAGTAGCTGGCTACAATAGGAGGCAAAATGTTAAGTACTCAAGTTCAAAAATACCAACAAAATGCAGTAATGACTGCCAGCTCTGCTGAACTTACTTTGATGTTATATAATGGGGCAATCAAGTTTTGTAATATAGGATTAGAAACTATAGAGAAAAAAGATGTGCAAACGACTCATAAGTATATTGTCAAAGCTCAAGATATTATACAGGAATTATATGCTACCTTAGATGATACATATCCTATTTCAGCGGAGCTTAAACCTTTATATGAATACATAGGTTATTTATTAATAGAAACCAATATCAAGAAGAGTTCAGAAAAATTATTAGAAGCAAAACAATTGATCGAGCAATTTAGAGATCTATGGAAGGAAGTTATGAAACAACCTCATTAAACAGCATTAAAGTACATAATAAGAACAGGAGATAAAATGGAGATACAGGTAGAAGCATTAAGAGACGCATTAGAATATACTGAAAAATTATATCTGGGTACAAAAAGGGCTATTGTCTTATTGAGACAAAAAGATATTCAAGCAGGATATCAATTAATAGTTCAAATTACAGAAGGATTAGGATGGTTAGGAGATGTTCTAAGGTTAACACAAGATATTCAAATACAAAAAGTGAATACACTTGAAGTTAACCATTTATTACGAGTGCTGATAGAAGCTATAGAAAATGAAGATATAGGATTATTAGCTGATGCCATGGAGTTTGAATTATTAGAACAACTCAACAAATGGATGATGGCAATCCAAGTAAATGTTAATGCTTATGTAGAATAGGAGGATGATGACTTATAACACTACAAACTGGACGACAAGAATTGTTAGAGACATTAGAGTACAGCATTGAATCAGCCTATAAGGAGGATGGCTATACACTAGCAGTATATAGTGAGAATAAGAAACGCTATATTTTAAGCAAATACTATCCTAAAAAAGATGCACTTGCCCATTTAAAAGATGATTTTAGAAATAAACAGACGATTTGGGTGCTCATTGGCTTTGGTATGGGATATATGGTGAGAGAACTTTTAGATAAAGTTGGAGAAGATGTACAAATTATTGCTATTGAGTTAAATGACCAACTTTTACAAGATCAACTGGAAATAGCAAGTGATTTAAAGCAGCGTAATAAGCCTAATTTACAATTTTTTGTAGGGAGTGATAAAGAAAAGTTAGCATCAATCTTAAATAACACTATCCCAAGAACAGAACTTTATAATGTACAAGTTGTGACATTAGAAAGTTATTTAACTTATTATCCTCAATACTGTAAAACCATATTAAGTGTTATAGATAAATATTTATTAGAGAAGGTTATAGGAGTTAATACATCTCTTAATTTAAGAAGACAGGGCATTCAAAATACTCTTTCTAACCGTTATGCCATGCAAAAAGGATATGACTTATCGGTACATTGCAATAAATATAAAGGCACTCCAGCTTTAATCGTATCAGCGGGACCTTCTCTGGATAAGAATATTCATTTAATTAAAGAGTTTAAGGGGATTATTTTATGTGTAGGAAGAACCTTATCAACTGTTTTAGCACAAGGTATCAGGCCAGACTTTGTGGTATCAGTAGACCCATCAGATAAGATTTATGAAACTTTTGGTACAAGTAAAGTACACGATATTCCCCTTATTACTATAGTTGAGGGGAATGATAAAGTAGTCAAAACAAGTAATGGTCCTTGTTACTTAATGTATAACAGTGCTGTAGTAGCAAGTATACTTAATTTGAGGGTTAACCCGACATTAGCAATGAGTGGAACAGTGGCAAGTTTATGTTTAAGTACAGCCTGTTATATGGGATGCGAGCCGATTGTTTTTATTGGACAAGATTTAGCTTATACGGGTGATAAGAGACATAGTACATTAACTTCTGATAATTTAATTGGATTAGGTAACAATGATGTGAAAGCTTATGTACTTGAAAAAGAAATGAGATATATTAAAAGCTATGATGGTGGGGTGGTGCCTTCAGAAGCTGTATTGATTAGCTTTTTAACATGGATTCAAAGTTTTATTAAAGATAATCCGAGAACTTATATTAATGCAACTGAGGGAGGTGCTTTTATAGAGGGGGCTGTACATATGCCTTTGAAGGAATGTATAGCATGTTATTGCATAACAGAAAAGCCCGAAGTTTCTCATACATTATTTAAAGGCAATGAAAAGCAAGATGTGGATAAAAATATAAATGAAGCGACCGTAAGTCTCAACAAAATCCTTAAATTTAGCCGAACGCTTAAAGATGATTATAGTCAGCTAATAAAAGAGTATGAGGATTATAAAGGGCAACGAAAAAATCATATTTATAAAATAATGAAACTTATAGAAACTGGTGATGCGGCTATTCTAAAGGTATCTAACAGTGAAGGTTTAATCAAGATTTTATTAAGTGATATAGAACTGTTAATGGGGTTAGATGTGCAGAATAAGGAGCCTATTAATGAAACTGCTGATCAGAGGTTAGTAAGAAATTTACGTTTAAATCATATTTTCTATCAGCATTTAGAAGAGGGTATAGAACAACTTATAATGATTATAGAAGGAGCAATGAATCAGTGAAATATATTCCACTTTCTGTCCCACATTTAAAAGGTAAAGAAAAAGAATATGTGATAAATGCTATTGATAAAGAGTGGGTATCTACGGCGGGAGCTTATATAACAGAGTTTGAGGAAAAGACAGCTAAGTATTTAGGTGTTCAAGGAACAGTAGCCTGTCAAAGCGGAACAGCGGGCTTGCATTTAGCCTTACGTTTAAGTGAAGTGAGTCAAGGTGACGAAGTGCTTGTGCCAACGCTTACTTTTATTGCAGCTGTCAATCCAGTTTATTATATGGGTGCTCATCCGGTATTTATGGATTGCGATCATACATTAACTTTAGATGGAGATAAGCTGGAAAAATTTATTAAGACTGAGTGTGCATGGGAGAAAAAGCAATTAATTAATATAAAAACTAATAGACAAATTAAGGCCATTATAGTTGTTCATGTATTTGGAAATTGTGCAGATATGAAAAAAATAATAGATATAGCGAAAAAGTATCATTTAAAAGTCATTGAAGATGCTACAGAGGCATTAGGAAGCTATTTTACTCAAGGGAGATATCAACATAAATTTTTAGGGACTATAGCTGACTTTGGGGTGTACTCTTTTAATGGGAATAAAATCATTACAACGGGTGGTGGCGGTATGCTAGTTGCTAAAGACAGTGAACACCTTAAAAAGGCTAAGTACTTATCCACCCAGGCCAAAGATGATGAACTTTATTATCTTCATCATGATATTGGCTATAATTATAGAATGACAAACATACAGGCTGCGATAGGTGTAGCACAGCTCGAGCAATTAGAACAATTCATTAAAACCAAAACACAAAATTATCATTTGTACAAAACCTTATTAGCAGACTGTGAGGCGATAGAAATATTGCCTTTTAGTAAAGAAATAAGAGCGAATTATTGGTTTTATTCCCTGTTACTAAAAACAAATCAGCATAGTATAGAAGAAATAATAGCTACTCTTGAAAATGAAGGGATTCAGACAAGACCAATTTGGGGCCTCATTCATGAGCAAAAACCTTACCTATCGGAACAAAGCTATGCTATAGAGCAAGCTATTTATTATAAGCAGCATATTATCAACCTACCTTGTAGTTCAAATCTGAGTACACAAGAAGTAACTTATGTAGCAGAAAAAATAAAAAGCCTTTTAAATAGATGAAGTTAGGGGGAGAAGGGTGAGAACAGAGTATTTGACACAGTTATTAAGTATAACCAAAGAACAAAATAAGGCTTTACTAAATGATGATTATGAAAAATTTATAGTATTACTTCAAGAGAGACAAGTATTAATTGATCAAGTCAATACAGAGATCCCATTTCAAATTGTGCCTCTCAGCGAAAGTGAGCGTATGATTGTGAAGGAAATAGAAAGTTTAGATAAGCAAAATCAAAAAGAGTATAGGCAACAGCTAGAACTTACTAAACTAGAACTAAAGCGCATCAATGAGGCTAAAAGACAAAACGACCAATACATTGACCCCTATTCTGCAATAGGGAGTGGCTTTAGTTTTGATCACAAATAACGCTTAATGGAAATAGAAAGGGGGATTAAGATGGATATAGGGCGTATTAGTATCCCTCCTGATATGGCAATAATAGAAGCTATTAAACAAATGGATGATACCGCAAAACAAATATTACTGGTAGTAGAGCATGATATTTTAAAAGGCGTTATAACAGATGGCGATATCAGAAGATGGATTTTAAAAAGAGGAGACTTACAGCAGCATGTTGCTTTGATGATGAATACCAATCCTACAGTTATTACCAGTAAAAAAATATATCGAGCTGAAAAAATTATGTTATACAATAAGATTCAAGCTTTACCCGTCGTAGATGAATATTATAAACCGATTGATATCATATTTTTTAACAGCCTGTATAAAAATGAGGAGCAACCGATTCAACCAATAGAACTGCCTGTAGTTATTATGGCAGGAGGTAAAGGCACAAGATTATATCCTTATACAAAGATTTTGCCTAAACCACTTATTCCAATTGGTGAGATGACTATTTTAGAAAGAATTATGCAACAATTCGAGATGTATGGATGTAACAATTTTTTCATTACAGTTAATTATAAAAAAAATATGATAAAGAGCTATCTTCAAGATTGCAATTGCACAAGTAATATAGAGTATGTAGAGGAAGAGCAATTTCTGGGAACAGGAGGCAGTCTATATCTACTAAAGGATAAATTGCATGAGACCTTTTTCTTAAGTAACTGTGATATATTGGTTAAGGCTGATTATGCAGATATCTTAAAAATGCACAAAAGCAATCATAACAAAATTACCATGGTAACTTCTCTTAAAACCTATATTATTCCTTATGGAGTTATTCAAAATGATGAATCAGGTTATATTGCTAAAATTGAAGAAAAGCCACAATATAATTTTCAAGTGAATACAGGATTATATGTGATAGAACCAGAAGTGTTAGAAGATATTACTGAAAATACTTTTTTTCATATAACGGATTTGATTCAAACTTATATGGACAAGGGTGAAAAGGTAGGGATATACCCTATTACCGAAAAGTCATGGTTAGATATGGGTGAATTTAAAGAAATGGAACATATGATCAAGGAACTTGGTGTATAAAAGGAGAGAAAAGAGAATGGCTGGGACTAACAAAAAAATATTAGTGACAGGTGGGGATGGTTTTATTGGTAGCCATCTCGTAGAGTTATTAGTAAAAGAAGGATATGATGTAAGGGCATTCGTATACTACAATTCTTTTAATACGTGGGGGTGGCTAGATCAAATAGATCATAGTATAAAGAATAGTATAGAAATATTTACAGGAGATATTAGAGATCCTAATGGTGTAAGGGAAGCTATGAAAAATAGCGATGAAGTATACCACTTAGCGGCACTTATTGCTATACCTTTTAGTTACCATTCACCAGACTCCTACGTGGATACAAATATAAAAGGTACATTGAATATATTACAGGCAGCTAGGGAATTAGAAACAAATAGGGTATTAATTACTTCGACATCAGAGGTTTATGGTACAGCTCAGTATATACCGATTGATGAGAAGCATCCTTATCAAGGACAATCTCCTTATTCGGCAACTAAAATAGGAGCAGACAGGCTTGCAGAATCATTTTATAGAAGCTTTAATATGCCCATAACGATTGTGAGACCATTTAATACGTATGGCCCAAGACAATCTGCACGTGCGGTTATTCCAACGATTATAACTCAGCTCCTTTCAGGGGTGGAAACCATTAAGCTAGGAGCTTTAGCGCCTACTAGAGATTTTAATTATGTCAAAGACACAGCAAGGGGCTTTGTGGAAATTGCAAAGAGTGAACAAACTGTAGGTGAAGAAATTAATATTGCCACAGGTAAGGAGATTTCGATAGGGACCTTAGCCGGTGAGCTTATTAGACAGATTAATCCTCATGCAGAGATTGTATGTGAAGAAGAAAGGTTAAGACCAGAAAAAAGTGAAGTCAATAGGCTACTAGGATGTAATAAAAAGATTAAACAGTTAACGAATTGGGAATACGAGTATCATTTGCAACAAGGATTAGAAGAGACTATTGAATGGTTTAAGAAAAACTTAAATACTTATAAAAGTGATATCTATAACGTTTAAAATGAAATTTTTAGATAATTAAACAATACACAATACCAGAATGTTATGGACTGAGAAGGCTGGGGATAGGATGAAAAAGACGATGCTGCTTATAGGTGGCGGCGGTCATGCCAAAAGTATTATTGATTCTATGAAGTCAAGTTATGATTTTAAAATTATTGGAATATTAGATAATGGTCTTAAGTTAGGAGATAGCGTGGATAATATTCCTGTAATAGGACAAGATAGTGATGCAGAACGCTATTATAGTGAAGGGATCAAAAATGCTTTTATGGGTATAGGTAGTGTAGGAGATCCTAAAGTTCGCATAACCATTTATAGTAGACTGAGCCAGTTAGGTTATCAATTTCCAAACGTTATTGATCAAAGTGCAGTGCTAGCAAAAAATATACAACTAGGTAATGGAAATTATATTGGCAAAGGCGCTATTATAGGCTCAGAGGCAAGGATAGGGCATAACTGTATTATTAACACGGGAGCCATTATTGAACATGAATGTGAAATTTGTGATTTTGTGCATATAGCTTCTGGAGCGACTTTGTGTGGACAAGTTAAAATAGGGACTAAAACGCATATAGGAGCAAATGCAACTATTATCCAGAATATAACAGTTGGCTCACGGTGTTTGATTGGAGCTGGAAGTGTTGTGTTAAGGTCTATTTCGGATAACATTAAAGCCTATGGTAACCCTTGTAAGGAGGTATCACGATTTGAATAAAGTTTTCATTATAGCAGAAGCAGGGGTAAATCACAATGGTAATATAATTATAGCCAAAAAGTTGGTTGATGCAGCAGCTGAGGCAGGGGTAGATGCAATTAAGTTTCAAACTTTTATTACAGAAAATCTTGTTTCTAAAGATGCGAGAAAGGCATACTATCAACAAAACAATACCCCAAATCAAGAAACACAATTTGAAATGCTTAAGAAGCTTGAATTAAGTAAGAATATGCATCTAGAGTTGATAGAGTATTGTGATAAGAAAAGAATTATGTTTTTATCAACGGGTTTTGATTTAGAGAGTATAGCGTTTCTAGATGAAATAAATCTGCCTCTTTTTAAAATTCCGTCAGGAGAAATAACCAATCTTCCTTATCTTAGGAAAATAGGAGCATCAGAGAAAGCAGTAATTTTATCTACAGGAATGAGTACTTTGAAAGAGGTTGAAGATGCACTAAGAGTTTTAAGGCAAATGGGCGCAAAAGATGTCACAGTATTACATTGTAATACTGAATATCCAACACCTATGAAAGACGTTAATTTATCAGCTATGTTAACGCTTAAAAAGGCGTTTAATGTGCCAGTGGGATATTCTGATCATACACAGGGAATAGAAGTGGCAATAGCTGCAGTAGCTCTTGGTGCGACAGTGATTGAAAAGCACTTTACCTTAGATAAAAATATGAAAGGGCCTGATCATAAAGCAAGCCTTGAACCTAAAGAACTTCAAGAAATGGTTAAAGCCATAAGAAATATAGAATTAGCTATGGGAGATGGAGTAAAACAGGTCAGCCCATCAGAAGAGAAAAACAAGCAGATTGCCAGAAAAAGTATCGTAGCAAAAACTAATATAGTAAAAGGACAATCCTTTACAGAGGAAAATATCACTGCAAAAAGATCTGGCAATGGCATCAGTCCAATGAAATGGGATGAAGTAATAGATCAGATTGCAACAAAAGATTACGAGGAAGATGAGCTGATAGTATTATGAAAAAGATATGTGTTGTAACAGGTTCAAGGGCGGAATACGGCCTATTACAACCTTTAATGGAAAAAATTAAGCAAGATCAAGAATTAATTTTACAAGTAATAGCTACAGGAATGCACTTATCTCCTGAATTTGGACTAACTTATAAACAAATACAACAAGATGAGTATGAAATAGATGCAAAAATAGAGTGTTTATTAAGTGCTGATACACAAACAGGAGTAACCAAGTCTATTGGTATGGGAATGATAGGATTTGCAGATGCTTATGAAAGACTCCTGCCAGATATGATTATACTCTTAGGAGACAGATTTGAAATTCTGGCAGCAGCAACAGCAGCCTTAGTGGCAAGAATTCCTATAAGCCATTTACATGGTGGAGAATTGACAGAAGGGGCTATTGATGATGCCATCAGGCATGCCATTACGAAAATGAGCCATCTTCATTTTACAAGTACAGAGGTGTACCGCAAGCGGGTTATACAACTTGGAGAAAATTCAGAACATGTATACAATGTAGGCGCTCTAGGGGTAGAAAATATCAAGACAATCAAATTACTTAGTCAAGAAGAACTTCAAAAAATGCTTGAGTTTGATATTTCAGAGGACTATGCGCTTATTACATTTCATCCTGTTACAATTGAAAATAATAGCACTAAGAAACAATTTCAAAATCTGCTTAATGTGTTAGGGAGCTTTAAACAATTGAAGCTTATTTTTACAAAAGCAAATGCAGATGCAGAGGGAAGAAGTATTAATCAAATGATTGATACCTTTGTTGATCGGTATCCACAAAGGGCAATTGCTTTTGCATCAATGGGACAAATAGGCTATTTAAGTGCCCTCAAATATTGCAAGGTAGTTATAGGAAACTCTTCCAGTGGTATTATTGAAGCGCCTTCCTTTAATAAGCCTGTTGTGAATATTGGAGATAGACAAAAAGGCAGAGTAAGAAGTGGTACAGTTCTTGATTGCAAAGAGGGTGAAGCAGCTATTTTAAAAGCACTTACCTATGCACTGAGCGAAGAATTTGAGGCCATTGTATTAGCTTCTCATAATCCTTATGAGGGCAAACAAACAAGTAGCCAGGTGATAAAGAGTATTAAAAAATACCTTTTAGAAGGTCATAGTTTAAAAAAGAAATTTTATGATAGATAAAAGTAGGTGAGAACATGTATAGAGGAAAAAGGATTTTAGCAATTATTCCAGCAAGAAGTGGATCAAGGGGCTTGAAAGATAAAAATATAAAGCTTTTGAATGGGAAGCCTTTAATAGCTTATACAATTAAAGCAGCACAAAAGTCAAAAATTTTTGAGGACATTGTTGTATCCACTGACTCTAAGCAGTATGCAGAAGTAGCTCTTCAATATGGTGCCAGCATTCCTTTTTTAAGACCTGATTCCTTAGCTACAGATACGACCACCTCAACAGAAGTTATACTTCATGCTTTGGATAAGCTCAAAGAACAGGGGAAAACATATGATTGTTTTATGCTTTTACAACCTACGTCTCCTCTTAGAAATGAAGAGGATATTATAAAAAGTATAGATTTACTACTAGAAAAGAATGCTAATGTTATTGTCAGTGTATGTGAATGTGAACATTCACCTATTTTTACGAAGCAACTGGATACAGATCATAAGTTAGATGGGTTTTTAAATAATATAAAAGGCAGTAGAAGGCAAGATATAGAACCATATTACCGCTTAAACGGTGCGATTTACTTAAGTGATGTGGCTTATTTTAATAAATATAGATATTTTTATAGTCATAAGTCTTATGCCTATATAATGAAAAAAACAAACTCAATAGATATTGATGACCTAAATGATTTTATGTTTGCTGAATACTTGCTGAAACAAGAGATGACATTGACTAACTACTTGATGGAAGGATAGTGTAAATATGCAGGATAATAGTTTGATTGTTGAAGAAATAAAGAATTTAGGAGATAAAAAGTTTTTCGAGTTTTGTGAGCGATTAGTTAGCCAAGACATATTACAAGTGATAGCTTGTGCAGGCAAAGAAGTATTAAATGATATTACATATTCACTCTCCTTTTATATGCTAAAAAAACAAAGTGAAAAAGCCTTTAGAGCGTTAGAAAAAGTGTGTTTAGGTGATGAAATAGATATTGAAGTAAAACTATATATTTATAGGCAATTATTGGGACTAAAATTTAGAGGAGAAATCCCTTGGCAAGTAAGTGAAAAAATTTATTATCATATATTGGATAAAATTTCTAAAATTTGTGACATGAAACAATATAAGTATATAAATAAGGAAAATCGTAATAAGAATAGAGTTGTATTTATTACAGATCAATTTTTAGGTTATCAACATTCGCCTACAAAAGTATTATTAAACATGGTTAAAGCACTAGATAATAAATTTGGAAATATCAATGAAGTTTATATATACAATTCAACATTATTGCCTATTCAAGAGGAGTGTTTGTTTTATAGACCTTTTACAGCAAATTATATTAAATATACCGACAAATTATTAGAAGTTACTTTAAGCAAAGTAGGTATAACAAGATGTGGAATAGGTTATGAGGAAAAAAATGAAATAGATGTCATCAGTAGAATAATAGGTATGGTTAAAAGCATAAATGATATCAATCCTCAAATGGTCATTGGCGTAGGTGGTGATAATATATTGGCTGATTTATGTAATTGTTTTACAGATGTTTATATATGTGGTTTAACGAAGTTAACACCTAGATCATGTGCGAGATATCTTATCAATATGACCCCCACAAAACAACCAGTTCAATATAAGTTAAGCGAAACACAACAAAAGATAGAAGTACCCTTTAGTGTATCTGATTTAGAAGATATTACAAATGAAATCAATACTAGAGAGAGTTTGGGCTTACCACAACAAGATTTTTTAATATCAGTCGTAGGTAATCGGTTAGGTGTAGAAATTACAAAAGAATTTATACATCTTTGTGAAAGAATATTAGTTGAGAATCCAAATGCAGGAATAGTTTTCATTGGTGATTATGATAAGGAAAACTTAAAATCGGAAGTAGACCAGACAATCTATGATAGACTTTATAGTATAGGTTATAGAAGTAATTTGATTCAAGCTGTAGGCTTAACGAATTTATTCTTAAATCCATATAGACAAGGCGGAGGATATGGGGGATATGCAGCCATACAAAATAGTATACCTATTGTATCTAGAGATTTTGGAGATGTATCTGCATACTTACCAGATAGTTTAAAAGTAAAAAACTATACGGAATTAGGAAAACTTGTTGATAATATGATTAGGAATCAGAATGTATATCAACAAGCAGAAAATGAAATTAAAGCGACATATGAAGCTTATAAGGGTAATACATGGGAAAAGCTTTTTAAACATATTTTTAGTCAATAAGAAAATGAAATTTAAAGTGTATAAATGAGAAATACAGAGGTGATTTATAGTGTTGGAAAATGAATACATAATTTTAAGACCTATTCAGCATGAAGATACTCCCAATATTTTGAAGTGGCGTAATACAGAAGAGGTTAGAAAAAGATTTATTTGGCAAGAAGAACTAACTGAAAAATCACATACGAAATGGCTTGTAGAGCAAGTAGGTACTGGTAAAGTCTCTCAATTTATTATTGTAGATAAAATTTATCAAGAAGCGATAGGAACAGTGTATTTAAGAGATATTAGCATGCAACATAGCAAAGCAGAATTTGGCATTTTTATTGGAGAGAGTCAGTTTTTGGGGAAAGGCTATGGTTATCAAGCAACAAGCTTAATCTTATCGTATGGATTCAAGACGTTAAAACTCAATAAGATTTTCCTTAGAGTACTGGGCAATAATTTATCTGCTATTCATGCTTATGAAAAAGCAGGTTTTGTTGAAGAGGGAGTATTTAAACAAGATGTTAGGATAAATGATCATTATGAAGATGTTATTTTTATGGGAATGTTAAATCCTTATATTAACGTAGTATAGAATAGTTAGAGACTTAATAGTTAAAGAAATCTATGTCAGGAGTAAGAATATGATTAATTTCAATGTACCACCACATTTAGGAAAAGAAATAGAATATATTAAACAAGCTATACAAAACAACAAAATTTGTGGAGATGGTATTTTTACTAAGCAGTGTAATGAGTGGATAGAAAATAAATTTCATATTACAAAGACTTTACTGACTACTTCATGTACGCATGCATTAGAAATTTCAGCAATATTAGCAGATATTAAACATGGGGATGAGGTGATTATGCCATCTTTTACATTTGTATCCACAGCAAATGCTTTTGTTATGCGAGGGGCAAAGATTGTATTTGTTGATATTAGACCAGATACTATGAATATAAACGAAGATTTAATAGAAGACGCTATTACTGATAGAACAAGAGCTATTGTTCCAGTACATTATGCTGGAGTAGCTTGTGAAATGGGTCAGATTTTAGAGACTGCTAAAAAATATCGTTTACATGTAATAGAAGATGCAGCCCAAGGAGTTATGTCCACATATAAAGGACAAGCGTTAGGTACCATAGGGGATTTTGGATGTTATAGTTTTCATGAGACCAAAAATTATTCCATGGGTGAAGGAGGAGCTATATTAATTAAGGATGAAAATGCTATAGAAAGAGCTGAAATTATTAGGGAAAAAGGAACCAATAGAAGCAAGTTCTTTAGGGGACAAGTTGATAAATACACATGGGTAGATTATGGATCATCTTATTTGCCGAGTGAATTAAACGCAGCTTATTTATTTGCTCAATTAGAAGAGGCAGAAAAAATTAATGATAATCGTTTAGCAAGTTGGCATGCTTATCATCAACAATTAGGGAAATTAGAAGAATTTGGCTATATAAAAAGACCTGTTATTCCAAGTGACTGCATACATAACGCACATATGTATTATATAAAGGTTAGAGATATTCAAGAAAGAACAAAGCTTATTGAGCACCTCAAACAAAATAACATATTGACTGTATTTCATTATATCCCCCTACATTCTGCACCTGCAGGTTTGAGATATGGTAGATTTCATGGTGAGGATACTTACACTACTAGAGAGAGTGAGAAGTTACTTAGACTACCAATGTATTACCGTTTAAAGAAAGAGGACATTCTATTCATAACAAACACAATAAAACATTTTTTTAAACTAAGTTGATTTTGGGAGGAAAACCTATGAAGGGCATAATTTTAGCTGGAGGCTCAGGGACCAGATTATATCCAATAACTAAATGTATTTCGAAGCAAGTTTTACCTATATATGATAAACCAATGATTTATTATCCGCTTTCAACATTAATGCTAGCAGGAATAACAGAGATTCTTCTTATTTCTACGCCAAGAGATTTGCCTATGTATAAAGAACTTTTAAATAGTGGGCAAGAGCTAGGCATAAGTATTCAATATGAGATTCAAGAAGAGCCTAGAGGTATTGCAGAGGCTTTTATTATAGGAGAAGACTTTATTGGAAAAGATTCAGTTGCATTAATATTAGGAGATAATATTTTTTATGGAAGAGGGTTTGGAAGTGTTTTAGAAAGAGCAGCCACTTTGCAAGATGGGGCAAAAGTATTTGGGTATTGTGTAAACAACCCTTCCGAGTTTGGTGTGGTTGAATTTGATAGAGAGGGAAATGTACTAAGTTTAGAAGAAAAACCTAATTATCCAAAATCAAATTACGTTATCCCTGGACTTTATTTTTATGATAATGATGTCATCAATATAGCAAAAATAATACAGCCTTCTAAACGTGGAGAACTTGAAATTACTTCTATTAATCAACAGTATTTACAAAAAGATAAACTAAAGGTTGAGCTATTTGGAAGAGGTATGGCGTGGTTAGATACAGGAACGTATGAAGGGTTAATTGAAGCCGGTAATTTCGTACAAACTGTGCAAAAAAGGCAGGGCTTATATATAGCGTGTCTAGAAGAGATTGCATTTCGAAAAGGTTATATAGATAAACAGCAGATTCTTAAGTTAGCAAAGCCTATGCTTAAAACGGAGTATGGACAGTATTTAAAGCGTATTGTCAATGAGTATGAAGAAAGAAGGGAGGAGGCATATGAATAATATATTAGTTACAGGAGGAGCTGGATTTATTGGCTCTAATTTTATCAAGTATATGCTAAATACATATGATTATAACATAGTCAATTTAGACAATTTAACCTATGCAGGGAATTTGGAGAATCTATCAGACGTATATGACAACAGGCACTATACTTTTATTAAAGGGGATATTAGGAATAGTAGATTATTAGATGAAATATTTGTTAAGCATGGCATTAATACAGTTATTAACTTTGCAGCAGAATCACACGTAGATCGCAGTATAGATAACCCAGAAATATTTGTGACAACCAATATTTTAGGAACTCAGTCTTTATTAGATGTGGCCAAGAAACATTGGAAGGTAAAGGCGGAAGATAAATACTGTAAAGCCTTTAAGAAAGGGACAAAATTTATTCAAGTGTCTACAGATGAAGTATATGGTACGTTAGGCAAAGAGGGTTTATTTACAGAAACAACGCCTCTGGCACCTAATAGTCCTTATTCAGCTTCAAAAGCAAGTGCAGATTTGATAGTAAGAGCTTATTATAAAACTTTTGGTATGCCCATTAATATCACTCGTTGCTCAAATAATTATGGACCGTATCAATTTCCTGAGAAGCTTATTCCTCTTATGATTAATAATTGCATACAGAGAAAAAGATTACCAGTATACGGAGATGGTATGCAAATTAGAGACTGGCTTCATGTAAAAGATCATTGTAGTGCATTGGATGCAGTGCTTAATAAAGGTAAATTAGGTGAAGTTTATAACATTGGTGGAAATAATGAAAAAAGCAATATTGAAATTGTAAGATTAATTATTAAACAATTACAAAAGGATGAAAAGCTTATTCAATACATACAAGATAGACCTGGGCATGATAGACGATATGCGATAGATAATAGCAAAATAACAAAGGAATTGGGATGGCAGCCTTATTATACTTTTGAAGAAGGAATTAAAGAAACAATACAGTGGTATATTAGTAATAATGAGTGGATTGAGGCAATAGTATCTGGAGAATATCAATGCTATTATAAATATATGTATAAAAACTTATAAAATTATCGTAATGAAGAATTCTATTTAAAAACTATAAGCGAGCGTTTTCGCAGGAAATTTATTTCCAAGTTTGTAAACCTTAATATTTCCAAGCATTCCACAAGTTTATGCTGACTTTATTAATATGTCTGAAACCCTTGAAAATGCTACATGACAATTTATTACCAGCGTTTTTGCTCGTTTACAGTAAGAAGAAACATAGCGGATTCCCCTCAGTGTTCTTCCAATGATACGTTTGTTAGTTGTTGGCATTTCAGTAGTAAGAAATTCCATGAACAGTTCATCTGAAATATCGATTAACTTTAAACCTTTTGATTCTGTATAAAAGAAGATATGTCTTATAACTGTATACATCTCTTTGCGGGGTTCACCGATTAGTCCGTTGTCATCAAGAATTCGTTGAACTAGATAGGAGCTTTCATAAGAAACAATATATTTCTTATGGTTATGTAGGGGTACACCACTTTACAATAAAATTAACTAGCAATATCCTTAGAGCTTAAGTATTTAACTAATGCGGAAATGGCTTTTGTATTTTTATCAAGTTGTAGTGTTTTCAACAAATTGCCCATAATTAGTTCGTGAAGTAATTTCTCACCAAAACTATACTTTGTTTCTTGTGGGCTTTGAAATTGCCATTCTGAGAAATCACTATGTAGAAATGGTAATAATGTAGTAAGTGCATAGGTAACCCCTGCTAAATGGGCGTACTTTTCTATAGCCACTTTACTTCTTACCATATATTACCGAATGACCAAAACGTTTTTTGTTGATAAAACATAACCTCTACCTGCCAGCGCATTCTAAAAACACTAAATACATTTGTTAGTAGTGGCTTATGATTCATTTCCAGACCATCCGGCATTTTGACTGAGAAACTTCTAATCGTTTCAAGTGGAATGGTGCTTATATAAAGCCTTACAGATGAAAAAGTATCTGTATTTGTAGTTGTAAATGTAGCATATACAGCTTCTGATATAAGGTTAGTAAGACACTTTAGGTTTGCTATTTTAAAATCACCGTGCTCAGTATAATTCAAGTCTTTATAGTCTATACGCTTACCTTTTTTCGCTGGTCTACCACGTTTGCCAGTTGGTTCAGGTGCTAAATCATAAACCGCTGTATCTACTCGAACAGCACCAATCACATCTAGATTATCAAAAGCTAGGATACGTGATAAAAAAGGTTTTTTGGTGTACCAAGCATCGCATAGAACAATAACTTGATAATCTCTGAGTTCTGGCATAACTTCTTCTATCATTTCAGCAGCAATCACAAGCTTAGTCTTTGATTTATCATAGAGTCTGCAGTTAATAGGCAAAGTAATATA
>CAKZUB010000070.1 GCA_937921505.1 uncultured Clostridia bacterium | reverse complement strand
GATTTTCGTCCATTGTGAGTAATACCTTTCTGATTATGTCCACCTCATTTCTTGTTATGAGGTTTTATTATAATATATAAACTACTATTTGGGACATAATCATTTGTGGTACAGTAAGACATTATCATAAATGAATCATAAAATTTAAAGGATATTAAAATACAGATATTGACTTTATTATAATAAGTAGCTATACTTACAGAAGTTTATTGATTATGAGGAGGCATTTTGTATGAATAACTCTGTAACACCCCCTGTTTATGCACAAATTGCATTTGATATAGCATCTAGAATTGCAAGAGGTGAATTAAAAGAAAACTCTAAAATATCAGGGCGGTCACTGATGTCTTGCGAATACGGAGTTTCACCTGAAACAATACGCAGATCTCTAAGGCTTCTTGCAGATATGGATATTGTAAGTGTGCAGCCAAATAGCGGAGCTGTCATACTATCAAAGGAAAATGCTGATAAATATATAGAAAAATTTAATAGAGGAAAAAGCTATAGAGAGCTTAAATATGAGTTGAAAGACCTAATTAAGCAAAGAGATCAGTTAAATGACCGTATTTTAAATATGATTGATAAGATGTTTAGTTTAAATGAAAAATCAAAGGATATTGAAAGTATTAACCAATACGAAATAAAGATCCCAGAAAATTCACTTATTATTAATAAGACGATTACGGATACAAAGTTTTGGCAAAATACAGGAGCTACAATAGTAGGTATTAGAAGAGGGGACCAAGTCATTTTATCACCAGGACCTTATGCTATTTTTGAAGCAAAAGATAGTATAATGATTATAGGAGATATAGCTTCGCATAAGAGGGTAGAAGAATTTATACAAGACGCTCATGTATAGAGTTATTAAAATAGAAAAAGATACACATCATACTTTAAGCAAGAATTTAGAATATTTTATAAGCATACTATCGTAAGCAGCCAAAAAGCTGAAGGTAGTATGCTTTTTTATAGTTACAGTGGGGTGGTGGTAAATAGTTGAAGGGGGCCTATATATTCCCATATAGGCCTTTTTCGTTGTTTAAAATGTATAAAAAAGATTCTATGTGGCGTTAAAAAGAATGTATCTTTAGTCAAGTTTGACAGAAGTTAAAATTTCTATTATAATATGGATGATAACTGACAACCATATATAAAAATTGAAGTTGTCGGATAGGGTCGAAAAAATTAGAAGTAAGGAAGTGAAAAGATGATTAAGTTTAGTGGCATAAGTAAGAGCTTTGGAAAAACTAAAATAATAGATAACCTAAGCTTTAGCGTAAATGAAGGAGAATTTATAGTACTTATTGGCCCGAGTGGATGTGGTAAAACAACTACACTCAAGATGATCAATAGGTTGATTGAACCAGATAGTGGCTCAATCAATATTGATGGAACGGATATTGCTAGCGTAGATACTGTAACTTTAAGAAGAAAGATTGGATATGTTATTCAGCAGATAGGACTTTTTCCTAACATGACAGTTGAAGAAAATATTTGTGTAGTACCAAAACTTCTTAAGTGGGGTAAAGAAGAGTGTGAGAAACGCACTGAAGAACTTTTAGAGCTTGTAAGTATGCCCTATGAGCAGTATGCGAAAAAGTATCCTTCAGAACTTAGCGGGGGACAACAGCAAAGAGTGGGCGTTCTAAGGGCACTTGCTGCACAACCACCTATTGTGCTTATGGATGAGCCTTTTGGTGCACTAGATCCTATTACAAGAGACGCACTCCAAGATGAAGTTAAAACACTTCAGCAAAAGTTAAATAAAACAATTGTTTTTGTAACGCATGATATGGATGAAGCTCTAAAGATGGCAGATACCATTATTTTTATGGATAAAGGGAAAATACTCCAAATGGCATCGCCAGAAGAAATGCTTAGAAATCCGAGCGATGATATTATTCGAGAATTTATGGGAAAACGTAGTCTTTATAGTAGTAATCAGGATTTAAGAGCTGCAGATTTTATGAATGTTAATGTTGTAAAGACTATAGAGAAAAAACAAACACTAGAATGCTTAGAGCTCATGAAGCGTAAAAAAGTTAATTCCATTATAGTTACTGATAAAGATAATATATTTAAAGGGATTATAACTATTGAGGACTTGAAAAATCATGGAAAAGTCAGTATCCCTATAGGAGAAATAGCAAATAAAGAAGCGCAGCTTATTCATAAAGATATGGGTGCTAAAGAAGCTTTTGATATGCTTATTGAAACGAAGAAGGATTACTTGATTGTAGTAGGTGATGATAATCAAGTTATGGGGATGATTAATAAAACAAGTATGGTTAAAGCACTAGCTGATGCATTGTGGGGTGAGCCTGAATGTATCAATTTATAGAATTTCTTGCTAAAAATCAAAAGATGATCTTACAGGCACTTATCATTCATATAGAGCTTGTTGTAATAGCGGTAGGTATAGGCGCATTAATCGCTATTCCAGCAGGAGTCATTCTTTCTAGATATCAGAGGGCAGCTAAGACAACACTGGCTACGGCAGGTATTATACAAACAATTCCAGGGCTTGTCATGTTAGGCTTTGCGTTGATGTTATTTGGTATAGGAAAGACACCGGCTATTGTTGTGTTGGCATTGTATGCAATACTGCCTATTTTAACAAATACGTATATGGGGATTACCGAGGTTGATAAGCACTATAAAGAAGCTGCCAGAGGTATTGGCATGACGAGTTTGCAAGTTCTTTATAAAGTAGAGATGCCTATAGCCCTTCCAGCTATTGTAAGTGGTATTAAGATTTCTACAGTTTATATTATTAGTTGGGCAACACTCGCGGCACTAATAGGAGCTGGAGGGCTTGGAGATTTAATATGGACAGGACTTGCCACAACAAATCAATTCTATATTATTGCAGGTGCTGTGCCAGCTGCTATTATTGCTGTTTTAATAGGAGCGATGATTGATGGTGTACAAAAACTAGTAACTCCTCGTGGGTTAAAGGTAGGGGGGAGAAAATAATGGGTAACATTTTAAATTATACTTTTCAACACTTATATATTGTTCTTATTGCTTGTATTTTAGCAGCTATTATAGGTGTTATGTTAGGCGTGGTTGCTTATTGGGTTAAATATGTAGATAGTATTATTTTAAGTATAGCTGATGTTATTCAGACCATTCCCTCGCTTGCGCTTCTTGCAATACTTATGCTTATATTTGGTTTAGGTAATACGACACTTATAGCAGGTCTTGTTCTCTACTCGCTTTTACCTATTATTCGTAATACTTACACAGGTATGCAGGCCATCAGTCCTTATATTAAAGAAGCAGCTATAGGTATGGGTATGTCTAGATGGCAAAGACTGTTTAAAGTAGAGTTGCCTCTTGCCTTTCCTATGATTTTCTCAGGTATTAAGATTGCTATTGTAACTGCAATTGGTATATCCGTAATAGGTGTACTTATAGGAGCCGGGGGACTGGGGTACCCCATTTATAGAGGGATACAGTCCAATAATGTTGAACTTATTTTATCAGGAGCAATTCCTGTAGTGATACTTGCATTGTTATTTGATTTTGTAATGACTCGCATAGAAGTTAAAATCTATAAGGGTAAAAAATAAACAGTAGGAGAGGATTAAAAAAATGAAAAAAATTAAAAAATTATTAGCTTTAGGAGTATGTGGGGCATTATTGATGAGTAGTCTAGTTACCGGATGTGGTAATTCAAAAAAAGTAGTAATAGGTTCTAAGGATTTTAGTGAAAGTATTGTCCTTGCGGAGATTATGGCACAGCTTATTGAAGGTAACACAGATATTAAAGTAGAACGTAAACTTAATATGGGGGGCACTTTTGTCAATTTTGAAGCGATTAAAAATGGTGATATTGATATTTATCCAGAATACACTGGTACAGGGCTTACGGCACAATTACAAATGGATGTTATCAATGATGCTGATGAAGTCTATAACATTGTTAAGACAGAGTTTGATTCACAATTTGGTATTAGGTGGTTAGAGCCGCTAGGGTTTAATAATACTTATGTTATGGGAGTTACAGCAGCGGTAGCAGAAAAATACAATCTTCAAAAAAACAGTGACCTTATAGATGTAGCTGGTGAGCTAGTATTTGGTGCAGAGCATGAGTTTTTTGACAGACAAGATGGATATGAGGGCTTTATAGAAGCATATGGTATCGAAAAATTTAAAGATGTTGCTAAAATGAATACTGCACTTAAGTACCAAGCGATAGGTGAAGGGAAAATGGATGTGACAAATGTTTTTTCAACAGATGGTCAGATTATAGAATATAATATTCAAATACTTGAAGATGACCTTGGCTTTTTCCCACCTTATTATGCTGCCCCAATTATACGTAATGAAACATTGAAAAAACATCCCGAGCTTATAGCAGTACTTAATAAGTTAGGTGGACAAATAAGTGATGAAGACATGACAGCTCTTAATTATCAAGTAGATGTTGAGAAAGCTTCTGTAGAAGAAGTTGCTAAAGGATTCTTAGAATCAAAAGGACTCGTTAAATAAAGGTTTTATAATAATTAAACATATAAGAAGACACAAGATGGTCCTCTATAATAACTATTAGTCTAAATAGTATTTATAGAGGATTATTTTGTGTCTTTATTTTTGAAGAATCAGTATCATTGTACTAAGTTAAGATAGAGAGAGTAAATGGGTATTATAACCTTCGTCCGAAGCCATTATTAGATTTGCCTATTTTTAAAAGTTGGCTTGGGGTAAGTCCGGTGACCTTTTTGAAGACCTTATTAAAGTGGCTGACATCGGATATGCCAACTAAGTTAGCTGTATCTATAATAGAAAAGTGATTGAGGAGATAATGACATGCTAATTTTATTTTATGTTGATTGATATATTCTATAATAGACAGAGTAAGTTCTTTTTTGAAAGTATATTGCAAACATCTAATTGAGACGCAGCAATGTTTAGCAATCTCTTCTATATAGAGTTTTCGATGTAAGTTAGAATCGATATAATCTTGCGCTTTTTCAAGAGTAGTAAAAGGTACAGTATGAGAGGGAGAGTTAACTTTATTAATAGTTAAAGCTTGCAAACATTCCATAAGAAGTGTTTTAGTTATTTGGTAAAGGCCATAATTAAAATGGGAGCAGTAATTAGAATAAGCATTTAAAAAGTCAATATAGCTAAATATTCTAAAGTTATTGTGTTCTATACATTTATGTTGTTTTTGAAATCTATCTATGAGGGCATCCTCACTAGAAGAGATTGGAGATAAAGGATCAGAACAAGTGATATCTATAAAGGCATAGAGTAATAGTAAATCATCATGGCTACTACAGGTGATTTCATGATACATATAAGGCTCAGCTAAAATAATATCATTGGAACTAATATCATAAGGGATATCATTATAGATAAATTTTCCTTTTCCGTTTAAAACTAAACATAATTCATAAGAGGAATGAGAATGAAGATTATTAGACATCTGATCAGCACCAAAAGTGCAATAATCTACTACCTTACATATTAAAGCGTATTTCCCAAAGGTGCATTCAAACTTTTGATTAAGAATAGGTAACGGATTGTTAGTTAATACCATAAGATAACTCCCTTTCACTAAGGTTTTGCGTAAAAAAACAAATGTATAACGCAATATAACTTTTTAAAAAATAAAAAATAGGTAAAATAGTAGAGCGGATTTTATTTTAAACCGATTACTCATGTTATAAGTATACATAATTGTATAGAAATTTACAATATATATATAGATATTTAATAACTTATATGTGTGTGATATATAGAAAAATGCTATTTGTAAAAATAAGGGTATTCGTTAAAAGACAATTAGGTTTCGTAATTTGCGTATCTATAATTGAAGTTAGCCTATATAATAAAGTTAATAAGAACTTGAAATGCACAATAAAAGTTCATAACAAGGAGGCGTTTAAATGAATTCTAGAGAATTGGTTATAGCGAGTATCAATCATCATGAAGTGAGTAAAGTTCCGATAGACTTAGGATCTACACCTAGTTCTGGAATATCTGCAATAGCGTACAATAATCTAACAAAATATTTGGGAATGAAAGAGTCAAAGACTAAGATATATGATGTTGTACAACAGTTAGCTCAACCTGAAGATGATGTGATTAATAAATTTGGAATAGACGTAATTGATATAGGAAGAGCTTTTAATGATAAAGAAGAAGATTGGCAACCTATTTGCTTAGCAAATGGAGGAACTGCTTATTACCCAAAGTGGTTTAAGCCAGAACTTCAAAAAGATGGTTCATATATAGTACATAACACGCAAGGAGAACTTATTGCAAAGATGCCTGTAGGCGCTACTTTTTTTGATCAAACGTTATTTCCTTATGTAGAAGGGTATCCACAAAACTATAACGATTTATCAAAACAAATGGATAAAGTACTTTGGCAAAATCTAGTACACAGTCCTTGGGATCATGCATGTGATCAGGATTTTTGGAAAAAACTTAGAGAAAAAGCACTTTATCTTAGAAATACCACAAATAAAGCCCTTATGGTTGTATGTGGTTGCAATTTATTTGAATGGGGAACATTCTTGAGAAGAATGGATAATTTTCTTATGGATATTTATGCTGAACCTGAGGAAGTAGAAAAATTAGTAGATGCTCTTATGGAAAAACATATGGAAACGCTCCAAAAGGTATGTGAGGCAGTAGGAGATGTAGTGGATGTGTTAAGATTTGGGGATGATTTAGGTATGGATAGTGGTCCTTTTATGGCACCAGAAAAATATCAAAAGATTTTTAAACCAAGACACAAAGTTTTGTGTGATTACGTTCATAAAAACAGTCAGATGAAAACTTTTTTACACTCTTGTGGCTCAATTTATAAACTTATGCCTGATCTTATAGAGGCAGGGTACGATATTATTAACCCGATTCAAAGTAATGTAACAGACATGGATCCAGTGAGACTAAAAAAAGAGTTTGGTAAAGATATTACTTTTTGGGGTGGGGGCGTCAATACAAGAAATATTTTAAATCGCGGTACGCCAGAGGAAGTAAAGGATGATGTAAGAAAAAATATAGAAATATTACTACCAGGGGGAGGATTTGTATTTAATCCAATACATAATATTATGCCAGATGTGCCACCGCAAAATGTTGTCGCTATGTTTGAAGCTATCAATGAATATAGATAGGAGGAAAAAAATGACAAGATATGGGTCAGTAATTCAAATACAAGAAGGTAAGTTAGAAGAATACAAAGCATTACATGCTGCTGTGTGGCCAGAGGTTTTAAAGACTATCTATAAGTGCAATATACGTAATTATTCTATTTTTTATCGAGATGGCTATTTATTCAGCTATTTTCAATATATAGGAGATGATTATCAGGTGGATATGGATAAAATGGCAAGAGATCCCAAAACACAAGAATGGTGGTCTTTGTGTATACCTTGTCAGAAGAAAATTAAAACAGCTAACCAAGAGGAATGGTGGGCACTTATGGAAGAAGTTTTTCATGTTGATTAAATTTTAATGGAGGGAAATACAGTGTCTAATCAAAAAATAAGTACAGTTAAAAAGTTATTTGCAAGAAGTGAAGTAACAGTTATTGTTGCAACACTTGTATTATTTGTTATTTTTTCTTCATTTTCAGATAGTTTCTTTACAACGTATAATTTATTTAATGTTTCAAGAACAGCAGCACTCTATATTTTCATAGCACTAGGGCAAGCAATGGCTGTAATAGTAGGAGGAATGAATCTCTCTTTGGGACAGATGGGAGGACTCACAGTTGTTATTACAGGATATTGTATGCATGTAATGGGCTTGCCACCGATAGTAGCTGTTATTGCAGGGTTAGCTGTAGGTTTAGGTGCAGGTATTACAAATGGATATATTATGACCAAGCTGAAGCTGAATTCTTTTGTTGTTACGCTAGCAACATCCTTTGTTTTCATGGGGCTTATTAACGGAATATCAAAAGGGTTTCCTTATACAGATATACCTAAGAGTTTTACAGGACTTGGCAGAGGTGGCTTTGCGGGAGTGCCTTTACTTCTTTGGCTTGCTATAGTGGCCTTGATTACTCTTGCTTATTTTTTCAAATATACTGTACTTGGGAGAAAAATACTTGCTACAGGAGGTAACATAGAAGCCGCTAAAATGTCAGGGATTAACACAGATAATATGATTATTATAGCCAATATGGCATCTGGGTTATTTGCTTCTATTGCAGGGCTGCTATGGATTTCAAGAACAGGTTCAGCACAGCCTTCTACTGGAGCAGATTGGATGCTTATTTCATTTGCAGTAGCTGTAATAGGAGGGACATCACTTAAAGGGGGGGTTATTAATGCAGTAGGGATATTGTTTAGTTCGTTTCTTATAGTTATGGTTAAAAATGGATTGGTTATGGTAAATGCTAATATTTATTTTGAACAAGCCTATTTAGGACTCATATTGTTACTTGCAGTTTCACTAGACAGTATTAGGAACATTCATGATGCCTATAAAGCTAAGCAAAGACTTAAAGCGTCACAACTACAATAACTAGCAAAACATAAGAGATATTTATTTAGTAAAAAGTATATCAGTATAAATATATTAGGAGGAATAGAATATGAAAAAAATATTTTCAGTGTTATTAACAGGTATGATGGTTTTATCTTTATTAACAGGCTGTACAAGTGAAGAACCTACATCAACAGATACTGCTAAAACAAAAGAAGTAGCACAAGAAACACAAGAAACAGATTCAAAAGCAAAGCCCTCTAAAATAGTTTGGTATGCTCCAGCACCTCATCCTTACTTTGATGAAGTAAAAATGGGAGTTGAACAATTTGTAAAAGAACAAGGGATTGAAGTCGACATGCAAATAGGGCCAGACTGGACACAAGCAAGTCAGAATGAAAAGGTAGAAGCCTTAGCAGCACAAGGTATGACTGCATTATCAATTTATCCATGTGATGCAAGTGGTGCAAATGGATTATATGAAGAACTTACTGCAAGAGGAATTCATGTTATTAATTTTGGGACAGACACAGGTAAGCCTACAACAGCTTCTTTTGCTGTTGCTACAGATGTACAACAAGCAGCTTATGATGCTACAGAAGTAGTTATTCATATGATGGGTAAAAAAGGTAATATTCTTAATGTACTTGAAGTACTAGAAGATCCTAATACAACGCTTAGAAAAAAAGGTGTAGAAGAATGTGTAGCTAAGTATCCTGATGTTAAGATTATTCAAGAAGTGGCAGGTATTAAAACATTAGAAGAAGGTGTTGATAAGATTGAAAGTGCACTTTCAGCGAATGCAGGCCAAGTTGATGGCATCGTTTGTACAGGATTTAATACAACGGTAGCGATGGTTCAGACCTTAAGTGATTATTATGAAAAGCAAGGTAAAGATAAAAAGATTTATACAGTAGGCATTGATACAGATCCTAACGTTATAAAGGCTATTCAAGATGGTACTTTAGATGCAACTATTGCACAAAATCCTAAAGGACATGGGTATATATCTTGTATGATGCTTAAGTTATTAGGAGAAGGTTATACAGTAAAAGAAGGACAATATTTTATAAATTCAGGAAGCGTAGTTGTAAATAAAGATAATCTTACAACTTATGAATCAGACATAAACAAAGTTACACAAGGGATTTTAAATACTCTTGGAGAGATATATCTTACTAAATAAGTTATACTTAATGGGAAATGGAGGTTAACCTGTAGATGTTAGAGCTAAAAAATATTACGAAAATATTCCCTGGAGTGAAAGCATTAAATGATGTAAGTATAACCTTCAAACGTGGAGAAATTCATGCATTGATGGGAGAAAATGGAGCTGGAAAGTCTACACTCATGAAGATTATAACAGGGATACATCAGGCTGAGATGGGTGAGATGTACTTAGATGGTAAACTGCTAAAAAACAAGAGTTTCCAAGATGCTGTAAATAATAGTATCAATATGGTAAGTCAGGAAATACAGGTTATCCCAGAGTCAACTATAGGTGAGAATATTATACTTGACCGTATTAATAATTTTAAGAAGAATGGTATAGTAGATTGGAAAGCTATTCATCAAATAGCCCAAAAATATTTAGAGCTTGTAGGGTTAGATATCAAACCAACAGAAAAAATAGGTGGGTTAACTGCTGCACAAAAGCAACTTACTCAAATAGCTAAAGCACTTTCATCTCATGCCAAGTATATTCTTATGGATGAGCCTACTTCATCATTAACAAAATATGAGGCGGATAATCTTATTCAAATAGTAAAAAAGTTAAAGCAAGATAATGTATGTGTTATATTTGTTTCTCATAAAATTGAAGAAGTAATGGTTCTTTGTGATAAAGTTTCTGTGTTAAGAGATGGGCAGTATGCAGGGACTAGAGATTGTAAGGATATTACAAGGCAGGATATTGTAAAACTAATGATCGGTCGAGAAGAAGTAGATGAGCATTTAGGCTATCTAGATACAAGTGATGATAAAGTATTAGAAGTAAAAGGTTTATCACGGTATGGACAGTTTAATAAAATCGATATGGAACTTTATAAAGGGGAGATATTAGGTCTATATGGATTAGTAGGCTCAGGGAGAACTGAACTTGCTAAACTCATAATAGGTGCAGAAAAGATGGATTCAGGAGAAATATTTATTGGTGGAGAAAAAGTTAGTATTAAGTCCATTTCAGATAGCTTATATCGGTATAAACTAGGATATATTACCGAGAATCGTAAAGAAGAAGGTTTGATCCTTTCAGATACTGTTTTAAATAATTTATCAATAACTATATGGAATAAGCTTACTAATAAGTTTAGGAAGATTAATCTTAAACAAGAAAAAATTCTCGGCAGTCAAATGATAAATAAAATAAAAGTAAAGACCCCCTCTTCGGATACACCTGTTGGCAATTTATCAGGTGGTAATCAACAAAAGGTGAGTATAGGCAAATGGCTTGCAGCGGGATGTGACGTACTTATTATAGATGAACCAACAGTAGGTGTTGATGTTGGAGCTAAAGAATATATTCATGAGTTAATTTGGAAATTAGCAAAAGAAGAGGGAAAATCTATTATTCTTATATCATCAGATATGCCAGAACTTATTAAACTTTCGAGGCGGATACTAGTGTTTAGAGAGTTTGAAATTGTGGGAGAAGTTAAGGGATTAAATGAAAAAGAATATAAATACGAAGAAGTAAGTGAATTAATAGGCGAATGTATGTAATAATAAAGAGATGATTCCTTGAGTAAGAGGGATTCATCTCTTTATTAGTTTTTAAGATTTTAAATAAGTATATAGTTGACTGGAGAAATGAAAGATGCTATTCTATGACTATAAATACTAAAATAGTCATAGAAATAGAGAGGGTATAAGTAATGGCAGCTGCTTTTACAGAAAATGAGAAAAGTATTATTAGAGAACAATTAAAAGCTTGTGCTAAGGAGTATATGACAACGTATGGGGTAAAGAAAACGACTGTTGAACAGCTTGCCAAGGCAGTTGGTATTTCTAAAGGGGCTTTTTATAAATTTTATGATTCAAAGGAGTTATTGTTTTTTGAAGTACTAGAGGACTTTCACACGGAGTTTTTTGGAACAGCGTTTAAGATTCTACACGAACGAATAGATTTAAGTGAAAAAGAACGTTTAGAGGAAGCTATTTGGCAGACTTGTATCGTGATGCAAAAGATGACCTTTATAGGAAGTATGGAAAATGAGTTGCCTTATCTGCTAAGAAAGATTCCAGCAGATGTATTAAAACAACATTATCATAGTGATGATGTCTATATCAAACAACTTATTGCTCACTCAGGCATTAAGATATCTGTTTCACCTGAATTTGTCTGCACAGCTATTCATGCTATTTTGGTTGTTTTAATCCATAAAGAGGATGTAGGTCATCAACATTTTGATGAAGTGCTAAGAATGTTTATTAGAAGCTTATGTGAAAAAATATTAGAATAATATAATGTTTTTTTATGAAGGGGGATGTGGTTCTTGTTTTTAGAAATTAATGAACTGGTTAAGAAATATCAGAGTGGTGAAACTGAGTTTTTAGCACTTAATCATGTCTCTTTTGAAATGAAAGAGGGCGAGATAGGTGTTATATTAGGACCATCAGGTTCAGGAAAATCTACTTTGATGAACATTGTAGGAGGCCTTGAAAATGCCACGTCAGGCAGTGTCAAAATAGATGGACATGAGATTGCCAGCTTAAAAAGTAAAGCATTGGGCATTTATAGAAGAAATTTTGTAGGTTTTATCTTTCAATTTTATAACTTGATCCCCAATCTTACGATAAGAGAAAATATAGAAATATGTTCACATCTAGGAAAAGATCCTTTAAATATCGATCATCTCATCGAAAAAGTAGGACTTCAAGGTCAAGAAAAGAAATTTCCTTCACAGCTTTCAGGTGGACAGCAACAAAGGGTTGCTATTGCAAGAGCCCTAGTTAAAAATCCAAAATTATTATTATGTGATGAACCTACAGGGGCACTTGATTATAAAACTTCAAAAGAAGTCCTTGAATTATTTGAAGAGATCAATCAAAACTATCGTACAACAATTATGATGATTACACATAATGATGCTATCCAAAATATGGCACATCGCGTTATCAAGATAAAAGATGGTCAGATCACAAGCAATAAGATCAACGAAAAAAGGTTAGCAGCACATGATATTGAATGGTAAGCCTAGAAGAGGGTGATAAAAGGTGAATTTTAAAAGAGTATGGAGAGAATTCAAAGATAATCTATTAAAAAATATAAGCTTTATACTCCTTATCGCACTAAGTGTAATGATTATAGTTGGGTTTAACAGGGCAATGGATAGTTATATTGCGACAGCTCATAAGTTATATCAGGAATACAATGTAGAAGATGGGCATTTTAGCATCTATGGTATGCTTACGAATAAACAAAAGTTATCTATGGAAAGACGCTTTAATGTGCTCATTGAAGAAAATAAAAGTATTGATTATAACTTAGAGACAACAAGGAAGGCTAAAAAAGAAAGTCAGAAGGATAGAATTCTAAGAACTATTTGTGCAGATAGAGACATTAATAAACTAGCTATTATATCAGGCAGTACACTCGAAAATGCTAACGATATTGTAGTAGACCCTAAGTTTGCTGAGGCTAATCAATATGAGATTGGTGATGCACTTATCATTTCTAATAATACTTTTTATATTGTAGGGTATGGGATCTCACCAGAGTATGTTTACACTTTAAAAAACTCAGGTGATTTTTTAAATTCACCACAAACATTTGGAGTAGCTTATGTAAATGCAAAAGGATTTGAAAAAATAAGCAATAATAAGGCAAAAAGTACTTTATATAGTTATCAAAGCAAAGCAGGTCATATCACTCAGCTAAAGGATTATTTGCAAAAAAACATGACACTATTAACTTTTAGAGATAGATATGACAATGCGAGAATTCAAACGGTATTTGATGATGCAAATGCTCCTAAACAATTGTCTTTAATGATAGGCGTACTTTTAGTTATTATTGTAGCTTTTATTATTTCTATCTCTATTAAAAATACAATTAGAGCAGAAAGTCAGACCATTGGCATCTTATATGCACAGGGATTTAATGAAAAAGAATTGATAAGCTATTATATACGGCTTCCTTTTTTATTAGTTTTACTAGGTTCACTTGTGGGTTATGGGTTAGGCATTATTATTTCAAGACCATTAATATTCACACAAGAGGGGCAATATACGCTTCCATATGTAGAATTAATAGATTCATGGTATCTAATTATAATAGGCGGCATGTTACCAACTGTCATCGCACTAGGGATTACTTTCGTTTCACTATCAAAATCACTTCATAAAACACCTTTATCCTTACTAAACGGCAATCACTCTAATAATAAAGTATCAAGAATGGAGAGAATCTTTACCTTTAAAAACGTTAATTTTCTTACGAGGTTTAGACTTAAAGATATTATACGTGAAAGAGCAAGTATAGCGGCCTTATTATTTGGAGTGCTATTAGCGATGATGATTTTAAGTACAGCGACTCATATAAGAGATTCAGCTCATAAATATGTAGCTGATCTAGAAGAAAATGTTCCTTTTACTTATTTATATACTTTTATAGAACAAAGAGATCTGAGTAAATATAGTGCTAAAGGAGAAAAAACTGTTTTAAAAGACGTAAAAGTAGATATTAAGGGAAGTAAAAAGTCTCTACTTATTCAAGGGATTAGATTGAACAGTCAATTTTTTAAAATATCAGGAATTGAAGCGTTAACAGATAATCAAGTGCTTATAGCACCTTGTTTAATGGCTAAATTTAATATAAAGGTGGGAGACCCTCTTACGCTAATAGATGATTTAGAAAACAAAGAGTATGAAGTTATTATTCAAGGGGTAGCCAGTTATGACTATGGCCAATATATTTATACCAATATAAAAACCTTTAATAAGATCTTTAACATTCATAAACAAAGTTATAATGCTTTAGTGACTCATGAATCTATAGCTATACCAGAAGAAAAGATGAGTTCTTTAATGAATAAAGCTGAAATGATTAGTGGGGCACAAAATCTTTTGTCAATGATAGATGTTATGGCCGGTATTTTAGTCATTGTAGCTGTTGCTATTTTGAGTATTGTGGTTTATATGCTGATGCAGATGATCATAGCTAAAGGAAAAGTCAATATTTCAATGGTTAAAATCTTTGGGTATACGCCAAGTGAAGTGAATAAACTCTATCTTAGAGGAAATTTTATTATTTTAATGATAGCGTTTAGTTTTGCAATACCAATAGGATATTTCATTGCAAAACTGTTTTTTGGTAGTATTACAGCTAATATGCAGCAGTATATAATGACATATATTAACCCATTATCGATTTTGGGAGCTTTTATAATTATGACACTCAGTTATGTGGGAACTTGTATGTTTTTAAAAAGAAATTTAGAACAAGTCTCACTTACAGAAGCTCTTAAAAACCGAGAGTAAATGAAAGAAGAAGAAGAGCTATTTATACATACTATAGATAAAAGCCTTGATTATTATTTAATACTTATCATATAATAATAAGTATTAAATAATAAAGATTAAAAGTGTATAATAATAGGAATTATGCCATACATTTTTAATAATACGGGTTGAGGAAGTGTAGATATGAGATTAGCATTTAAAATAGCCGCTCGGTTTTTAAGTTCAAGTAAAGCGCAGACACTATTAATCGTTTTAGGCATTGCAATTGGTGTATCTGTTCAAGTTTTTATTGGATCACTAATACAAGGGCTTCAAAAAACTTTGATAGATACGACGATAGGGAGAGCATCACACGTTACAGTTACATCAGAAAATGATGACAGGAAAATTAAGAAGTGGCAAGAAAAGCTGCAGTACATAAGAGAGCAAGATCTTGATTTAAAAGCAGTATCAGCAGCTGCAGATTTTCCAGGCTTTATTAAATCAGGAACTCAAACACTTCCAATTTTTTTACGAGGATTTATTTATGAAGATGCAGATAAAATTTATCGGTTAGATGAAGTTATTATAGAAGGAGAAAGACCTAGTAGAACAAATCAAGTGATGATGGGTATAGATCTCAAAAAAGAATTAGAAGTGGAGCTTGGGGATCGTGTTACGATTATAACACCTCAAGGCTCAAGAACCAAAGTAGCTATTACTGGATTTTATGATTTTAAAGTGGCAAGTATCAATGAATCATGGCTCATTACAGATCTTAAAACCGCTCAAAATATATTCTCATTTGGTAAAGATGTAACATCTATTGAAATACAAACGAATGAAGTTTTTAAAGCAGATAGCCTTGCGGCAGCGCTAAGTAGTGTTTTAAATGATCCTGATTTAAAGATAGATAATTGGAAGTCTCAAAACGAACAACTCCTTAGCGGACTACAAGGTCAAAGTATATCTAGCTACTTTATCCAAGTCTTTGTAATGATCTCAGTTATCCTAGGTATAGCCAGTGTGCTTGCTATAACAGTTCTACAAAAATCAAAACAGTTGGGTATCCTTAAGGCAATGGGGATCAAGGATAGTACAGCAAGTCAGATTTTCTTATTTGAAGGATTTATATTAGGGATCATGGGAGCTATTTTAGGGTTAGCTTTTGGACTAGGGCTTGCATATGCTTTTACAAAATTTGCGGTCAGTCCAGATGGCACACCTGTTGTGGCGCTATATATAGACAGTACATTTATTGCACTATCAGCTACAGTTGCCCTGCTTTCAGCTACTGGTGCAGCATTAGTACCGGCTAGGCGATCAGCTAAATTAAGTCCCATAGAGGTGATAAAAAATGGATAAGATTATTGAACTTAAAAAAATAAATAAAATATATGGCAAGACGATTCAAACACAAGTATTATATGATATTGACTTAGCCTTTGAAGCTAAAACTTTTAATGCTATTATAGGCTCTTCGGGTAGTGGAAAAAGCACTATTTTAAACATTGTTGGAACACTCGATCAACCAACAAGCGGAGAGGTGTATATCAACGGGAACAAAACAAATCAGATGAACAAAAACCAATTAGCACACCTTAGAAATCAAACAATAGGATTTATCTTTCAATTTCATTACTTGCTACCAGAATTTACAGCACTTGAAAATGTTCTGATGCCATATCTAATCCAAAAACAAAAACCATCTCAAGAAGTGGTTGAACGTGCCGAGGAACTCTTACATATAGTAGGACTCTCAAGTGTTAAAAACAACTTAGCCAATAATATGTCAGGGGGACAACAGCAAAGAACTGCTATTGCAAGGGCTCTTATTAATAATCCGAAGATTATTTTAGCAGATGAACCAACGGGGAATCTCGATTCGCAGTCAACAGAAAATATTTATGAAATACTAAGAGATATTAATGAAAAACTTGAAACAACGTTTGTTATTATTACACATGATAAAAGGATTGCAGAAAAAACAGATCGTATTGTGGAGATAACAGATGGCAGAATCGGTTCGGATATAAGAAATAATTAAACGAATATCTTTCTAAAGTTCAAGTAATACTTACCACAGGTTTTAAACATAGAATAAGTAAAATAGGGGGGGCTAAGGCGTGAAAATCGTGAAAAAAGCTAATCGTATTAAAATAATAAGTATATGTTTCATAGTAAGCCTATTAACAGCATGTGGGGCAAAAGAAACGGAGTCTGAGAGTGTCACAGCCTACTCACAACAGATTGATAGCGATCAACAAGAACTTGATGTGTATGGGGATGTTAAAGTAGACAAAAATCAAGAGATTATCATTGACTTTCCAGCTACAGTTAAGGAAGTTTATATAAAGGATGGAGAGCTTGTTAAAAAGGGAGATAGATTAGTTAGTTTAGATTTTGAAGATTATAAGATTCAAATTAAAACAAAAGAAAATGAAATAAGAGCAGATGAAATAAAACTTAAAGAATTAGAGGCTAACAATAATCCGCAAATGTTAGAAGCTCATCGTATAAGAGAAGAATTAAACATCAAACAAAACTATGTGACAAGTGGAGAGGATCCAGATTTAAAACCGTTGCAAAATAGTTGGGATATTATAGAACAGTCTATTTTACTTGCTGCAAATGAATATGAAGCCAATAAGCAGCTCTTTGAAGGAGATTACATATCTGAAGAAACTCTTAAACAAAGTGAGCAAAATCTAAAAAACAGACAAAAAGAAAAAGAAGATACATTAACAGCAATAGAAAAAGTAAAAACAAATAGAAAGCTTGAAGTTAATGCACTTGGTACGCAGCTAAAAAGTACTCAGATGCAGTTTAATAATGCTGATTTGCAAAAAGTTTCTAATATAGAAGCCCTCAAGCTAAAGATTGATACTTCTAAGTTAATACTAGAGTCTATGAAAAGTAAGCTTAATAAGCACTATATAAAAGACAGTGATATTATAGCACCAGAAGATAATCTGATTATATATGATATCAATGGCATGAAAGGAACTGAAATAAACAGTGGACGAGGAGCCATTTTAAAAGCTATGTATCAAGATACAATCTATGTTATAGCAGATATTCCGGAGGAGTCCATAACATCTGTTAAAGTAGGGCAAGCAGCTAGTATTACCCTTGCAGATGAAACGCAAGAGGAGATAGCAGGAAAAGTATCAAGAGTTTCTTCACGTGCAATAGAAAAAGATGGAGATACTATCATAGAGGCTATTATAAAAGTAGAAAAGGGAAAGGAACTCTTAAGACCGGGACTAAGCGCAGATATAACAATAAAAATTAAGTAATTAACCCCTAAATTTATAAGTCAAGTATTGACTTGTATTAAAAATCAAATTATAATAAATATGCTAGTCAATAGATTAGTAAAATATGCCCGAGTGGCGGAACTGGCAGACGCACAGGACTTAAAATCCTGCGGGACTTACCTCCCGTACCGGTTCGATTCCGGTCTCGGGCATATCAATTAAATAAGACGATGGAGAGATGGTCGAGTTGGTTTAAGGCACCGGTCTTGAAAACCGGCGAACGTGAGAGCGTTCCGTGGGTTCGAATCCCACTCTCTCCGTAAAGGAACTATGAGAAAAGGCTTGTAAACATTAGGTTTACAAGCCTTTTCTTTTTATATTTAGAAGCTATGTTATCAGGTTAGTTATTACGTAAGAAAAGTTTATCATTACCAAGAAGGATACTCTTATAGTTCTTGGGCATATTTGTGACTAGAGGATATACTTAAATTAGAAACAAAGAGTTTTATTAAAAAGATGAACAATCCTAAATTACTTAAGTGTATATATATTTCATTATATACTGATGTAAAAAAATAAAGATTTAGAAGTATTAACGACGCTAAAAGAATAAACCAATAAAAAGCCCCTATTTTTCCTTTCTTATGTCCTAGTTCGTGGCTGGTAATACTTGCTAGAAAAAACTTTCGTTCTAAGCCTAAAATAATCAAACTGCAGACAAGAACATATACGAAAATAGCAATATATAGAAAGTCGCTATCAGCACCATTATTTTTATTAAACCAAGCTTCACTTTGAATTAAAATTGGAATAAAAATAAAACTACTGTATACTAATTGAAAAATCGTGAGCCCAAATTTTTGAAAGTGCGGTAGTATGCTCGGTGACTCTTCTACTGGGTCTAAGTATCGATTTGTAAGAGCTTCATAAACATCATCGATGATGCGTGCACTAATCTTGATTTTTATGGTCTCTGTTTTTAATTCTATTTCTTTTACTTCAGAAGTTATAGTATCTGTATCTTCACAGTCTGCAACTGTACATTCTATAATGTTTTTTTCTGCAATCATAAATGATTTAAGTGATTTTTTTAAATATGTATTATACCCACTTACAATATAATTGTTACTAATTACAGTACTTCTAGCAAATTTATGCGCAAATGCCCTAGTAGTTGTATAGACAAGTAAGATAGATTTAAAGTTATAGTGTTCAAATATCAAGAAAAAGAAAAGAAAATATGTTAATACCATAAAGAAAATAAAAACTATTGCATTAATAATTGGATTTGAATACTCTTTTCCATTATCTTTTATCTTCAGGTAGAGCTTAAACATATTATTATTTAAATAGAGTATAACCTCAGTAATAAAAAAGGCCATTAATATAATACAAGCTACCATTTCAAATTTGTTTTCCATCTCCCAATAAACGCTATATAAAAAAGGTGTAATCATAAAAATTGTAATCAGTTTAATGTTTCGAAGATGTGTTTTCATAACGTCTATTTTGCTATCCATATAGGCCTCCTAAAAATAATATCTAAATTATAATAACACATCTTATTAAATATAGCACCTAGTTTAGGGGGACGGTTCTCCAATAAAGGTGTTTAAAAGTGGTTTAGAATAAATATTAACTTTTGAAAAAACATGAGAAATATATTACAATAAATAGATTAGGAGGGATTTACAAATGAAAAGTGGTAAAAGAAAAATAGCTATCAGAGTATTCGTTATTATGGTTATAGGAATAGTTTTATTAGGAGCAAGTATTGCAGCTATAAACTATAGAGTTGTGCAAAGTACAAAGTCAAAAATAGTGTCTATTAGTGAGTTACAAGAAGCAGAGTGTATATTAATTTTAGGAGCCTATGTAAGACCAAGTGGTGCACCAAGTGAGATGTTAAAAGATAGATTATCAAAGGGATATGAAGTGTTCGTAGCAGATAAAGCACCAAAATTTTTATTAAGTGGAGATCATGGACAAAAGTCTTATGATGAAGTAAATAGTATGAGAGATTATATAGAAGCTAAGGGAGTAGATAAAGAATTTATTTTTTTAGATCATGCGGGTTTTAGTACATATGAAAGCCTCTATAGAGCAAGGGACATTTTTGAAACTAAAAAAGTAATTATTGTTACACAACAGTATCACCTGCCTAGAGCAATATACATAGCAGAAAAAATGGGGATACAAGCGCAAGGCATTGCAGCAGAGCATATTGCGTATAGAGGTATGGCAGCATTTAAGACGAGAGAAGCATTAGCTAGAGTAAAAGATTTTATGTTAGTCCATATTATAAAGCCTAAGCCAACATATCTAGGAGAAGCCATACCAGTAAGTGGAAGTGGAACAGCGACACATGATAAATAAGTATATATATGGGTTTGATAAAATAAAAATCGTATAAGCATAGAGGGGTATGAAGGTATGTTAAAGTGTTTATTTATACAGATGAAAAGAAAGCCACCTATTGTTACGATGGCATTAATTTTTTCTTGTTTAATTTCTACAATACCTCAGTTTTTCTTACCAGAAATGTATAATGTAATCTCAGGAAAGTATCCAGATTTAAGGCACTTTTATCTCTTTACATTGCCATCTTTTACGCATTCACCAAGGATGCTTATTACTCATTTGACAGGAAACTTACTGGTATTTTTATTATTTGGTAGTATGATAGAAATAATTATTGGGTCTGCGCGATTTGTTTTTATTGCTCTTTTGGCACTTTTATCAACGATAGGGATAGATTATTTGCATGCAGGGGGAGGACATGGCGCTTCAGGAATATGTTGGGGATTTCACGTGTTTTACATTTTTATCATGATCATCATGTATGAGGAAAAGGGGAAAAGTATTTTTAAAGATATTTTCGTGGTCTTATTATTGTTATTAGCAGTATTTAATTTGTTCGGTATTCCTATATTTGAAGTGGTAGTATTGAAACAAAGATTTTTCAGTAACTTTGGACAAACGTTGCATTTAGTATCAATGGTTATTGTAGTACCATGGATTTTGCTATGGAGAAAAGATATAGAACGTAATACTCTAAAGTTTTTAGATGGTGAGTTGATAGAAGTAAAACGTAAAATAATAAGTCCTGCCATTATAGTGATTTTTATGTTGATGATAATGAATATATATGGAACGATTAAGCTAGCAACTCTTTCTTTAAAGTATTCCGAATATATTACATATAATATAACACCAGCTCAAGGGACAGATATAAAGCAAATTCCTCAGTCTATTATAATAAGCTTTAATACTCCTATGAAAGTGAATTCCGAGAAGTTAATAAGAAAATCAATAAATTATGATGAAAAAGAAGGATTACCAGAGTTTAACACAAAATGGATTGATGATAAAACACTTGAGATAAGGTTCTCTAGAGCATTTATAGGCACTGAAAGTTTAGAGCTAAAATATGTTGTTGAAGCAGAGGTAGAAGAGGGGATTTTTATAACAGAATCAGTAGAATTAAAATATGAGTAAGGGTACTCATATTTTTCCATGTACATCAGCACAATATATTTTGTGCCAGCAGGAATTGAATAGCGTTTAAAAAGTGATATGATATATAAATAATTAATGATTACGGCAAAGGGGCCTGTTCTTATTGAACAGGTCCCTTTGTATTAATTGGGGGTGTAATATTTTTAATCATTTTGTTATAAAATAGAGTTGATTATTTTAAGAGAAGACTTAATAATTAAGAAAACAGAGTATTGAACAAGGAGGATATATGCTTAAATTTCTTGGAATAGGCAGTGCTTTTAATACGGAACTAGGAAATAATAGTGCTTTTGTAAAAAAAGAAAACAGTCTTATTTTAATTGATTGTGGAGGAACAGTTTTTCATAGACTACAAAAGGTGAAATTACTAGAGGGAGTAGAGAATGTATATATTATCATTACACATATGCACCCAGATCATGTAGGAAGTCTTGGAGAAGTTATATTCTATAATCACTATATTTTAAAAAATAAGGTAAATCTTATTTATCCCAATAAAGAGCATATGACTCAATTTTTATTGAATATGGGCATGAGTGAAGAAATGTATACTTTAATAAGCGGCACTCAAATAGAAGTTGATGATGAACAATTTAGGAAGTTCAATATAGAATATTCCTCTGTTTGCCACGTTGAGCTCATAGAATCTTATAGTTTTATGCTGCAATTAGATGGAAAGATGATTTATTATAGCGGAGATTCTAATCATATTCATTCACAGGTTATAAATAAGCTTGAAAAAGGAGAAATTGATACCATTTATCAAGACACTTGTGGATTAGATTATGAGGCAAACCCACATCTGTCACTTAATAAGCTTAAGCAATTAATTAAAAGACAATATAGAAATAGGGTGTGCTGCATGCACCTTGATCAATATCTTGATAAAGAAGAAATTGTGAAAGAGGGCTTTAATGTAGCTGACTCTTACTTGTATTTGCAAAAACAACTACTCTAAAAGGGGTTTCTTTTCTCCGTCAGCTAACGCTATAATGGTTTGTTCCAATATTTTTAGGTATGGTTAATTTATTTCTCATTTTTTAGTCTACCTTATATCATTATCTGATATTCTCTCTTGTAGAATTGTTGCTGCGATAGCCATAACTGTTATTACATCTATCGAATCACCTATATATCTGGCTATAGCAGCTACAGTTGTTGTCTTACTTAAATCTATTTTTACAGCATATGTATCAACATACCAATAATCATACCAGGTTGAACTACTGATATTTACATCTAAATTATTACTCTTTATTATTCGCAATTTTGGTTGTTTAAGTTTATTCGAGTTGTTTTTTATATTCATTATGAATTTAGTTTCTTTATTATTTTCGTCTAGTCTATTGGCAGCATATAGCGCATTATCTAATAAGTTACCAAAAACAACAACCATATGAAAAGCTGTAACATTTATTTCAATAGGAATCACTAATTCTAAAGATATATCTATGGCTTCTTAAAATTTGAAAATTAAGATACTGTCGATATCGATTGAAAGATTTATTTCAGATTAAAATTAAGTTCGACTATTAAGCGATATATTGGAGGGATTAAACTATGAGAAGTTATATCAGGCATACTCTTCCACTCAAAAATACAAAAAGAACGTTGTGAGAAACATCTCCACCTTTTAAAGTACAGAAACTCCCGCTAAACATGATCAGCGAGCAATTTGTACTACTGGATAGAAGCAGCTACACCCTTCACATGGTGTCTGCCCTTTGGTAAGATAAAGGGTGTGCTAGATACAGGGTCGTTAATTACAGAGCAGTCAAGATAAAAGGCTTGGGCAATATGGAAGTGCCGGTTCTTGCTTCTATGGAGGGTGGTGCATCAGGGATAGCTGTATCGGGATATTCGGGAAGGGGCTGTCGCACTAAACAATTAGTGCTCAGCTCCTTTTTCTGCATAAAATACAAAATCCAGGCTTCGAAAAGCCTGGATTTTGATGTAAAATATATTTATGCTAATAAAGAATACTTTACACAAAAATTATACAATTACCCAGCAATTTTATCAACTAAAATTACCTTTAAACATTGATTGCATAATCCCAGATAATGATTCGGTGCGTTTGCTAAGTCAGTTTGTAGAGGAGATGAATATTTCAAAGTTATACTCGACTTATTTCCGGGTTAGGAAAAATTCTGCAACGCCACGACAAATGCTGAAGATTATGCTGTATGCTTACATGAATAGAAAATATTCTGCCCGAGATATAGAAACAGCATGTCAGCGTGACATTAACTTTATGTTTCTTTTAGAGGGAGCACCAGCACCCGATCATGCTACAATTGCTCGTTTTCGTACGATGCATTTTGCACCTTTTTCAAAAGAAATATTTGCGGGGATGTCAAATATACTTTACAAGATGGGTGAGGTTTCTGGAAGAAATATTTTTATTGATGGAACAAAAATTGAATCATGTGCTAACAAATATACCTTTGTCTGGAAAAAAGCTGTAACTAAAAACCAGGCTAAACTCCTAGATAAACTTATCGACTTTGTTACTGATTGTGAGAAACAGTATGGAATTAAAGTAGTCTATCATAATGAAGTAGCATTACATCATTTAAAGAAGCTCCGCAAAAAACTCTATAAGATTAAAAAAGAAGAAAGTATCACGTTTGTCCATGGGATTGGTAAACGTAAATCACCACTTCAAAAAACAATTGAGCAACTAGAAAGTCATCTTGAAAAACTCAAGGAATATACTCAGAAGATCTATAAATGTGGAGAACGTAATAGCTATTCTAAAACTGATCTTGATGCTACTTTTATGCGGATGAAAGAAGATGCAATGCGTAATGGACAGTTAAAACCTGCATATAACTTACAGCATGGCGTAGATGCTCAGTATATAACATGGGTATCGGTTGATCCTCAGCCAACTGATACAACAACACTCATTCCATTACTGAAAGATATGGAAGAGCATTTGAGTTTTAAGTATCAAAACATCACTGCTGATTCAGGATATGAGAGTGAGGAAAACTATCTTTTTATTGAGGATAATGGGCAAAAAGCATTTATAAAACCTGCTAATTATGAGATTTCTAAAACTAGGAAGTATAAAACTGATATCAGCCGTCGTGAAAATATGATTTACAATGAGGAAGAGGATATTTATGTCTGTAAAGCTGGAAAAAAGCTCACTGTAACAGCCCTAAAAAAGAGCAAAAGTAAAACGGGATATATCTCAGAAAAAACACAATACACATGTGAAGATTGCAGTAACTGTGAAGTTAAGAAAGAGTGCATTAAAGGGAATAATAGTAAAATTCCTTTAGAAGAACGAACTAAAAGACTAGAAATTTCAAAGCTTTTTGGGCAAAAACGAAGTGAGAATTTGGTACGTATTCTCACAGATGAAGGATGTCAGCTTAGAATAAATCGGAGCATTCAGGCTGAAGGGTCATTTGCAGTTGTAAAAGCAGATATGTACTTTCATCGCTATCTATGCCGAGGTAAGAAAAATGTACTTGCTGAAAGTATTCTTCTAGCAATGGCTCATAATATCAACAAACTGCATCATAAAATTCAGAAGGGGTGTACTGGAACACATCTTTTTGAACTGAAAAAAGGAGCATAAATTTTACACTAACATAAATGCAGACACTAAAAAACTACAGAAAATCTGTGGCTTATTTGTGGTCTGCATTTTTTCTGAGAGTGAAATATAAGACATATATTTATCCATAAAAGACAAACAAAAGGAGCTGTGCTCAGCTGATTTTAATCAGCTAATGCGACAGCCCCATAGCCCTTCGATTTATCCACGACCTAGCAAAGTATCCTCCGCTTAAAGGTGTACCATTAAGCGGGACAGGGGGGATAGAGACTTGGGAGGATGCCCTTGAGTTCTTACTCTTAGGCTGTACAAATATACAAATCACCACAGCTGTTATGCAGTATGGTTATAGAATCATTGGTGATTTGATTAGTGGACTAACCTATTATTTAGAAGAAAAAGGCTATGAAACGGTAGAAGAAATTGTGGGGCTAGGGCTTGCACAGTTTGTAGGAGCTAATGATTTAGATAGAGCAACAATCATCTATCCTAAATTTGATGAGACAAAATGTATAGGATGTGGTCGTTGTTATATTTCGTGTTAGGATGCTGGGCATCAAGCGCTTAAGTGGTATATAAAACCAAGAAAACCTATTCTTGACTATGAAGAATGTGTAGAATATCATTTGTGCAAATATGTATGTCCTGTACGGGCAATAGGTGAAGAACAGAGGGCACCAAAGCAATAGGGGGTAATCATCTATAAAAAATAACTATCTTAGCAGGTAATACTGATAAGATGGCTATTTTTTGTTACTATTCAGCCCTCAAAAAATTAACGACTGATACACCGGCTAAAATACAGCCGGTGTGCCTTCGAATATTTTGGTAATATTTTGGAATATATCCATGTTTTTTCGTTTACACGTTTCAACCACACTCATTATC
>CAKZUB010000069.1 GCA_937921505.1 uncultured Clostridia bacterium | reverse complement strand
GACGAGACCAAAAATACATGTAAATATATACGATATATAGGCAAAAGGTTCTATGAAGAGCCGTATACCTGAATTGGGTACGTACGGTTCTGTGAGGGTCTTATACTGTGAAGTATAGGTCTACTCGACGAAGATGGAACTCACACTGATTTTTATACTGTTTTGAACAAGAAGTAATCTACGACTCCTCCTACCGTGCTTTGTAGTGTAACTTCTCCTTAAATAGAGTTATAACCAAATGGTGGAAACCGCACACCATTTTTCATTACTATTTGTGCCGCAAGCGGAGCGGCGGAATGGAGATTTTTATGAGAAACAATGGTTTTGGATTACAATAATGGTTATTGTTATCTGTCTTACAAGAGGCAAGAATACTAAAGTCATTGTATGTGGCAATGGTAATCAAAATTAGCTATGTTTTGCTAAATGCTAAGTGAAGTATTATCCTTAAGGTGGCTTGTATCATTTAAGCCTACAAGTATAGGGGATAATTCCTCATCAAACAAAATAGTAGTGATACACGTATTACCTAAAGCTATCTGGTGATACATTGTCATGTCCCAGTTGAAAAGTCCAATAAGTGAAGCTTTTATAAGACCACCATGGGAAACGATTACTATCTTTTCATGAGGGTGCTTTGAGACAACATCAAGAATACATGTTTTTGCACGCAAACTGGCATTTTGTATACTGAGTTCACCATCGTACATAGGTGCAATTTTTTCATCAGTTCGAAAATGTTTAAAATGTTTAGGGTAGTTTTCTTTAATTTCATTATAGGTAAGGCCTTCCCATGAACCAAAGTGTATCTCTGTTAGATCATTTAGAGCAGTCGGAGAAACAGACGCATACGTGCAGAGTATTTCAGCTGTAGAAAATGCACGATTTAAAGGACTAGAGTAGATAACATTAAAATTGCCATTTAAGCGTTTACTTAGATGCTGAGCTTGAAGTATTCCTATTTCTGAGAGATCTATATTTTGGCGGCCTTGAAATTTACCAAGAGCATTCCAGGTTGTTTCGCCATGTCTAATAAGTTGTAATGTTGTTTTCATAAGTTCTCCTAATGATTAAAATAGTTTTTTATAGTATATCAAAAGAATATGATTTTGATAAGAGAGTTGTTGAAAGTATAAAAATGGTATATTATAATAAAGGTGTCTTATTAACAATAGTGAGATAAGTTGAATAATATATTAAATAGATTAAAAGCGATGAAAGAAAAAGTATTATATCTAAGTATTCCAGAGAGAAGCTATTACTGCTGAGAAAGCTTCATATGAAGATATAAGAAGTGCATTCTAGAGCTTGATTGGTGAATAAAGTAGCCTATCACGTTTAGCTAACGTTACTTAGCCAATAAGATAAAGTGTAGTTCTATGCTGCGCTTTAAACAGAGTGGAACCGCGAATAACTTCGCCTCTGAATAGGAGGCGAAGTTTTGTTCTGTTTTTAGAAGATAAGGAGGCATGTTATGAGTTATATAAAAGACCAGATTCAAGTTATAAAACAAAGAGATCCAGCGATTAAAAAAAATATTGAAGTATTCTTATATCCTTGCTTTTATGCACTCCTATTTCATAAGTTAGGACATAAACTTTATAAAAAGAAAAGATTTTTTGCAGCAAGACTAGTCTCACAAATCTCAAGAGGTTTAACAGGTATAGAAATCCATCCAGGAGCAATTATTGGCCGAGGGCTTTTTATTGACCATGGGATGGGAGTTGTTATTGGAGAAACTTGTGAAATAGGAGATAACGTCACGATCTATCATGGCGTGACACTAGGAGGAACAGGGAAAGATCATGGCAAAAGGCATCCTACAATAGGCAATAACGTAATGATTGGAACAGGAGCTAAGGTGCTTGGACCTTTTAAAGTAGGAGATAATTCTAGAATAGCAGCTAATGCCTTAGTACTTCAAGAAGTGCCAGAAGATAGCACGGTCATAGGTAATCCAGGGAAAGTGGTTAAGACAAAGGGCGAAAAAGTTAATCCATGTGATCAGCTTGATCAGATCAAGATGCCTGACCCTATTAAGATGGAAATCTGTGGGCTCAAAAATATGGTAGAATCATTAGAACAAAAGGTCTTGGTTTTAGAAGAAAAATTATCTGTAAAGAGTAAAATAAATGAACATTATTGTAATAATGAAACGTGTAATGCAAAAGATAGCTGTAATGAGTATAGAGAAGATGAATAAAGGAAGGGAAAATAATGATAAAAATATATAATACCTTAAGTAAACAAAAAGAAGAGTTTAATTCACTTGAACAAAATAAGGTACGCATGTATGTGTGTGGACCCACGGTTTATAACCTGATTCATATAGGAAATGCAAGGCCTTATATTATATTTGATACAGTACGCAGATATTTTGAAAGCATTGGTTATGATGTCAACTATGTACAGAATTTTACAGATGTAGATGATAAAATTATCAAAAAGGCAAATGAAGAAGGTAAAACAACAGATGAAATAGTTGATTATTATATTAAAGAAACCCTAAAAGATGCAAATAATCTTAATGTTAACCCAGCAACACATCATCCAAGAGTTACCGAAGAAATGGATGGTATCATTAAGATGATAGAAATACTTATAGCTAAGGGGCTGGCTTATGAAGTAAATGGGACAGTTTATTATCATACATCAGAATTCCCAGAGTATGGGAAGTTATCTAAAAAGGTTTTAGAAGAACTTGAAGCTGGAAGAAGTGATCGCATAGAGATGACAGATGACAAGAAGAGTCATATGGATTTTGTGCTTTGGAAACCTAAAAAAGAGGGAGAACCTTTTTGGAAAAGCCCATGGAGTGACGGGAGACCGGGGTGGCATATTGAGTGTTCTGCTATGGCAAAAAAGTATTTAGGAGATACTATTGATATTCATGCAGGCGGAGAAGATCTTGTTTTTCCTCATCATGAAAATGAAGTAGCTCAAAGTGAAGGTGCAAATGAAGCTCCTTTTTCAAATTACTGGATGCACAATAGCTTTTTAAATATCGATAATAAGAAAATGTCTAAATCACTTGGAAACTTCAAAACACTCCGCGCAGTAGGGGAAGCTTTTGGCTATGATACAGTGAGATTTTTTATGCTGAGTGCACATTACAGAAGTCCGCTTAATTTCAGTGGTGAACTTATGGAAGCTGCAAAAAATGGCCTTGAGCGTATTAAAAATGCTAAAATTAATTTAGAGTTTGCAATGACTCACACAAAAGTTTCAGATATGACAATAGAAGAACTAAAACTTGCACAAGAGCTGCCAAGTCTCGAAAGTCGTTTTCATGAAGCGATGCAAGATGACTTTAATACAGCAGATGCGCTTAGTATTATCTTTGAGCTTGTTAAGTTTGCCAATAGCTATGCAAAAGAAGGCGCTACAGAGTCTTTTGTTAAACAAGTTTATGAATTATTTATGAAGCTTACAGATATATTGGGTATACTCTATACTAGTCAAAACACAAGTGAAGTGAGTTTAACAGATGAGGAAATACAGGCTTATATTGAAAAAAGAACAGCAGCTAAAAAAGCAAAAGACTTTAAAGAAGCTGATAGAATACGTGAGTTTTTAAATGATCAAGGCGTTATTATAGAAGATACAAGAGAAGGCGTAAGATTTAAAAGGGTATAATAATAAAGGAGCAACTTATGAAGAGCAATATAGAAGCTTTACTTGGGGCTATGTCAGAAACGCTGCAGCATAAGGCCAGTGTATATTCTCCATTAGCCCTAGCTTATATAGGAGATGCTGTTTATGAAATGTTTATACGTACTTATGTGCTAAGTAAGGGCAATGCACCTGTAAATAAACTTCATAAAGCCTCTAGAGAATTAGTAAGGGCAAGTACACAAGCACAGATTTATCATATTATTGAAGATACGTTAAATGAAGAAGAAAAAGATGTGCTAAGAAGAGGAAGAAATGCTAAAAGTATTTCTACCCCTAAAAATGGTAATATCACAGAATATAGACATGCAACAGGGCTAGAAGCGCTTATAGGTTACTTATATATTAAAGGGGATCTTAAGCGCATAAGTGAGCTAATCCGATTAGGAGTAGAAAAGTTTTTGGTGTAGGGAATATGAGGAGGAATAAAGGTGGCAAAACAAATGACTAAAAGTGCTTCTTATAATGCAACACAAACGTTTGTAAAAGGAGCGCTTATTTTATCTATGGCAGGACTCATTGCAAAGGTGCTTAGTGCATTTTTTAGAGTACCTCTTGGAAATCTTATTGGAGATACAGGAATGGGTTATTATCAAGCAGGATATCCCATATATACCTTGTTTACAGCTATAGCTATAGTAGGTATACCCTCAACGATTGCGAAGTTGGTTGCTGAAAAAAGGGTGCTTGGAGAGTATCAGGCAGCTCAAGATATTTTTACACACACTATGAAGCTAATGCTTGGAATAGGTATAGCTGTTTCACTTATTATCTTTTTAACCACACCTTTTATGATACGTACATTTAATTGGCTGCCAGAAACAAAGTATTCTTTATGGGGACTTGCGCTGAGCCCGTTTTTTGTATGTATTATGGGTGTGTTTAGAGGTTATTTTCAAGGGATGCAGAATATGGCGCCAACGGCTATCTCACAAGTTTTAGAAAACTTAGGAAGAGTTGCTGTAGGTCTTGCACTGGCGTTTTTCTTTTTTCCAGATTTAGGAATGGCTGCAGGCGGTGCCTCTTTTGGAGCTGTAGCAGGAGGAATGTGTGGGGCCTTAACACTTGGCGTATTCTATTTACGTAAAAAAACTTCTAGTGATCATGAAATAAAAATGAATAAGGCTTCAAAAAATCAAGGAATAGGGTTTGAAAAGGTAGCCAAAATGGTACTTGTTATAGCTATACCTATTTCTATAGGTGCAGCAGTTAACTCAATTATTAACTTTATAGATTCGGCCCTAGTTATTAAAACTCTTACGCAAACAGGTGTTGACTTAGAGCTGGCGAATGCTTATTTTGGACAACTTGGCAAGGTGGCGACTTTTATTAATTTTCCGCTTACATTTGGGATGGCACTTGTTATAGGCCTTGTGCCAGCAATAGCAGAAGCAACAGCTAAAAAAGATAGCAATGAAGTACAAACTAAGATAGAACTCGGTATGCGCTTTGCTATTTTGATCGCAATGCCAGCTTCAATAGGACTTGCAGTACTTGCAAATCCTATTATGAACTTTATTTATGCAAAAGCACCAGACGGAGGCAATATCCTTGCTGTTGCAGCGCTTAGCATTCTATTTATTATGCTAGGACAAGCTTTTACAGGGATTTTACAAGGAATAGGCAAGGTATGGCAGCCGGTTATTGGAATAGGTTTAGCAGCAGTTGTTAAAACTATACTTAATATAATTTTTGTGGCGACTTCGCTTAAAGTAGTAGGGGCAGCACTTGCATCTATTGTAGCTTATATGGTCTTTGCAGCCTATAACTATATGATGATGAAAAAATATACAGGTTTTAAGTTAAATAGTCGATTGGTTATTATTAAACCGCTTCTCTCAAGTGCTGCAATGGGAGTTTTAGCATGGGCAACGTATCATATTCTAGCAAGGATAATAGATACTAGCTCATTTTCAAGAAATGCACTTATTACGGTTTTAAGTATTGGTGTAGGAGGTTTAGCCTATGTTGTGCTTATATTTGTAACAGGAGCTATTACAAAAAAGGATATTCAAGAAATTTTAAATAAAAGGGAGAAATAAAATATTATGAAATTTACGATCGGTACAAACAAATCTAAAAGCAGTGGCACATCTAAATTTAAAGGTAATAAATCAGACAGACCTAAACAAGAAGGTTATAAGAAAGATGGATTCAGATCAGACAGATCCAAGCAAGAAGGCTATAAAAAAGAAGGGTCTTGGTCAGACAGACCCAAACAAGAAGGCTATAAAAAAGAAGGATTTTGGTCAGACAGACCCAAGCAAGAAGGCTATAAAAAAGAAGGATCTTGGTCAGACAGACCCAAACAAGAAGGTTATAAAAAAGATGGATTCAGATCAGATAGACCTAAACAAGAAGGTTATAAGAAAGATGGATTCGGATCAGACAGACCCAAACAAGAAGGTTATAAGAAAGATGGATTCAGATCAGATAGACCCAAACAAGATGATTATAAACAAAAAGGGTTTAGAGGCAGAGATAATAAGCCAAATAGATTCCAAGAAGATAAGTTTGAAGAAGAAAGACCAATTGATGAGAATATTCTTTATGGAAGAAATGCAGTTATAGAAGCGCTAAAAGCCGGTAGGGATATTGATAAACTTTTAGTACAAAAAGGCGAAAAAGAAGGCTCAATTATAAAGATTGTAGGCGAAGCCAAAGATAAAGGAATTGTTATTGTTGAAGCTGAGAAAGCTAAACTAGATGAGATAACAGGCAGAGAAAGACATCAGGGTGTTGTAGCCTATGCTGCAGCTAAGAGTTATGTAGAAATAGATGATATTTTACAAGAAGCAAAAGATAAAAATGAGCAGCCTTTTATATTAATTCTTGAAAATATGCAAGATCCGCATAATCTAGGAGCAATCATTAGATCTGCACACAATGCAGGGGTACATGGTATCATTATTCCAAAAAGAAGAGCAGTAGGGTTATCAGGTACAGTAGCTAAGTCATCGGCGGGAGCTATTGAATATATGAAGGTTGCCAAAGTAACTAATATTTCACAAACCATTAAAGAACTGCAAGAAAAGGGACTTTGGGTTGCTTGTGCAGATATGGATGGCAAGATAATGTACGAAGAAAATCTTACAGGACCTACAGCTATAGTAATAGGAAGTGAAGGCGAAGGGATATCTAAACTCATCAAAGAGTCTTGTGATTACGTAATAAGTATTCCAATGTATGGAGAAGTATCTTCTCTTAATGCATCTGTAGCAGCAAGTATCATGGCTTATGAAGTGGTAAGACAAAGAAAATTTAAAGGATAATTATAAAAACAGAGGGCTTTATTCACAGATGAATAGCCCTTTTGTTTTTAATTTATGCAATTTTTAAATTTATGCATGTTGGATTTATGTATTAACAAAGTATGGTATTTATAGTATACTAGGAATAATACCTATCCTATAAATGAGGGGGGGCACAAGTGCAAAATTTTTTATTAGTTGATGGCTATAATATGATTTTTGGGTGGGAATACTTAAATAAAATAGCAAAAGATAATTTAGGACATGCACGAGATAAGTTAGTACAGGTTCTAACAGATCATCAGGGCTATATTGATGAACGGATTATCATTGTATTTGATGCCTATAACGTAAAGGGTAACTTAGGACAAGTTATTTCATACAATAAATATGTCGATATTATCTATACAAAAGAAAAAGAAACGGCTGATCAGTACATAGAAAGAACAACGAGGACTATTCATAAAAAGTATAGAGTAAGAGTTGCAACTTCAGATGCAACAGAGCAAGTGATTATTTTAGGAGCAGGAGCAACGCGGGTATCAGCTGCTGAGCTATTAGAAGAGGTAAAATCAAATAAGCAAATGAATAAAAGTTATACCAAAACGAACTCTCCGGTTAAGCATAATCCATTAGAGCAGTGGATGAATCAAGAAACACTAGAAAAAATGGAAAGATTACGACGAGGCAAAATAGATTAAGGAGGACTATACGATGGTTATCCAAGAACAAAATCTAAGTGTCAAAGAATTAGAGGCTATGAGTGATGAGATGCTTATAGACTTATATCGCAATCAGTATAAAGAATCAGTAGAGGTTTTAGTACAACGTTATAAAAAATTTGTACGAGCTAAGATAAAGGCTAATTACTTTATAGGTGCGGATAAAGAGGATTTAATACAAGAAGGGATGATAGGTCTTTTTAAGGCAATATGTGATTATAATCCTAACAAAGAAACAAGTTTTAGGTCATTTGCTGCAATTTGTATCACGAGGCAGGTGAGTACAGCTTTTAAAACAGTATCTAGGCAAAAGCATATGCCTCTTAATACAAGCATTTCTTTATATCTGCCTATTAATAGTAAGGGGGCGGATGAAGAAGAAGATAGCATTACGCTTATGGATATTATAAAAAACAATGAATCTGTAACACCAGAAGATGAAATAATTAATCAGGAAAGTTTAGAAGTTTTAAATAATCATATTTTAAAAGCACTCAGCAAGTTAGAGTGGAAAGTACTGAGTCTTTATACACAAGGTGAGAATTATCACGAGATAGCACGGCTGCTTGATAGACCAGTTAAAGCTATTGATAATGCACTTCAAAGAATCAAGAAAAAATTAGGTGATATTCGCAACAATTGATGTATCACCTACTATTACAATAGTCATAAGTAATGCCAGTAGATAGCAAGCTATCTACTGGCATTTTAAATACAATTAAGAATTTATCTTAAATGATTAGCAGCGAGGAAGTACATCTTCAATACTATTAACACGGCTTAAGTTGAAATAAACAACTTTATTGGTAGCATAGTTAACTGCTTTTATAAAACACTTACCAACTGCAATGATAATAACGCACATTTTACAGCCTTCAACATGGATGATAGCTCTTTGATTAATCAGTCTGCAAGCAGCGTCTCTTAAAGTGCATCCACATGGCACATCAGTGTTATTATAGCATGGGCTGGAGATACCACCTACACCAATTGGCTCATTGGGTAAAAGATCGGATGGACAGCCACTTACACAAAAACCTACATCATCACATTTATCTGTTAAATAAGGACTAACAGCACCAGCAACAGTACCAGGACAAGGACATGGACTAACACCAGCATAAGGACTAACGCCAGTATAAGGACTAAAAGCGCCAGCAACAGCACCAGCACCATATCCAGCATAAGGATTAACAGCGCCAGAGAAAGGGCGAGTATAATAACTTCCTACATTTTTTTTACAACAACTCATATGAAATCCTCCTTATTAATTATATAAAAAAATTAAAATGACAAATTACAATTAAGGCAAAAGATCTTCAATGTATTCTATACGATCAAAGTTGAAATACTTAACATTACCAGTGCCAAGTTCAATTGCTCTTATATAACAAGGACAAATTTGTGCTATGATAACACAGTAATTGCAACGATCAATACGAATAATTACTTTTTGATTCACAAGACATCCTAAATCATGTTGATATGACATAAAAATACCTCCTAAATTATTTATAACACTTATACTTATAGAGAAGCGGAAATCACACCGCATTATTTTTCTCTAATATAAGGTATGAAACTTTTGACATTTATGTTACAAATAAGTCGAAAAAATAGATAATTCCTTATTTTATAATACTTGAATAGAAGGGGAGTTTGTTTCAAAGTTGATCATTAAAGGTAAAATAGTAAAAAATATGATAGATAAAGCAATATTATTTTGCATTTAATCAATATAATGTTATAATCACATATATAAAAAAAGTATAGCTATGTTTTGACATTGAGTGAAAGGAAGATAATAAATGAGTCTTTACACAAGTACTAGAAGAAAATTAGAAAATGTTACAGCAACCCAAGCGATCCTTAAAGGTTTATCAGATGAGGGAGGATTATTTATTCCGACAGAGATCCCATCAATAGATTTTAAGCTAGAAGAGGTGTTGGCTTGGGATTATAAAGAGCTTGCTTACCGTGTGATAAAATTATTTTTTGAAGATATAGAAGCACAAGATTTAAGATATTGCATTGAACATGCTTATGATGAAAAATTTGATGATAAGGAGATTACACCCTTAGTAACAGTACAATCTGCAAATTTTCTAGAGCTTTTTCATGGACCAACCATTGCTTTTAAAGATATGGCCCTAACGATCTTACCTTACTTTATGTTAACAAGCAAAAAGTATAATAAAGAGAGTAAGGATATTGTTATTTTAACAGCTACATCAGGAGATACTGGTAAGGCTGCACTCGAAGGATTTGCTAATGTAGAGGGAACAAAAATTATTATATTTTTCCCAGAAGATGGGGTAAGTGAAGTTCAAAAAAGACAAATGGTGACACAAGAAGGAAATAATACCTTAGTTATTGGAGTTAAAGGAAACTTTGATGATTGTCAAACAGGGGTGAAAGAAATCTTTGCAGACAGAGCTTTTGAACAAGAAGTTGCGGAGAAAAATTATAAGTTTTCGTCTGCTAACTCAATTAATATAGGAAGACTTGTACCACAAGTAGTCTATTATTTTTCAGCTTATGCAAAACTAGTTAGAGAAAATAAAATTAAAATGGGGCAACCCATGAACGTTGTCGTTCCAACAGGAAACTTTGGCAATATCCTTGCTGCATATTATGCAAAACATATGGGACTTCCTATTCAAAAATTTATTTGTGCTTCAAATACTAACAAAGTATTATTTGATTTCTTTCAAAAAGGCACCTATGATAGAAACAGAGATTTCCATTTAACTATTTCCCCTTCTATGGACATTTTGATATCTAGTAATCTTGAGAGATTGCTTTATCATATAAGTGGCGGAGATGCCGAGAATGTAGTGAAGATGATGGATGAACTTAGGACACAAGGTAAATATACCATTACAGAAAGTATGAAAAGTGGATTAAGTGATTTCTATGGTGGTTATGCAGACGATGAAACAACCAAAGCTTATATCAAAAAGGTATATGAAGAAGAAAATTATCTTATGGATACACATACTGCTGTAGCCTATGCAGTATATGATAAATATATGAAAGAAACAAACGATACAGTCCCTAGTGTCATTATATCTACAGCGAGTCCTTATAAATTTACAAGTAGTGTTATGACTGCACTAGATAGCAAATTTGAAAACATTGATGATTTTACATTATTAGAAGAAATGCATGCACTTATAAAAGGGGATATGCCAAAAGCAATGGATCAAATAGCTACAAAGGAGATTAAACATAAAACTGTTTGTGAAACTCGTGAAATGAAGCATATCGTAAGTAGTTTTTTGGTATAATAATACAAGCTCCTATTCCATATATATAGATTAAGCAGCATAATAGATACTATGTAAAAATAAGGAGTGGTAAAAGTGAAAGAAGTAATGTATAATAAATATGCAAAAGAGGCATTAGAGGCACTTTCAAAAGGCGCGTTCTTAAATGTGAGGTCCGCTCAAGAAGATAACACGATGACAATTGCCTGGGGAAGCATAGGATTTATGTGGGGTAAACCCATCTTTATGGTGATGGTAAGATATTCACGACATACCTATCAATTAATAGAGCAGGCTGACTGTTTTACGGTAAGTATTCCTCTGCAAGGGCAACTTAAAAAGGAACTTGGCCATTGCGGCAGTCAATCAGGACGCGACTGTAATAAATGGCAGGAGTTAAACCTTTCAAAGCTAGAAGCCCATCAGGTAAATGCTCCGCTAGTAGGTGAGTGTGATTTGCATTATGAGTGTAAAATAATAAGTAAACAAGAAGTTACCACGAGCAGCGTTACATCTGATATGGTAACAACATTTTATAATACTAATGACTATCATGTGCTCTATTACGGTGAAATAGTAGGGACTTATTTAAAGTAAAAAGGAGAATTTCAATGAGTTTATATGAACAATGGAATAATTATGGCGAAGATGCTAAAGAAAGATCAGTAGAAGAATACAAAAAAGTTGTTGAAGATTACTTAGCAAGAGAACGTGATGTCTATGATTATATTCTTTCTCATTTAGAAGAAGAAGTAGTAGAAGGAACAATATCAGAACTTGGTAAACGTTTTAATATGAATGATATTGAATTTTTAGGATTTGTAGATGGTATTAACTTAAGTCTTAAAAATACAGAGTATAACCTTGAAGAATTAGATGCATCTTCCATTGTGAAGTTAGAAGTTGACTTAGAAAAGTTATATTGGAATATGTTGGATGCTAAGGCTGAATGGCTTTATAATTTACCACAGTGGGAAGAACTTCTAACAGAAGAACAACGCATGACTATCAAAAAAGAATATAATAAAACAAAGACAATTGTAAAAGACAAAAAGATTGGGCGTAATGATTCTTGTCCTTGTGGAAGTGGAAAAAAATACAAACAATGTTGTATGAAATAACTGCTTATTAAGCAGTTATTTTTTAAATGTATGAGAGGGATGAGTAAAAATGGATATCAAATGGTCATACTATCTTATAGCACTTATTTACATACTTGTTGGTATACTTAAGTTGATAAATAGTACTTTGGCAACTGAATTTAAAAAACAAAACCAAGATAGTATTAAGTTTTTAGCAATAAAAAGAGATTTTTTTACCACAGTAAGTTTTGTGTGTATAGTAGCAGCCCTTTTCATTAATAGTTCAGCATTAATTGGTGGAAAACCTATTAATAAAGCAAGTATTTTAATTACAGTACTAGTTGTTGGTTTTACGATTTTAAACAGTGTCTTAAATATATTTCTTTCACAAGAAAATGCGACTATTCTTTTACTAGGCTATTCCTTAGAAAAAGGAGAAGTAGAAAAAGTTAAAGCAAAAGAAAGAAAAATGTTTACTTCCTATGATATTACTTTTACAAAAGAAATTGATAGTTATAATTATACAAAGCTTATCGTATTTGGAAAAGAAAGAAGTAAGTTAAAAGCCACGATTCTTCAATTAGTCAAAGAAGATTAATGAAAGAACCTTATATCTTGTTAAAAGATAGAAGGTTCTTTATGCGTTTTCAGATAGCTTTAAGAATATATTATAAGATTGCTCTTTATTTTTTATAATAAAGTGATAGAATATAAGTTATAAATTAATGCATAAATCGCTAAAATGTTAATAGATAGGTTTTATAGAAAGGAATTTATATGGAAGATATTATGCAAGATATTGTCAAAGAAATTGTTAGAATTGACTCTACAGTCTTTACTACTAAACAAGATAATGAAGAAATGCTTATACGGAGAAAAGAACAATATGAAAATCAAATGAAAAGTTATAGAGAAGAAGTTATAGGTAAAGCAGAACAAGAAGCTATAGAAATTTATAATCAGATTGTAGAAAGCGGCACGCAGCAATATAAGAAAGAAGAAGAGAAAAGTAAAGAAATAATACGTATTATAGAAAATCATTACCTACAAGCAGAAAAGACGCTATTAGATCAAATATTTAATGAACTTTTTATTTTGGAGGAATGATATGAACTCTTTTGCATCTTATCAAGCAATTAATACTAAAATACATGCCAGAAAAAGAGGACTTTTATCAAATAAAGAATGGCAAAAAGTAATAACTTTTAAATCCATAACACAAGTTACTGAGTTTTTAAAAGAAAGGCCTCCTTACAAGCAACTTATGAATAAGTATAAAGCAGATGATATACATCGGGTAGATTTAGAAGTTCTTTTAGAACGTCATATCGTAAAAGAGATAGAGACTATGCTCCATTATTTTTCAGGAAGTTATAAAGAGTTTTTCAAAACTTTTTTAATGGAATATGAAATAAATGATCTACAATTGATGCTGCGTAGTATTGCCCTCAATGAGAGCAAAGAAGAAGCAGAGAAACTTTTTGTACATTCAGAAAAATATGGTTTATCTATTTATCCAAAGCTTGTCACATGTAAAACAGTTATACAATTTATAGATGAACTTAAAGGAACACCATACTACAATGTACTTAAGACGATGGCACAAGAAGATATAGTTAAAAGAGAGTTTCATATGGAAATGAAATTATATATTTTATTTTATAAGCAACTTATGCAGACAGCAAAAAAGCTTAATGATAAGGATAAAAGAGTAGCACAAAAAATGATTGGTACACGCATAGACCTGATTAATGTACAGTGGATCTATAGAGCTACCCAGTACTATGATATTTCTCCAGAAGAAATACTTATCTATAGCTTGCCTTTTGGAAGAAAAATTACTTATCAAAGGTTAAAAAAGTTATGTTATACTAAAAGCTTAGATGAATTTAAAAAGTTATGTAAAAAATATCTATCAATATCTCTTGATCATCAAAGTGATACTTTTCTTGAGCATACTATTGATAAGCAAATTTATCAGTATGCAATGAAGATGAATAAGGATGAGAAAAGTATTACAACATCTTTAGCGTATATATATACTCTTTATATAGAAGTACAAGATCTTGTTGCACTTACAGAAGGGATAAGATATACCTTACCGGAAAATGAACTGAAAAAATATTTAGTTCATACAATATAAAGAGCGGAGGAAGTTAGCATGGCAATTGAAAAAATGCTGCTGCTGAATCTAGTAGGTTCTCTAGATGAAGAACATGCCATATTACAACAATTAGTGCTTTTGGAGAATATTCATTTGAACTTGGAACATAGTGATGTCTATGATCATAACTATATGGTACATGAGTATGAAACGATGTTATCAAGTGAAGGGACGCACACGCCAGAAAACTATGGAGAACTAGAACAGCAATATAATACTTTAGCAAATACAATTTTAGAAGTTGCAAATGACTTAGATATAGACCTTGAGATTGATAAAAGTAATATCACCAGCTATTCACTCAGTGATGCGCAGCAAGATCTTAAAAGAATAACAGACAGAATTAAACCTAGTATTGAAATCATTAAAGAAAAGCGTATACAAATCAAAGAACTCCAAGCATTTCAAGAGAAAATCCAATATATTTATGAAAAAATTGATTTTAGTGAGGTCACAGACCTACACTATTTTGAGTATGAAATTGGTTTGCTTTCGCGAGATAATAAGCTGCATATTAAAAGAAATTATGAAAACATCAGTGCGCTTATCTTTAGAATAGGAACTATTGAAGAAGCCAGAGAAAATATTTATATTGCTTTTTATTTAAAGGAGTTAAAAGATGAAACGCAAAGAATTCTTAAATCCTTAAGCTGGCATCCGATTCATGTGCCTGAGAATCTTATAGGAGATATTGATAAGGTTAGACAGACTATAAAAGAAAAAATAGCCTTGTTAGAGAGTGAAATAGTGAGTTTAGAAGCTGATATTATTGAAAATAAAGAAGAGATAATGCTTCTTTTAAATAGAATTCACACAAGAGTGAAGATTGAGCAAAAAATTCTTGAAGTCAAACGACAAATTATTGATGGTAATAATGTATTTGTACTTAATGCATGGATAAGAAAAAAAGATAAAGAAAAGCTAGAACAAGCTATATTAGAGATTACAGACCAATATTTTATGATTTTTAAGACCACAGATGAAGTAGGTAAAGAACTTGTTCCGCCAACTGTTCTTAATAATAATTGGTTTATTAAACCTTTTGAAACAATTGTTAAACTCTATGGTCTTCCTTCATATAGTGAAGTTGATCCAACGCCGTTTTTAGCCATTACATTTTGTTTGATGTTTGGAATCATGTTTGGTGATATAGGACAAGGACTTGTTTATTTCCTAGCAGGCGTTGTGGTTTTTAGAAAAAATGAGTTGGTACGTGGGGTGCTTTCGCGCTTAGGAATAAGTTCAATCGCATTTGGTTTTATATATGGAAGTATATTTGGTATTGAAACAGTCCCTATCCTTGAGAAGATTGCACTAGTACACGGGGGACCTCTTAATGAAAACAATATACTGCCAATCTTACTTACAGGCGTTATTTTTGGAGTAGTTGTCCTTACAGTATCTTTTGTATTAGGTATTATTAATTATTTACGTAAAGGTGATATTGAACATGGTGTCTTTGGTAAAAATGGTATTGCAGGATACTTGTTTTTTATATCAATAGTTATACTCGCTCTTACTATGGGCAATATTATTCCAGTTTCAGTATTTGTTCCTGTTGGGATTATGCTTAGTACTTTTATTATTATGATTTTTAAAGAACCACTTACCAATTTAATACAAGGAAACACACCACTAGTTGAGGGTGATAAGTCATCTTATTTCGTAGAAAGCGGTTTTGAAGGCTTAGAGACAATCTTAAGCTCACTAAGCAATTTAATCTCTTTTATTCGTATTGGAGCATTTGCTCTTAATCATGCAGGATTGTTCTTGGCATTTATTAAAATGTCACAAATGGTGGAAAGCGTTATACTTAAAATCTTTATACTAATACTTGGTAACTTGCTGATCTTGACGCTTGAAGGCTTAATTGTATTTATTCAAGGGTTAAGACTTCAATATTATGAGATGTTTAGCAAATATTTCAGTGGAGATGGTATAACCTATAATCCAGTTAAAATATAAGAATAAGAAATCAAAGATTTTCATGAGATGAAAGGGTGGAACATACAATGATACAATTAATCATGTTTTTAGCAATATTAGTACCAATAGGAACTATATCCTATGGTATTAAGTTTATGAAATCTCGTAAAAAAGGTAGTATTAAAACAGCACTACTTACTTCTTTATCATTATTTAGCCTTACAGTTATAGCTTTTTGTATAGCTGGTTTTACAAATCCAGTAATGGCCGCTGAGGGAGCAAATACAGCAGCAGCCGCCGCACAGGGAAGTGCAGCAGGACTTAAGTATATAGCAGCAGCTTTAAGTACAGGATTTGCAACAATTGGGACAGGAATGGCAGTTGGATCAGTAGGTTCATCAGCTATAGGTGCTGTTTCAGAAGATCCTGCGATACTTGGGAAGACTCTTATATTTGTAGGAATGGCAGAAGGGATTGCCATTTATGGTATGATTATTTCTATTCTTATTTTATTTATGTAAGGAAGATTATCTAGAGAGAGGGTGTCTAATATGAAATCGTTTTTAATCAGTGATAATAGAGATACCTGGGTAGGGATGAGACTTTCAGGCATAGAAGGAGTTATTGTTCATACGAAAGACGATGTTTTAGAAGTCATGAAGGCGGCTATTCTTGACCCTGATATTGGGATCATTATACTTACAGAAAAAATAGTAGATTTAGCAAAAGAAGAAATAATGGACTATAAATTAAAACTAAAAAAGCCGCTTATAATAGAGATTCCAGACAGACACGGGACTACTAGAGGAGCTGATGTGATTACAAATTATATCAGAGAATCAGTAGGAATACGCATATGAGGTGATAAATGTGGTTACGCTCGAGCAGAAACTTGCCTTGTTTTCTAAACTTTTGCATCAAGATATCAAGGAAGATATTGATAAAAAATTAGCTGAACTTGATAAAGAGTATGGAAAACGTATCGCAATAAGTAAAGATAAGGCAGATAAAGAAGTAAATACTATTATAGAAAACGCCATGAAACGTGCAGAAGCCAAAAAAATTGAACTTGTCAGTAAAGGAAAAATAGCAGCAAAAAGAGAAGAGATGCTTACTAAGGAAAGATATATTAATATATTTATGGATCATTTAAAAGATAAGGTAAAAATTTTTGTGCAGTCGGAGCCTTATAGAATTTATTTAAAGCAGTATCTTATTAGGTTTAAGGATTTAAAAGATTATGCAAATGATTTAATGGTTTATATGACAGCGCAAGATTATAAGGAACATAAAGACTATATTGAAGAGATACTCGTAAGTATAGGATTAGATGCAGAAAAGTTAAAATTTGAAGTGACAAATGATAATATACTCGGGGGGATCATTATAGAAGATCCTAAACTCAATATGAGAATAGATGAAAGTATTATAGTATTACTTGAAGATTCAAAAAGACATATCATAGAAACCGTATTTACTACTATAGGAGAGGTGGGTGAGACTCTTGGATAATCAGCTAGGCATTATTCAGCTTATTAATGGACCAGTTGTTAAAGGAAGTCAAATGGCGTCCTTTAAAGTAAATGAAATGGTTACTGTTGGAGAAAAACAGCTGATTGGAGAAGTTGTTTCACTAGAAGGAGATATTGCAACTATTCAGGTTTATGAAGAGACTGAAGGATTAAAGACAGGAGAAAAGATAACAGCTACAGGAAGCCCTTTATCTTTAACTCTAGGGCCTGGGATGCTAGGGAATATATTTGATGGTATTCAAAGACCACTTAAAAAGATACAGACACTGTCTAAGATCTTTATTCCAGAAGGAATAGGCTTATTGTCGATAGATGAGGACAAAGAGTGGGAAGTGGAACTGACTGTTAAACAAGGAGATACCTTAAAACCGGGACAAACTTATGCTAAGGTGCAGGAAACTCTAAGTATTATGCATAAGGTCATGCTTTCTCCTTATATACAAGAAGGTAAAATAATTGAAGTTAAACCAAATGGTATCTATAAACTTCAAGATACAATAGCTATTATGGAAAGTTCAGATGGGAATAAGATAGAGCTTACCCTTATGCAGAAATGGCCAGTTAGAAAACCACGGCCTATAGGAAAAAGAATACCTATTTATAAGCCTCTTATTACAGGACAAAGAGTTATTGATACCTTTTTTCCACTTGCAAAAGGAGGGACAGCTGCACTGCCGGGAGGGTTTGGAACAGGGAAAACAGTTACGCAGCATCAACTTGCAAAATGGAGTGATGCAGATATTATTGTTTATGTAGGATGCGGAGAACGAGGCAATGAAATGACAAGTGTGCTTGAAGAGTTTCCAACACTTATTGATCCGCGGACTGGCAGATATCTTATGGAAAGAACTATTCTTATTGCCAATACTTCTAATATGCCTGTTGCGGCGCGTGAAGCAAGTATTTATACAGGCATTACAATGGCAGAATATTTTAGAGATATGGGCTATGATGTAGCCATTATGGCAGACTCTACATCCAGATGGGCAGAGGCACTTCGCGAAATATCAGGAAGACTTGAAGAAATGCCGGCTGAGGAAGGCTATCCAGCTTATCTGCCTTCAAGACTTGCGCAGTTTTATGAAAGAGCAGGTTGTGTGCATACCCTAAGTGGAGAAGAAGCTTCAGTGACCATTGTAGGCGCTGTATCACCCCCAGGAGGAGACTTTTCAGAACCAGTTACTGAAAATACAAAGAGATTTGTCAGTACTTTTTTGGCACTTGATAAAAAACTTGCCTATGCAAGGCATTATCCAGCTATTAACTATTTAACAAGCTACAGTGCCTATATTACAATGCTTGAAGCTTGGTACAAAGAAAATGTGGCGCCAGATATGATACAGCTTCGCACAAAGATGATGCGTCTCTTACAAGAAGAAGAAAAACTTAATGAAATTGTACAACTTGTTGGTGAAGATGTTTTACCGAATGATCAACTACTGATATTAGAAATTGCCAGAACTATTAAAAGGGCGTTTTTGCAGCAAAATGCACTGCATAAAGAAGACACTTATGTGACTTTAAACAAGCAATATAAAATGTTGGTGGTGATTCAAACGCTTTATGAAAATACGCTTAAGTGTGTGAAAATGGGTATTCCTATTTCTACAATACGTAAAGAACCTACTTTTGAAGAAGTTGTTAAGATGAAATATGATGTATCTAATGACCATGTTGAATTACTTGATTTATTAGGTGAAAAGATAGCTAAGAACTATACAGATTTAATGCAAAAATACCAATAATAGAAGGAAAGGGAAGCTTATGAGAAAAGAATACTTAAAGCTTGACAAAGTAGAAGGACCACTCATTGTCCTTTCCAATATAGAAGATGTAGCTTACGGTGAGATGGTTGATATTAAAATTGATCAAAATGAAATGCGAAAAGGCAAAGTTATTAAAATAGACAAGGGCCAAGTAGTTATTCAGGTTTTTGAAGGAACTGCTGGCATTTCTACTCATAATACCACAGTAAAGTTTTTAGGAGAACCATTAAGGCTGCCACTTGCGAAAGAAATACTTGGAAGAACCTTTAATGGTATGGGAGAACCTATAGATGGGTCTTATCAAATTATCTCACAAAACAAATACAACATAAATGGGAGACCTATTAATCCAGTAGCACGTAAATATCCAAGAGATTTTATACAAACAGGTATTTCAGCAATCGATGCACTTATGACACTGATACGTGGACAAAAGCTTCCTATTTTTTCGGGAAATGGCATTGCACATAATGAGCTTGCAGTGCAAATTGTTAAACAGGCAAAAATAGAAGGAGCAAATAGTGATAATTTTGCAGTTGTATTTGGAGCTATGGGGGTAAGGCATGATGATGCAAGTTATTTTATACGCAGCTTTGAAGCAGCTGGCGTACTTGATCATGTTGTCATGTATCTTAATCTTGCAAATGATCCGATCACAGAAAGAATCTCAACTCCGAGGTGCGCACTGACAGCAGCAGAGTATCTAGCTTTTGAACACGATATGCATGTCTTAGTTATACTGACTGATATGACAAGCTACAGTGAAGCACTTAGAGAAATTTCATCTGCACGTGGGGAAGTCCCATCACGTAAAGGTTATCCGGGTTATTTATACAGTGATCTTTCAACTATTTATGAAAGAGCTGGTATGATAGAAGGTAAAGAGGGGTCTATTACACTTATCCCAATTTTAACAATGCCAAATGACGATATTACCCATCCTATCCCAGATCTTACAGGGTTTATTACAGAAGGACAAATTGTTTTAGAGCGTGAGCTTAATCAAAAAGGCATCTATCCACCTATAGCAATACTTCCTTCTTTGTCACGTCTTATGAAAGACGGTATAGGAGAAGATTATACAAGAGAAGACCATGCAGACCTTGCAAGTCAAATCTTTTCATCTTATTCAAAAGTTCAGGACTTACGCTCACTGGCACAAATTATAGGTGAAGATGATTTAGGAGACATTGATAAACTCTATCTTAGATTCGGACGTGTCCTTGAGGAAAAATTTATTGCACAAAGCAGTTTTGAAAATAGGAGCATTATTGAAACTTTAAATCTAGGTTGGAAAATGCTATCGATATTACCACGATCAGACTTAGATCGTTTAAAACCAGAACAGATTACAAAGTACTATAAAGGTAAAAGGGAGTAGTCATTATGGCTGTACTTATTGCACCTACCAAATCAAATCTCATAAAGGCAAAGTCTTCATTAAATCTATCAAAAAAAGGATTTGAGCTTCTAGATAAAAAGAGAAATATCTTGATTAAAGAGATGATGGCCCTTGTAGATAAAGCTAAAGACATTCAGGCTAATATTTATAATGTTATTGAAGATGCCTACTCAGGGCTTCAAACAGTTAATATTACAATGGGTATTAAAAGTGTTGAGAATGTGGCACTCAGTATTCCGAAAGATGAGCAGTTTGAAGTGCTTCTTAAAAGTGTTATGGGAGTGGATATTCCAACACTTAAATATGATAAAATAGAAGTACTTCCAAGCTATGGATTTCATAATACCAATCCAGCACTCGATGAAGCAGCTCATCAATTTAGAGAAGGTAAATATATGATTTATGAACTCGCGGAAATAGAAAATTCTATCTATAAGCTTGCTAAAGAAATACAAAAAACACAGAAAAGAACAAAAGCACTTCAAAATATTCAAATACCAAAATACAAAGAACAAGTTAAATATATTCAAGAAGTACTTGAAGAAAAAGAAAGAGAAGATTTCTTTAGACTAAAGAGAATTAAAGGACAATCTAACTAGAATACTGGGGAATTTTTCCCAAGGATATTTTATGATTTAACTTGCAAAACAGATAGAAAATGATATAATAAGGGTATGAAATAAAACCTGAGATGTACGAGAACTTGTTATTTTGAACCTACAACATAAGATTGGGAGACCGATTTCTTAGATAACGATGTCAGGCCACAAGCTAATTCCCTTTGGGCAGTGGAAGGCAAAGTTATATTCGAAGGTCACCCCCCTAGTACGGCTAGGGCGTCAAAATTGCAGGAACGGCATTTTGGGACATATTTAAAACAAACATATAAAAGCATCGGCCAAATTGCCGATGCTTTTTTGTTTACAAGGTATTTTTGTTCATGCGCTTACTTGTATTAAGGTTTTTTGGGATTTTAAGTTCAACAAAAGTACCTTTTTCTAGAAGGCTTGAATATTTAAGTCCGTAATTTTCTCCATAAAAATGCTTAAGACGATTTTGAACATTAACGATAGCATAACCATGATAATCATCACTTTGATTGTTTTTCTCAATTGAAAAAATACGACTTAACTGATACTCAGTCATCCCTACGCCATCATCATTAATATAAAAAATAAGATCATTTTCTGTCTCTTCACAAGATATAATGATATGTCCAATTTTATTTGATTTTTCCATAATTCCATGTATAATTGCATTTTCCACAATAGGTTGTAATACTGTTTTTACAATATAAAAATTCATTAATTCATTAGCAACTTGAATCTCAAAGCGAATTTGATCTCTATATCTTAAATTCTGTATTTGCATATACATTGTTATATGTGTAAGTTCATCTTTAATAGTAATTTCCTCACAACCCTTACTCAAACTTAATTTATAAAATTTTGCAAGAGCGATCACGGCAGTTCGAATCTCAACATGCATATTTTGTGCCGAAAACCAGTTAATCATATCCAAGGTATTGTATAGAAAGTGAGGATTTATCTGAGCTTGTAATGCATTGAGCTCGGCATTCTTTACTTCCTTACCAATTTCAAATTGGATTTTTATTAGCTTTTTCATTTCACATATCATATAATTATAACTTTCATAAAGTTCGCCTATTTCATCTTTACTGGGCTCTACATTAATAAGTTCAAGCTTACCCATTTTAACTAAATTCATCTTTTTTATAACACCTAAAATACGGTTTGTCATTGAGAAAGAAATTAATAAGGCGAAGGCAAAAGCTATTGGAATTAAAACAACAAGCTGAATTATTATCATACTACGAATACTATAAATGGGTTTTATTATTTGCTCGTAGGGTAATATAGTTACTAGATTGCAGTTAAAGTTTCCTATGGATTGCATATTAATCAGGTAGTATTTATGATTAATTTTTATTTTTAACCATTGATTTTCTGATATGTCATAATTGATTTTTGAAGTTTGATAGATATTCATCAGGGATTCATCAGTTGTAGAAATTACTTCTCCATTAAAATTCTGTATATAAGTTAGACTACCAGGGATAGAATTGTTTTTATTTAGTATTTCTAGTAAATAACTTTCAGGAAAATCAAGTCGCAGAAGACCTATATAATCGTTATAATTATTATCATTAATAATAATTCGGGCAATAGATAATTGTTTGACATCTTGAGTATTATTTTCAGGTAGATATGAAGGAGGACAAAATAAAACAGTTTCTTTTTCATTTATAAATTTAGATATTAATAATTGATACCATATTTCTGTATCTACTTGACTTATATTATAATACTGAGTACCATTTGTAAAATAAGAAAAATCATCTTTAAAATATAATTTAATAGAGCTTAGATTTGTTCTGCTTATAAGTGAATATATAGTCTCTTTAAGCTTAATTTTATCTAAAGCCTGTTTGTTAGGAGAATATTCCGTATCATGTGTAGTAATAATTTGCGAAAAAACTTTGGAACGGCTTATTGTGAAGCAAAGATTATCATATTGAACTATCATATTTTCTATAGACATAAGTGTTTGATCAAAGCTTTGAACTACAGAGTACTTAATCCGATCATTTAAATTTTTTGCAGTCGAGATGTAAGTGGAAAATGATAATATAAGCATAGGTAGTATGATGATAATAATAAAGGTAAATAAAAATTTAAATTTCAGTTTTAATTTATATAAAAAATAATTACGAATAGAATTCATAGTTAATTTCATAATAAAACACCTTCACGATATTCTGAGGGGGATACACCAGTATGTTTTCTGAAAACCTTTGAAAAATAATTGTTATCCTCATATCCAGAGTTTATAGCCACTTCAGATATTTTAAAGCGTATATCCATTAAATCTTTTTTTGCTTTATCGATACGTAATTCAGTTATATATTGGTTAATAGTTGTTTCAGTATTTTGTTTAAAAATAAGACGGACATATCCTGGGGATAAATGTAGAAAATCACTAATCATTTGAACTGTTAAATTAGGATTAGAGATATGCGTTTCGATGAAATTAATTATTGCAGATACAATTGTATTGCTTTCAACTTGCACATCAACAGAATCTATATAAATATTTAAACAATCAAGTAAAAAAATTTTAAGATCTATTAACGTATTAAGTTCAGAAATGATTTCCCAGGCATGTTTCTTTGTTCCCAATTTAAAAAAAACATTTACATATTTACTCTCCGCATATTGTAAGAGGCATAAAGTTAAACTGAGAAATATATTTTTTACATTACTTATTAACGTACCATTATATTTTGCGAGTTCAGTTGTTAAACTATTTACAAGTTCTTTTGTTTCATAAAAATCTTTTCTTATTAATGAATCTTTAAATAATGGCAAAAATTTTTCATCTAATAAATAAATGGGTTTGGTTTCTTCTTTGAAAATGGTTATTGAATTAGTCCCAATAAAAAAATTATCTTGGATGCTTAATATAGCAGTATTATATGATTTATGTAAGTTATATATGGTTTTAACGGGCATACCTATAGATAAGAAATGTGGATAGTTGCAAATACTAGTAGAAAGTTTGCTTATTAAGTTCAAAAGAAAAGTTTTTGGAGAAGCAGTTATCTTTTTGGTGTCAGTTAACAGGTGAATGATTAGAGCGTCTGTATTTTTAAATCCATGTATGTAAGGAAGATCGTACTGATTAAAAAGCATATCTATTTTTTTAAATATAGATTGTTGTATTTGACTACTATAATATATATCAGTTTCTGGTTCGATTAAGGTTTTTAAAATGATTGTGACACAATAACTAGAGTTAGGATTAATTTTTTTGAGCATTTTTATTTTAAGATCTATATCCTTACGATTATATTCCTTATGCGTTAAATCGAGAGCAAGTTCATTTATACTAACAGCAGATATAATATTGTTAGATGTATTTCTACTATCACATATTTGTATGGCTTCTTGAATAGAAAGTATCAGTTCATCTATAATAATAGGCTTATCAACATAATGTATGGCATGTAATTTTATGGCTGATCTTAAATATTCCTTATCGGAGTAGCCACTCATGAATATAACAATACAGTTTGGGTGTTTTTTTCTTAATTCATAAACCATATCAATACCGTTCATGCGAGGCATTCGAACGTCTGTGAGCACAATATCTGGTTCACAGAGATTAACCTTTTCTAAAGCATCCACACCATCGTCAGCTTCTATTACCTTACTAATGCTAAGGCTATCTAGCGGAAGTTCATTTAATATCCCTTTCCTTGTATAAAATTCATCATCACAAATTAAAAGTGTATACATTAATAAGATCCTCCTCTTTAATATGATTATCTCCATGATTTCTAGGTGGTAGTATTCTTAGATAAATACAGCTGTAATAACGTCGTGTCATTATGATGTTATTTATCTTAATTCATAGAGGACTGCTAATAATCTAAAGTCTTTTATTATTCAAAGTTTTTTATTATTGTTTTTCGCTCGCGTAAGATGTAGTAAAGCTGACACTTGGAGAAAAAGTCAGTTTTTTGATTATAAAGTATCTTATGAAACGTAATCATATAATACTATGAATTGATGATTTTGTATACACTTGACCGTGTATTGAACTTATCCATTCATCAATATTACTATATATATACGCATATTACTATAACTATCATCTATATTCCTTGATATAATGTGAGTATGACAATTAAAAATTCACAGGGAGGGACACAAGATGAATCAAAAGGGTAGTGATAATAAAAATTCTTTACTATCAGATTTAAAAAAAAATAAAACATTGTTAGTAATGCTGCTTCCAGCAATGTTGTATGTAATAATTTTTAATTACATACCAATGAGTGGAATTGTGCTAGCTTTTAAAAATTACAATTATGCAGGAGGTATTTTTGGTAGTGATTGGGTAGGATTTGAAAATTTCAGATATCTTATTATTTCTGATAAACTATGGACGCTTACAAGAAACACCATTCTTTACAATGCGGTCTTTATTACACTGGGCATGGTCGTTGAAGTTGGGTTTGCAATAATTTTAAGTGAAATGACAAAAAAAGTTTTTAAGAGAGTTACGCAAGGACTTATTTTTCTACCTTACTTTATTTCATGGGTAGTGGTTTCATCAATAATGACAACGTTATTTGGATATGAATATGGAGTTTTAAATAATGTACTTAATCTTCTAGGAGTAGAGTCTATTAATATTTATGCCGCTACGAAGCAATGGCCAATAGTTATGGTTTTACTAAGGTTATGGAAGTCTGCCGGATACGGATCAGTCATATATTTGGCAGCTATAGCAGGCGTCAGTCAAGAATTATATGAAGCGGCTGATATTGATGGTGCTGATATATGGAAAAAGATTAAATATATTACACTGCCGTCAATCCAACCTACTATGATGATAATGTTTTTGCTGGGCATAAGTAATGTATTTAGAGGAGACTTTGGTATGTTTTATCAGATAGTTAAAAACAATCAACTGTTACTAAGATCTTCAGATATTATAGATACTTTTGTATATAGATCTTTATTGACATCCCCGAATCTTGGAATGTCAGCAGCTGCGGGCCTATATCAATCTGTTATGTGCTTTGTTACAATTATAACTGTTAATTATATAGTTAAAAAATTACAACCAGAAAATGCGTTATTTTAATGATGGGAGGTAAGGAAATGAAAATAAAACAATATAAGAGTAAACGAGTATTTCCTATTAGAAATAAGGAAATGAAAATAAAACAAGATAAAAGTAAATTGGTATTTTCTATTGTAGGAAATTCTTTCATTAGCATTTTTAGTATAGCTTGTCTTTTACCATTTTTATTAATTGTTATTGCATCCTTCACATCCGAAAAATCAATTATAACAAATGGATTCAACTTTTTTATACCAAGTGGAGAATTTTCATTAGAAGGATATCAATTTGTACTCAGAAATCCGAGTACTATTATTCGTGCTTACGGTGTAACGACCTTTGTAACTGTACTTGGAACTTTTGGAGCAGTAGCTATAGCAACTATGACAGGGTATGTTTTGGCTAGAAAAGATTTTAAATGGAATGATCAGCTATCTTTTTTCTTTTTCTTTACAACACTGTTTAGCGGTGGATTAGTACCATGGTATTTATTGTGTACACAAGCATTATATTTTACTGATAATTTACATGCGCTTATATTACCTGGGATGTTTTCTGTCTGGAATATGATAATAGCTAAAAACTTTATGAAAAGTATACCATTTGAGCTAATCGAATCAGGTAAAATAGACGGAGCTGGTGATTTTAGAATATTTTATGCTTTAATACTTCCGGTATGCAAACCATTACTTGCAACATTAGGGTTATTTACAGCCTTATCATATTGGAATGATTGGTATTCAAGCATGTTATTCATAAAGAGCTATGAATTATTTAGTTTGCAATATATGCTACAAAGTATGATAAGCAGTGCAGAGGCTTTAAAACGTGTAGCCTTATTATCAGGCCTAGATGTTCAGCAAATGCCAATGGAATCGATGAAAATGGCAATGCTTATTATTACTACTGGTCCGATGGTATTACTTTATCCGTTTTTACAAAAATACTTTATTAAAGGACTTACGGTAGGGGCAATAAAAGGTTAATCTTGGTTTTAAACATATTAAATGTTTGAAATAGATGAAAAATTAATCCGTATAAACTAAGAGGAGGAAAAGAAATGAAAAAGTTAATATCCGTATTATTAGTATTTATGTTAATGTTAAATCTTTCAGCTTGTGGTAATAAAAATGAAGTACCATCAGTTAAAGAAAATGTGCCAGCAACAAAAGTAGACAAAGGGGATGCAACAGATAAAGAAGGACCGTATTCAGCTTATGACGTTACAAATCCAGTAACAATTGATATGTATGTATTAGGGGATGTACCAACTGATTTGGATAAGGTTGTAGCCAAAGTAAACAGTGATTATTTACAACCTGATCTAAATGCAACACTTAAAGTAAACTTTTTATCGTGGGCAGACTATTCGGTAAAATACCCACTTATGTTAGCTGGTAGTGATGCAGTGGATTTAATTTTTACATCTAGTTGGTGTTATTATTCAGAGGAATCAGCAAAAGGAGCTTTCAAAGAGTTAACGATGGACTGGGTAAAAGAATGGATGCCTCAAACTTATCTCTCTCAAGTGCCTGCTTCTTGGGAACAGATTTCTTTAGATGGTAAGATTTTCGCAGTACCTAGAAATGCTGCTGGATTTGAGTTTAAAGATCTTCTTATGATAAGAGAAGATTTACGAGAAAAACATAATTTGCCAGCAATAAATAGTTGGGATACATTTAAACAATATGTCTATACTATAGCAGAAAAAGAAAATATTGAGGCCTATGCAGCAGCTGGAAATGCCGAACCTATGTTCTATCTGTGGCGAGCAGAAAAAATGACTGGTAATGTAGCAAATGGTTATGATTTCCATTATATACATAATAACAGTGATGCTGCACCAAAAACAGAAGAGTTCTATTATTATCCAACCTCAGATATGTATAAAGAGTTTGTGTTAGAAATGGCTGACTTTGCGAAGAACAAGGTTTGGTCAAAAAATGCAATCAACAATTCAATTGCTGTACAGGATTCATTTGTTCAAGGGAAAAGTGCTTCACTTATTTGGAATCCTAATATGTTTAAGTACGGAAAAGAGTTAGAGGATTCTGGAGTAGGGACTTATGCAGTTTATGATGTAACACCAAATGCAAAGTTTAAATTATCACCTTATTCAGGTGATGCAATGGCTATTACAGCACATTCTAAAAATCCAGAAAGAGCTGCTTTAGTATTAGATTACATTAAAAATGATCCAGCTCTTAATATGCTGATCATAGGTGGTATCGAAGGAGAACACTATACAATCCAGGATGATGGTTTAAGAGCAGCAGGTCCAGCTGCGGCAAACTATAATTTTGATCATTATGGATGGGCTTTCCGTACAGAAAATATGCCAAAGTCTGCAGATACAGATCCAAGACAATTAACTCTTGAAGCTTCTCTTGAGAAAAATATTTTTAGTACTCCAATTGACGGATTTTCGTTTAATCCTGTACCAGTACAAACAGAGTTAGCTTTACTAAATTCAATTTTTCAAGAATATAGCAATTCTTTCCAGCTAGGTTTGTTTGGGGAGAATACAGAGTCTGTTTTTGAAGAATATAAAGGTAAGTTAAATAAGACAGGTGCTATAGAAATCGTTCAGGCAGAGCTTATCAAACAATATCTTGAATTCTGTAGTAAAAAAGGAATTAATTTATAATATAAGATATACACTAGCTTAAATAAAAATAGTCTGGTTCAAACCCAGACTATTTTCTTAAAGAGAAGAAGACAAAGATTTTAAAAATTGAAAGGAGCATAAAGAATGTTAAAGCAGAAAAGAAAAATAATCAAGCTTGTACTTAGGATAGCCCTCATAATTATGATAATCCCAAATACTATAGTTAGTGCTGCATCAGCTTCGGTAATCAGTCAAGAAACGCCAAACTCAAATGCAAATGCAAATGCAACAATAGACAATACTACATATTGGTTGGACACGAATGGGCAAGCAGTTAAAGCACAAGGTGGAAATATAATTAAGGCAGGAAACTATTACTATTTGGTTGGTGTGGATTTTCCAGGCACTGGAACGGTTCCAACAACGGGTTATGCAGGTTATAACGCAGTAAAAGTATACAGATCAACAGACCTAGTAAACTGGGAGTTTAGAAATAATGTTATATATCCTGGAGTTTCTGGATGGCCAACATATTTAACGGATGCAACCAAGTGGGTTGGAAGACCGAGTATTTTATATAATGCATCAACCAACAAGTATGTTTTAATTACTCACATGGAAGGCAAGATTGTGAGTGCAACCAGTGATACACCGGATGGTAATTATACATTTGCCAAAACAATGAGTTTACCAAAACGTGTTAAAGGAGCTCCTAATGATATCAGTGTTTTCCAGGATGGGGCTGACGGGTATTTAGTTGCAAATATGGATCATCAGCCAGGAGGACGAATAGCAGCAATATTGAAATTAACTCCCGATTACCTTGATTTTCATAGTCAAATCTTCAGAGACACAGCTCCACGTGAAACAGAAGCATATCATCTAGTTAAAAAGGATAATTTGTGGTATTGGTTTGCCTCTGGTCTTTATTATTGGTATTCTACTCCAACAAGTTATAGAACTTCTACAAGTCTGGCAGGACCATGGGGTGCCTACCAGTTTGTTGAGACAAACCCGCATCAAC